>JACPPF010000025.1 GCA_016191165.1 Planctomycetota bacterium
CGTGTCGCCGTCGGCGTCGCTGGCGTTGACCTGCAAGGCGACGACGTCGCCGCGCAGGTTTTCCTGGTTGCTGATCGAGAACGTCGGGGCGGTGTTGGCTACCGTGGCCCCGGGGTTGGCGGTCATGCCGGAGGTGTAGGGGTCGTAGGGCGTGATGACGACCGAGACGTAATCGTTCTTGTTGCCGTTGCCGGACTGGCTCAGGTCGAGAGTATCGCTTGTGGACGACGTGGCGAGGGTGGACTTGACGGTGTTGCCGTTGACTTTCCAGACGTAGTCGAAGGTGATGGCATCGCTATCGGAATCGCTGGCGGAGACGGTGACGGTGAGGATGTCGTTTGTCTTCGGCGAGAACGAATCGAGCATGGCGCTGTTGATCATCGGCGCGGCATTGGGCACGACGCGATCCTCCAGGCGCTCGATGGTCAGGCGTGCAAAATCCCCCCGCTTGCGCGGGGGGCTGGTATTACCGTGCGCCCCCCCTATATACATGAGTTTACCTATCCGGGAGAGCTGGCTGAACATGGTGCGATTCCTTGCTTGAGAAATGGAGCGAGTTCTTCATCTGGTTAGACTTTATCGGTGGGGTGACGGGTTTGTCACACAATTTTCTAAAATCTTTATTGGATGTGCCCCGCGTATTTACCTCGAGGGCCTACCGCAACCCCGTCGCCCTGTACACCTTCTCCATGGTGCGCTGTGTCTCGATGCGCGCCTTCCGCGCTCCCTCGCGCATGATGTCCTCGACGGTGTCCGGCCGGGCGGCCAGTTCCTTTCGCTTCGCGCGGAATGGGCCGAAGTAGGCGTCGATCTTTTCCTTGAGCAGTTTTTTCGCGCCGCCAAAGCCAATGGTGCCGGCTTTGTACGCCGCCGCCAACTCGTCCTTCTCGGCGGGAGTCGCGAACAAGCAATAGAGCGCGAAGACATTGCACGGCTCCGGGTTGAGCGGCTGGCCCATCGGCGTACTGTCGGTCTTGATGCTCATCACGGTCTTTTCCAGCGGCTTGCCCTCCGCGAAGATGTCGATCGTGTTGCCGTAGGACTTGCTCATCTTTTGGCCATCGGTGCCGGGAACCTTCGATTCCTTGTCGAGCCGATAGGTTGGAATCGGGAAGATGTCCTTGCCGAAGGCGCGGTTGAATTTACCGGCAATGTCGGCGGTCATTTCGAGGTGCTGCACCTGGTCCTTGCCGACCGGCACGACGTTGGATCGGACGATGAGAATGTCCGCGGCCATGAGGACAGGATAGGTGAAAAGACCGACGCTGGCCTCGATGCCTTTTTCCACCTTCTCCTTGTAAGAGACCGCTCGCTCCAGCAGGCCCATGTTGGTGACGGTGCTGAGAATCCAGGTCAACTCGGCGACTTCGGGCACGTCGGACTGGCGGTAGAACACCGCCTTTTCGGGATCGAGCCCCAGCGCGAGGTAATCGAGCGCGACATCGAGCGTGTGTTGCCGCAGCAGGTCGGCGGCTTTCAGCTTGCGGTTTTGGTCGACCGACATCTTCTCGGCGAGGTCGCGCATGGTGGTCTGCGCGTGGTAGTTGGCGATGAAGTAGTAGCAATCGGCCTGGTCCTGCAGTTCGATGTGCTGCTTGATGGCGCCGAAATAATTGCCCAGGTGCAGCTTGCCGGAAGGCTGTACGCCGCTGAGGATGCGTTGACGCTTCGGAGTGGGATCCATGGTTGATTCTTTTTCGAAGCGCTCGCCCAAGGCGAGCGGCTAAACGAGGAATACTGATGTTCACGCGAATACCATTTCACTGTACACTGACGGACAAACCCTGGCCAGCATCCCTCACCCCTGGCCCCTCTCCCGGAGGGCGAGGGGAGCACAAGGAAGGTTCGTCATGGATCGACGCAAACTGGCATTGCTCGAGGCGATCAAGATCGCCGCACAGGAAGGCGGCGAGGTTCGGCTTTACCGCCGCGGCAAGCTGCCCGGACTGTTCGCGCAGCGCACGCGCCTCAACGCCGAGATCGCCAATCAAGCAATCCAGGACGGGCTACTGGAAATTGTTCGCGTCGAAACCATCGGCAAAACGGCCGTCGAGTGGGTGCACGTCACGCCCAAGGGATTGGACCTGCTCCTGGACAGTGAATCGCCCGTGCGTGCCCTGGAGAACCTGCGCGAAACCCTGGCGCTCAATCAAAGCGGACTGCCCGCCTGGGCCAGCGAATGGTCCAGTCGAATCAGCGAACTTGCGAGGACGATCGAGGTCGAGGTGACAACGATGCGCCAGCAACTCGAACGGCTTTCGCAGCGGGTGAGCGCTGCGCTCGATCGGCTCGAAGCGGCGAGGCCCAAAACGCCGGCGCCGCCGGAAGTCCCCTGGGCACGAGAGACGCTGGATTTTCTCGAGCGGCGCGAAACCGTTGGCCTGGGCCCGCGCTGTCCGCTTGCTGATCTTTTCGCAACGCTGCGCGAAAAGCACGGGGATTTGTCGATCAAGGATTTCCACGCTGGTTTGAAACGGCTGCTCGATAACCAAGCCATTCGCTTGCATCCCAGCGCCGGTGTCGGCGATGCGCCGGGGCCGGAATGCGCCTTGCTCGACGGGGCGGCGATTTACTATTACGTCGAGCGAGTTCGGCCCAGTTAATTTGCGGGTCATCCCATGAATACGATCCTCGTCCCGGATGACGCCTGGGTTCTCGCGCAGCGTCCCGCCCGCAACGCGGTGTCGGCGGATCGACCCTACGCGTTCCTGATTGAGCCGGAGGGGGCGCCGGGTGGCGGCGTGGTCGATGTGGCGACCGTATTCCTGACCAATCGCGAGTGCCCGTACCGATGCTTGATGTGCGACCTGTGGAAGAACACGCTGCAAACTTCGGTCGCACCTGGCGAGATTCCCGGGCAAATTCGCTGGGCCCTGACTCGCCTGCCGTCGGCCCGGCATCTCAAGCTCTACAACTCCGGTAACTTCTTCGACGCCAAGGCGATCCCGCCTGAAGATCACGCCGAGATCGCCCGACTGGCGACGCCGTTTGAACGCGTGATCATCGAATGCCATCCGCGTCTGATAGGTGCGCGAACCTGGGCATTTCGCGATCGGCTTGCCGGCGATCTTGAAGTCGCAATGGGCCTGGAAACCGTTCATCTCGACGTGTTGGCCCGGCTTAACAAGCGCATGACGCTTGACGATTTCGCGATCGCCGCCCATTCGCTAAATACCGAGCGCGTCGCCACGCGCGCCTTCATCCTCGTGCGACCGCCGTTTTTAAGCGAGATCGAAGCGCTGCTCTGGGCCAAGCGATCCCTTGACTTTGCTTTCCGTGCGGGTGTTGGCTGTTGCAGCTTGATTCCGACACGCACGGGCAACGGCGCGATGGAGGAATTGGAACGGCTTGGGCACTTCGCGCCGCCATCCCTGGAGACGCTAGAATCCGCCCTCGAATACGGCCTTTCACTGCGCGCTGGCCGGGTGTTTCTGGACCTGTGGGACATCGATCACGTTTCGCCGGACGCCACGAATCGGGTCGAACGCATCGCCCGCCTGGCACGTATGAATCTGGAACAGCGCATTATGTAAATCAGCCCGCGGCGACAGCAAGGGGCGGTGACCATTCCCCTTGCTGGCGCAGGGGGCTGGTAAAACCGGATTTCTGATGACCAAAACAATAAGCTGCGATCTGGGCATCATCGGTTCCGGTTTCGGCGGTTCGCTGTTGGCGATCATTGCGCGCCGGTTGGGGTTTTCCGTCGTTCTCCTGGAGCGCGGCACCCATCCACGTTTCGCCATCGGTGAATCCTCGACGCCGCTGGCCAACTTCAAGCTTGAGCGCATCGCCAATCGCTTCGACCTGGACTGGCTGAAACCGTTCGCAAAATACGGTCCCTGGAAGGCAACGCATCCTCAGATTCAATGCGGTCTGAAGCGCGGCTTCAGCTTTTTCAAGCATCAGCGCGATCAGCCGTTCACACCACGGCTGGACAACGCCAACGCGCTTCTCGTCGCTGCCAGCCCGGAAGACGCGCGTTCCGACACACACTGGTTTCGCGCCGATTTCGATGCCCACCTGGTTGACCAGGCGGTCGAGGCCGGGGTTGTTTACCTTGATCGCATCGAGATTCAATCGGCCAATCGCGAAAGCCCCTGGCGTTTGCAGGGCCTTCGATCGGACGAGCCTGTCGAGATCCGCGCCGCCCTCGTCGTCGATGCAACCGGCGACGGGCAACTGCTCGGTCGAGCCCTTGGGCTGGAACGCGTCGATTCCACGCAACTGCTGACTCGCTCACGCGGCTTGTACAGCCACTTCACAGGCGTTGCGCGCTGGCACGACCTGCTCGGCGCAGCGTCAACGGCCGAACACCCGTTCCCCTGCGATGCGGCTGCGTTGCACCAAATCATCGATGGCGGCTGGATGTGGGTCTTGCGCTTCGACCATGGCATCACCAGCGCGGGCTTTTCGCTTGATCCCGACCTCCATCCGATTCGGCCCGACGAAGCACCGGACGCGGAATGGGAGCGCCTGCTAAACACCTATCCCTCGCTCGCCCGGCAATTTCGTGATGCCCAGGCAATTCGGCCCATGGTTCGCACCGGCCGCCTACAACGACGATTCACACGGGCAGCCGGGAGCGACTGGGCGCTCCTGCCCCACGCGGCGGGATTCCTCGATGCCTGGCTCAGCCCGGGTATCGCCCAGACACTGTTCGCCGTCGAACGGCTGGGCCGGATTCTCGCGGAGGATTGGCACACCCCCAACCGCAAGCGTCGGCTTCTTGAATACGGCGAAACGGTGCTGCGCGAACTGGCGTGGATGGACGAGATCACATCGACCTGTTTTCGCTGCCTTGATCGTTTTGAGGTGATGGTCAGTGCCGCGATGATCTACTTCGTCGCAGCGATCTATTGTGAGGAGCGCGAACGCGCGGGTGAGGCGCCGCCCGATGCCGCGTTTTTGCTCGCGGATGAGCCCGAATATCGTCGGCTCGCCGCCGAGGTATGCCGGCGCGCGCCGACCGTTCGCGCCGAGGACGCCGCGAATTTCGCCACGGAGTTTCGACATGCGTTTGAGGCGTATATTCGATGCGGGCTGTGCGATCCAGGGCGGCGGAATCTGTATCCGTATCCGCCGGGGGAATGTGCATCGTGAAAGCCAGGGCCCGCGGGTTGCTGGCGTTCATCAATTGTCGTCCGAATCATTCTCTGCTGGCTTTGAGTCCTTCGGCGTCATCAGCAACCAGACGAGGCCGGCAACGCCGAGCACCAGGGAAAGACTGGAACAGCAACACCCGCCGAGGATGCCGGGAAACGCTTCGTTGAAGCTGATCCGCGGTCGATTCACAAGATGCAGGCCGAACGAAATGCCGCTGATGGCAAGACCGAGCAAGAAGCCGGCGATGCCGATGATCAGGAGTGCGATTCTCATTGGAAGCCCTCATGCGGAATGCGTGCTCCGTTCTTTCGTAGCCAGCACGGGCGAATGTGACAAACCGCATATCACCGAGTCCAGTCGATGTGTTCGAACAACGCCTGGAGTCTGGCGCCGCGTGCCGGGTTAAGGTGGCGCAGGTGGGCAACCCGTCCCAAAAGGTGCCGGCGAAAATCGGGATGGCGTTCGCGATTCTGGCACGCGGGGCCGTGACGCGCGCAGTTGTGGAGGATCGCCTTCAGCCGGTCAAAATCCTCGCGCCGGCAGTTCGTTTTCACATTGACGACGACCCCCGCGACTTGCTGGCACACGCTTTGGCGCATGAAGCGCGTTTTTCGAAAGTTCAACTCAAAGCCCTCCTCTCCCGCGATGATGCCAACGAGAACGTTGACGCGTCGGACTGCCCGTTCCAGGTCGTGGCCGCCGGAGATCGCCAGATCGTCGGCGTAGCGCGTGTAGGTTGCCCCGAGTTTTTCCGCAAGCGCACTCAGACGCACGTCCATGCGCCGGGCCGCGAGGTTCGCGAACGCGGGAGAGGTCGGCGCTCCTTGCGGCAAATGACGCCGACGCCAGTGAATCCCAGCAACCGTCACGTCGTCCGGCGTCCGCGTCGTGCACAGGCCAGTCAACAGGCTCGCGACATCAGCGGGATACCCGGCCGTACGAAAAATCGCCCGCACCCGCGCCGCCGACACCGACGCGAAGAAGTCGCGCAAATCAAAATGCAACACCATCTGCTTGCCAACGTGCGGCCGGGCATAGGACACGATCGAGCGCCCAGTGCGAAAGCCATGCGCGGTATCGTGCGGCGGAATGTGATCGAGAATCTCATGCAGGATCCGCCGCTGAATGGCCTTGAGGTGAGGCTTCGGCGCTTCGAGCAAGCGTGGCTTGCCGCGGCGTCGCGGGACCCACACGTTGACGTAATGCCGCAACTTCGCATCGGCTTGCCGCAGTGTCCATTCCTTGATGTCGGCCAGCCATTCGAGGCGGGTCAGCGGTACGTTCAGCCAGTGGGCCAGTTGAACGGGAGTGGCCAGCACCGGGACCGGCCAGCGCGCGGTCATGGGCGCGGGTTCAACTGGCACAGCGCGTTGTTCCGGTTCGTGCGGGAGTGCGGAGATCGCCTTTTTCAAGAATTTGGTGAGCTGCTTGAGACTTGGACGCGAGCCACCGAAGTGCTCCCATACCTGCCCTACAACTTTAGCAGTCAGGGCTCGGTCGTCCGGAAAAGTGAACCAAACGCGCGACTTCAGCGCCAGACGAACCCAGTTGCCCGCGCGCAGCGTGGCGGCAAGTTGTTCGACGAAATCGGGATCAACGTGGAAAGTTGCCATGAGAGAAACGGCGCGGCATTCAACCTTCTCGTCTCGCGCGGCCTTATCTGCGTGAAGCGCAGGCCGAGGCCGCGCGCTGGAACGCTCGGGATTGTCGCACGCGCGGGGTAGCCCCGCACAGACACCCACGCTGCCGAAACAGCCTGGCGTCTTCTTGAAAGCCGCGCCGTGGGGTGTATTGTCAACAATAAAACCAGAGCGTCAACCGCCTATATGACCGGTTACGGTTGGTTTTCAGGTGAAGCACCGCCGGCGACGACGCTGTCGTGGCCCGGCGTCATATCCGGACGACGGCCTCCTGGCCACCATGAGCTACGCTGGCGTTTACCTCTTTGACAGTTCGAAGCGTGTTCGCACGGGCAGTGGGTAGCCTTAGCAGTTCGGTTGCCCTTTTAACCAGAGACGCTCGCTTCGGTCCCCGTCGCCAGCTCCGCTGCCGTACCGCTATGCGGATCTTCATTCAATTGCCGCAGCAGGTCCCGCACTTCGGGGAGAGCAAAGAAGAGTCTCAGCGAGTTGTCCATGAGGCGCGATTGCATCTGGGTTCCCGTTTCCAAACGCGACAGTGTGGCGTCCGCGCTTCCGATCAATGAAGCGAGCTCCTTTTGGGTCAGGCCCAGACGCTTGCGTTCCTGGCGAATCTCCTCGGGTTTCAGGAAGCCACGCTGTTGCCGAAATGTCTCCGTAATCCGCTGGCTGGCAGCGTGGGGTAGGACCGTGTTGCCGCAGCGCTCGCAGCGTCCGACTTGCAGATCAGGAATGTTCACGGTGTAAGTACGGCCATCATGGCTTATTTCCGTCGAATAAGGGAGCATCACTAGCTGGACTGCTCTCTCCCGGCAATGACTGCACATCCACGGCAGAGGCTTCATTTTCATGGTACACCATCAAACAGTCGGCTATTGGTGATAGTTCACAAGCGAGACTGACGGATAGTCCGGATCTTCATCAAAAAGGTAGAACTCCACGAAGAGGCCTTTCAACAAGCCCTGATATGGGATGTTCACCTTGTACCAGTAGTTTCGTCGATGCTGCCATTCTTTCCGGGTTTCCTTCTTCTGGAAAATTGTGCCGCCGTTTCGGACAAATTGAACAGGCAGTTCCGTTACCTCGTCCGGGTATAAATTCGCAATTGGCGGTCTGGCGCGCAACCGCTTTTCCTCTTTCTCATCCCATTCCAGACACCCGCTGACCTCCACGAGATCGATTGCCTTTCGGACCAACTCCAATTCCTGGAGATCATCCGGCGCGGGCATTTTTTACCCTCCTGTGATATTCTAAGCATTATTTGACCTATGTCAAGTCAACAAAAAATGTTCCATAACTTATTATTTTACAAATAGTTCCGAATCTTAGCCGGTCGCTTCTTCGAGGTGGGTGGCTCTGGCAAAAGCGGCATTCGCAATAACCGCCGGCGCCGATGCCTTCGTGTGGTCCATGCCCTTGTAGGCGCCGAAATCGTTGAACCAGAATCGCTTCGCCAGCCGGTACGCCCAGCTTTTCTCTGGAATCTGTGCAGCCGGGTTGAATTGCGAGGTGCGCACCTCCATCGCCGCCAGTTCGGCCATGGCACTCTGGCGTACGGTGGAGTCCTTCGCACCATGTTTTTCCGCGAGCGCCTTCAGCAAGTCAGGACGTTCGAGGACGATGCAGCCGCGCGTCGTTTCACTTGCCAGCTTGCGGAAGTCTTGCAGGAAGGCGGAGTGCAGAAACTTGTCGCGGAGGTGGCGATCGTCGTGTTCGTGCTTGATCGATTCCTTCGTGAACTGCACGATCGGGCACGGCTCGATGTCGCCCCAGGGGTTGATGTGATGGCTAACGCCCGTCGCCGCCGGGCAGAGGGCCTGGCCTTCGCCGTCGAAGTAGGCGTCGATGATGATGATCGGCTTTTTCGTCCGCATCTCCACCACGAACTTGCGCAGCTCAAGCTGCTGCTGCGGCGTCAAGCACAGTTCGTGCGAGGCGTCAGGACCCATCGGGCGATATACGTGAAACCACGTGTACATGACGCCCATGTCGATCAGGCGGTCGAGCCATTTTTCGTTCACCAGATCGAGGTTGGTCTGGCACACGCTCGTGCAAACGCCGGTGAAGACCTTGTGCTTCAGGCAGTTTTGGATGCCCTGCATCGTCTTCGAGAGCACGCCGTCACGGCCGCGGCGCTGATCGCTGACGATCTCGGAACCCTCGACCGAAATCAACGGCGTCACGTTGCCAAGTTTGCGCAGATGCTTCGCGCGGTCTTCGGTGATGAAGTGGCCGTTGGTGAAGACCTGGAAGTAGCAATCCGGATGGGGTTCGAGCAAGTCGAACAGGCGGGGATGCATGAACGGCTCGCCGCCGACGATGCCGAAGAAGACGTTGCCCATGTCCTGGGCTTCCTTCACCATGCGGTGGAAGGTCTCGGGGGCCATCGCTTCCATCTTCTCGGCGACATCGACCCAGCAGCCCTGGCAGCGCAGGTTGCAGCTATTGATGACCGAGACGTAAAGAAATGGCGGAAACACCTCGCCGCGGCGCATCCGGCGTTTGTGTTTCTCGACGGAGAGCATGCCTTTGAAGCCCATGTTCCACGCGAGCTTGAAGAGCAAGCGTTTGTCGGCTTCGAGAAGCATTCGTTTGAGGAGGGAGAAATACATGCGAGTCCCATGCAGGCGGAAATAACGTTGTTTCGCGGGCTACTGCACCATTATAATCGGAGTAGGATTGATTGCGACCACCATTTTTTGCGAGTCGATTCATGGGAGACGAAATCAGAGTCCCGCGCGAATTGTTGGAACAGGTTGCCGCCGCGCGCCTGCCCGCCGTCACCGATGTGCGTTTGCAAGATTTGATGACCCGCAACAACGACGGCGCGTTGACTCAGAGCGAGCGGACGGAACTTGAATCTCTTGTGGCCATGAGCGAATCCCTTTCTCTGATGCGTGCCAAGGCAATTCATTTCTTGGGTCGGAAGCCCTGATATGTCCACCCGGCCAGAAATTCGCGAAGCAGTCCAATCGCGGGCCGCACAGCGGTGCGAATATTGCCGTATGTGCCAGGCCCTTCAAGGCGCGACATTTCACCTCGAACATATTGTTCCAAACGCCCAAGGCGGGTCGAGTGAACCTGAGAACCTTGCACTCGCCTGCCCAAGCTGCAATCTTCACAAGGCGGATCGAACGGAGGCTGTCGATCCGGAGACCGGAACCCAAGTGCCCCTTTTTAATCCGCGGCTACACACCTGGGCGGATCACTTTTCCTGGCGCGATTACCATGCTGTCGGCTTGACCGCCATCGGTCGCGCAACGGTCGTGATCTTGCAATTCAATTCCCCACGCCACCTGTTGATCCGGGAGGCTGAAGAAAACTTTGGATTATTCCCACCGTGATTCGCAGCGGACAACCGCGTCCCCAATTCGCTCGCCAAAGGCGAACGGCTAAACGCAAGGCGCCGAATCGGCATCGACAAACCGATAGAACACATCCCGTTGCCGCGGCACGTAACCCAGCTCGCGAATCGCGTTTTTGATCTGCTCCAACGTCAAATAATGGACGGTTCCCGCCGAGGCGACGACGTTTTCCTCGATCATCAGACTGCCCATGTCGTTGGCGCCGAACATCAGGGCGAGCTGCCCGACCTTCAAACCCTGCGTCACCCACGATGACTGAATATTGGGAATGTTGTCGAGGTAAAGCCGCGCAATTGCCTGAGTCCGCAGGTACTCGAACGAGCCCGCGGGCGGAATGCGCGACATGTCGGTTCCCCCGTCAGCCCCCGCCCCGCCCCCGCGAAGGGGAGAGGGGGGCGTCGCGGGTGGTTGCAAGGTCCAGCAGATGAACGCGGTGAAGCCGTGCGTTTCGTCCTGAAGCTGGCGCAGGCGGTCAAGATGCTCGATGCGCTCGGGCAGGGTTTCGACGTGCCCAAACATCATGGTGCAGGTGGACCGCCCGCCGAGTTGATGCCAGACGCGATGGACTTCGAGCCATTCGTCGGTCAGGCACTTGTTGACGGTAATCGCCTGACGGACGCGATCAACGAGAATCTCGCCGCCGCCGCCCGGGAGGCTGCCCATTCCCGCGGCCTTCAATCGTTCGAGCACCTCTCGTAGCGGCAGTTTGTTGATTTTGACGAAATTCCAGATCTCCGGCGCGCTGAAGGCGTGAAGGTTGAAATTCGGATAGCGCGATTTCAGATCGCGCAGCAATTCCTCGTACCATTCCAGCTTGAGCGACGGATGGTTTCCGCCTTGCAGAAGCGCCTGATCGCCGCCCAAGGCGATCGTCTCGTCGATCTTCCTGTACAACTCCTCGCGCGAAAGGACATAGGCATCGGCAGCGCCTGATTTGCGGAAAAACGCGCAAAAGTCGCACACGGCCGCGCAGACGTTGGTGTAGTTGATATTGCGATCGATGTTGTAGGTACGATACATTTTCGGATGCAGCCGGCGGGTCACGGCGTCGGCGGCCTTGCCAAGGGCGTTGAGGTCCTTGCAATCGAAAAGGGCGACGCCATCGGCGAATGTGAGGCGCTCGCCCGCGCTGGCCTTGTCGAGGTTTTTTTGAATGTTCCGATTCATGGAGATATTCATATGAAGTCCAGGGCGGCCCGGAGAAATGATCCCCGCTGACCCGAACACAACCGTGCGATGCTAACCGCCGCCGCGTCACGGGATTAACACCAACCAAGGGCGCCAAATGCCGGAACCTCTTGCCAGTGATGCCCTCCTTGACCCGGTGGTCAAGCACATGCGGGGCGACTTCGTGCAACTTCGCGCCGCGCAGACCGTGGGCGAAGCGCTCGAGAGCATTCAGGCGCAGCAGCCAGAGGGGCGCATCATCTACTTCTATATTGCGGATGCGGTGGGCCGACTGGTCGGCGTCGTGCCGACGCGCCGCCTGTTGCTGAACCCGCGCGATCGGCGTCTCGGAGACATCATGGTTACGCCGGTGGTTCAGATTCCGCATTCGGCCATGGTACTTGACGCCTGCGAATTCTTTGTCCTGCACAAGCTTCTCGCGTTTCCCGTGGTGGACGACGACCGGCGAATGATCGGGCTAGTCGATGTCGATCTTTACACCCGCGAATTGAGCGACCTCGACCGCCGTGACGACAGCGACCATCTCTTTCAACTCATCGGCGTCCACCTGTCGGAGGCGCAGCGTCATTCACCCGTGGCGGCTTTCCGGGGTCGTTTCCCCTGGCTACTCGCGAATATTGCCGGCGGAATCCTGGCCGCCTTGCTCGCCTGGTTGTTTCGGTTTGAACTGGAACGGGCGATCGGGCTTTCGCTGTTCATCCCCGTCGTACTCGCCCTGGCGGAAAGCGTCTGCATTCAGTCCGTCAGCTTGACTTTGAAAACCCAGAACGCCGGCCGGAAGCCCTGGTCGCTATTCTTGAAGAGAATTGTGAGCGAACTCACGGCCGGCGCGTTGCTCGGCGTCGCGTGTGGTTTGATCGTGGGGTTGGCAGCGCTGGGCTGGCTTTGGCAGCCTTCGGTTGCCCTGTGCATTCTGGGAGGCATCGCCGGCGGCGTGAGCGTGGCCGCGGTGCTTGGGATGGCTATCCCTCATCTGCTGCACCTCTTGAAGCGCGACCCGCAGGTTGCCGCCGGTCCAATCGCGCTGGCCCTCACCGACATGGCAACGCTCTTGATCTACCTGACGTTGGCCAGGCTCCTGCTCGCAGGTTCCGGACAATGAACCCCTTGATCCGGCCGCGAGTGACGGCATGAAAAAAGCACTATTCCGCAAGGAGAACGCACCCCGCCCTTTTTTCGGCCTGCGCCTGGCGAAAGGCATCGGCCAAATCCTGGGCCGAATGCCGGTTATCGAGAATGACAAATGGGACCTTCCACGCCTGCATGATTGGCTGCGCGAACACCGGGCAGGTGTCAGGAGTCGCGCCTTGCTGATGGGAGTAGTAATTGCGCACGCCGACGACAAAAAAGAGCGGCAGGTTCAAATCGTGAATCACATTTCGCAAAGCGTCGCCGGCCTCGAACAGGCCGGTACATTGAATCAAGATGATTGGCCGGCGCCCCCCCAGGTGCAGCCCGGCCGCCAGCGCAAATGCCTCGCCCTCCCGGCACACCCTGATCAGGCTCAAGCCTTCAGCCGATGACAGCGCGGCGTCCCAGGTCCCCAGGTCGCTATCGGGGATCCAGATGACATGCGTGATGCCGCATTCTTTCAGGGCGGCGACGATGGAAGGGCCGTCGAGCATATAGGTTCGGGGGCCAGGGGCAGGCGTCGGCCAAGGAAACCGGGCGGGCGCCATGCGAATATTCTCGCGAAACGACGGGTGCCGTGCAAGGGTCTCGATTTTCATCGTGCGCCTTGGCGGAGGCCCAGAAACGAACAAGGCCCGCTGAATGAAACAGCGGGCCTTGTTCCGGTTCTTCGGGCATCGTCTACTTGTGGGCCTTGTGGCAGGCGCCGCAGTCGGCGGCCTTGGCCAGAGCTTCGCCGTCACCGGCCTTGGCAGCGTCCAGGAGAGCCTTAGTCTTGGCCTTCCAGCTATCCTCTTCGCCCTTCGGGCACTTGTTCGCCGCCAGGTCGGTGAACAACGCGATTAGCTGCTTCTTTTCCTTCTCGCTCGCCTTGCCGGAGGCGACTTTCTTGCACAGGCCGCTCTTCATGGCCTTCTTCATGACGGTCTTGATCGACGCAATCTTTTTCTTGTCGCCGCCTTCACTGTTGGCGTCGCACAACAGGAACAAGCCGAACACGGCAACCGCACCAACCAACAAACCACGAATCATAGTTTAGCCCCACCTTATTTGGACCGTGCCGACCCAACCGCGAGCCGGCATCGCTAACCTTCCCCATTACCGTGCGAAAACGAACACCGTTTGCCGTGGGAAAGACGAAAGCTTTTTCTAATCGCCACGGCGGTCATCTGCAAGGGAATTCCGCCGGAATTTTAATAATCCTTTAATTGGACGAGCCGATGCCCCAAGATATTCAACGAAAAAACGCCGCGACAATCATTTGGCTGCGACCCGGAGGGTAGCGGCTAAAACGATTCATGTTCTATTGAACCGTTGATATTCACGATGCAGGGGCCGTCAATGGACGCCAGTAAAATCTTCTCTGCCTTGCCTATTTTTTGTCACTTTTACCGGGGGTGTACTTTTCGAGTTCCATGAGGATCGACATTCCACCAGCATCGACGGTCTGCCTGACGAAGCCGATATTGGGGACGAACCAATACGCGGTCGTGACGGTTTGTCCCTTGGTCTCCAGGCGGATGGCAACGTGGAGGGCCTTGAACTTGCCGGCGGGTACCTCGACGTTGGCCTCCTTGGCCTCGCAGAAATACTTGCCCTGTTCGGCTCCGACTTTGATGTTGCCGTCCCACTTCGAGTTGGACTTGGCAGGAAACTTCAACAGGCAGATCGGCGGAACGATTTCCTGGCCGTTGTTGCGATAGCGAAAAACCCCCTCCGGGGTAACGCGGAGGTGTTCGGTGGCGACGATATTGCCGTTGAGCGAGGCTTCCAGGCGAGCCAGGGGCTTGCCGTCGATCGTTTCGATCTTCGCGATGCGCGAGATGGCGTTGACCGAGTTGCCACCCACCGTGACCCGGAAATTCCATTCATTCCCCACCTGAAGCGGATAGTAATTCGGCGGCGGCGGCGGCGCCTTCTTTTTTTCGTCCTGACCGCGCGCGAAGGGCGCCGTCAGCAAAAAACCGAATGCCAGGAGAACACCGAGGCAACGTTGAGCCTTCATAAGAGGACCTTTCTTCTGGGTTGATGGCTTTCGTCAACCGCTTGCGGATTAGGAATGCTAGAGGCCCGGACATGCCAGGCCGCACGCGACGAATGCTTTACTTCTTACGTTCAAACTTCTCCAGTTCCAGCATGATCATGGTGCCAGCGGTCTCGAATGTTTGTTTGACAAAGCCGACATTTTTGGCGAACCAGTAGGTCGTTTCGACGCGCTGACCGTTTTCCTCGAGCTGAATGAGGACGCGCAACGTCTTGAATTTCCCGGCGGGGACTTCGATGGTTTCTTCCCTCTGGATTTCGCCGGCGTAGGTGTGCTTGGCCCGCTCCTTGCCGACGGTGAATTCGCCTTTCCATTTCAAGCCAATCTTTGCCGGGTAGGGCAGGAGTTGGAAGGGCGGAACGACCTCGGCGCCATTGAAACGGCTGCGGAATACGCCCTTATCGGTTTGCTTGAGGTGTTCGGTGAGAGCCACGTTTGCACTATCGAGACGGGCAAGCGTTTCGCCATCGATTTTTTCGAGTTTGGAGATGCGCGTGGTGATGTTGACGTTTTTGCCATTGGCGTTGACGCGGAAATGCCAGGTATTGCCGACGTCAACGGGATAGTAATTTGGGGTTTTGGATTTGGCGTCCTTCTTGACCTTTTTGCCATCCTGGGCGTTGGAAAACGCAGTCAGCATCAAACCAACCGCAAGGATGCCAAGGAACGAGGAAAAACGCCGCATGGGAAACGCCTTTCTGGAGTGGCCGGGAAGGAGACAGACCCAGCGGACAGTGTAAGGTGGACGTGGGGGGAATGTCAATCAGGAGGGTGAAAAAAATGCGAAAAGGCCGGAGCGCTCGGACGAACCGTGACTCGAATTCGCCCCGTCATTTCGAGGTGGCCTTAAGAAATCGCCGCACGGTCTTCAACGGTAGGTCCAGCAACTCGCCAATCTCCCTGGCGGACATGCTTCGGGATTGGCACCTGCGGGCCAATTCACGCCGCGCGATCGTTTTGCCTTTTTCGAGACCTTTTTCAATGCCCGTCTCGTGGGTTTCCTGCCAAACCTTGCTTTTGCGAAGATCGTGCAACTGGAACATTCGCGCTACGCCCTCTGCTTGCGGGATTGGGCGTGGTTGCCGTCCTGTTGGCATGGTGGCGCCGGCGGCGGCGAGCAATGGCCAAGAACGCGGCGAACGGGTAAGGTAAACGATGGAATACCAGCATTCGTTTAGCCCCCGCCTGGCGCCACGCGGGCGCTAAACGAGGAAGAGGATCCGCATGTCCGCATCCCGTTTCGTCGTCGGCATCGACCTGGGCACCACCAACTCCGCGCTCGCATACTACGACACCGGGGCGGGCGATGACGCGGCACTGGTTCATCTCAAAATTCCCCAGGTCGTCGCGCCCGGCATCGTCGAGGAACGCGCCCTCTTGCCCTCCTTCATCTATCTCCCCGGCCCCGGCGAACAACCGGCCGGGGCGCTGAAACTGCCCTGGGCTGCCGAACGCGATTACTGCGTCGGCGAATTCGCGCGAGTCTTCGGCTCGCAGGTTCCAACGCGCCTGGTCGCCTCCGCGAAGTCATGGCTGTGCCATGCAGGCGTCGATCGCAAGGCCCCTATCCTTCCGTGGAAGGCGCAGGCGGCTCCCCCCTCTCCCTCCGCGAGAGGGGCCGGGGGTGAGGGCCGGCGCGTCTCGCCCCTCGAAGCGACCACGTTTTACCTCAAGCACTTCGTCGATGCATGGAATCACCTGATCGCAAAGGACGTGGCGGAGCATCGCCTCGAGAATCAGGACATCATCCTGACCGTGCCAGCGTCGTTCGATGCGGTCGCGCGCGAATTGACCGTTGAGGCAGCCAGGGCGGCGGGACTGGAAAAAATCACGCTGCTCGAAGAGCCGCAGGCCGCCTTTTATGCGTGGATCAACGCCAGCCATGACAGATGGCGCGAGCAGGTCGAGGTCGGCGATGTGGTGCTCGTGTGCGATGTTGGCGGCGGCACGTCCGACTTCTCGCTCATCGCCGTCAGCGAGGACGCCGGGCAGCTCGTCCTCACACGTGTCGCCGTCGGTGATCACATCCTCCTGGGCGGCGACAACATGGACCTCGCCCTTGCCCACCACGCGGCCCAGGGTTTCACGGCCAAGGGAATCAAGCTGGACCAGGGGCAGATGCATGCGTTGTGGCATGCTTGCAGGATGGCGAAGGAAACGCTGTTCGCGAACCCCCTCACCCCCGACCCCTCTCCGGCGGAGGGGAGAGGGGAGAAACCAAACTCGGCCCCGGTCACCGTACTTGGCCGCGGCAGCAAGGTCATCGGCGGCACGATCAAGGGCGAGTTGCTAAAGGACGATGTAGAAAAAGTGCTCGTCGAGGGCTTCTTCCCGCAAACGCCGCGCGACGAGAAACCACGCATGCAACGTACCGTCGGCTTGCAGGAGATCGGCCTACCCTACGCGGCCGATCCGGCGGTGACCAAGCATCTGGCGGCGTTTCTATCGCGGAACGAGGAAGTTCTGATCGCACAAGCGGGCGCCAAGCGGGGGAAGAAGAAGGCGGCGCAGCCGGCGGTCGTCCTCTTCAACGGCGGCGTCTTCAAGGCGAATCCGCTGCGCGAGCGGATGCTCCATGTGCTCGGCCAATGGATCAACCCCAAATCGGGCGTGCGCGAACTTCAAGGCAGCGATCTCGATCGCGCTGTTGCCGGGGGCGCCGCCTACTACGGCCTCGTGCGGCGCGGACAGGGCATCCGCATCCGCGGCGGGGCGGCGCGCGCCTACTACATCGGCGTCGAGACGTCGCTACCCGCCGTTCCCGGCAGCCCGCCGCCGATCAAGGCGCTCTGCGTCGTCCCCTTCGGCATGGAGGAAGGAACCGAAAGCGATGTCCCCGGGCTCGAGTTTGGCCTGGTCGTCGGCGAACCTGCGGAGTTCCGCTTCCTCGGTTCCGCGACGCGCCGGCACGACACGGTTGGAACCCTGATCGACGAATGGGCCGGTGAGATCGAAGAGATTCTGCCCATGAGCACGACCCTCGAAGCCCCTGGCAAACAGGGGGTCACCGTTCCCGTTCATTTGCACAGCAAGGTCAGCGAAGTCGGCATCCTGGAACTGTGGTGCATCAGCCGCGATGGCAAACAAAAATGGAAACTCGAATTCAACGTTCGTGAGCAAGGCTTGACCTGATTCTACAACGCTGTATTTTCGAATGGCGTTGACGAAACCGGTTGGCAAAAAAAGTGGTTGCCCCCCTCTCCCATCGGGAGAGGGGATGGGGGCGAGGGGCGAGGGGCGAGGGGTTCCTACAACCGAATACCCAATTCCCTCACCCCAGCCCCCTCCACCAGAGGGAGAGAGGATAACCTAGTGCCTCGTCCAGACTAAATTTTAGGGTTGCTCCCGTAGTGTGGACTTTAGTCCACACGCCGCTCGCGTGGACTGAAGTCCACGCTACGACCGACCCAAACCCAAAATTCAATTTGGACAACGCATTAGCGAGGTTTCACCTCAGACCAAAACGGCGGCCACACAAGCCCGAAGCGTTAGCGAGGGAATTCTTCTGCATCCTCCCTCGCTAACCAACATCTTTCAAGGATGACGTAACTCATTGAACGTAAATGCGATACGGCGTTGGAAGCCTGTGCAGCTGCGGTACTTGCATTCATGGCACCCAAAAATGGGCGATTCGGCCGTATCTGCTTGTCCTTCGGAAGGTTACACCGCCTTTGAAAGATGTTGTAACGCTTCGGGCTTGTATCGAAACTTGACTCATACGCTATGAGATTCTCGGATCAAGGAACCTTGCCCTGTTGAATTACACGGTGCGGTTTGCCAAAACTTGACCCAGGGGCCTTGGGTTTTCTCAGCAATGGCAGGCTGGCAGCCTGCCCAACGAAAATTGACATGCCATGAAATGACAGAAAAGGTTTTTTTTGATTGACACGCGGGGTTTCCGCTGGTTTCATGGTGCAGACCTAGCCAACGACATTTCATCGACCAGGAGAATTTCATGGCAGACGACGATATTCGCGAAGGCGATCCGGATCGAGTACGCAAGAAAAAGGCGCCGCCGCCCGATGACGACGCGGATGACGCGCCGAGAAAAAAGAAGAAAGTCGCCCAGGACGATGACGACGACAACGACCTCGGTAATTCACCGCTGAGCGCAATCGTGCCCGTCGGCGGGAGCATCTGGGCGGTGCTGTCGCTTTATTCGGCGCTGCTCTGCTTTATTCCAGGATTGTCGCTCCTGGCGATCCTTTTTGGCGTGCTTGCACTGGTGACCCACAAGCACAAGGCGTCCTACGGCTCAATCACCGGCAACATGCGGGCCATCTTGGGTATCGTGATCGGTTTCATTGTGTTGGTAGGCTGGGGCATCGGGTTGTTCGTCTACCTATCGAATCCACGCGCCTTCCGGTAGCACGGTCGCTATGTTCATACTGCACGGGCCACGAAAGGACACATCCTTGTTAACGAGCCGCGACCGTGAGGGAGCGTTGGGCTTTTCCCCGCCCCCACTCCCTCACGGTCGCGGCTCGTAATACTTGTGCCAATCTCGGGCGCGTGCAGTATATTCGAGCTCGCTCCCAGGCTCCGTCAAAAGAAACTCACAGACCCGGAGCTTGGGAACGCACTTAGACTCGCACGCATCAGTTTCCGCGGTTAGTTTTTTCTTTGTTTGGCGCGGTCGAGGATCACTCGAAACCGCGGATCATCCCGGATCGGGTCGAGATCGTCCTCGGCCACGAGGCGAGGCTCCGTGGCAATGTCGCCTGCCTTCTCGAGAAGGTCCAGTGCGTGCTTGCGGTATTGTTCTCGCAGTTTCGCGTCAGCGGTTGCGCCACAAGCCAAGGAATACACCCGCGCCAACAAAAAGACCGTCGGGCTGCGTTTTCCCAGCGTTGGGCGCAAGTTGTCCGCGACCTCGATGGCCTTGACAACCCGCCCCAGGTGGACCTCGGCGCAGAGCCATTCGATTTTCACATGCTTGACACGAGCATCGACGGGAAGCGCTTTGATGAATTGCCGCGCCAACTCCTGGGATTTTTCAAAGTGCGCGTGGGCCTTATTCATGTCGCGGCGTTTCTTGGCCTGAACGCCGAGACGATAGGCATGGCTCGCCTCGAATTCCTTCATGCTGGGGTCGCCTCGCAGCGCGTCGAGGTCGGCATCGATGCTGGTCTGGAAGAAATCGGTGAACCCGCCGTCGTGGGCAAGCTGCAAGCAGCGGATCGCGTTCCTGCGAAATCGATTCTGTAAGCGTTTATCGGCCAGGGTGAGGGGGTCCGGTTTGCGGTTTTCCTCGACGGTGTCGATGGCCAGGGCAAAGACACAGGCCAGGCGATACTCGGCGTCGGCCTCGTCCTTGAAGGCCCAGACCATGTTCTCGGCCACCTCCATGGTCCGGGAGAGTTCGCCCAGGGCGATTTGCGAAAAGAACAGATCGATCTGAAGGTGGGCCGATATCGCCGAATCCGAGTAGTCGGCGAGGGTCCGCTCGCGGATGCCCCGGCTGACCTCGAAGTACTGGCGGGCCTTGGTCGGGTTTTTCTTGACCTGCTCGGCAAGCCCGAGGGTGTAGAATGAACGGGAGTAATCGCGAATGCCATCGATCAATTCGTTGGAGGTGGCCAGCCGTCGGCTGATGTCGTTGAGCCTTTTGTAGTGTTTCTCGGCGCCATCATAAAACTTCGCCGCCGCGTCCTTGTTGCCGTCCTTCTCGGCCAGCTTGCCGTGGTTGTATTCAAGCTCGCCAAAAATTTTGACAAGGGACGCCCAGCGGAGCAGGATGTTGCGGCTTGTGCGCCGTTCGCGCATCAACTCTTCGCTCATCTCGTCGGCCTTGATCAGGTATTTCTTTCTCGTCGCGTAATCGCCGGCGTTGAAGGCGGCCTTTTGATAGGTCCAGCACAGGGCCTCGCGATAGGGAAAGCTGTGTTCCTTCACGGCCCGGCGTTTCGAGGAGCCGAAATCATGTTTCTTTTCCTCCTTCTCGTACATCTTGAAGATTCTGGTTCGGAGCGCCAGTGACTCGTCGAATTGCTCCAAGCTGTCCAGGCTATCGGCGAGGGACGTGATCGCATCTACCTTGGCGGGCAGATCGACGTCGGGGTCGCCCACAAGCTGACGGCGAAGTTCCAGCGCCTCGGCGTGCAAACGTTTGGCTTCATCCAGTTTTTTTTGCAATCTTCAGGGAGTTGGCCCGTAGATTCAGAAGCGCGGCGCGGAAGCCCAGAGCGAGCGGATCGCCGGGCCGAAGTTTCCGCCATTGCTCGACGCTGGCGATTCCCTTGGTGAACCATTTTTTGCTCTCGGCATATTGGCCGAAGTCATGCGTGACGGCACAGAGCGTCTGGTACATCCACACCTTGTTGCGCAGGGAATCGATGGACGCCTCGCCGGGCTCCTGATCGACCTGGCGTTCGAGCTGGGTAATCAAAACTTCGTACAGGCGCCGCCGGCTGTCGCCGGGGACCATCGCGTCTTCGCAGTAGCGGCGCGCGTCGTTGGCGAACAAGCCGACCGCGTCGAGCGATTGCCGCAGTCGGCTCTCGGCGAGCTTGCGCTGTTTTTCCTTTTCCGTGATTTCTTTTTTGATGTCGTCGTTTTGTTTCTGGATGAGCCTGTTGGCGCTGGTCAAATCGTCGTTACTTTTCTGAATCACTTCATTCGCCTGAGCCAAAAGAACGGTGGCGGCGGAAAGCGAGACGATGCCGACGAGGAGGGCGGCGGCGATGCCGGTGACGAGGGGGCGATGCCGGGCCATCCAGCGGCGGGTTTTGACCGTCCACGGATCAGGCCAGGCGTTGACGGGTTCGTCGGCCAGCCAGTGTTTGATGTCATCGATGAGGGCGCGCGGATTGGCGTAGCGATCCGCGGGTTTTTGCGCCATTGCCTTCAAGCAAATCGCTTCCAGCGGCGGGCTGATCTCCGGCTTGAGCTGGCGAGGCGCGCGGAAATCGCCGGCCTGCACGCGCTTGAGCAGGGCGGCAAGGTCTGCCTTGCCCCCGGCTTCCGTTTCAAAAGGCGCCTGCCCGGTCAGCAAACTGTAGAGGGTCGCGCCCAGGCTGTAGATGTCGCTTGCGGGTCCAAGTTGATCGAGCCGACCCGCCGCTTGCTCGGGGCTCATGTATTGCGGCGTTCCAACCGCCGAGCCTTGCATCGTCGCCGCGCTGCCGCTGGCGGAAGACGGTCGCAACATCGGCTCTTCGGACAGACTGGGTGCGTCCGGGTCGGCCGCCGCGCCCAGCGGTTTGGCCAGGCCCCAGTCCACGACCAGCGTTTCGCCGTACTTGCCCAGCATGATATTGCCGGGCTTCAAATCGCGATGCAGCACGCCGCGGTCGTGAGCATATTGCATGGCGTTGCAGACGTCGATCAGGCGTTCCAGAAGCTCGCGCAACTCCAATGTCTTTTCAGGCCAGGGCCGCGCGTCACCATGAAACTTGGTGATGGCATCCTTGAGGCTGTCGCCGCGGATGAAACGCATGGCATAGAACGGCCGCCCGTCGGCATACTGCCCCAGCCCATAGACCGGCACGATGCCGGGGTGTTCCAGGCCGCCGGTGATCTCCGCTTCGAGCATGAAGCGCGATCGGCTCTCGGGATGATCGGCATGGCGGTCCTGAATCTCCTTGAGCGCGACATCGCGATTCAACTCCTCGTCATGGGCCACGTAAACTAGGCCCAGGCCGCCGCGGGCGTGCGGGCGCAGGATTCGAAACCGCAGTCCCCTGGAGCTCGACGCGCCGACGGCGACCTTGATCGTCGTCTCCCGGGGAAGATCGATCGTCGGGGCGGCGCCCGCCTGGGCGAGGCTGCCCTGCACGTCGGAATCGCTGATCCGCTCCAGTTCGTCGAGCACCTCATCGGCGAGCGCGCTGATCGCGGCCAGGCTTTTGCTGGGGTCATGGCCATGCAAGGCCAGATGCTTCTGCACGAGCGCGTCGAGCAGCGCGAACGTGTCCGCTGCAATCGCGTCCTGCTCCCGGAGAATTTGGCTCAGCGGCTTGTTCTTGTTGAGCACCCAGGTCTTCATCGCGGTAACGAGCGCGCCGCGCGTGATGAAACCCATTTGCAGGGCGAAGATGCCGAAGAGAATGTTGCGGTCGGTGATTGATTTGCGCATGGACGACTCCATCGGGACGACGAACGGGTTCGCGTTCTTCGTGTATAATACCGATAAACCTGGCGAAAAAAACGTGCTGATGGAACCGGACATGAACGCAGTCATCACCTTGCCGCCGCCCGTTCTTCCCGCGCCACCGCGAAGCGAATCGAAGTGGCAACGGGAGTATTCCGCTTTCCAGCGGCTATTGCCTCAACTCATACTCAGCCATCGCGGGAAGTATGTGGCGATTCACGACGAAACGGTCGTGGACGTGGGAGACGACAAGCTCGCGCTGGCCTTGCGCGTTCCGACGCGGATTGGGAATGTCGATATCCACGTGGCTCGGGTGACCGACGAGCCGTCGCCGATCGCGCGTTCGGGCGTGCGGCGGGAGAATCTACCCGGAGGCCCGGCGTGATTCGCTACAACTATTTGACTCAACTCCAGCCGCCTGCGCCCTTTGTCAACCTTGTTGTCAAAAACCCGGTTACTGGCGCGGAACTGAATGATGTGCCCGCTCAACTTGACTGTGCCGCGGATCGCACGGTGTTTCCCGAGTCTGTGGTCAAGGCGCTTGGCCTGCCTCAGATCGGTACGATCACGATTGGCGGCGTCGGCGGTTTGTCGTGCAGATGCCATCCTACGCCATTGATCTTTCAATTCACCAAATAAAGTCATTGATCATCGAGGTTGTCGCGAGTCCTGGGGAAACCTGGGTGCTGCTTGGTCGCGACGTAATGAATGCTTATCGCGTACTTCTCGATGGTCCGCAACTCGCGTTTGAGATTGATTAGACGACCCGGTTTACGACAACTCATAAATCCGCAGCGCGCTATCAAAGCACGGCACGGCGAGGCGGCGGTTGTCGGGGTGCATGGCGAGGTCGCGGACGTTGTTTGGGACGGCGACGTTTTGCACGGAGTTTTGCTGGTCGGGGCGCCAGAACCAGATCGCGCCGCCGCTTCCGCCACCGGCGCCGATTACGTAGCCCTGCGGATGAAAGACGACGCCCCACGCCGTGCCCTGGAAAGCGGGTTGGACACGGAGAACCTGCGTGCGCTGCCCGGTCTGCCAGTTGAAGAGCACGATGGCGGGGTTGCCGACGCCGGCGAAGGCATTGGTGACATTGGTGATGCCCGCGCAGGCGAGCAGCGAGCCGTCCCCGCTGAAGGCCATGCCGCGCACGCCGCCGTGATCGGCACGGAAGGTCGGATCGTAGCGGAAGATGACCGAGGCATCCATCGTGCGCGTCTGCCGGCCCGTTTGCAAATCCCATTGCTTGACGTTGCCACGTAGATCGCCGGACACCAGGGCGCGCTGGGTCGGGTGAAACGCGATGTTGTAAACGTGGCAAGTGTGCCCTTCAAAGGTGCGCGCCAGGGTGAAGTCGGCGATGTTCCACAGTTTGACGAGGTTGTCATTGCCACAGGTCGCGAACTGGCGTTGATCGGGGCTCATGGCGATGGCGCGGACCCAGCCGTCGTGTGCCTGGAAAGCGCGCTCGGGCGAAGGCGCTGACGCGGCATCGAACGGCCAGACGAAAATCTGCCCATTGTAATCGGCGCTCAGGAGTTTGCGCGAAGCCGTGTGGAAGGCCAGGCTGCGCACCCAGCTGCGATGGCCGACGAACGAAACCTTGGCGCGATCGGCCAGGTTCCAGCGCTGGATGCTGTTGTCCTGCGCGGCCGCGAAGACGAAGCGGCCCGTCGGCTCGAAGCGGCAGGCGATGAGCGGACTGGTGTGGCGCACGTCGAGAGTCAAGCGCGTTCGCGCGGGCGTGATCGTGCCGTCGGCGGACGGGGGGCCGTTTCGGGAAAAGATGCCGGGCATGGGGGGACTCCATTTTGAAAAGCTATTTATCGAGTTGTAACAAAGCGAGGTATTTGTTCTCGGTGATTTTGTGAACCGTATGCATCCCAAAAACTTCCTTTGAAAAGGACCTGTTGCGGGGGGACTTCGCCCACTGTATATCGAGGTGGCTGGAATACGGCGTGCCGAGGCTATTGCGTGCGACCGGGTTTTTCTTGGGGTCGTAGTAAACGGCTCGCTTCACAGTTCCAATAGCCGCGAGTTGCTTCCTACCGCGACGCGCAATGACGGTATGACCAGGTTTGATGGAATGCCAGAAATAATGCAACGAAACACGAAAGTTTCGTGCCGCATTGAGTGGCTCGTCCTTGTATGTATCGCAAATATGTTCGAGAAGCTGTTCCTTGGATAGTGTTGATATGTCACCCAGGTCTCCCCAGCCTATCGAGATAATTCCGCTATCCAGATCGTATTGCCAGGCTTTCTCGAATTCGTCAGGATTCGCAGCGTCAAATTCAAACGGCGCAATAACCCAGAAACGTGACATGCGCTGCTCTCCTGCTTTGGTTTGGGGAGGATTCATCTCGTCCGCAACGCCGTGTCGGTATCCAGCATTGGCGAAGGAATCGGCTCATTCCACATTGAGGTGTTGCTCGGCAACCCGACTCAAGGCAAGGATGCAAGCGACACAACGAACGGAAACACGGGTTGCAAGGCGTTGACCAGCTTAATGTCGGCTGTGATGAATTCGCACTGTTCCAATTCGGCCAAGGCGACGTACAAACAGTCATAAACGCTTTGCCGATGTTGCTTGGCAATCTCCTGGGCTCGCGGCAACAGGGGGACCGCGTCATGAATTATCGGCAGGAGCTTCAGTGCTTGCGTCAAGTACAGTTCGGCATCTCCTGGCCCAATCCGCGACACCTTCTTTTGTTCCTCCATCAGCAAAGCATTGGCTAATTCCGTGGGAAACAAATCGGGGGCCAAGAGTTCACAAATCCCCTGCTTAAAGTCGTCACGAATGACGAGCGCCTTGGGCGTGTCCGCCTCGGCAACGAACCATTTGAAGGCCGTGGCGCAATCGATGACATACTTCATTTGCCATCCAGCGCTGCGCGGAGAATGTCGACGGTCCGACTATCACGCATCTCCCTGATAATATCCACGCCGACATCGGCACCGGGGTACAACTTGGCGTTCTTCGCGCGCAAGCGGTCCATCTCCTCGCAGGCTCTCTTCATCACTGCGGGATCGCGCACACCCTTCACGGCATATGCGGCTGCTTCACGCAACTCGGCCATAACTTCAGGAGGAGCGGATTCGGAGGCTTCAATTGCCATTGGGTTTTCCCCTTTTCGAGCGGAGCGGATGTCCCTATCTCATTGTTGCAAGAGGCCGGCAATACCGCAAATGGTAGATCGCCTACGCCAACACTTCGGTGATCGCCGACGCCTGTGGGTCGGCCATCGGGATGGGCCGGCCTTCGTGGTGGAAGTTGCGTGTCGGGTTCAGGCCCAGGGCTCGGAAGTAGGTGTGGAACAAATGCCCGCCATTGACCTGACGCTCGGTCACCGCGGTGCCGTTGGCGTTGGTGGCGCCGATCACCGCCCCCGGGCGGATGCCGCAGCCCGCCATGGCGATCGACAACGACGCGCCCCAGTGATCGCGGCCATAGTTGCGGTTGATGTTCGGCGTACGGCCAAACTCCGACATCACGACGACGAGCGTCTTTTCCAACATGCCTCGTTGTTCGAGGTCGTCGATCAGCGTGGCGAAGGTCTTGTCGAATTCGCCCAGCTGTTCAAGATGGAAATTGAAGTTCTCGTGATGCGTGTCGTAGTTGGAATGCGTGACCTTGACGAAGGAAACGCCCGCTTCGAGCATGCGCCGGGCCAGCAGCATGTGTCGGCCGAAATCGTGATTGCCATAACGATCGCGGAAGTAGCGCGATTCCTGATTCAGGTCGAACAAGTTGCGGCGGCGGATGACCTGCATCGCCTGGCCATAGGAGTTGGTGTACGCCTCGGTGTCCGCGCTGCGGCGGGTCTGCGCGAAGCGGTTGTTGATCCGGGCCCGTAGCGCGTTGCGTTCCTGATCGGCGAGTTCGGTGAGCGTGGCCGGGCGGATCAGGTTCGGCGGCGGGTTCCCGTCGGCCAGAGTCACCGAGGCGTAACGCGGGCCCAGGAAGGCGGAATCGTTACGGTTGAATCCGGACTCGCCGCGCGGCGACACGTGGATATAGCCGGGCAACGGGCTGTCCTCATTGTTGAGCAACTTTGCGACCGCCGAGCCCAGATGCGGATAGCGTTCCGCCGGGTTCTGACGTCGGCCTGTCTGCATGATATAGGCGCCGACGCCATGATCGTTCGTGTTGATATTGATGCTCCGCACCAGAGCCATGCGGTGCATCTGGAGCGCGGTGTGGGGCAACAGTTCGCTGATATGAACGCCGGGGACGGACGTCGGGATCGCCTGGAACGGGCCGCCGGTGGGAGTGCCTGGCTTCGGGTCCCAGCATTCAAACTGGCTAACCCCGCCAGCGAGGAAGATCACGAGCACCCGCTTGTCCTGCCTGCGGATCTCCTCGGCGTTGACCGGGGAAAGCATATCCTTGAATCCGAGCACGCCGACTCCCGCGGCGGCCGTGCCGGCCAGAAACCGGCGCCGGGACATCGTGTGTTCCGAAGAATTGCAGGCATAATTCGCGTTCATGTCTTTCCCCCCTTGCTCGGATTGAAACGTTGCAAAAAAATGTCCACGAGGCAGGTGATCCCGCGTTTGCCCAAGGGTGAAAGTTCGTGACCGTTCGGCGCGGCAAGTAGGGCTTGCGGAATCAACGTTGATCTTACCCGAGAAAACGTTCCGGTGCAACCAGATGCCTGAAAATCCGAAAAAAATGTGGCGCCGCCTACCGCGTGCCAATTTTCCGGTTGACAACTCAAACCAGGAGCGTAGAATTGAGATGTAGTCTCAACAAGGTTTGCCTGATTCTTGCCGGGTCAAGCTCTCATGGATCGGCCCTACCATCACGAAGCGTGCGATGGCTGCCCCGAAAAGCTCGTGTGCCGCTGCCTCCACGTGACCGAATCCCAGGTGATTCGCATGATCGAGCGGCTGGAGTTACGGACCGTGCGCGACCTTCGGCAATACACGGGTGCCGGCGATGGCTGCACCTGTTGCCATGCTCAGCTGGAAGAATATCTCGAAAAATTTGGTTGCGCCGCGGTGGAATCGATTGCGATCGGTTGAAAAAAAGTTCAAGGCATACAACAGCAAGGCCACGACATGATGTCGTGGCTTTGTGCGTTCTGCGACAAGGCGCTCGATGAGAATCAGCGCTGCGCGTATTCGAGTTTCGGTCGAACCGCGGTCGTGAGGGCAGGTGTTGGCGCAAGCAGAGGCAGTTCGACAAGGAACGACGTTCCCAGGTCGCTGCTCTGAACCTGGATCGTGCCGTCCATCAAATCCACATAGCTCTTGACGATCGCCAGGCCGAGTCCGGCGTGCGGCGTTTCCGCGTAGCGGGACGCATCCGCCCGGAAAAATCGCTCGAAGATGCGGGGCAGCACCTCCGGCTTGATGCCGATTCCTGTATCGCGCACTTCGATGCGGACACGCCCTTTGACCTGTTCGATTGAGAGGTAAATCGTGCCGTTGGGTTGGTTGTATTCGACGGCGTTGTGCAAGAGGTTTGTGAGAACCTCGCGCAACTTGTTCGGGTCGGTCCGGGTCGTGATCGGGTCGGGCAGGTGAAGCGTCAGGTCAAGATCCTTGGCCCGGGCCAACGGGCGAATCAGGTCGGCGCACTGGATTGCCAGATCGATAACATCGACGTCGGCGGGGCGATATTGATCCGCCCCGGCGTCGAGGCGCGCCAGCGTCAGCAGGCGTTCGACCAGGTGATACATGTTTTGGCCTGACCCGCGGCATTCTTCGAGAATCTCTCGATATTCTTCAGGGCTACGAAATTTGCGCAGACCGACTTCGAGTGTGGTCATCAGGGCGGCAAGGGGAGTGCGCAATTCATGCGAGATGTCGGCGGCCGCCTGCTTCTCGCGCTCGAACGCTTTCTGCAAATGCTCCAGGGTCTTGACAAGCCGTTCGGCGATTGGCTGCAATTCTTGAGGCAGCTGGCGGTGGTCCATGGGCAACTGAAAATCCCTGGGCGACACCCGACTCACCGCATCCGACATTTTGGAGAGCGGCGCCAGGCCCATGCGGATGACGACATAGCCGCCCAGCCAAAGCGCCGCCAGCGAGGACAGGCCAATCCAGAACATGCGGGTTTGCAGTTTGGCCAGGTCGCGATCCGTCGCGGTGCTCAACTCGGCGATCTGATGGTCGCGACCTTGCTGGAAGCTCAGAATCTTCGCCTCGGTCGGCGCCAGGTCGCTGGCGTACTGGATGTAAAAAAAATGAGTCCGAATCACCGGCGGGCGTGGGATCGGCCGCCCCGGCATCCCACGCGGGCCCTTGCCTCCGCCCTTGACAAACGGCGGCCGGATCGGCTGCTTCGCCGGAAAAAACGGCGCCGCGACACCCTTGTAAAGCCACGGCGAGAACCGCACTCCAAAGCTCGCGACGTAGGCCTTCAACGTCACACGCCGAACCCTTACGCCGTTTTTCATTTCAACTTCGTCGAAAACCTCGCCGGCCGGCGCTGACCGCTTGCGCACCTTGGGCTGAAGCGAAAATCGCTCTTCCCCCATCGACTCCGAACGCTGCATTGGCCAGCCATTGCTGCGATACGTCTGAAAATACTCCTGGGCGAATTTGCCATCTTCCTCGGGGACCATGCGTTCGGGACTTGCGATGTGCGTGGATAAAGGCTGCATGTTGAAAAGCCGGGAAGCGAGGTCCTTGTTGTTCACCTGATGCCAGTACAACAAGGAATTGAAGCCGCCGCCGGGCATGAACTGGTGGCCGAACATCCCGGCGAAGGCAAGTTGGCCCTCGGCATGGATGTAGTTGGACTCGGAAAGGTTGGCGAGACGCTGGGCCTGTTGCAAGATGCGCCGGTCCAGGTCGTCGCGTTCCGCCTTGCAGTTGGCGTCGCATTGCGTTTCGATCAGTTTGCGCGAATCGTGCTCACGCTCACGCAGCGACACCGACGTGGTGTGATAGGATACCCAGGCCACCGCGGCGAGAGCAGCCGTCGTCAGAAAAAGGAACGAGACGATCAGCGAACGGCGAATGGATCTCATGTTTCGTCCTCTTCCCCGCGGAGCATGTAACCTTCGCCCCACCGCGTCAGGATGAGCGGCTTGTCGAACCCCTTGTCGATTTTCGTGCGCAGATAGCGAATATAGACATCGACGACGTTGGAAGTATTCTCGTCGTATTCGTCGTACAGGTGTTCCCAGATCATTGTCCGCGTCACCACCTTGCCGCGATGAAAGGCCAGGAACTGCAAAAGGGCGTATTCGCGCGGGGTCAGGTGAATAAGCTTTCCGGCGCGTTTCACGGCGCGGGCGGACGTGTCGATCTCAAGGTCGTGCACGCGCAGCGTCGGGTTTTTGACCTGATGGCTGCGCCGGACGAGCGCACGCAACCGCGCCAACAATTCCTCAAGCTGGAACGGCTTGGTGAGGTAGTCATCCGCGCCAAGGTCCAACCCTCGCACCTTATCCTCGGTCGTATCCTTCGCGGTCAAAATGAGAACATGAGTCTTGATCTCATCTTTACGCCATTGCTTCAGGAGCGTCAAGCCGTCCACCCTGGGCAGCATCAGGTCCAGCACGATCACATCGTAACTCGCGCCGCGCGCCTTGAAATCGGCGTCCTCGCCGTCCTCGGCAGTGTCCACGGCAAGGCCTTCCTCCTCCAGACCGCGCTTGAGTGCCTTGAGCAATGGCTTATGGTCTTCAACCAGCAGTACACGCACGCTATGTCCCCCCCGTCGTTGCGGACCAATGGTGATTATCCATTTATTACCTTAACACAAACGAATTAAAGTTTAATGAAGCCGACGACCGTCCGCGCTTTCCAGACGAAATAATGAGTGAGATTTAATCTGTATGACGTTCCTTTGCTGGCGTTGCGCCAAGGCGGGACTTCAGGCGGGGGCGGGGAAATTCTTGCACAGTTCGGCCACTTGCGAACGAATTCGGGCGAGCGATTCCACGTTACCAGGCTCGGCTAGCGCGGCGTCAATCCAGGCGGCGATCTGGCGCATTTCCGGCGGACCCATGCCGCGCGTGGTCAATGCGGGCGTACCAATCCGGATGCCTGACGGATCCAGAGGCGGGCGCGCGTCAAACGGGATCTTGTTCTTGTTGACGGTTATACCCGCCTTATCTAACGCCTCTTCGGCAAGCTTTCCCGCTAGCCCACGCGCGGTCACGTCAACCAGCAGTAGGTGATTATCGGTGCCGCCCGAGACGATGCGAAAGCCGAGTCGAGCCAATTCCTGCGCCAGGGCCTTGGCATTCGCGATGGTCTGGATGGCATACGCCCTGAAGGCCGGCTTGAGCGCCTCGCCGAACGCGACCGCCTTGGCGGCGATGACGTGCATGAGGGGTCCACCCTGCAAGCCAGGGAAAACCGCGGAGTTGATCTTCTTTTCCCATTCCTCCTTGCATAACACAACGCCGCCGCGCGGACCGCGCAGCGTCTTGTGCGTTGTCGAGGTGACGAAGTCGGCAAATGGGACCGGGCTCACATGCTGCCCCGCGGCGACCAGCCCCGCGATGTGAGCCATATCAACCATGAACAATGCTCCAACCTCGCGGCAAATTTCGCCGAATGCCGCGAAGTCGATCTCGCGCGGATAGGCGCTGGCGCCGGCGACGACCAGCTTCGGCCTGTGTTCGCGCGCCAGTCGGGCAACCTGATCGATGTCGATGCGCTCATCCGATTGCCGAACGCCGTAACCGATGATCTTGTACCACTTCCCCGAAAAATTGAGATGCATCCCGTGCGTCAGGTGTCCGCCATGGGCGAGGTCCATCGCCAGGACCGTATCGCCATGCTGGAGGGCGGCGAAGTAGACGGCCATGTTCGCCTGGGCGCCGGAGTGCGGTTGCACATTGGCGCGGGCGCCGCCGAAGAGCTTCAACAAGCGCTCGATTGCCAGACGTTCCGCGACATCGACGAATTCGCAGCCGCCGTAGTAGCGCCGACCGGGATAGCCCTCGGCATACTTGTTGGTGAGCACCGACCCTTGCGCCGCCATCACGGCCGGGCTCGTGTAGTTTTCCGAGGCGATCATCTCCAGCCCGTCCTGCTGACGGCGTTTTTCATTTTCGATGGCTTGCCAGATGTCAGGATCGGCGGCTTGAAGGATGTCCATGAATGGCCTCATGCGCGGAAGCGGGGACGATACATCAATTATATTCCGCGCCGTGGGGAATGTTACATCGTTTAGCCGCGACCCGAAGGGGAGCGCGGCCGCGACTGGGCTTGATCCCGCCCGCGCTCCCCTTCGCGTCGCGGCGAAACGCGATACCGTTCGTCAAGCGAAGGGATACCAGCCCCACGCGCAAGCGTGGGGGTTTGGGCAGCCTCGAAGATCCCCCAGCTTGCGCTGGGGGCTGGTGCGGTATCGAAAAGTCCTAGGCCAGGTCAACACCCAGCGCTCGCAACTGATCCGCCAAACCGTCGTTGGGTTGATAGACGATGCCGTGAAAACCGCACGCCCGCGCGCCGTCGATATTCGCCGGCATGTCGTCCACGAAGACGCACTCCGACGGTTTGGCCCGGGCGGCGCGCTGGCAGTGATGAAAGAAATCCGAGTCCGGCTTGCGCGTACCGACTTCATGCGACAAAACCAGCGCATCGAAATGGCGCAGCAGTTCCGCGAACTGCGACAGATAACGCCGGGCGTGAATTGCATTCGTGTTGCTACCCAGAACCAGGCGGTAGCGGCCCTTCAACCTCGGGATCAAATCGCAAACCTCCGGGTTCTTCCAGAAAATATCCGCCACGGCATGCGCCAAAAACTCGACGTTGCAGCGCAACTGCCAAAGCTCCCGGGCCCGGCGAAGAAAGGCGGCACTGGATAGGAGTCCGCGCTCCACCTGATCCTCCAGGGGACCCTGATAAACCGACGCGAACATTTCTTGCGGCGACAGCGACGTGAACGGTTTTAGCTTTTCCAGGGCGCGGTAATGATCGAAGAAACCCACGACGTTTCCAAAATCGAAAATGATCGTTTTCATGCAAATCCTTCTGGTAATGGGCGCCTGATGTAAGGCGCCTGAAATAACTTCCCGAATTCACAAACGAGCCGCGACCGTTCGGGAGCGATGGCGGCGGATGATGGCGATGCTCCGTTCCCCAACCGTCGCGGCTCGTACCGCGAGATCGGGAAGCAATTTCTCCCGACGTTGCTTACGCAAACATGATAACCGAATTCCCTGCTCAGCCGCAATCTCACGTGGTTCGCCTCGTACACCAAACTCTCTCACCGCTCGTTGCCGGTTCCCGGCGACTGACCGCGAAGCAAGGGTTTTTTCGTATATTCAGTCGGCACCGACACGACGGGCTCCTCCAGGGTCACATCACTCCGGCGTCGGCCGACGAGGCGGACATAGCCGAGGTAACGGCCGGCGTCGGCTTCGAGCGTCTGGATTTCGAGGGTGTTGTCGGGGAAGCCGGTCCTGATCCAGTCGAGCCACAAGCGCCAGCCGTCCGGCATGGTGTCAGCGAGGTCGATGGTCAGGATGCCGGGCCGTTCCAGGTGCCGGCGCCACCAAGGGGCCGAATGAAAGGCCCAGAAGCTGAGGTCCCACCACGCTCTCAGGTGTTCGGGGAGCGGGCCGTCGATTTCGCGCACCAGGCCGGCACTCGCGATCCCGAGCTGGCCGCCGGGCTTCACGAAGTGCGCGAGGTAGTTCAGATACCGATCATCGGTCCCGTAATAGGGATAGTTATCTATGCAGGTGATCGCGTCGAAGAAATCCCAGGCGAAGGGTAGATCGCGCGCGTCGGCATGGATTGGGAATACGCCGTCCTCAACGCCAGCGTCGCGGATGCGCTGAAGGCTCTCCGACGGGTTGAACCACAGGTCGGTCGCCCAGACCTGCACGCCGAATTCGCGCCGCAGAAAGATCGACGACGACGCCCGCCCGCAGCCAAGGTCGAGCACCCTCATGCCGGGCCGCAAGTCCATCGCCTCCGTGAGCCATTCGGTCAGCCAGAGAGAGTTCGCACCTCCGCTGGCGTGAGTCAGGACCCAGTCGGGATGGTACTGGGACGACCGGGGGAATCGATCGGAAAGTAGCCGGGTGTCCGTCGTCATGTGAATCTCCGGAGTGGCGTCTGAGTTTGTCCCTTTCGCGAAGATAAATCTATCGAAACCCGGGCCGTTTTCGTGTAGGATGCACTTCGCGGGTTTCTTGTTATTTCATCGCCGGGGGGGCATCCATGATCGACCATCTATCTCGCCGGGAGGTTCTCAGGGCTGGCGCCATCGGTCTCGGCGGGCTCGGGCTTGCAGAGTTGTCCGCGCTGCAGGCCCTCGGGGACGCGAATACGCCTCGCGCACGCTCGGTGATCTTCGTTTTCCTCACGGGCGGCATCTCGCATCAGGATAGCTTCGATCTGAAGCCCGATGCGCCCGACACGGTCCGCGGCGAGTTTCAGCCGATCGCCACGCGCACGCCGGGCGTGCGCATCTGCGAGCATTTACCGATGCTGGCGCAGCGCACCGACAAGTACGCGATCATCCGTTCGATGGCGACGGGCAGCAGCGGGCACGAGGTCGCCTGTCATATGCTGTTGACGGGCCGGCTCGATATGCCCGTGGGGTTTTCATTGCAAAACGTGCCCAATCCGCACGAATGGCCTTCGATCCCCGTGCAGGTCAATCACGCGAAGCAAGGGCGCGGGCGCAACAACCTGCCCGTGTCGGTCGTGTTGCCGGAACCAAGCGTCAATGAGGCGAGCAAGGTCCGCCCCGGGCAATACGCCGGGCGCCTGGGCCCGCGCTGGGAAGCCTGGCATCTCCGCATGGCGACGCAGTGCGCCCTGGGCAACGGCGCCTGCCCGCATTGCTTCCGCTTCGAGGGCACGCCGTTCCGCCACGAACCGCCGACGATCTTTGAAACACCCAGCCTCACCCTGCCCGACGGCGGCGGCGCTCGCCTGCGTGGCCGGGTTAATCTGCTGGAATCCATCGAACAACAACGTCGGCATCTCGGTCACAGCGCGGAAACCCAGCGTCTCGATCGCCACCGCCAGCAGGCGATCAGCGTCCTCAACGACCCGCGCACGCGTGCCGCCTTCCAGGTCGAACGCGCCGACGCGCGCACCTTGCAGCGCTATGGCCGAAACAAGTTCGGCCTTTCCCTCCTGATGGCCTATCGCCTGGTCTCGGCGGGTGTCAGTCTCGTGCAGGTGAACCTCGGCAAGAACTCGTCGTGGGATACGCATCGCCGCAACTTCGTCAACCTGCGCGACAACCTCTTGCCCTACTTCGATCGCTCGGTGTCGGCCCTGCTTGACGATTTACATCAGAGTGGGATGTTACGCGACACGCTGGTAATCGTGACCGGCGAATTCGGCCGCACGCCGCGTATCAACCGCGACGCCGGTCGCGACCACTGGGGCCCGGTGATGAGCTTGATGATTGCCGGTGGCGGCGTGCGCGGCGGGCGCGTCATCGGCTCGACCGACCGCATCGCCGGCGAACCAACTGCGGATCGCCAGACCCCCGAAAACCTCGCGGCCACGCTCTACAGCGCCCTGGGTATCCCACACAACGCCACCTGGCAGGACACGGACGGCAGGCCGTATGAACTTTATCGGGCGCAGCCGATCGCGGGGCTGACTTGACCGCCAAATAAGTGAAAAGTCGTAATAGCGTCACAAGTCCTTGCTGCGTGGTTGTTTGCCGCGATTTTCTTGAGGACTTCTCACGGGGCGCGGGGGGTATCGGCCTTGCGGTGAGTTCGAGCTACCCAACTGGCGGTGAGTATCTCAAAAGCACGAAAACCTCGATTTTTTCGGGGTTTTCAGCGCCTGGATGGCAAGACGCCCACGAACCGGGTGTGCCACCTGCGCAAAACTGAACTCGCGGGTTTATTACCCCCGACATGCTGAGCGTGCCACGGTCGGGCGTAAACGGAACCCGTCAGGTCAGGTTTGGCGAAATCGCACCACTGACATTGCAAATCCTCCGGGCTTGCTGGATTGCGAATTTGAACGGCCCGTCCTATCCGAGGGAATTAAGTATGGTGTCCCCGACCTCGGCCTGGCGAACATGACCTTCGTCGAGGACATCCCGCGCCAGCGCCTCGTCGTTACTCCGGTGGCGAAGCCGCCGGCAGGACCCGCGGTCCTCGGCGACACTTCGTAGCAAAGCACCCCTCTCCCTCGGCTCCGGGAGAGGGGTCGCCCCTTTTCTTCCCTCTCCCTCTGGGAGAGGGGTGGTCGCTTTTCCCCCTCTCCCTCCGGGAGAGGGGTCGGGGGTGAGGGTGATCTATGGATCGCCGCCTGTTTTCTTTTTTGAATCTCGATCGCGCCCGGCGTTCGGGGTGCGCGCTGACCATGAAAAAACGCCTGGAACCGCCGCGACCAGGAGGTTGCCGGTAAACAGCTCTTCTCAGCCCCAAAATCCATACAGCCTTAATTCGGCAACAACTGCGATCCGAATTCGGCCCGGCACAGCTGCTTTCGTTCCAGGCGTATTTCCAGGCAATGCCGGTGCCGACTTCGATCTTTTTGGTGAGCCGGCCGCTGTGGTCGTAGTAGTAGTTCCAATAAGCATCGGCGGTCATCTGATTGTATTGCGTCGAGTAGCTGCCGCCGTTGCGGTTGCCGTTGGAGTCGAAGGTCAGCGCGGAGCCGTTGTCGTTGTTGGATTGTCAGCAGGAATCACCGAAAAAACAATGACCCCCGACCCGAATGGCACTGTCCTTTGCCTGGTTTGGGGTTAGGGCGATTCATCCCGAATGAACGATTGTCGGGCAACGGGCGGCGTTTGGTTTTGGGGCTGAGCGCTTGGCTGCCGCGGCGCGGCGCGCACCGGTCCGGGACTCCTAGCAGCACGCGTTTGCCTTCCGGGAACGTTGCGGCGACGATTATTATTCCAATCGTCTGCTCAGCCATTTTCTGCTCCACTGCGACTCGGGACTCAAGGTCGCGCAGGTCGCCCGCCTGGTCGGTATCAGTCGACCCACGGCTTCCAACCAGCAAGGGGTCTCTTCCAAAGAAGCGATTCAGGCGGCCCACCATCGCATGGCCGGTCGGCCCCACGGCAAACTGCTGCCACGCTATGCCGGCCCCATCGCCGAGTTCATCCTGAGTCATGCCGACGCCACCCGCTACGACATGCTCGACTTCATCGAGCGCACCTGGGGCGTGCGCGTTTCCACGGTGGCCTTGCACCACTTTTGCAAGAAGTTCGGCCTCGATCGGGCCACGCGTGCCGAAGCCACAACGCCCCGGCCCAGCGCGGATCGCACGCCCGCCGAGCCGCGCGCCGACGAAGCGGTGCCACCGAGCCAGCCCGTGCCGGTGCCGCCTCCCCCTTTTTCTCGACGCGGACGCAATATGCGGGGGCGTTCCTCTTGATGCCACCTGCCTTGGACTGGTTGGCCACGGCGGAGGAATGTTTCGCGGACGAATACGGCTCGCTGCGGCAGGGCTTGTTGACCAGCGTCTTCTCTTTGGTGATCGGCATGGAACGCATCTTCCATCTGGACGAGATGGAGGATGCCGGCTTTGCTCGCCTGTGCGGCGGCCGACGCTGTCCGTCGAGGCACACGGTCGGCGGCTGGCGTCGAAATCTGTCCTGGCACGAGGTCGATGCCTTTTGCCGGCGCACCTGTCCGTGGCATTTGCTGCACAACGAAGACGCGCGGGTGAGTTTCGACGAGCACACCATCCCGCGTTGGACCAAGAAATTCCACATCGGCAAGGGCTATAGCACCACCCGCAACAAGTAGATGCGTTGCGAGAAATTGTTCACGGGCTACGATCTGGTCAGCGGCCGATTCCTCTGCGTGCGCGGCACGCCGGGGAACGTGAACTTGCAAGAGTTGGCGGTGCCGCTGGTGCAGCAGGTGTTGCAGCAGGGCCGGCCGCGCAGCTTGCATGCCCTGTTCGATGCTGGCGCCGGCAAGTCGGATGCGGGCGTGCGGGCGTTGTGGGACTTGGCCGAGCAACACGCCAACCTGGACGTCACCCTGCGCGCCTGTCGCTACCCGCACCGCATGCGGGCCTGGAAGCAGTTGCCCAGCGGCTTGTTTGTCTCGATCGAAGATCCGGGCGTGTGCGTCGGCGCTCCGCCCAAGGAGGTCCGCCTGGCCGAAACGCAGACGGTGCTCAAGGATGAGGAAGCAGAGCAGGCGATTCGCACCATCGTCTGCCGCGAGATTCGTCCGGGTCCCAAGAAGGACCGCTGGCACCCGCTGTTCACGACGTCCACGCAAGCAGCGGAAGAGGTTTTGCCGATCTTCCGGCTTCGGCAAAACCACGAGCAAGGCCATCGCGTCGAGGTGCACGACCTGATGGCGGATGCGGTGCCGTGTGGTTACGACAAGGAGAGCCCAGACCGGATGCGGCCGCGTTTCCATCGGGGGCCTTTGCAAATGATCGGCTGGCTGGTGGCGTTGATGTACAACGCGGCGGCGGATCTGGCCCAGACGCTGGGGCCCGACCATGTCGGGGACCATGTGCGGACCCTGAGACGCAAGTTCTTCAACCGACCGGGAACGATATACGAAACGCCCGAGGCCTTGATTGTGTACCTGGACCCGTTCCTGGGTCAGAACGAGTTGCTGCCGGTCATCGATGAGTTGAATGCGGGCAATCATCGTTTGCCTTGGTTGGACAATCGCCGTCTGGTCATGTCGCTAACGCCCCCAGGGGAAGCCCGCGCAGGACCGTAGGGTGTCATTGTTAAG
>JACPPF010000155.1 GCA_016191165.1 Planctomycetota bacterium
CAAAAGTACGTGGCCTGGTTCCAAGGCAAAACGCTCCGTCGCCTGGACCGCGGCCACGGCGTAAAAGTGTTGACGAATCAACCATTAACCTTGAAGGAAGCAGCTTGACAACCACGTTGGGAAATCAGCTGCACCCATTTGAAATGGGTGCAACTGCTGATTCTACCGGCGTTTTCCCGTAGTTTTGAGCGAAAGAGTGCGTTTTTCGCAGGATTAATGGCGTTGAGGCGCAGCTGAAAAAGAGCATGGAGCATATCCTTGTCGGTAATCACACACGACTCGGAGTTTGCTCCATGATGATTCAAAGTAAGCCCGCGACCATCGATTGTCCAGTCACGCTTGCAGTGGTTCGTCAGAACGCCAAGGCCGCCTTCGACGACCTGGTGAGGTTTTGCGAAACCTGCGAGGCACCGTTTTGGAGGTTTGAGAAAGAACTCCTGGTTCGCGTCGCGGTCTTGGGCTGCTGCTTGATTCGGCTGTTCCTCGCCGCACGCTATGAGCGTTTGGATTTGCAGCCGTTCCTCAAAGATGGGAAGTATCGTCCCGGCGACCCCTATGCCGAGCGAATTTTGAAGACGTTCTACGGCGAAGTCACCTATGGCCGTCACTATTTGATGTCGCGTGGTGGCGGCCGTGGGTTCTTTCCGCTCGATGTGGTGTTGGGACTGACACGTGATCGCCTGTCGCCTTGGGTGATGCAATGGGTCGCACGCTTGGCGACGCGCATGAGTTTCAAAGCCGCCCAGATGGTATGTAAAGCGGTGCTCAATTGGGCGCCGGCCACCGAGACGATTGAACAAGTTGTGCTCGGCATGGGACGCGACGCGGCCCCTTTCATGCAACAACTCAAGGCGCCGCCCGAGGATGGTGACGTGTTGGTGATCGAAGTCGATGGCAAATGTCCGCCCACGGCGACTGCGGCAGAGTTGGCCAAGCGACGTGGCAAACGCAAACCGAAGCATGAAAAAGATTGTGCCTGCGGTTGCCAACGTCATCGTGGCAAGGCGAAACGTAAGGCGCGTGGCAGCAAGAAACGCCGCAAAAGAGGGGATAAAAGCAAGAATGGCAAGGAAGTGAGCGTCGTCGTGATGTACACGTTGAAGCGTGGTGACGACGGCAAACTGCATGGCCCGATCAACAAGAAGTTGTATGCCACGTTCGCCGGTCGCAAGGCGGCGGCGCAGTGGGCGCGTGCGGAAGCGACCAAGCGTGGCTTCGGGCCGGACACGACTAAGATCGTACAAGTTGTGTTGGATGGCGCCAAGAGTTTGAAGCACAACCTGAAGCGGCTGTTCCCCAAAGCGATCTTCACGTTGGATGTGTGTCATGTGGTAGAAAAGTTGTGGGCGTTGGGCCGTCACTTTCACAAAGAAGGAAGTGAAGAATTGAAGGTCTGGGTAGAAGAACTCAAAGTGTTGGTGTATGCCGGCAAGATAAGGAAATTGTTGAAGCGACTTGAAAAGTTATTGGAACAAGTGCCGAGGCATGGCCCTGGGACGAAGGGTCGGCGCCAGGCCTTGGCGAAACTGCTTGGCTACTTGAAGCCACGGCGCAAGATGATGCGTTATGGAGACTGGATCAAACAAGACTTGGTGATCGCGTCGGGCCAAGTGGAAGGCGCGGTGCGTTACTTGGTGGGGGAGCGATTGGATTGTGCAGGAATGCGTTGGGTGCAGGCGAAAGCAGAAGCCGTGCTGCACTTGCGTTGTATCGAACTGAACGGCGACTGGGAAAAGTTCGCCACATGGTTTCAACGCAAAACCCAGGGCCGCCTGAACAAAGGTGAGCGACACAAAGTCCTCACGAGTCAACCGTTGCCTCTGGCCAACGCAGCGTAGAAACCGTGTTGAGGAAACAGCTGCACCCAGGATCAATCATCAAGCTGGAGACTCCTTGATTTCCCGATCAAGCAAGACCTGGCCGAATGACTTGTGTCCACTCCGCCATCGTTATCATCTCTGGCTGTCGCGCGGCGAACTTCCCGCCGTGCATTGCTTGAGTCCATCCCAGCCGTACTTCAAGCTCTCGCTGCATGAGGATCCAAATAGCCTCCTTGGCACCCTCGTCGCCGGCATTGTCCGCATCGAACAGCAACGTCACCCTTCCGCCGGCGAGGGACTTCGCAAACCGTTCGAGCTTCACAACCTGTTGCTCAGTGATCTTGTTTCCCATGATCGCGACAGCCGGCACGCCGATATCGTCGAGACCGATGACATCGTTGAAGCCTTCAACGACGATGATCCCGCAGCTTGCGATTGTTTCGCGATAGCCCGGTTCGCTAAGTCGGCTTGCGTGCTGTCCGAACAATTCCTGCCCACGGTGGAAATCGACGGGGAACTTGTGTTTGTACGGTTTCTTCTCCTTGCCCCGTTGCTCCGGCGGCAGTGCATTGAATACCTGCTCCTTCGACTCGTACTGCGGATCCCGAGCGACCCAGCTGAGGAGTTTGCCGTCCTCGGCGAGGACCGGATAAATGACCTGCCCGCGAAGCATCCACCCGCGTTTATCATTTCCGCCATCCTGTGGAAGCACGCCAACACGCCATTTCTCCATCACCGTCGGTGACAAGCACGGATGACGTCGCACATAGCTCGCCGCCGGCGGCGGCATGTACGCGACATCGCGCAGGAACTTTTCATCAAGCGTCACCAGTTCGCGGGCCTTCTCGTTTTCGCTTTGAGCAAGTGGTACGTTGCGTGGCGCCGACGATTTGTGGTCGGGTGTTGCCTCAACAGGTGTCGACGCAGCCATCGTCGGAGTAGGGGAGCCGCCGAGGAGGACGGCGCGGACACGCTTGAACTCCTCGCCTTTGAGCTTTCCACCGGTCGGCAGCGTTCCATTCAGCCAGCCGTGCATGAGCGTGAGTAGGTTGCCGCGCACTTGGCATTGATAGGCATGGCACGCAAAGACCTTTTGCGGATTGCCCGTGTCCACCGACACCTCACGCTTGCCGGCGTGATCGCCTTCGCAGCTGAACGGGCAATCGAGACGGACTTGCCGGCCGGTGCCATGCACCTCGACGGTGACATTGCATTTCGCTGCCGCTTCATCGAGAGTCGTCTGCGCCTGCACGTCGTCAACGCTTCGATATTGATTCGGATTCATACGGAGATGGGCACAGAAAGGGATCGATGGTAAACTGACGACCGCTCCATGTCCAGCCGTGTAAGTCTGTCGCCGCGCGACCTGTCTATGCTGCGCCTGCTCAGCTGGACTCCCGCGACGACGCCATTGCTCCAGCGAGCAAGCGTAACCTTCGACGAAGGGGAATTTGCAAACGAACGCCGACTTCGCGAGCGTCTCCAAGCGTTGAGCTCAGCCGGCATGGTCCGTGCGTGGAGCACTGCCCAGGCAGGTGGCGGACTTCAAAACTACTACAAGGTCACGCCGCTTGGTTTTGATGTATGTCACGGCACAGACGCCGAGCGCCCGCCGCGAGCGTTCTTTGCCGAGGTATCGGCGTCACTCTTCGCGCACACCTTCCGCCTCGCAGAGGCGATCGTCGAGACCGTTCGGGCTTGTCACAGTCGGCGCGTCACGATTGACCGGTTCATCCGGGAAAACGAGTTGGCTTTCAAGGCGGGCGATCGGCAGGTGCAACCGGATTGTTTTTTTCGTCTCACATCCGCCGAACGGTCTTTCAATCTTGCATTCGAAATCGACAACAGCATGCCATCCGTCGATGCCCACGCGACGAATAGCATCCGACAGAAGCTCATGACGTATCAGGCATACCAAGAAATGCTGCTGTCGCAATGGCTCGCCGCCGGCAAGAAATGGGAACGGCCGCGCTTCCGCGTGGTGTTCCTGACGCGCTCGGTAGAACGCGCATATCATATTCTGACGTTCGCGGCCGAGACAACGCCGAATAAGTCGCGCCGCCTGGTCTACGCTGCTACGCAAGAAAGCTACGTCACCGATGACCGTCCGCTGCACACGCCGATCTTCCTCGATCACCTCGGCAACTGGCAATCGCTCATTGACTTGCATCCGACCGCCGTCTACACGAAGGCCCCAGTCCGATTGACAAGGCCCGTGGACTCGCCGCTGGTCCTCGTGTGTCAACCGCGCTCCAAAATCGAGCCACTTTGGCGCTCACGAACGGGCCACCATCTCCACAACATTTTTTCGCCACAAATTCCCTTCACGTGTAGCTGAGGGAATTTGTGGCGAAAAAATGTTCGCAAGCGCGCAATGCGCGCTATGGACCCTTCCGGCCTGGTACGGCTATTAACCCGTGCCCCTCTACCCCAGGGTCGAGGAGTCAGGCTCGCAGGGGAAAGCATGGCGGCGAACCCGCCTCACGCGAATTGATACACATTCGATGGGGCGGTTAATCGTGTAGCATGTCGTTGTGCTGAAACTGCTGACCACGCCGGCGACGAACGACCGAAGCCCGCGTTACATGGAGCGAGCCCTTGCAGCGATCCATCAGAGCCATCGGGTCAGCGAGCCTATCACATTCATCTACGGATCCACGGCGGGGCGAGTCGGTCTGTTTGTGCAATGTGCCGATGGCCTGGAAGAAATTGTCGCGGGCCCGATCACCGCGAATTATCCGAATTGCACTCTCGCCACCGTCGAGAAAGACGACGAGCTACCGCCCGGATGGGAGACATGGACCGCCGAATTGGAGTTGGTGCCAGAGATTTATCCGATCCTCAGGCACGCTCAATTCGAGGATCTTCTGAACCACACTTTCGCAGATCCAGTGAGTGCCATTCTGCGAGCGGTCAAGCCAGAGGAGGGGATTCGTTGCGCGGTCGAGATCCATCTTGTTCCCGCCGGCCGGCGTCGCTGCCGAGCCGCACAACACGCACTTCGATTGCTCGACCGTGAATTCTTCCGTCACCACCATCGCCTTGCCGAGTTATTTGCCGAACACATTACTCGCCGTCGCACATGGTTACTGGCGTGGGTGCTCGGACTTCTCGCCCGAACTACACCGCATCCGATCCGTACAACACTCGACACGTCCGCCAGCCGTCTCCACGACCGTGAGGAGAATCTACAGGCAGGATCAGACAAGATCGGCGGGCACCTTTTCGAGACGCACATCTTATTGATAACGAATGCGGCACCGGACGCTTCGGCGTTAGCGATTGATCGCCTGCGCCAGCTGGCCGGTGCACTCGGCGCGTTTACGCAATCCCGACTTGCACGATTCCACCTTGGGAGTATCCGGCGAGGCAAACCGTCTTCCCCGCGTGGGAAGGGGAGTCTGATGTCGCATGAGGAGATCGCGACGCTTTTCCATCCGCCGACCGCCGCCGTCGCAGCCGAGCAGATGCAAACGATGGAGTTTCGAGAGCTGGAACCACCGCCAAATTTTCTCTCCGGCACGGAGCCAGGCAGCGTAATCCTTGGCCGAGCGCTCTTTCGAGGAGATGCCCGCACGATCGGCATGGACGCCGACGCCCGTAGACGCCATCTCTACGTCGTGGGCTCGACGGGCGCCGGCAAATCCACGCTTCTATTGAATCTCATCCACCAGGACATGATTGCCGGCCGGGGACTGACCGTCATCGACGTTCACGGCGATTTGGCGGCATCCGTGATCGAACGCGTTCCCAAAAATCGCACGAACGATGCAATCATATTCGACGCCGCCGCCGAGCATGTCGTCCCCTTCAATCCCTTGTCATGTCCAGATCCGAGTCGCATGGATACCGTGGTGTCCGATGTCGTCTCAGCCTTCAAGAAGCTCAACGATTCGTGGGGACCGCGGCTGGAGAATTTGCTTCGATGCTCGATCTTCATGGCCGTCGAACAGAATGGGACGTTCATGGAGACGCTTCGGGTTTTGACGGACAAGGCGTATCGCGATACGGCCATCGTCCAACTTTCAGACGAAGTCGTTCGCGCCTTTTGGCAAGGCGAATTCGCCTCGTGGAGCGCATCGTATCGGACCGAGGCCATTGCTTCGGTCACGAACAAGCTCATGCCATTCCTGACGAGCCGGCAACTGCGAGCCATCATGTCGGGCTCGGCAAAGCAATCACTGAATCTGCGCCATGTCATGGACGAGCAAAAAATCCTGATCGTGAATTTGAGTCGCGGCCGGCTCGGGCAAGACAACTCTACGCTCCTCGGCAGCTTGCTCCTGACCGCCATCGAGCAAACCGCCATGACGCGTGCGGACATACCAGAGGCGCAGCGCCGCGATCACTTCCTTTATCTCGACGAATTCCAATCGCTGACGACGCCCTCAACGGCGACCATGCTGTCAGAATCGCGAAAGTATCGGCTTTGCCTGACGCTCAGTCATCAACTCACGCGGCAGCTGGATCCGGCCACGTATCAATCCGTGATCGGAAACTGCGGGACGCTTCTGTCATTCCGCATCGGCATGGAGGACGCCGAACTGCTGGCGCCGGCGATGAGCAAGCATCCGGGGCAGCTTCTGCCAGCCGACCTTTGCAATCTGCCAAATTACACCGTGTACGCGCGGTTGCTGATTGACGGCGAACCGAGCAGGCCCTTCTCGCTTCGGACTCTTCCTTCAAAGGATATAATGGATTCAGAGCGTGCGGAGATTATCCGTCGCACATCGAAACATCGATATGCTCGCCCGGCCTCATTTAAAGGAGTAGCGCAATGCCTGTGATTCCTGTTCACGTCGGACGAATTGACTTTGGATCGTGCAGCGGAATGATCTACAGCTTCGAGCCAATCGCCTCCAAAAAAGAAGTAGCGGTTGATGGCGTAAAGGGTTTTATCCGCTCCATCACCACGATCCAAATCCAGACTCCCGAGGGTTTTGTGTTGGAGCAGGTTAAAGATGTCAATCCGTATGGAGACATCGGATTCAACCCGATGGTCTTTGACCCAATCGAGACCGCAAAAGGCACGACGGGGAGAGTCTATATGCGAGCAGCGCGACTCGTCGAACGAATGCGTTCTGGATACGGCGACTTCGCACAGGTCGGTTGATTCACGCAAATACACCCGCAATTGCCTTCTGCTTCACGTTCGGCGTCAGGTGCCGATAGCGTTTCCGTTGCTCGTCGGTTTGATGCCCGACGAAATCGTCGATGATTCGTTGATCGACGCCTTCGGCGGCGAGGCAGGAAATGAAGCTGTGACGAAGCACGTGGAAGCCGCGCAGGACGGACCACTTCGAGCCGGCGAGCGTGCGCTGAAAGTGATCGTGGGCCTCGTCCTTGGTGAGTGCCACCATGCCCGGCCGAGCCCGGACCGCCACCGTCGCCAGGCGCTCCTTCTGAGTCGTCGGCCTTGCGTCTTCGCTCTGATAACCCGTCTTCGTGCTGCGTTTCTTGCTGCGGGCGACGACCTCATTTTGGCAGAACAGGAAGTGCCCGCCAGGATGGACCGTCAACCAGTCTTGGAGGATTTTCTTGAGCGGCGGCGCCAAGGACACCTGGCGGGTAGTCCGCTGTTTCCGGGATCGCTTCTTCTCGCGAATCAGGATCATGTCGCCATCGAAGTCCACGTCGGCGATTTCGATCCGCAGAAGTTCGCTTCGGCGGGCGCCGGTGTAGGCTGCCGTCGCGACGAAGGGATACACCCAAGGATGAGTTGCGGTCTCTTCCACGTGCTCAAGCAATTCCTCGATTTCGTTTTTTCGCAGATACAGGCAAGCCCATAGTTCTTCGATCTTCGACGGAGACAAGCCTTTCACTTGCAGTCGCCGCTCGATTTCTGGCCAGGTCATGAACGGTAGTTTTTCGTCGCTCTTCGGAAAGACGAGGCCCTTGCTCGGGAACGAGCCCTTCACAAGCCCCATGGGCGCCGCCCAGTTCCAGGCGGCGCGGAAGGACGACATTTCGCGCTTGAGCGTCGCCGGGCTCAGCTTCTTGCCGCGATATTTTTTCTGCGAGCGAGTGGTGACGTGCCGCTGCAGATCGGCGAGGGTGAGTTCTTGGAGCGGGAAGCCCTTGCCGAGGGTCCGCTCGACGTGGCCCAGGTGCATAGTGACCGTCGCAAGGCTGTTCGCTTCCATGCCGCCGTTTTGCTGGACTTGCAGGTACCTTTCCTTGAAGCCGGAAAAAACGACGCGCTCGCTGACGGCCACGACCGCCTCGGGCACGTTGCCGCCGTGCAGGAGGAAATCGCCGATATCGACCCCGGTCGGAATCTGCACGAGGCGTTGCTTGATCCGCATCAGGAGCAGATCGACGTTGCCGGCGAAGGCGTCGGCTTCAGCCTTCGCGACTTTGCCCAGGGTCAGCGAGTGGCGCTTGCCGAGGTAGCAGAAAAGGACCCGAAAAGAATCGTTACGTTCCTGGATGACGGCCATGATGCACCTCTTTGGGTTGAGCGATGCGGCGTCAATGTGCTGGTAACAATTGTACCAAAATTGTACCAAAGAGGGGAAAGACAAAGGGCAAGGAGCCGTGTCGATTTGACATAACTCCTTGCCCTGATTGCAGTGCCGAAGAGAGGACTCGAACCTCCACTCCCTAACGGGAACCAGCTCCTGAAGCTGGCGCGTCTGCCAGTTCCGCCACTTCGGCTTACATCGTACTTGCGCCGGGTTTACGTAAAAACACTTGGCCCTTACCGAAGCCGGGACGAGTTTTTTCGATCTCACAGAATTCGCTGATTTTCAGGCGACATCAACGATTAGCCCAACGCCGTCTTTCCGGTACGGGCATTTTACATTGGTTCATGCCGGTTCGCCAAGGTCGGATTTCGTTAATTCTTATCCCTTCGCTCTTGTCATGGGGGCCGCAAATCCGCTCAGGCGCCAAATCTTTCTGAAAGGAACCCGGTAATCCAAGGCGTAGTCAAGTTTTCGAACGCCATGCTGAATAAAGCCCTGAACGGATCAATGGGCCTTCCCGATCTGTCGTTTCAGGGCTTGCCACAGAAAATCATACCAGGAATCGAGGCCGCTGCCGGATCGGGCCGAGAGTTCAAGTAGCGTTGCCGTCGGCGCCGTACGGTGAATGTTTTCGCGCAAGGCCGGAAGGTCGGCTCCGACCGCGGCGGCGAGATCGGTCTTGGTGATGAGAACCAGGTCGGCCTTGCGGAACAACGTCGGGTATTTTAGCGGTTTGTCTTCTCCTTCGGTCACCGAAAGCAACACCACGCGCAGGTCCTCGCCCAGATCATACGACGCGGTGCAGACCAGATTGCCGACGTTCTCGATGATGAGTAGGTCGAGCTGGCTCAGATCGAATTTTTCGTTGGCCTGCGCGATCATGCTCGCGTCGAGATGGCAGCAGCCGCCGGTCAGGATTTGCACGACCGGGGCGCCACGTTCGCTCAGGCGGCGCGCGTCGTTGTCGGTTTGCAGATCGCCGACCTGAACGCCGATGCGTACTCGGCCGCACAGATCACTCAACGTGCGTTCGAGCAGGGCGGTTTTTCCCGAGCCGGGGCCGGACATGATATTGACCACCAGGAGTTTTTGGGCGTGAAACCGCAGCCGGTTTTGCGCCGCCAACTCGGTGTTCTTGCCGAGCAGGGCCTGATTGACTTCGACGACCCAGCGAGTTGTTTCCATTTAATCCTCACGCGCGAATTCAACCAGGACGAGATCCAGTTCGTGCCCGTGTCGTACATCCACGTTCCAGCTTCCGCAGCATGGGCAGGCGTCCGGGAAACCATCGGGTTCGAATTCACGCTGGCATGCGCGACAAACCAGCCGTGCCGGTACCCTTTCGAATTCGATTTCGGCAAGTGCAGCGGGCGTACCAGCCCTCATGGCCTCGAATGCGAAGGCCAGCGCCTCGGGAACCACGCCCGCCAGGGCGCCAACGCGCAGGCGCACGCGGACAATCCGTGTGGCCGATTCCGCGCGCATCCGGTCGCAGGCCAGGTCGAACACATTCTGCATGATGCTGGCTTCGTGCATCCCATTCCCTAGCAAATGCGCGGCAACTGTTCGCCGCTGAGCATGTCGAGGATACGCGTGGTGCCGAAGGAGCTGCGCAGAGTTACGCGGCCTGGTTCACCTGCTTCCACGTTCCCGATCTGCCGGGCATCCGTGCCGAGCGGGTCGCCATGCAAGATCTCCAGGGCTCGCTCGGCATGTTCTGACGGCACGAAGGCGACGAAGCGGCCCTCGTTGGCGACATGTAATGCGTCCAGCCCGAGGATCTCGCAGACGGCGCGCACGGTATCATGCACCGGAATCCTATCTTCGTGAACCTGAATCGCCAGGGCGGACGCTTCGGCAATCTCCACCAGAGCGCTGGCGAGGCCGCCGCGCGTCAGATCACGCAGGCAATGGATGGGCACGTCCGCATCGACAAGGCGACGCACTGGCTGCGCCAGGGGAGCGCAATCGCTTTCCAGCGCCGTCTCCAGGCGGATGCCTTCGCGGACGGCCATGAGGGCGATGCCATGACGGCCGACATCGCCGGAGAGGAGAATGGCGTCGCCGGGTCGCACCTGGCGCGGGCCGAGCGGCAGCCCATGTTCCACCACGCCGATGCCCGACGTATTGATAAAGATTCCGTCTCCCTTGCCGCGTTCGACAACTTTCGTGTCCCCTGTAACAATCGAAACGCCGGCGGCATCCGCTGCCTGGCGTAGGGATTGGCAGACGCGGCGCAGGATTTCCCAGGGCAAGCCCTCCTCCAGGATGAAGCCGGCGCTCAACCAAACGGGCCGTGCTCCGCCCATGGCGAGGTCGTTGACGGTGCCGTTGACCGCCAGCGTGCCGATGTCGCCGCCTGGAAAGAACAGCGGGCGAACGACGTACGAGTCGGTCGTGAAGGCAAGGCGAGTCGTCGCGGGAGTCGGCACCAGGGCGCAATCGTGAAGTTCCGCAAGCTGGTCTTTGCGCAGCGCGGGCAGGATGACATCGTCCAATAAACGGTGCATCAATCGGCCGCCGCCGCCGTGCGCGAGTTGAATCTTCTGGCCTTCGGCGAACGGAACTGGACAGGCCAGCGTGATTTCGCGATCAGGTTCCATGGACCGCCGCCTCCCTCCGCGCACCGCGATAGCGGTAATAGGCGGCGCAGGCGCCCTCGGAGGAAACCATGGTGGCGCCGAGCGGCGATTCCGGCGTACACTGGCGACCGAAGGCGGGGCATTCGCTCGGCTTCTTCAGCCCTTGCAGGATCTCGCCGCTGATGCACGCGCCGACCTCGACCGGCGTGGCTTCCGCCGTCTCGAAGCGGCGCTCGGCGTCAAGGTCGGCGTATTCTTCGCGGAGACTCAACCCGCTTTCAGGGATTTCGCCGATGCCGCGCCATTGCCGGGGTACGATGCGAAACACTTCGACCAGGAGTTCCAGCGCATGCCGATTGCCTTCGGGGCGAACGGCGCGTGCGTACTGGTTCTCGACGTCGGCCCGGCCTTCTTCAAGTTGTCGCACGCACATGGCGATCCCTTGCAGAATGTCGAGTGGCTCGAATCCGGTGACGACGATCGGCACGCGAAATCGTGTGGCCAGCGGGGCGTAGGCGTCGATCCCCATGACGGCACATACATGTCCCGCGGCGAGAAAGCCTTGCACCCGGCAGCGCGGCGATTCGAGTATCGCCCGCATCGCCGGCGGCACCAGCACCTGGGAAACCAGCACCGAGAAGTTGCGCAGGTTTCGCCGGCGAGCCTGATAGACCGCCAGGGCGTTCGCCGGGGCCGTCGTTTCAAATCCAACTGCGAAAAAGACAACCTGCCTGTGCGGATTTTGCACGGCGATCTCCACCGCATCGACCGGAGAATAGACCATGCGCACGTCGCCGCCGTCGGCCTTGACGCGCAAGAGATCGCTTTGCGTACCGGGAACGCGCATCATGTCGCCGAAGGAGCAAAAGATGACCTCCGGCCGCGCAGCGATGGCAATCGCACGATCCACCATCTCCACGGGTGTCACGCATACCGGACAGCCCGGACCGTGTACCAGCGTGATGCCCGGAGGAAGTAGTTCGTCAACGCCGAAGCGCACGATGGCGTGAGTCTGGCCGCCACAAACCTCCATGATCGTCCAGGGCCTGGTCGTGATCCGCGCCAGCAGGTTCGCATACTTCCGGGCGGCGTCGGCGTCGCGATATTCATCGAGGTACTTCATGGCGCATCCTCGGGTTGCATTTGCTGAAGAAACGCGAACACCTGCTGGGCTTCCTCCTCCGCGATCCTGCTCAGGGCCATGCCGACATGAACGATGACGTAATCACCGATGGCCGCTTCCGGCACGAGGGCGAGGCTGACCTCCTTGACGACGCCGCCGAAATCGATCTTGCCGGTGCGGAGCCAGGCGACGCCGTCGTCAACTTCAATGACCCTACCGGGAATTGCCAGGCACATGCAGCGTCTCCATCATTGAGGCAGCCACGATCTGTCCGAGGGCGATGCCGCCGTCCCCGGTCGGAACACGTTGATGCCAGTATGGCGTAAAACCTTCGTCGGTCAAGCGCTGAACCGCGCCTTCAAGCAAACGTCGATTGAGAAAACAGCCGCCGGTCAAGACCACGCGCCGTTCCGAAACGCGGCGGCAAACGGCGACGAGGGCCTCGATAAGGCCCGCGTGAAAACGCGCCGACACCAGGCCCCTGTCAAGCCCGGCGCCCAGATCGGCGAGCAGCGCCTGCAAGAGCGGACCCCAGTCCACGACGGCGGGGTCGTGCCCGTCGAGGGTCATCGGATAAGGGATCGCCGCCCGGCGCCCATCCGCGCGCCATTCCCATTCCATGGCGGCCTGACCCTCATGGCGGTTTTCCATGCGGACCCCGGCGAGCGCCGCGACCGCGTCAAAAAGCCGACCGACGCTTGTCGTCATCGGCGAATTCACCTTGCGACGCAACGCCACGGCAAGTAATTCCCATTCGCCGGGCGTGAACGCGGACCGCAGCGGGAGGTCAGCGCGCGAAAAGACTTCGTCTCCGAGCCAGGCGTGAAGGAGCCCAAGCGCCGTCCGTCGGGGCTCGCGTATCGCCAATTCACCGCCGGGAAGCGGGAAGGGCCGCAAATGCGCGGCCCGAACAAGCCCGCCCTCCGTCAGGTGAAAGAACTCCCCGCCCCATATCGTCCCATCCGTGCCGAAACCCGTCCCATCCCATGCCACACCCAAGACCGGCGCCTGAATGCCGTTCTCGGCCATACACGAAAGTACATGAGCGACATGATGCTGCACCCGGGCAATCGGTAATTCTTGCCGTTCGGCAAAACGCGTCGAGTAATATTCGGGATGCAGGTCGCAAGCCACAACTTGCGGCGCGGTTTGATAAAGCCTGGGCAAATCTCGGCTTGCCTGTTCAAATACGCTGACGGCTTCCACGGTTTCCAGATCTCCCACATGTTGACTCAGGAAGACATCGTTACCGACCGACACGGCCACCGTGTTTTTCAGATGCCCACCCACGGCGAGAATCGGCGGCAGCGCGCGATCGAGCGTGATCGGAAACGGCGCGTAGCCGCGCGCGCGCCGCAGAATCTGTTCGCGTCCGAGTACGACGCGGACAACCGAATCATCCAGGGACCGAGCGATCGGCCGATTGTTTGTCAGGAACAAGTCGGCAATACCCCCAAGCCTGGCCAGCGCCTCGTTTTCATTGATGCAGATCGGTTCGTCAGCGCGATTGCCGCTGGTGGCAACGACCGGGAAGTTCATTTCCGCCATGAGCAGGTGATGCAGCGGCGTGTACGGCAGCATCATGCCGAGATAGGGATTTCCCGGGGCAACGGAAGGCGCCAGGATTTCTCCCGGCGGCAGCGCGCCAGGCCGGCGCCGCCTCACCAGCACGATCGGCGCTTGCCGGGCGCCGAGCAACTTCGCTTCGGGAGGCGTCAATTCGGCCGCGCGCCCGGCCGCCTCCAGAGACGGATACATCAAGGCAAACGGCTTTTCCTCGCGGCGTTTGCGCAGGCGCAGACTCCGCACGGCCGCTTCACTGCGCGCGTCCGCCAGCAAATGGAACCCGCCGAGCCCCTTGAGTGCGACGATGGCACCCTGCCGGATCGCACGAGCGCACTCGATCAAAGCGGTTTCGCCGTCAGCCAGGATCTGCCCGGCCCCATCCCACAATTCCAGGTGTGGCCCGCATTGCCGGCAGGCGATGGGCTGAGCGTGAAAGCGTCGATCGCTCGGATCAGCATATTCGCGCGCGCAATCCGCGCACATGCGGAAACGCCGCATGGTGGTATTTGGCCGATCGTAAGGCAGGCAGGTAACAATGCTGAAGCGCGGCCCACACTGCGTGCAGTTCAGGAATGGATAGCGAAAACGCCGATTGCCGGGATCGAACAGCTCGCGCAGGCAGTCGGCGCAGGTCGCCAGGTCCGGCATGATCCAGACGGCCCGGGTTCCGTCTTGCGCGCTTTCACGGATCTCGAACCGGGCATGGCCTGCCGCGTCCAGCCAGGTCGATTCGACCATGGAGAAGGGTCCAAAAAGCGCGGCGTCGTTTTTGAATTGCTCAACAAAAGACTCCAGGTGCTCCGAACGTCCCTCCACCTCGATGCAGACTCCCTGCGGATTGTTTTGGACCCAGCCGGAAAGATTGTGTGCGGTCGCCAGCCGAAATACGAAGGGGCGAAAGCCCACGCCTTGCACCGCGCCGCGGACCAGCAAGCTGACACGCCGGCATGAATCTGGTTGGCCAATCATGAAAGAGCTTCCGCACACCGCCCAATACGGTGTCCGCAGAATTCAGAAACGCCGCCAGCATGGACATCGGGCATTTGGCCCGAGTATTGGGCCGAGACGATGCGAATCAAAAAGGCGGTTCGCCCGGTGCGCGAGTCGAGGAAGTGGAGCACCTCCCTCGCGCACCGGGCGAACCCAATGTGCCTCAAACCAAAAACCTGAGCGTTGTTCACGCAAGAATTCAGCGGTTGCGTTGGCGTTCGACCAGCCTGTAGGACCGTCACATGGTTCCGGCATGTTGGGGCGACGCACAACATTCCAGGCGTGACAATGCCCTAGGAGCCGCGGCCCCCGGGACCAGGGAAACCACCGGGGGCTGGGCCACCGGCGCCGGGACCAGGGAAACCACCGGGGGCTGGGCCACCGGCGCCAGGGCCAGGAAATCCGCCTGGGGCTGGGCCGCCGGCGCCAGGGCCAGGGAAACCACCGGGAGCTGGGCCGCCAGGGCCAGGCCCTGGAAAACCACCAGGCCCGGGGAAGCCGCCGGGGCCGTTGTTGGGATTCGACTTGACGGGTGGCGGCGGCGGCTCGTCGCGCTTGGCGCGGGCTTTCAGGAGTGAATCTTGCATCTGTGCATCCGCCAGATTCGTGCCCAGCATCATTTCAAACCAGGCTGTTGCCAGGTTCTTTTTCTTGATGTCATCAATTTGCCGGGCGTCTTGCGCGTCGGTCAGGTCAAACGATTTGGCAAAGGTGGCCTGCAGCACGGCGGCATTGAGGTCCATGTCGCGGGGCAATTTGCCAAGCTCTTTCCCGTAGTTGAACAGGCAATCGAGCCGGTGGTTTTGGGCGAGGTAATAGACGAAAGACCAGGAGGTACAGCGTGCGACCTCCCAGGCCTCGTAGTTCTTTTTCTTCAGCGCCTCGCTGGTGCGATTTTCCTGGGCCTCGCGAGCGGCGCTGCGCGCCTTCTGGAAATAGGAATCGTTGATCACATTGCCCAGCGCTTCGGATGCCAGGGGGAATTTGCCTTTCTTGTGGAAATACTTGAACGAAACCAGGTGTGTCCAGTTGGCGGCGCCGATGGTCGGGTAAAGCGTGCCGACGGGGGTTTCGAAGAACGCCGCCAGGCCTTCGACCATCCAGTCCGGGATTTGCACGGCACGCGGAAACATTTCCGACGCGATCAGGAGTTGCCGGGTTGTTTCATTGGTGACCGTGTGGCGTTCGGCTTCGTCCTCCAGCGCCTTGGCAACGACGAAGGCGGTTTGCGCCGCCGCGATGTAGATGGCCGCCTGCCCCGCGAGTTTGTTTTCCGCGATCTTGCCGGAAACCAGATCGTCCGCCGTGATCGAAATCTTCAACTTGGCCAACTTGGCGTTGGCCTCCTCTAACTTGGTCGCCAGGAGCGAGCGAAATTCGTGATAGAGCGGGTCGCGCAAACGGGGCGTGGCCGACATCACAACCAGGTTATCCCGGCGTGGGGTAAAGCCATCCGCGGTCATGGGCGTTCGACCCCAGTCCAGATGCAGCGTGGTGAACGCTTCCTTCGATGTCGCCAGGAGGGCGTTGAGGCGATACTTGGGCAGATTAGGCTGCGGGGATTTTTCCTGCAAGGCAAACCAGTAGTAGAAAGTCTCCAGGGTCTCCTCCATCATGGCGAGCCGGCGATCGACCGAATTCTTGGTGACGTGATCGTTGTCGCCCTTTGGCGTGTAATAGACGCGGAAATGGCCGGCGTCGCTATCCTTGAAGATATTCCGCTTCTCGCGCAGCGTCGCCAGCAACTCACGTTGCGCGGGATCATCGACCTTGAATGGCTGTGCGAGGCTGCGTTTGACCGAGGTATACCGCAGGACATTGGCGTGGGCGGCCTCGATTTTCGCCGCTTCCGCCATGGCTTCATGCATGGATTTCAATTCCCCGCGTGAGAGTGCCCAGCGGGCCAGCGCGAGGAAATTGTCGATGGATTTTTCCTTCTGGCGTTTTTCCTTGGCTAATTTGTTTTTGAACTCCACGATAAATGGAGTTTCGGGAAGCGGCTTGAGCTTGATGGGGAGAAGTTTGGAATCGGGCAACCAGTTATTCTTGCCCCAGCGATGGTCGTAGCGATAGATGGGTCCGAAGGGAGTGGGAAAGGCGCCCTTGTTTCCTTTGATTTCGATGTAGATGTAGACCCATTTGGCGTTGGGGTCGTCGTCGGAGGCGGAGGGGTTGCCCTGGTTACCGCCGGGTTGCCCGCCGTTGGGGTTTCCGCCGGGCATGCCGAGGTTGCCGCCGCCTGGTTGGGGACCGCCGCCGCCGAGCCCGCCGCCGAAGTTGCCGGGTTGAGGTCCGCCGCCGCCGAGCCCCCCGCCGCCGATGCCAGCGCCGCCGAAGTTGCCTGGGCGTGGTCCACCGCCGCCGAGCCCCCCACCGCCGAAGTTGCCTGGGCGTGGTCCACCGCCGCCGAGTCCACCACCGAAATTGCCTGGGCGTGGCCCGCCGCCGCCGATGCCGGGTCCAGGTCCCCCGCCAATGCCGGGCCCAGGACCACCGCCGATGCCGGGTCCAGGTCCGCCGCCGATGCCGGCGCCGCCGAAGTTACCCGACTGGGGGCCGCCCTTGTTCCCGCCGACCATGCCCGGTTGCCCGCCGTTTCCGCCTTGATTCAATTCCGGGAAGAAATTGAGTTTGTTGATGTTGATCTTGACGAGCACATAGTCCGCCGATGCGGTCCCGGCGCCCAACACGAAAAAACCCGCGACGAGCAAGAAACGTTTCATGATCGGCTCAGCCTCCGACGAAAGGGAGATTCCCCATTGGGGTATATCTTATCACTTCCCCGCCGCACAATGCCAGGCACAATTCGTTTTGGCGAAAAGATTTTCCTTCGTGCCTGTCCTTATTCAGACGGCTGCCGGCACGATTTGGATTCGGGTATTTCCCTCACGCCGATTCGCCGCGACGGCGGGGAGCTTCGAGGCGGGTATTTTTCAATTTCTGTTGGCATCTTCGTGGCCAAGGACTATGCTGGCGGTTGCGTCACAAGGACTAACCCAGAAATCCATCGGGCAGTTGAACTCGATGCGTTGAGCGAAAGGTGGTGCGTGATGAGCTTCAAATGGGACCGGGTTCATGTTTGGTCGTGCGAGATACCGGATCACCCGGGGAGCGTGGCGGAAAAGCTGGCCCATCTTGCTCAGGGAGACGCCAATCTCGAGTACATCTTCACCAAGCGGCTGCCCAACAAGCCGGGCTTTGGCGTTCTTTACGTGGCGCCCGTGACCGGCGCCGCCCAGGTTCGCGCCGCCAAGGCCGCCGAGATGCACGAGGTGGATTCGCCGGTCGTGCGACGCATCGAAGGCGACAACGAGGCGGGCCTGGCTCACCGCGTCACGCAAAAGTGGGCGTTGGCCGGCATTAGTTTGCAAGGCCTGACGATGGCCGTCATCGGAGCCCGGTTCATCGGCTACGCAGCCTTCGATACCGTCAACGACGCGAATCGCGCCGCCCAGATCCTGGCTGACCTCGGCCTGGCCGCCGCCATCGAGACCAAAATGAACGGGAACTGAGTCCTCGCCCCGTCAGGCGCCTATTTTGTCGCGGAGCCAAGACGGCAGGATGAAGGCGGAAGGATGAAGGCGGAAGCCAGGGAAAACCATGTGCGGCATCGCGGGCATCGTCAATCTCAAACCAACGGCTGACGTCGATCCGCGGATCGTGCGCCGCATGGCCGACGCAATCACGCATCGCGGGCCGGACGAAGACGGCTTCTTTTTTCGCCCGGGCGTGGGTCTGGCCAATCGCCGGCTTAGCATCGTCGGCCTGCACGACGGCAAGCAGCCCATCAGCAACGAAGACCAGTCCGTGTCCGTCGTCTTCAACGGCGAGCTTTTCGACTACCCCGAGGTCAAGGCGCGGCTCCTGGCCAAGGGCCATCAATTTCGCACCCATTGCGATACCGAAATCATCCCGCATCTTTACGAGGACCACGGCGACACCGTCTTTGAGAAACTGCGTGGCCAATTCGCCATCGCTCTCTGGGACGAACGCCAGCAACAACTCCTCATCGCGCGCGATCGATTCGGCATCTGCCCCCTCTACTGGACTCGCCAGGGTGATGTTTTCCTCTTCGCCTCCGAGATCAAGGCACTGCTAGCGTCGGGATTGGTTCCAGCCCGACCCGACCCGCGCGGCATCAATCATGTGTTTACCTTCTTCGCCACGCCGGGGCCTGTGACCTGTTTTGAAGGGATCAACTGTCTGTTGCCAGGGCGGTATTTGCGCGTGCGGCCGGACTTCGCCGCTTCCCTCGGCGCTGGCGCCGGCGGAGGCGCGGCGCCCATCGAAGAACGCGTTTACTGGGAGATCGACTTCCCCGATGCGGGAGACGAGGAGTGGCGCGATTGCCGCCGTTTTGGCTCGAATGCGAATGCGCCGGTGATCGACGAATTTGAAGCCGTGATGAAGAAATCGGTCGAACGCCGCCTGCGCGCCGATGTGCCGGTCGTTTCCTATTTGTCCGGCGGCGTCGATTCGAGCGTCGTCGTCGCGTTGGCATGCGCCCAGCGTCGCAGCGAAGGCAAGGGCCCAATCCCTACTTTCACCATCGCGGTGCAAGACCCGGTGCTGAACGAAAGGAATGAGGCGGCCGAGGTCGCGAGACACGTGGGGTGCGAGGCGACGGTCGTCGATTGTGGCCGCGCTGACGTGTTGAACGTCTATCCCGAGTTGATTCGGGCCGCGGAGTGCCCGGTGATCGACACGGCCTGTGCCGCTCTGTTGATGCTGGCGCGCAAAGTACATGATGCCGGCTACAAGGTTGCCTTGACCGGGGAAGGGGCGGATGAATGGCTGGCAGGCTACCCATGGTACAAGATTCATCGCCTGCTGGGTATGCTGGACCTGATCCCCGGCTTGCCCATGAGCGGCCTGGCGCGGCGGGCCTACCTGCGCCTGACCGGAGCGCCGAAGGTGTCATGGGATGCCGCCCGCAAAGTGCAGACCGCACTGGGCGGTTCGAACGCCTGGATGAATATCTACGGCCTGTTTGGTTCGTCAAAGGCCCGTTTCTTCAGCGCGGGCATGTGGGAACAGCTTGGCGATCATTTGCCGTATTCCGATTTGCAGCTGAATCTGGCCCGGGCCAGGAAATGGCATCCCCTCAATCGGTCGCTCTATGTCGGGGCGCGGGTCATGTTGCCAGGGCTGTTGCTGGCGTCGAAGGGGGACCGGGTCGCGATGAACTCGTCGGTGGAGACGCGCTATCCGTTTCTCGATGAAGAGGTGTTCAGCTTCCTGGCCAAGCTGCATCCGGTCTGGAAGATGCGTGGCCTGCGCGACAAATTGATTCTGCGTTACCTGGCCGACCGCTGGGTGCCGCGCTCGGTTGCGTGGCGGCGCAAGGCAATGTTCCGTGCCCCTTTGGATGGATTTCATACAACAACCATGCCCACTTTTGTGGACCAACTGTTAAGTCCGGACTCGCTCAAACGGACTGGCTACTTTGACCCGGCAGCGATCGCGCATTGGCGAGCCGCGTTCCGCACCATGCGCGAAGGCAGCAACCAGCGCACGATGGTCGAGATGGGCCTGGTCGGGGTCGTCGCGACGCAACTTTGGCATCATACCTTCTTGGGGGGCCAGCTGGCGGAATTGCCGACCTGGTCGCCGCCCCTGCCAGGGCAAAACGGAGTGGGCCCCACGGGAACGGGCGCCGACATCCCGCCAGGCAAATAAGGAATGGAAGGATCCTGTTAATGTCGTATGCTCTCTCCACCCTCTGGTACGAGCGGCAGCGCTATATGCCCGCGGTGCTGGCGGTCGCCTTCAGCTGTTTGCTCATTGCGCTTCAATGCGGCCTCCTGCTCGGCCTGTTCTCGATCACGTCGATCCCGATTGACGAATCGCGCGCCGACATCTGGGTCGGACATCCCGCCGTGCCAAGCGTCGATCTTGGCATGCCCATTCCCGAGGCCTGGCAATCCTATCTGGCGTTACCTGAAGTCGAGCGGACCGAGCCCTACATGGAAGGATTCGCCTACTGGAAGAAACCCACGGGCGGCATGGAACTGGTGCTGGTGATTGGCACGCGCCTCGGTCCGGACTCCATCGGCGCCATCAAGCAGCTCACACCCGAGTTGCGAACCTTGCTTTCGGAACCCAGCTCCATCGTGATCGACGAGGGGGAATTCGCCCGGCTCGGCATCGACAAGGTCGGCGACACCGCGGAGATCATCAACAAGCGTGTCCGCGTTGTCGGCACCGTGAAAGGACTCCGAAGCCTGGCGGGTCCGTATCTGTTTTGCTCGCTGGATACGGCACGCAAGATCCTGAACCCACCGCCAGGCCAATGCACGTTCATCCTCGCCAAGTGCCACAAGAAGAGCGACGCTCCCAAGGTGGTCGCCCATCTCCGGGAATTCCCAAAAAAGCTCTCGCCGTTTACGACCGAGGAATTTTCGACTCACAGCCAGCTTCACTGGCTGTTCAAAACCAAGGCTGGCATCGCCCTGGGATTGGCGGCAGCCCTGGGACTTCTTGTCGGAGCGGTCGTAACCAGCACGACGCTGCACGCCGCGACCGTGGCCTCGCTCAAGGAGTACGCGGTCCTGCGCGCCCTCGGCATTCCGCGCTGGCGCATGGCCATGATGGTGATCTCTCAGGCGTTCCTGGTCGGACTGTCCGGGATCATCGTGTCGCTCCCCGTGATCTTTGGCATCGCCTACCTGGGCAACGTGGTCGCCAAGGTGATGCTCCCGCCCGAGCTTCTGGGCGGCGCGTTCGCCATCACGATGACCATGGCCATGTGCTCCGGCCTTTTCGCGCTGCGCAGCCTGCGGCACGTCGAGCCGGTGACGCTGTTGCGCTAGGCGAATTGTCAAAGCCCGCGGACTGCCGGCCCTTGATTTTGAGGGTGAGGTCGATTGTGCCGATTGTAGCGCCGGCACGGCACGCAAAACCGGCAGACGTGTGTAATATTTACAATCCCCCGGCGTGCCGCTCCTGTAAAATCCTTGGAAACCACAAAGTCTTTTTGAGTATAATAATCGACCTATGATTGCCACCATGACCATGCAGGACCTGGGTATGCCCGCGGTTGCACCGACGACGACGCCGACCATGAAAGCGGAGGGGATTACCCGCTCGTTCGGCAGCGGTGACACCAAGATATTCGCCTTGCGCGATGTCAGCCTCGAACTCTACCCGGGCCAGATCACCCTCCTGATGGGGCCGTCGGGCAGTGGGAAATCGACGCTGTTGGCGGTTCTTTCGGGCCTTCTGCATCCCGATACCGGCAGCGTGACCATTCAGAATCAGGACCTCTGGGCCATGACCGAACGCCAACGCGAGGCGTTTCGGCTGCAGCATTTCGGCTTCGTGTTCCAGGGCTACAACCTGTTTCCCGCCTTGACGGCGCGCGATCAACTGGAAATGATCCTCAGGTGGGGCAACGGCGCAAGCGCCCGAGACGCCCGCGAAAAGACCGACGAGATGCTGGACATCCTGGGCCTGTCGAAACGGGCCCATCTGCGTCCCTTGCAACTTTCGGGCGGTGAAAAGCAACGCGTCGCCATCGGGCGCGCCCTCATCAAACAACCAGGTTTTGTTTTCGCCGACGAACCGACGGCCGCGCTCGATTGGAAACACGGACAACACGTGATCGAATTGCTTCGCGCCGCGGCTCACGATCAAGCCTCAACCATTCTCGTGGTCGCTCATGATTCCCGAATCATTCCCTTCGTGGATCGAGTCTTATTACTGGAAGATGGCGTCCTCTTTGAAGGCCCGGAAAAACCCGGGGAGCTATTCAACGCCAATCCAGTCCAGACTGGCTACTGAAAGCCCGAAAAAGGAAGCGCGAGCAGCGAAAAGCCAGGTTCGCGGCTTTCGCTTCAGGCTTGGTTTGTAGCATGAAAAAAGCCAAGGAGAGCGCACCATGAAAGCCTGGGTAATTGTCGGCATCGTATTGGTGGTCGTGACCATCGTCGGGGCTCAACTTGCCTATAACCAATCGCCGTTTGCGCCGGCCGACAAAAAGAAACAGGCCGATGCGGATCAGCCGCCCGCCAAGATCATCGTCTGGGGCTACTTCGACGTGGAGCCCGGGGTGGCCGGCCTGTATCCCAAGCAATTTGGGGATGTGACCTTTCTGGCCCCGGAGAGCACCCGGGTCAAAAAGGGCGAACTCCTGTTGCAGGTCGATGACGTGATGGCCCGGTTCAAGATTGACGAGGCCAAAGCCGACGAAAAAGCCAGCGAAAACCAACTTGCCGAGGCGCAGCAGCTGCCCGAGGTGTACAAACTCCAGGCCGCCCAGCAGCAGGCAGCGATCAATGCCCTTGGCCATGAAATCAAGAAAACTCAATCGGACCGTGATACCAAGTTAAAGGCCGTGGAGGAAAAGTCGGCTATCTACAAGACGATCAAGGATTTCTACACGGAAAGCCTGGGACAGCTGGCCGAAAAGAAATCAGCGGAGGAGAAAAAGCTCAAGGAAATCAACCTGCGCGACCCGAAGTTAAAGATCGCGCAGGCCCAGGCCGACCTCAGCGCCAAGCGGACACGGGTAAAACAGGCCGAGGAGATTCTCAAACACTTTCAGGTCCTTGCCCCGTCGGACGGGACGGTGCTCCGGGTCTATGTTCACAAGGGGGAGACGCTCGGACCGAATCCCCGAATTCAAGCACTTGATTTTCTACCCGACGCCGACATTGTGGTGCGTGCGGAAATCCTTCAAGAATGGGCCCGCTTCGTCAAGGAAGGCGCCGAAGTGTCCATCGAGGACGATACCTATCACGGCCCGGCGTGGAAGGGAAAGGTCAAGTCGATTTCCAAATGGTACGCCCCCATCCGCACGCCGGTGATCGAACCGTTCCGCTTCAACGACGTACGCACGCTGGAATGCATCATTTCGGTCTCATCCGGAGACGCTCAAAAACGCATCGGTCAGCGCGTGCGTGGGATGATCCTTTCCCAGTAGCTGCCAAACTCCCTTCCCCCAAAACGGATTCCGTTGCCCGGAAAAAAAGGGCTCCGTGCTTTCGCACCTGCCAATCTGAGACGCGAACGATGGGATTCCTGCCTCTCAACTTCTTCGCCCGATGCGACGACCTCTTGAGGCATACGACATCGTGTCGTTGTTGCTCGCAAAGACGCAAAGGATGCCAAGAAAGACAAGAGACCGAAGAGACGAGGAGCGCAAACAGAGTGGGGATAATTCCAGGTGGTTCCCGGTCTTGAATTCGTTTGCGCCGTTTGCGCCTTTGCGAGAACTCGGGTTCGGCGCTCTCGGTTACCCGGTTGCGGCTCGACCGCGCTAGCAGAGATGTCGCCGCAATTCCACAGGCTTGAATCGCTGACGCCAGCCATCCTTCGGAACCGACCCGGGAAAATCCCTCGAAGGCGCTTGACCCGGGAGCCTGATCGCCTTACTATATCTTTTAAGTTCCCGCCACGCCCGTTTTGAGATGCTCTCACCAAGCCATTGTAATCTCGCCTTTTTCGCGCTGACGTATTTTTTTCTTTTGCCCTGCCGCCTGGTATGGGGCCGCTCAGGAGTGATCCAGCATGATCGGCAAACGTTTCGCGGTTCGCCTCGGACTCATCGTCGCCTTTTTGACAGCGCCAGGCGTCACGCCGCTCGTCAACGCTCAGATTCAGAACGGGAACCAATGGCCCACGCCGCGGCTTACCGTGCTGACTCCCGCCGGCGGCAAGGTCGGCACCACCTTCGAGGTCGGCTTTGCCGGCACGGAACTCGAAGAGCCCACGGCGTTGATCTTCAGCCACCCGGGCATCAAGGGAACGCCCGTCATCCCGCCGCTCCCGCAGCCCAAGATCGATCCGAAGACCAAAAAGCCCGATCCGAAGCAAAAGGCCCCGGTGCGACCTCCTATCACCAGGATCAGCGTGTCGATCGCCAAGGATGTGCCGCTCGGCTATTACGATGTGCGCCTCGCCAACAAGAACGGCGTCAGCAACCCACGCCGATTTGTCGTGGGCAACCTCACCGAGGTCGCGGAAAAGGAGCCGAACAACGATGTCGAGCAGGCCCAGAAAATCGAGATCGGCACCACCATCACCGGCGCCATCACGGCCGGCACCGACGTGGACTACTGCACTTTCCCAGGCAAAAAGGGACAGCGCGTGGTCATCACCTGTTTGACGGCAAGCATCGACAGCCGGCTCGACCCGGAAATCCGCGTTTACAATTCCAGGGGAGTGGAGATCGCCTATCATCGCGCCGGACCAGGCGAGGACGGCGTCGTTGACGCCCTCCTTGCCGAGGATGGCGACTACCTGGTGCGGCTCAATAAATTCACCTATACCACCGGCAGCGCCGAGTATTTTTATCGCCTCAACATCGCCACCGCGCCGTACATCGAATCGGTCTTTCCCATGATGATCGAGCCCGGCAAGACCGCGGCGATCACGCTGTATGGCCGCAATCTGCCCGGCGGCAAGGTCGATCCCACCTACGTCGTGAACGGCCAGGCCGTCGAGTCGCTGACCGTGAATGTGACCGCTCCCAATGACCCGGCGTCGCTCGATGAATTGAAGTATTCGGGGCTTGTAAGCCCGATCTCGGCGGGCCTGAACGGTTTTGAATATCGCTTCACCGGTCCGACGGGCACGTCCAACCCCGTGTTGTTGACCTACGCTCGAGCGCCCGTCGTTTTGGAGAACGACAATAACGACACGATCGACAAGGCTCAGCCCGTGCCGACCCCCTGCGAGATCGCCGGACGCATCAACAAGAAACGCGACCGCGACTGGTATGTCTTCGACGCGAAAAAAGGCGAGGTGCTGATGATCGACGTCGTGAGCCATCGCCTCGGGGCGCCGACCGATATGTACTTTGTCCTCAAAAACCTGGCCACGAAACAGGACATCACCTTGCAAGACGACTCGGCCGACAATGTGGCCCAGCGGTTTTTCACCGTCAATCGCGATCCGGCGCCGTATCGCTTCGTCGCCCCGGCCGATGGCAAATACCACCTGATGCTGGCGAGCCACACCGGTGACAACAACGCCGATGTCACGCACGTTTATCAGGTCCGCATCACCAAGGAAATACCCGACTTTCAAGTGTTTGTCATGCCGTCGGAAAGGTTTCGCCCCGACACCGTCCGGCTCGGACAGGGCGGCGCCGATCACTACACCGTGTTTGCCCGGCGCCTTGACGGATTCAAGGGCGAAATCCAGCTGACGATGGAGGGCTTGCCCCCCGGCATCACCTGCCCGCCGCAAACCCTGGGCGGCGCGATGAAGTCGGTCCAGCTCGTCGTCCTCGCCGCCGATAATGCTCCTGAATTCACGGGAATCGTCCGCGTCGTCGGCACGGCGACGATCAACGGCAAGAAAGTCGTGCATCAGGCCCGCCCAGCCACCGTGACCTGGCCCGTCCAGATCAATCAGAATATCCCCACCGTCACCCGACTCGATCGCGTGCTGGTCATGGCCGTGCGCGGCAAGGCGCCGGGAAAACTCGTCGCGGGCACGACCAAGCTCGTTGCCTCGCACGGTGAAAAGAAAGAGATTCCGCTCAAATTGACGCGTACCAGCCCCGAGTTCAAGGCGAATTTTCAGGTCGTCACGGTACCCGGCGAGTTTCCCGTCGGTGTGACCTTTGGCAACCTGACGTTCGCGCCCGGGAAGGACGATCTGAAGGCGGTGGTCAATGTCGCCACGAATGCGGCGCCGGGAACCTACAACTTGGTTTTCCGCGGTTTTGCACCCATCTCGCCCATGGCCAAGGGTAAGCCGGTCAACACGATCCTGGTGTCCACGCCCGTGGAGTTGACGGTGTTGCCCAAAGATGTCGCCACCTTGTCGGTCGCGGCGCCCACGGTCACCATCAAAACCGGAAAGGCAGGCGATGTCGTGATCCGCGTCGCCCGCAAGTATGATTACGAGGGGGAGTTCAAGATCGAACTGGTGCTGCCTCCCAATGTGAAAGGAGTTACCGGCGCTCCCGTGACCATCGCCCCCGGCAGCAACGAGGCGAAGATGAGCCTGCAAATCGCCCCGGGCACACCCCCGGCGAACCTGCAAAACCTGACCCTCCGCGCCACCGCCGTCGTTCACACCAACGTGATGCTCAAACATGAAGTGAAGTTCAACGTGGTGGTCGCAAAATAACAGAAGCCCAGGGGCGAGCGCAGCGAACCCCTGGGATCCCGCTTTTTCCCTGAACCCCCCTGGAGCCTGCCATGCGTCTCATCCTGACTCTCGCCTGCCTCGCATTTCTGCCGCTTGCCGCCACGGCCCAGCCGAAAAAAGAAGTCGGCCCGATCAAGGTCATCAAGCTCGAACGCAAGGACCCGATCTCCTACGAGAAGGATGTCGAGCCGATCTTTTACAAACGCTGCACCGTCTGCCACAGCGGCAACCTGAAGGAAGGCAAACTGGACATCGCGACCTATGAAACCCTGGTCAAGGGCGGCAAGCGCGGCACGGCGTTCAAGCCCGGGAAATCGGAAGACAGCTTGCTCTACAAGGTGATGGCGCGGACGCAAAAGCCGTTCATGCCGCCCCGCGGCGAGGAACCGTGTACCCCCGAAGAGCTTGCCATCGTGAAACTGTGGATCGAACAGGGCGCCAAGGCGCCGTCGGGTGTTCGACCGCGCAAGGAAATCCTGGTCGGCTTGCCGCCCGCCAACGTCAATCCGGTGCGCGCCGTCGCCGTCAGCCCCGACAAGACCACGGTCGCCGCCGGGCGAGGCAATCAGGTTCACATCTACGACGCCGGCTCGGGAACCTACATTCGCTCGCTCATCGCTCCGGGTCTCAAGACCTTCGACGGAAAGGCCGCCAAGGCCGCCCATCTGTCCATCGTCGAATCGATGGCCTGGTCCCCCGACGGCAAATGGCTTGTCACCGGCAGCTTCCGCGAGATCGCCATGTGGGATGCCCTCACCGGTGAACAGAAACACAAAATCACCGGCTTCGCCCATAACGTCGTTGCCATTGCTTTCTCGCTCGATAGCAAGATGCTCGGCGTCTCCGGCGGTGAACCCACCGTGGACGGCGAGGTCAAGGTATTCGACGTCCCCACCTGGAAGCTCATCTTTGACCTCAAGAACGGCCATTCCGACACCGTCTACGGCCTGGCCTTCAGTCCCCCCGACATGATGATGGTCGCCCCTGGCCAGAAAACTCCGGACCCCAAGGACAAAACCACCAAGCTCAAGACCATACCGGTAAAACTGATCGCGACCTGCTCGGCGGACAAGTTCGTCAAGGTCTGGAACCTGGCCGACGCCAAGTTCGTCAAGTCGTTCGAGGGCCACACCCATCACGTCCTCGACGTGGGCTGGTCCGGTGACGGCAAGCTGCTCGCCTCGGCGGGCGGCGACAACACCGTGAAAATCTGGGACTTTGAAAAAGGCGAACAGGCGCGCACGATCAACGCGCATGGCAAACAGGTCACCCGGCTCTTCTTCATCGGCAAGAAAAACGAGTTTCTGACCGGCGGCGGCGACAACGCGGTGAAAGCGTTCAACTCCACCAATGGAGGCAACATCCGCAACTTCGCCGGCGGCACCGATTTCATCTTCGCCGTCGCCAGCAGTCCGGACGGCGCAGTCGTCGCCGCCGGCGGCCAGGAGGGCGTCGTCCGCGTCTACAACGGCGCCAACGGCACGCTGACGCGAAGCCTGCTCCCCCCCGATGCCCAGCCCCCGATCAAGAAGGACACCAAAAAGAAGTAACCACGAAACCCCGGGGTGAGCGCAGCGAACCTCTGGGTAGTGTCTCAGTTTGAAGGTAGACCTCACGCTCCGCGTGAGGAATTCCTCACGCGGAGCGTGAGGTCTACCATGCGCCGAAGCAAAGTGAGACACCACCAACCTCTGGGATGTTTTGAAACCGGCAGACGCCTCGGGTACAATACCCCGAGGCGTTTGTTTGCGCCACGGTCGGACACGCCGCTGGAGTAGCCCATGATCACGGATTCGCCGCCCCGGACGATTCACCTGAACCTCGCCATCGGCGAGCCGGAAATCGTGGCCGAGTTGAACAAGTATGCCGCGGGACCAGAGCGCGACGATTTCGCTCGGTCCGCCTTGCGCATCGGCGTCCTCGCTCTCAGACAGGCCAGCGGCCACATCGACGCCAACGCCGTGCGCGTGGAGGGCGAACGCCTCGTTGGCGCCATCCGCGAGATTCTGACGGAGAAGCTCGGCAACGTCGCCTCGACGCTCAAGATCTATTTCGATCCCGCGGAAGGCCATCTGCCCCAGCGCCTCGATCGCTTGCTAAAAAAAGACGGCGAGCTGCAATCGTTGCTGGCTCAGCACCTCGACGGCGATCAGTCGGTGGTGGCGCGCACCCTCGCCAGGCATATCGGCAAGGAAAGTCCTCTCTTACAAATGCTGGCGCCGGAAGAAAAACAGGGAGTCATCGCGGCCCTTACCAAGGCCGTCGGCGACGCGCTGCAAACCCAGCGCGATCACGTGCTCCATCAATTCAGCCTCGACGACAAGGAGTCGGCGCTGTCGCGACTCGTCCTCGAAATGACCGGCGCCAACGGCCAGCTGCGGCAGGACCTGGCGCAGGATGTCCAAAAGCTACAGCAGGAATTCTCGCTCGACAACGAACAGGGCGCCCTGTCGCGTTTGGTCGCGCGCGTGGAGAAAGCCCAGCGCACGATTTCTCAGGAGTTCTCGCTCGACAACAAAGAATCCGCCCTTTGTAGGCTGGTCAAGCTGATGGAGACGGCCAATGCCTCCATCCACGACAACCTGACGCTCGACAACGAAAACTCGCCGCTCTATCGGCTCCGGCGTGAACTGACCGAGGTCATCGACAAGCTGGATAAATCAAGCTCCGCGTTTCACCAGGAAGTCAGGTTGACACTCGAGTCCTTCAAAGTTCGGCGTGAGGCGGACGAACGTTCGACGCAGCATGGCAACGCATTCCAGGACGAAGTCGGCGCCGTGCTCCAAGCGGACGCGCAAAAGGCGGGCGACCTGTTCGAGGCGACCGGCAACAAGGTCGGCGTGATTCCGTATTGCAAGGTCGGCGATTACGTCATCACCCTCGGCAGCGAAAGCGTCGCCGCAGGCGCCCGAATCGCCGTCGAGGCCAAGGAGGACAAGAGCTACCATTTGACCAAGGCGTTACAGGAAATCGAACAGGCCAGGAAGAACCGCGAGGCCCAGATCGGGCTTTTCGTTTACTCGAAGCAGTCCGCCCCCACCGGACTGGCGCCTTTCGTGCGACATGGACAGAGCATTCTCGTGATCTGGGATCAAACCGATTCCGCGAGCGACATATTTCTCCAGGCCGGGGTGTCCGTCGCCAAGGCGCTGGTGGTTCGCGAACGCCTGGCCGAGGAACGGAGCAAGGACATGGTCGCCCTCAGAAAGGCTCTGGAAGCGATTACCAAGGAGGTGACGGCGCTTGCGCAAATCAGCAAATGGGCGCAAACCGTCAAACGCACCGGCGACAAGATCGGCAAGAAGGCCGACTTACTTCAGAAGAAATTGACCCGGCATCTCCTTATCCTGGAGAAATATCTCTTGCCCGATGCCGCCGAGCACGCCGGTGAAAATGGAGTCTGCCAATCGATGTGAATCGCCCGGATCCCAACGCGTCGTCTGGGATCCGGGACTTGAAGCTAATTAATCGATTCCTTCTTCTTCCCCGCCCGCTTCGTAAACGTGATCTCCATCACTTTGATTTCTGCCGGCAAGCCTTCCGGCTGGCGGTACATCTCGAAGGTCTGCACATCGGCACTGACGATTTTGAGCACGTCGCGGGCCTTCATTTTCTTCTTGCTGCCGGCGTCGTAATCCTCGCCGAGCATGGTGAACGTTTTTTTTCCCGGGTTGTAGGTGCCGGACATTTGCAGCATGGAGGTGGACATGCTGTCCACCCAGGTGGTGACGTACTTGTTCTGTTTCTGGTCGAAGCCCATGATGCCGATGCCGCTGAAACCGGCGCCGAGGAATTCGCCCTTGAACGATTCCTGCAGGTAGTTGCCGCCGAGGATCATCTTGCGGGTCATGACGCCCTTGGACTCCATCGGCTTGCCGCTGGGATCAAGATATAGCTTGACCTTGGCGTCATAAACGCCGGCCAGGCTTTGAAGCACCATGTGCTCGGGACCACGTTTGACGGCCGGGAAGCCGCCTTCTTTTTTCTTGTCACCGGCGTTTGACGGCACGGCAAGAGTCAAAGCCAGCAGAACGAGTGCGGACAGGGATAGGGTGCGTCGCATGAAGTCCTCATGAAAAAAAGGGGAACGGATGGAAACGAACAATAAGACGTCACAGTTTCAGCGTCGGCAGCTCGGCGGTCGAATCGGTGGATCGCCGCACTTGCTCGGCGACGATGCCGGCCAGGTCGAGATACGACTTGGCAATCGCGCTGTCCGGATGCCGATGGACGATCGGGTCGCCCGAATCGCCGCACTCGGCGACCAAAGGATCGATCGGAATTTCGCCGAGGAACGGCACGCCGGCCTCCTGGGCGAGCTTCTTGCCGCCGCCGTGACGGAATATCTCATAGCGTTTGCCATCGGCGCCCAGAAAATAGCTCATGTTTTCGACGATGCCGAGAACCGGCACGCGCACCTGGCGAAACATTTCGAGCCCCTTGCGGGCATCGATCAGGCTAACATCCTGCGGCGTCGTGACGATGACCGCGCCGGAGAGCGGCGCCGTCTGCGTCAAGGTCAGTTGCGCATCACCAGTGCCGGGGGGCAAGTCGATGACGAGGTAATCGAGTTCGCCCCAGTTGATTTGCGTGAGGAATGCCGTCAGGTATTTGTGAACCATCGGCCCGCGCCAGATCATGGCCGTTTCCGGCTTGACGCAGAAACCCATCGACATCAGCTTGATGCCATGCCGGTCGAGCGGGAACTGGGTCGTGTTCGGGTCGAAGACCTCGTTGACGCCCATCATGATGGGGATGCTCGGGCCATAAATGTCGGCATCGAGAAGCCCAACGCGCCGGCCGTGCATGTGCAAGGCCAGCGCGAGGTTGGTGGCGACGGTCGATTTGCCGACGCCCCCTTTGCCGCTGGCAACGGCGACGACATTCTTGACGCCGGGCATGGCGATTTTCTGGGGCTCGGCTTGGGGTGGAGGCATGGGAATCGTCCTCGATAGAATGTTCGCGCTCGGCTGCGCGTTGCGGCTAAACTTTTTTGTTGCATTCCGGGCACTGGCAGAGCGAGCGCAAATGTTCGAGCGTGAACAAGCCCGAATCGTGGCCATCGCTCCAGACAATCTTGTAGGCGTAATGCCCGATCGGGCTGATCGATATCGGCTTGAGCGGGACCAGCTCGCTGGGCTTCAAGATCCGAAATGGATCGGGCGGCTGCTCGTGCTCGCCCCGGCAGCCGGCACAGGGACAATTGCCGCGCAGGTGGGTCCAGGCATAAACGCTGCGATGACCGTCGCTCCAGTCAATCCGCAAACGGTCCTCGCCGTCCTTCGTCAAGGCCACGGGCCGCACGCCGGAAACAGTCATGGTGGTCCAGGCCTTTCGGATTCGCCATTGCCTCGCGCCAAACAGACCCGCGGCAAGCAACGCCAGGCGGTTTCGCGCACAGGACAAAAGCTCGTGCCAACCGACAGGGGAATTATAGAAAGCAAGCCGTCCTTGACGCCTTAAATCCGTTGCGTCAGAATGCGCAGCAGTGAATTGATCGCGTCCGGTGTGGAGCTTTCTCCGCGCCGCCAGGCATCGGCGAGGTGTTCCAACTCGGCGTCGCGCGTGCGTTCCACGGCATCAAAGCGCTGTCCGAGAGAATCGAGCGCCGCTTGAAACAGTAACCTCGCGGCGGTGGGTTGTTGCCGGCGCGCGGGCAATACCTGAATCGTTTGCCATAGCTCGGCGTGTCCGGTGTTTGCTTTCGTGCTGACGCGCAGAACCGGCGCCGCATGGGCCATCGACAGGTCGAGCGCGGCACGCACCTGGGCGGCGGTCTGGTCCGCGCCGGGCAAGTCGGACTTATGCACGATTACCACGTCCGCGCATTCCAGAATGCCCGCCTTCTCCCACTGCACATCGTCGCCGCTTTCGGGTTGTACCAGCAGTGCCACCACGTCGGAATACTTGCGCACATCCACGTCTCCCTGACCGGAGCCGACCGTCTCCAGGAAGATCACGTCGAAGCCGAAGGTTTCGAGGAGACGAATGATGACATCAAGATGCTCGGCAAGGCCGCCATGTCCGCTGACGGCGGCAAGGCTGCGGATGAAGACGCCGTCGTCGGTGGAGTTGCCCATGCGAAAACGATCGCCGAGGAGGGCGCCGCCGGTAAGCGGGCTTTGCGGATCGCAGGCGAGCACGGCGACTTTGAGGTTTTGCTCGCGAACGAGCGGGATCAGCTTGCCGATGAGCGTGCTTTTGCCCACCCCGCCCGATCCGGTGAAAGCGACCACGCGGGCGCAATTCCCCTCACCCCCGGCCCCTCTCCCAGAGGGAGAGGGGAGTAGAGCGGCTTGCATTTCGCCGAGGTGTTCGCCGCGCGCGGCCTGGCTGACCAGACGAGCCAGGGCATTGCGATCGCCCTGGCGCAGCCGATCGAACAGCGCGGCGATCATGGCGTGCGCTCCCGCGGTTTTTGCACGAAGGAGACGATGTCATCGAGTGACGTGCCGGGGCCGAAGATCTTGGCGACGCCAAGGTCGTGGAGCTTGGGCATGTCCGCTTCGGGGATGATGCCGCCCACGAGAACGCCGGTGTCGGCCAGGCCGGCTTGCTTGAGGAGTTCCATGACGCGCGGCACAAGGGTCATGTGCGCGCCGGAAAGGAGGCTGAGGCCGAGCCAGTCGGCGTCCTCGTCGGCCACGGTGCGAACGACTGCCTCCGGAGTCTGCCAGAGGCCGGCGTAGATGACGTGCATCCCCGCGTCGCGCAAGGCCCGTGCGACGACCTTGATGCCGCGATCGTGACCGTCCAGCCCGACCTTGGCGAGCACGATGCGTTGGGGTTGGTCCATTACTTGGAACTCTTCGCCTTTTGCAGTTTCTTTTCGACGAGCACCTTGCGTTCCTGATCGCGGCGATTGGGGGACGCCAGGCGAATGCCCTCTTCCCAGGCCTTGATCGCCAGATCACGCTCGCCAAGGGCCATGTGGACGTCGCCGAGGTGGTCGAAGATTTCGAGATGCTGGGCCGACTTGTCCGCGATCGCCTTGAGGAGCCATTCCTTCGCTTCCTTGTTTTTCTTTTGCTTGTGCAGGACCCAGCCCAGGCTGTCGAGGTAGGCGCCCGGATCCTGGTCCGTTTTCGGATCGAACTTGGGGCTCTTCATGCGGCGTCCGCGGTCCAGTTCCAGGGCCTTGCGGATCAGCTTTTCGGCTTCATCGAGCTTCATGTCGTTATCGGCCCAGATGTAGCCGAGATCATTGTAGAACATGGCATCGTTGGGGCGCTTCTTGAGAAGGTACTCCAGGTGCTCCGAGGCCTGATTGACTTTCTTGAGGTCGATGTAGACATTGCTGACCTCGTAGCGGAATTGTTCGATGAAGGCATCGCGCTGGCTCTGGCTGAAGCGTTCATCCGCGGTGGCTTGTTTGATGACATCCTCATAGACGCCCGCGGCCGCTTCAAGTTGGCCGGCCTCTTTCAACACCCAGCCTTTCAAATGCCGATCGATCCAGTTGTCGTTTTTCTTCAAGAGACCATCGACGAGTTTGACCGCCTGGTCGTATCGACCCAGTTTCGCGGTGGCCTTGACGTAGTATTCGAAGATGTACGGGCGCAGGCGCTGAGCCGTGTCGAAGCTGTCGCGAGGCTCGCGAAAATCGACTTCACCGAAGCGGTCGGCCATGGTGGCGACGACCTTGCGATCCTTGCCGTCGTCGGTGTTCAGCTCCAGCAACGCCTTGCAAATACGCACGGAGTCGGCGTACATCTTGTAGTCGTAATAAAGTTCGATCAAGAGCCCGTAGGACTGCCTGAGTTTCTCGAGGCTTTGCAGCTTGGCGCCTTTTTCCATGCACACGCGCAGGTAGGTTTCGGCGGTCTTCATGTCCTTCATTTCCGCCGCGGTCAGGCCAAGCACCATGGCGGCGTTGTAGGACAGTTCTTTTTTCTCGGCGGCTGACAGGCCGAAGGCGAGGAGTTTCTTGGCGTGTTGTGGATTGTCGACCAGCCCCTTGAGGGCGCCGCGCAATGGATCCTTGCCGGTCAAGCGGTTGAGGTCGGCTAGCTCCTTTTTCAGCGCGTCCTCGCCGGCCCGGGCGATCAAGGTCGTGCACAAGAAAATCAGCGACACGAGCGACAGCGTCCGTAGCAGCTTGGTGGCCATGTTAATACTCCCTGGCTTGGCGTAGAGACCAAACGGGGCACAACTCCCCGCTACCCTTATGGTAATCAATTGCCTTTCGCGATTCCATGTCAGGTTGATGGGATCGGCATATTTTGCCCAGATTGACGCAATGAGAGTCCAGGGCCGCGAGTTCAAAGCCATCGTTCAATCCGATGGCCGCAAACGTGAATCGCTCAGGTCGAGTCGGTACATGATCTGATTGTAATCGTACCGCGGGGTCGCATGCGGATTCCCGGAAAAGGTGTGCGTGTAGGTCCCCTCGAAGTAAAGGTAGCGCCCCTTGGCGAACATCGGATGCTGCTTGGGATTGTAAAAGCTGTAGCGATCGTGCGTGACAATCTTGACACCGCGGTCCCAGGGGCCGACGGGCGCCTCGGCCTCGGCGTACCAGATTTCACCTAACAGCGACGTGCCGCCAATCTGCGTGGCGATCAGGATCCAGCGCTTGCGATACTCGTTCCAGTAAACCGACCCCGCGTGCGGCGTCACGCGCTTGCCGGCTGCATCGCGCAGCTGCCAGCGCGCCTCATCCGCCTTGATTTTTCCCCCGGCGATCAGCTTCGCTTCTTTCTGCGGATCAAGCGCCGGCGCGTTTTTACGCCAGGCATAACGCAATCGCGCCTTGACGTCGCGATCAAATTGCAATTCATCGAGCCTGCTGCCTTCCTTCAGGCAGGTGAAGGCCTCGTATTGCTTGATATCGAGGAATGCCTTGGCCGAGGCACGTACGCGTGTCACGGGAAAAGGGTGCGCGAAGTAGACATGATCGCCATAGCGAAACGCGTGCCCCATCGGAAAAATCGGCGCCTTCATGTCCACGCCGGCGACCGGCTTGAAGCCCTTCTTGTCGTCATCCCAGACCGCCAGCCCGCGCGCGTAAATCGTCAACGGCGGCTGCACCTTGACATAGGACGCATGAAGCCGTTCGCGGTTTCCGTCGTCTGCCAGCGGAACCAGTGTCGTCATCCAGGTCGGTCCCTTGCCCGGAAAGCGCATGGTCTCCTTCGCGAAGCCCCTGGCATCGACGAAGTAGTCGAGATTGACGCCGACATCCGGATCGAGTCCACCCTTGCCCGGCAGAAGCGAAGTCGCGCCAGGAACGTGGAAGTTGCCGAGCGGATAGGACGGACGGTTGGTGTCGCCCCAGAACCAGTGAATCTTGCCGCGATAGACGGCGTTCATCACGCTGTCGGAGCCGACGACGAGCCCGTTGAGCACCGGTTCCTTGAGCGGTGCCTTCGCGCCGACGAGCACGCTGTCGCGATAGATGCCGCCGCCGGTGATGCGATAGAGCCGCTCGGCGATGTTGAGGCGTTTGATCTTGAGCGTGGTCGCCCCGCCGGCCTTGACCTTCAACATCTTGCCGCGAATGCCGAACCCGTCCTTGGGGAATTCGTAGCCGTGGCTCGAAACGTGAAAGAAAACGTCCTTGCCCATCAGCCCTGGTTCGTGAAAGGCGACGACGCCGGCGCTGTCGGTGTAAAGTTTGATGCCGTTGACGGTGCGCAGCTCGACGAGAGGGACGCCGCGGGCGGTTTGTTCATCCACGACGGTGATGCGGAAGAAGTCCGATGCCTGGCTCGCCACCACGCCGGACACGGCAATGACAATGAAGGAAAGCACCGCCTGCATGATCGGTTCACCGGTTTGTTTCAAAGGGTTGACAGGCTTATAATTCTGGCTAACCTGTAGCTAGAATGCGTTATGAAATCATCTTGGCTCCGGAAGCCGTGGACGATTTGGCACGCCTCAAGGCGAACCGTCGCGCGACAGTCAAGGCAGCGCTGGAGCAACACCTGCGGCACGAACCGGCGAAAGTCAGCAAGAGCCACGTCAAACGCCTGCGTGGCCTGTCTCACCCCCAATATCGCTTGCGGGTTGACGACGTGCGCGTATTCTACGACATAACCGAAAAAACGGTGGAGGTCCTGGCCATTGTCTCCAAAACCGATGCGAACGCCTGGCTCGCGCAAGCAGCCAAACGGGAAAACCAAAGCGGAGAAACCGATGAAGAAGGCAGCGCTATCTGACGTCAAGGACGACCTGTCGAAATATCTGCGCCTGGCCGAAAAGGAGGGAATCGTCATCACCCGTCACGGCAAACCAGCCGGGGTTCTGATCGGCTTTGCCGACGAGGACGATTGGTTTGACTATTGTCTGGAAAACGATCCGCGGTTTGTCGAACGGATCGCCGCCGCCCGGCAGAAACTGCGATCCGGCCAGGGTGTGCGGCTGGAAGACACCGAGTAACGGATAGGAACGGAGAAATCACCAGCGGCTCAGCACAAGCCGGGCCTCGCGCGCGAGCATCGCTTCGCCGTCGCCGGTGGCCAGCGTTTCCACGATCTTGCGAGCGTCGGGGGTGCCGATGCGTTCGAGCACCTCCGACCTCGCCGGGACTAATCAAATCTTTAATGGACGGAGGTCCCACCTGGAGAAAATCAACAGCCCGGCAGGGCCTTCGAGCCTTCCGGCCTACCAGACCTGCTAGGCCTAAGCATCATTTGGCCGGGCCGTCTATTTGGCGACGCGACGCGGGACAACCGCCTGGACTTTGCACCCTGCAATTGCCGATAATCTTAATGCGGGCCAGGGTCGAGCTTCGCGGTGGTTCGTGGAACAATCATCCCATGAACCTTCGCTCCGCCAACCGTAACAGGAACGAGCCCACGAACCTCAACAACAACATCGGGTTCCGCGTTTGTTCCTGCCTGCACTTCCGAAACTGCCAGTCCGGTAGCCCAGAATCGGCAGGTTCACGAATCTGCCGAGCGCGGCGCCGGAAGTCCTGACCCTGTTCCGGCCATGCCTAGATGCTTCGGCAGGCGAACAGAAATGCGTGCCCGCATCAGTCTGGTAGGCGCGAGCCGAAGGCCTGATGTGGGACCTTTATCTCAAAGAGACCCTGATGGCCAAGGATCTGACCATTCTGAGTGATTTTTACGACCTGATGAAATACATGACGGAACGAATTGAGAAATTCCCGCGTCATCACCGCTATAGTCTCGGCCTGTCGATGGAGAATCGGCTGCAACAAATCCTCGGCGCCTTGATCCGCGCCAAATACACAGGCGCCCATGAATCCAAGCGATTGCTGCTCGCAGATGTCAACATCGAACTAGAGGTCCTACGCTATCAGGCGCGATTGGCGTTGGAGTGCCGTTGTCTTGCTCCCAATAGCCATGCCCATGCGGCCAAACTGCTGGAATGGGTCGGTGCCCAAGTGGGCGGTTGGCTGCGCTCGTTGCGTTCGCCCTCAAACCCATGAAACGCCACGGTAAGCTCTGGCCTGACCTCCTCGCCTGGGAGAATCTGCTCCGGGCCGCTCGCAATGCGCGGCGAGGGAAAAGGCATCGCGATGTGGTGCTACGTTTCGATTTCCATCTCGAACGCAACCTTCTCGATTTGCAGCGCGAACTCGCCGCCGGCTCCTATCGGCCTGGTCCATTCCGAAACCACTGGATCGCCCACCCGAAGCGGCGTCTCATTTCGGCGGCGCCGTATCGTGATCGCGTTGTCCATCATGCGTTGATGAACGTGCTTGTGCCGATTCTGGATCGGCATTTTCATCCCGATACCTATGCTTGCCGGGCAGGCAAGGGGACCCATGCCGCCGTGCGCCGCTTGCAAGCCCTCATGCGCCGCAATTCCTGGGTGCTACAGTGCGACTTGCGCAAGTTTTTCCCTAGTATCGACCACGAAATCCTGAAAGCGACCTTCCGCACCCTCATCAAAGATCAAACCCTTCTCGCCCTGATGGACCGCATCGTTGATGCCGGTAATGAACAGGAGCCGGTTTGCGAATGGTTTCCAGGCGACGATTTGTGGACGGCCCTGGAGCGCCGGCGGGGGCTTCCCATTGGGAACCTGACCAGCCAGTGGTTCGCCAATTGGTACCTGAACCGCTTTGACCATATGATGACCAGCCATTTCGGAGCGGGCGGTTACGTGCGGTATTGCGATGATTTTCTCATTCTCGATCAATCCAGGCAGCGCGTTCTGGAGCTTCTCGAAGCTGCGCGCGAAGCGTTGGGAGACTTGCGATTGCGAATTCACCCGCACCGGTGTGTTGTCACCCAAACGCGCGGATTGCTTCGTTTTGTCGGTTACCGGGTTGGGCCGCGGATGATCAAACTGCCGAAAACGAACGTGCGAAAATTTCTTCGCCGGCTGCGCTGGTTGAAGGGGGCTTTTGCCGACCGACGGTTGGGGACCCATGAAATCGACAAACGGCTGCAAAGCTGGCTGGGTCATTCTAAACAGGCGAACACTAAGCATTTGGTGAAGCGGCTGGCCAAGGATTGGATTTTTTCGCGCCGCGCGCCCTCACTTCGTGAGGGCGCGAAAGAAGAAAAAGAAAAGGGAAAAGGGTAATAGATTAAAGTACACAGTGTAAATCAGTCCAGGCAGGAACAAACGCGGAACCCGACGTCGTTGTAGAGGAGCGTGGGCTCGTTCCTGCGACGGTCGGCGGAGCGAAGGATCAAGGGATGAATGTGCCACGAACCACCGCGAAGCAAATGTTCACTTCCCGTCGCCGGCCCGGTGGGATCGGTCACTGGCTTGCTGGGATATTCGCCATAAAAATCCGCGCACCACTCCCACACGTTGCCGTGCATGTCGTATAGGCCCCAGTCGTTTGCATGCTTCTGCCCGACAGGATGGGTTTTCGATCCAGAGTTTTCGGAAAACCAGGCGTATGGACCAAGGACGCCCGGATTGTCGCCGAAGCAATACGCGGTCTGCGAACCGGCGCGACAGGCGTATTCCCATTCCGCTTCGGTCGGTAGACGGTAGGTGTGCCCGTCCTTCGCCCCAAGCTTCTTGCAAAACGCGCAGGCGTCGTTCCACGAAACCCTTTCGACTGGCAAATCGTCTCCCTTGAAATGGCTGGGGCTGTTTCCCATGACCGCTTGCCATTGCGCCTGCGTGACTTGATGGATGCCAAGGTGGAACCCCTTGGCGATTGTGACGCGGTGGGGCGTCTCATCGTCGAAGCGATCTTTTTCGCCCGGCGGACTGCCCATGGTGAACGTGTCGGGCGGAATCCAGGCGAACTTCATGCCGAGCTGGTTGGTGACGATGTCGCCGGGCTTGCGGGTTGATGACGATTGCGCGGGCGCTACCCTGGCGACGGGGATGACGGTGGGGGGGTCCGGTTCACGGGTCGGCGATCCCGACGGCTCGCTGCGCTCGCCATCGGGCATGCGGGCGAGTTTGACAATTCGTTCATGCAACTCCTGCGCATCTTTCGGCCGATCGTCCACGTCTTGAGCCATGCATTCGCCCAGAAGCTGAACGTGCCCATCGGCGAGGCCCAGGGCGCGCAAGCGTTTGTCCCAGCCCCAGCCGGTGGGTGCGGAGCGGGACAGGTCGCGCAGCAACAGCTGGTAGCCGATGACGCCCAGGGCGAAGACGTCGTCGCGCGGGTCGGGATCCTCGCCGCGCTGTTGCTGCGGCGATGCGTACAGCGGTGTGCAGGCGTAGCGCAGCGTGCCCAGCGATTTGGGCATTGCCGTGGCGATGCGCGATTGATCGAGCTGTTTTTTCGCCGCGATATGGCCGATGCCGAAGTCGGCGATCAAGAGGTGCAGTTTTTTGGCGAGCCGGCGCACGAGGATGTTGGCGGGCTTGAGGTCGCGATGGAGGATTGGTTCGGGCAGGCGATGGAACTGCCCGACGATCATGGCGAGATTTTGCCAGATCGCCAGAGCCGTGGGCACGCGATCGACGCCGGGCTGTTCGTTCCACTCGTTGACCATGCCCGCGAGGTCGCCGCCCTCGATGAGTTCGTATTGCAGCCACGGGGGCGAACTGTCGAGCTTGTAGTTTTGCAGCGTGACGACGCCCTTGACGTTGGCTAGGCGAACGCGGCCAATGATTGCCCTTTCGTGGTTCAATTGCAGCTGGCGCTTCGCGTCGGGGTCGGTGCAGAACTTGAACGCGGCGACAAAGCTGGCGTCGTCGATGCGGTGCGCCTTCCAGACTTCGCCCTGCCCGCCGCGGCCCAGCAGTTCGACAAGTTCCCAGTCACCATGCAAACAGGAAGGCCGTTCGCCCGGTTGAAACTGCGCGAGCCCGACGGGCAAAAGCGCGAGTACGTCGGCCGGGCCCTTGAACGCCAGCGTCGCAGGCACGGTCGTTCCCGATGGGTCGGCCGGGCGCTTGAGCGCTTGCCGGGTGGCGCCGGGAATCTGCATCAGGTATTGCGAAAGGCCTTGCTTCATTTCCGGGGAGGCTTGCGGCGCCAGTTCGGCGACGACCTGGGCGACGATCTGCTTGAGTTGCTCGGCCGGAATGGGCCTGGCGACCTCGGCCAGCTCGGCGCGTGCCTGGCCTTCGCTCGCTTCACCGACCCAGGCCTTGTAGAAATCGTCGCCGACCTCGCACATGTCGGCGAGCAGGTCCAAACCCGCGGCCTTGGCGATCCACTTGGGAACCTTCGGGAGCACGGCCTTGCCGGCGCAGCGCATGACTCGCTTGATCTTGTCGAACATGGCCTGGGAACCTCAACGCGATGAAAGATATTGAAGGTTATCAGGTAGTTATTCGCGGCTCAAGGGAAAAGATTTTGCCAAACCGGCGCGGTTCAGTTGCATGGCGATAAAACGGTCGGACCACCGATCAGGCCTGGTGGTCAGATATACAATGCCTTGATGAGCCGCGTGATCGAATCGCCGCGTGTGGCCCCTCACGTCGAACCGGTGACGGGAGTGACGGCGTGGGAGGTCTGTCAACGGCTGGCGGGTTGGGAGCGGGTCGTGTTTTTCGACTCCGCTTCCCCTCACCCTCGGCCTCTCTGCCAGGGGGAGAGGGGAGACACGCTCGGGCGTTACTCCTACGTGACCGCCGACCCCGCGGTCTGGCTGACGTCGCATCAGGGGTGGGTTAGCGAGAACGGGCGGTTTCTTGGCGTGGCGGATCCGCTGATGGTGCTGGCGGATCGGCTGGCCGATTTTTCGCTGGAGCCCCTTGAGGGCTTGCCGCCGTTCCAGGGCGGGGCGGCGGGCCTGTTCGGGTATGATCTGTGCCATCACATCGAGGTCCTGCCGCGGCCCGCATACGATGATTTCGGTATCCCCGATCTGGCGGTCGGGATCTACGACTGGGTCATCGCGTTTGATCATTCGTCCGACGAGGCCTGGCTGATCTCGACGGGCTATCCCGAAACGGAACCGCATCGGCGCGAGCAACGCGCGCGGCGGCGCGCGGATGAAGTCAAAGCTTGGCTGGATCGGCGATCGCTCCCCTCTCCTCCTGGGAAAGGAGTTGGGGCCAAGGGCGTTGGGCGCGCCGCCATCGAGACGCCCCAATTTCCCAGCGCTGGCCATTCGAGGATTACGAGTAATTTCGATAAGAAAGAATATCTACATACGATTGCGCGGGCCATCGAATACACCCATGCGGGCGATTGCTTTCAGGTGAACATCGCCCAGCGGCTGATGACGCCCGCGCATGACGCGCCGCTCGATTTGTACGCGAAGCTGCGCGAACGCAACCCGGCGCCGTTCGCGGGCTACTTCGACCTCGGCGATCACACCCTGCTGAGCGCATCGCCTGAACGGTTTCTACGCGTCGACACCCGCGAAGTTGAGACGCGACCGATCAAGGGCACACGCCCGCGCGGGCAGACGCCTGAGGAGGACCGACGCCTCGCCCACGAACTCTTGACCAGCGCCAAGGATCGAGCCGAGAATGTGATGATCGTCGATCTGTTGCGCAACGACCTGGGCCGGGTGTGCGAATACGGCAGCGTGCGCGTCGAGGCGCTGTGCCGGCTGGAGAGTTATCAGTTCGTGCACCACCTCGTCTCCGAGGTTCGTGGGCGCCTGCGCGAAGGAATGGGGCCGATCGATCTGCTGCGGGCGGCGTTTCCGGGGGGATCGGTCACCGGAGCGCCGAAAATCCGGGCGATGGAGATCATTGCCGAATTGGAAAACACCGCCCGCGGCCCCTACTGCGGCTCGCTCGGCTGGATCGGATTCGACGGCGGCATGGATACGAATTTGCTCATACGAACCATGGTGTACGGAAAAGGCTGGCTGCACTTTTCGGTCGGCGGCGGCATCGTCGCGGATTCGGATCCGGAGCAGGAATACGCGGAAACCTGGCACAAGGCGCAAGGCTTGTTGCGAGCGCTGGGCGATTGAGTGTATTCGATTAGCGCCCGCGCCGCGCCACGCAGGCGCTAAACGAAAGCCGGATGATCCATGATCCTCGAAGGCATCGTCACCACGGTATCCCCGACCGGCGAGGTCAACATCGCCCCGATGGGCCCGCGCGTCGATGCGGACATGCGCCGGTTTCTGTTGCGGCCATTCAACACCGCCACGACGTATCACAATTTACGCGCGCACGGCGAGGGCGTGCTGCACGTGACCGATGACGTGCTCCTCCTGGCGAGGGCGGCGGTGGGACAACTGGTGGAGTTGCCGCCGCTGTTTCCAGCTCGCGCCATCCGGGGATGGGTGCTGCGTGATGCGTGCCGGGCCTACGAATTTCGCGTGCTGCACATTGATGATCGCGAGGAGCGCATCCGCATCGAGGTCGAAACGGTGTATCACGGGGTCTTGCGAGAGTTCTTCGGCTTCAACCGCGCCAAGCACGCCGTTGTCGAAGCTGCGATCCTGGCGACGCGCACGCACATTTTGCCGATGGACGAAATCGAGGCGGAATTCAAGAAGCTCGAGGTGATCGTGCAGAAGACGGGCGGGGAACAGGAGATGGAAGCGTTTGAGTTTCTGCAAGATTACGTCGCGGGAAGGAAAGAAGCATGATCCAAATCCAAACCGGAAGCCGACTGCACTTCGGTTTGTTCTCGCTACCCGCCGACCATGCCGAACCCTGGCCGAATCACGCGGGCACGCCGACGTTGCCGCAGCGTCAATTTGGCGGCGTCGGCTTGATGGTCAAAGAGCCGGGAATCAGATTGACATTCGAGGAGGCCAAGAAGTGGTCAGCGGAGGGTTTGCACGCGGATCGCGCGCTGCAGTTCGCCGTCGCCTGTTGCAACTCCCTTCACATCCAGACCGCGTATCACATGCGAATTGTCTCCCCTGCTCCCCAACATGTCGGCCTGGGAACGGGAACCCAGCTTGGCATGGCCATCGCCTCGGCTCTCCACGCCGTGGCGCGACACGACGGGAAGGAATGCAACGTCGTCCAGATGGCGGCCCTCATCGGACGCGGCCAGCGCTCCGCCATTGGAATTCATGGCTTTGAGCATGGAGGGTTTCTCGTTGAGGCCGGCAAACGCTCCGACGCTGAAATATCACCGCTGCTCATCCACTGTGACTTTCCTACCGAATGGAGCATTCTCCTGGTCGTGCCCCGCGACCTTCAAGGCGTTCATGGGTCGCGCGAAGCGGCCGCATTCTCCAGCCTGAAACGGGAGCCGGTCGACGAACGGGCCACGGAAGCGATGTGTCGTATCGTCTTGCTCGGCATGGTTCCCGCGCTCATCGAACGCGATCTCGAAACCTTCGGCGAGGCCCTTCATGAATTCAATTACCGGGCCGGCACGATGTTTCGCCCGTTCCAGGGAGGCGTCTATTCGCACCCGCGGGTCGAGCAGATCGTCACCTGCCTGCGCGAGTTCGGTATTCCCGGCGTAGGTCAAAGTTCGTGGGGCCCGGCAACGTTCGCGGTCACCGATCAGGCCCATGCCGCCCAAACCTGGCTGGTCCGGAAAGGCGTCATTTCGTCCGACGAGGCCATCATCGCCACTCCATGCAATCACGGGGCTGAGACGACCATCCCAACGAAAAGCGCCGACGGTTGAGCGTTTGGCGGTCCGGTAACTCCGTTTTTCTGGAAGCAATCCAAAATCGACGCCGAATCGTCTCATAGGATAGACAAAAAGAAATCAATCGAACCATGTTTGTTTGTACACGAGGATGAAGCCATGTTGAAGTCGCGGAAATTGGGGCTGTTCGCCCTGGCGTTGACTCTCGGTCTGCTGGGCGTCTGGCGGTTGACCGCCGGGACGCCTTCGCTTGCGGCCCAGCGCACCAAGCTCACCAAGGCCTACAACGACGGCAACTACAAGGTCGCCTTCGAAGGCCTGCGAGCCCTCGCGCTCAATCCCAAGAACGACAAGACGCTCGTTGGCAAGGATCTCGAACTGGCCATCAACGCGCTCGTTCGCCTGGGCCGAAATAGCGAGGTCGATGACTTCCGCGAAGCTGTCATCAAAGTCCACGCGAAGAACTGGCGTCTGCTCGCGGCGGCAGCCCAAACCTACAACTCGGGCGAACATTATGGCTTCATGGTGGCCGGCACGTTTCAGCGCGGCGGGCATCGCGGCGGCGGGCACATCGTCAACAGCCTGCAACGTGACCGCACCCGCTCCCTTCAGCTCATGAAACAGGCGCTCGACAACACCAAGGGCGAGAACGATCGCGATGCCCTTGCCAACTTCCACCTCCAGTTCGCGCACCTCATCCTCCACGGCGCCGGCAATACCGACGCCTGGCGGTTGCAATACCTCACCGATCTCAGCAAGCTCCCCGATTACGAGGAAGGCTACTGGTGGCACCGCCATCGCAATCACAACGGCGCCCCGGTCGATGCCGACGGCAATCCCATCCTTCACAAGGTCCCCAAGAGCTGGGACGCCGCCAAGTCCGATGGCGAACGCTGGCGCTGGCTCCTCCTGCAAACCATCGAATTCGATTCGGGCAAGGTCAACGAAGTCGATATGATCTTCGCCGACTTCATGCGCGGCCAGCTCGGCGTGCAGACCATGGCCTACTACGGCTGGCGGTTTGGCAACATCGACGACACCGACGGGGACAAGAAGTCCGGCACCTTTGCGTTGCATACCCTCAAGGACAAGGAAACCATCGCCCGGCTCGCCACCGGCCTGAAGCGGTTCACCATTCCCGATGAGTACAACTGGATCAAGATCTACCAGCGCATCGCCGACCGCGCGCTGACCTCATGGGGTGAACGCGCCCTGGGCAATCTCGGACAAGAGTTCGAGGATCGCCGCCAGTATCCGCGCGCCGCCACGATCTGGAAACGCGCCATCAAGGATTACGGCGCAGGACCCAACCAGTGGCGCCAGAAACGGCACGACCAGATCGTCAACAACTGGGGCCGCTTCGAGAACGTGCAGACCCAGCCCGCCGGCACCGAACCGCACCTCGACTTCCGCTTCCGCAACGGCAACCAGGTCGCCTTTGAAGCCCATTCCGTGGACGTGCCCAAACTGCTCAACGATGTGAAGGCCTACCTCCGCGCCAACCCGGGCAACCGCATCGACTGGAATCAGGTCAACGTCAGCAATATCGGCTACCGCCTCGTCGAAAAGCAGCAGGTGCAATACCTCACCGGAAAGGTCGCCGCCTGGAACGTCAACCTCAAGCCTCGACCCAAACACGTCGATGACCGCATCACCGTCAAGGCCCCGCTCAAGAAACCCGGCGCCTACTTGGTGACCGCCCAGATGGCCAATGGCAACCTGAGCCGCATTCTCGTGTGGGTCAATGACACCGTCATCGTCAAGAAGCAACTCGATCAGAAGAGCCTGTACTTCGTCGCCGATGGCGTGACTGGCACGCCGGTCCCGAACGCCCAGGTCGAGTTTTTCGGCTGGCGGACCGTGCAGGTCGCACCGAATGTCAACAAGTTCAACGTCGTCACCACGACGTTCACGGCCCAGACCGACAAGGACGGGCAAGTCATCCTCGGTCAGGACAAGGCGTCGCAGAATTACCAGTGGCTGATCACGGCGACGAAGGCGAAGGCCGGCCTCGCCGGCGCCGATCGCTTCGCCTACATGGGTTTCACCTATGCCTGGTACGGTCAGCGCTATGACGCCGAATACAACGCCGACCGCACCTTCGTCATCACGGACCGCCCGGTTTATCGCCCGGAACACAACGTCCAGTTCAAGATTTGGATTCAACACTCCAAATACGATCAGCCCAATGTCGCCTCCTTCGCGGGCCAGGCTTTCAAGGTTCGCATTACCAATCCAATGAACGAAAAAGTTCATGACAAGATTTACACAGCGGACGAATACGGCGGCATCGTCGGCGAGTACACGTTGCCCAAGGGCGCGACCCTCGGCGTGTACAGCGTCCAGCTCCTCGATCCCCAAGGCCCGCCGGACCGCTATCGCGGCGGCTCCAGCTTCCGCGTCGAGGAATACAAGAAACCCGAGTTCGAAGTCAAAATCAACGCGCCGACCGAACCCGTCAAACTCGGCGACAAGGTCACGGCAACCATCGACGCCCGCTATTACTTCGGCGCGCCGGTCACGAATGCCATGGTCAAGTACAAGGTCATGCGCCAGTCGCATTCAAGCCGCTGGTATCCCTATAGCCGCTGGGACTGGATGTACGGCAACGGCTACTGGTGGTTCGCGCCCGATTACAACTGGTACCCCGGCTTCGAGGCGTGGGGATGCCGCCGACCCATCATGCCCTGGTGGGGCTGGAGCCGTGAGCAGCCGGAAATGGTGCTCGAAAACGAAGTCCCCATCGGCGCCGACGGCAAGGTCGAAGTCGTCATCGACACGGCGACTGCCAAGGAATTGCACGGCAATCAGGACCACAAGTACACGATCACCGCGGAAGTGACCGATCAGTCGCGCCGCACCATCGTTGGCCAGGGAGACGTGCTTGTCTCGCGCAAGGCCTTCAAGATTTACACCTGGCTCGACAAGGGCCATTACCGCACCGACGACACGATCAAGGCTCACTTCAAGGCCCAGACGCTCGACAAGAAAGCGGTCGAGGGCAAGGGCGAATTGACTCTCTTCCAGATCAGCTATAACGCCAAGAACGAGCCGGTCGAGAAGGCCGTGCAGACGTGGAAGCTCGACACCAATGTCGAGGGTTCCGCAATGCAGCAGATCAAGGCCGCCAAGGCAGGGCAGTATCGTCTGTCCTACAAGGTGACGGACAAGAAGAAAAACACCATCGAGGGAGGCTACCTCTTCCTCGTCATCGGCGAGGGCTTCGATAGCAAGGGTTATCGCTTCAACGACATCGAGCTCATCACCGACAAGAAGGAATACAACCCCGGCGATAAAGTCAAGATCAACGTCAACGTCAACCAGAACAACGGCACCGTGTTGCTGTTCGCTCGCCCGACCAACGGCGTCTACCTGGCTCCCAAGGTGCTGCGCCTCAAGGGAAAAAGCATCGAGGAAGAGATCACCGTCGTCCAGCGCGACATGCCCAACTTCTTCGTCGAAGTCCTCACGGTCCACGGCGGCCGCGTTCATACCGAGACGCGCGAACTCGTCGTCCCGCCTGAAAAGCGCATCGTCAACGTGGAAGTGCTTCCCAATCAGCAGGAGTACAAACCGGGCGAAAAGGCAACGGTCAAGGTCAGGCTGACCGACATCCATGGCAAGCCATTCGTTGGCTCGACGGTCATAAGCGTTTACGACAAGAGCGTCGAGTACATCTCCGGCGGCTCAAACGTGCCGGAGATCAAGGAGTTCTTCTGGAAATGGCGCCGGCATCACTACCCGCGCACCGAGTCGAGCCTGGTCGGCTGGTCGGGCAATCTGTTTCGCACCGGCGAAATCGGTATGAGCGACCTCGGCGTGTTCGGCGCCAGCGTGGTTGAGGAAATGAAAAACAAGGCAGACGCCAAGGGCGCCGAAAAGGCCATGGCGCGCGACGGCGCCGCGGCCCCAGGCGGCTTCGGCGGCGGCGGTCTGGGCGGCTTGCGCCAGCAGAACGGTCAGGGGGCAGATCGCGGTAACGCTTATCGGCGCGAATTGCAAAAGGCTGCCGGCGAGGCCGGCGAACCGGGCAACGCCAATCAGCCGGGCGTGGAGCCTTCCATCCGCAAGAACTTCGCCGACACCGCCTACTGGGCCGGCTCACTGGTCACCAACAAGCAGGGCCTGGCCGAGGTTTCCTTCAAGACGCCCGACCAGCTCACGGCCTGGAAGATCCGCGTCTGGACCATGGGTCTGGGCACCAAGGTTGGCCAGGGCGAGGCCGAGGTCGTCACCAAGAAGGACCTGATCGTTCGGCTCCAGGCCCCGCGGTTCTTCGTTCAAAAAGACGAGGTCGTCCTGTCCGCGAATGTTCACAACTACCTCAAGGCCGAGAAAAAAGTTCGCGTCACGCTCGAATTCGATGGCGGCACTCTGTCCGCGATCGATCCCCTGAGCCGCGAGGTCACGATTCCCTCCGGCGGCGAGAAGCGCGTCGACTGGCGCGTCAAGGTCCTGAACGAAGGTGAAGCCATCGTCCGCATGAAGGCCGTCACCGACGACGATGCCGACGCCATGCAGATGCGCTTCCCGTGCTTCGTTCACGGCATGTTGAAGATGGATTCTTTCACTGGCGTCATCCGTCCGGAAAAGAACTACGGCAAGGTGACGTTCAGCGTGCCCGCCGAGCGGCGCGTCAACGAAAGCGTCCTTGAAGTTCGTTACACGCCGACGTTGGCCGGCGCGATGATCGACGCCCTGCCCTACCTCGTCGATTATCCCTATGGGTGCACCGAGCAAACGCTCAATCGCTTCCTTCCCACGGTCATCACCCAGCGCGTGCTGCAAAGCATGAAGCTCGACCTCAAGGAGATCGAGAAGCACCAGACCAACCTCAACGCCGGCGAGCTCGGCCCCGACAAGAAGCGTGTCGCCGACTGGAAGCGCCTCACCAAGCGCAACCCCGTCTTCAACGAGGAAGAAGTCCGCAAGATGAGCCAGGCCGGCATCAACGCCCTGGCCTCCATGCAACTCTCCGACGGCGGCTGGGGCTGGTTCTCCGGCTGGGGCGAACGGAGCTGGCCGCACACGACTGCCACGGTCGTTCACGGCCTGCAACTGGCCAAGGCCAACGACATCGCCCTGCCGCCAAACATGCTCGAACGTGGCGTCGCCTGGCTGCAAGGCTATCAAAACCAGCAGGTTCGCCTCCTGCACAATGGCGCCACCAAGACGCGACCGTACAAACTTTATGCCGACAACATCGACGCCCTGGTCTACATGACCCTCGTCGATGCCAAGGTCGACAATACCGAGATGCGCGATTTCCTTTATCGCGATCGCACGCATATCGCCGTCTACGCCAAGGCGATGTTCGGCCTCGCCCTCCACAAGCAGGGCCAAAAGGACAAGCTCAAGATGATCCTGGAGAACATCGACTCTTACGTCGTCAGCGATGACGAGAACCAGACCGCCTACCTGCGCATGCCCGAAAGCAACCAGTGGTGGTACTGGCACGGCAACGAGATCGAAGCCAACGCCTACTACCTCAAGCTCCTGTGCAAGACCGACGCCAAGGGCGAACGTGCCAGCCGCATGGTCAAGTACCTGCTCAACAACCGCCGGCACGCGACCTACTGGAAGAGCACGCGCGACACCGCCATCTGCGTTGAAGCGTTTGCCGACTACCTGAAGATGTCCGGCGAGGATCGCCCCGACATGACGGTCGAGGTCTGGCTCGACGGCAAGAAGCACAAGGAAGTCCGCATCAACAAGGACAACCTCTTCAGCTTCGACAACAAACTGATCCTCACCGGCGACAAGGTCACGACCGGGAAGCACACGGTCGAGATCAAACGCAAAGGCTCCGGCCCGGTCTACTTCAACGCCTACGTGACGTACTTCACCCTCGAAGACTTCATCACCAAGGCCGGCCTGGAGGTGAAAGTCAACCGCAAGTACTACAAGCTCACGCGCGTGATCGACAAGATCAAGGCGTCCGGTTCCAAGGGCCAAGCGCTCGATCAGGCCGTCGAGAAGTATACACGCGCGGAGTTGCCCAACCTGTCTACAGTGAAGAGCGGCGACCTCGTGGAGGTGGAACTCGAAATCGATTCCAAGAACGATTACGAGTACCTGATCTTCGAGGATCCGAAAGCCGCCGGCTTTGAACCGATGCAGGTGCGCTCCGGGTATGTGCCCAACACGATGGGCGCCTACATGGAACTGCGCGACGAGAAGGTCGCCTTCTTCGTGCGGCACCTGGCGCGCGGCAAGCATTCGATCGCCTACCGCATGCGGGCCGAGATCCCCGGAACCTTCAGCGCGCTGCCAACGCGCGGCTACGCCATGTACGCGCCGGAACTCAAGGGCAACTCCGACGAGATCAAGATCCGCGTGATCGACCGGTAAATGCCTTGCAAGCCCAGGGGTGAGCGGAGCGAACCCCTGGGATGGTCTTCTAAAAAACAAACCCGCGGCCAAAAGGCTGCGGGTTTTCTTGTTGCATTTTGTGCAAGTGTCGCTTAGTGGTCCGTTTCACAAATAACGTCGTGGTTAGTTTAGACTTTTGGTATAAGGAGGTGAACCCCCAGAAAAAAACCCGGCAAGGAAAGGAAGCCGCTATGCCAGGTCCACTGCCGACTCCTTGTACCTTCCCCGAC
>JACPPF010000156.1 GCA_016191165.1 Planctomycetota bacterium
ATGAGCGTGGCGCCCATGATCTCTTCGGAGCGGCCGGCATTGTAGGCGTCGGCCGTGTCGAAGAAGGTGATGCCGACATCGAGGGCGCGCTTGAAGTAGGCCGGCGCCTCGGCCTCGTCGAACTTGCCCCAGCCGCGGCGGCCCTTGGCGCCCCACGAATTGCCGCCGAGGCAGATCCGGCTGACGATCAGGCCAGATCGGCCGAGAGGTCCGTACTTCATTTCAAGCTCCCCCTTGCTGGCAACAGTTTAAGCGCCCACGTTAGGATCATGAAAGTCCTGATCGAATATTGCGGCGCCTGAAACTACAAGCCGCAAGCCCTCCGTGTGAGGGATAGCCTCCAGAAGCTGGGCGCCGCCGACATCGAGCTGCGCGTTGGCAGATCCGGCCAGTTCGACGTCACCGTCGACGGCACGCTGAAATACACCAAAAACAAGACCGGCCGCTTCCCGACCGACGATGAGGTCGAGGACATCCTGGCAACCTGACGTCTGTCATCCCGAGCGTAGCGAGGGTCCTTTCCTGTTGCCTAAAGGTCCCTCGCTACGCTCGGGATGACAGCAGTATGCGTTACGACAACACTTCCTTGTTCACGACGTTCGCCGCGTTCGGGCGACCGTCGAAGACGCTTAAAATGTTCTCGATCGCCGTCTGCGCCATGCGATCGCTCGCCTCCTTGGTGACGCCGGCCATGTGCGGGCTGAAGATCACGTTCTCCAGGCCGAACAGCTTGTTCGACGCATCGGGCGGCTCCTTGTCGAGCACGTCCAACCCTGCACCGCGCAGCTTGCCGGTGGTCAGCGCCGTGTAGAGCGCCTCCTCGTTGACGATGCCGCCGCGCGCGGTGTTGACCAGGAAGGCGTCGGCCTTCATCAGCCCGAACGTCTCGGCGTTGAACATGTTCACCGTCTCGGGCGCCTTCGGGCAGTGCACCGAGACGAAATCGACCTTGGGCAGGATCGCCTTGAGATCGGTGACCTTGGCGGCGCCGGCCTTCTTGATCTCGGCCTCGGAGATGTTCGGATCGAGGACATGGACGTCCATCTCGAAGGCGACGCAGCGCTTGACCGTACGCGAGCCGATGCGGCCCATGCCGACCACCAGGATCGACTTTCCGGCGAGATCGGCCGGCAGGTCCGACAGCCGCTGGCCCCAGGTGTTCTCGCGCACGAACCGGTCGTGCTTGCGGGAAAGCCGTGCCGAAGCGAGCAGCATGTACATGGCATGCTCGGCCACCGATACCGAGTTGGCGATGCCGGTGGTCATCAGCGGGATCTTGCGCTTGTTCAAGGCAGGGATCTCGACGGCGTCGAAGCCGACACCCAGGCGGGCCACCACCATCATGACGGGCGCAGCATCGAGCTCGGCCTGGCGGAACGCCGTGCCGCCCAGCGTCACGGCGTTGGCGTCCTTGAGCTTGGGATGCAGCGACGGCAC
>JACPPF010000157.1 GCA_016191165.1 Planctomycetota bacterium
GATACTGCAAACCGAAATTGCCGCCTGGTCAACCCGTGTTAACCAGAAGCAACGAGCCGTCGATTGGCAATTCACCATCGACAAAGCGCGACGTAAATTGAAGCGGCTCTATCCCAAAATTTAGTCTGGACAGGGCACTAGGGTTGATCCTTGAATTATGGCGGATACTCCGGTCCGCCCGCAAGGCCTCCTCGGCGACTGTCGGGGCCAGAAGTGTGGAATCCGTCGTCCGCACGAATCAAATCGGGGACGCCATGCAATGCGTCAACAATGTGGTCATCTTCGCTTGGCCCGGGTTCCCATCCCTCGGAAGTGGGATTGGGATGGGTTTGGAATTTACCGACGACCACTGCACCCGGGACCACGGGCGGCGACCCCAGATCGATCGCCGACACCGCGCCAGATGTCTGTCGCTGTATCGAGATTTGTCCGGTTACGGTGTCACTGTAGATCCAACCCCCTTCCTCATGCCGCAGCAATGGATCAGCAGGAAGAGAATCGATCCATGCCTCTTCAATCGCTTGGAGGACAATCGGGTTCGCCAAGAAATCGGCGGCAGTCGGGGCTTGAACAGGCATCATCTATGGTTGTCTACAGCAACTCCCGAATCGGCGTCGGGTCATCCAGGACGTTAACGGGTCGGCCGCTCGGGTCCATGATTTGGAGTCGCGGGTCGATCCCGAGGACCTGGTAGATGGTGGCGTGGATGTTGCACGGGGTGAGCGGGCGGGAGTGCGGGGCCTGGCCGAGGCGATCGGTGGAACCGACGACCGTACCGCCGCGGACGCCGCCACCGCCCATGAGCCAGAACATGGAGTTGCCCCAGTGATCGCGGCCCGGAGTGCCCATCGAGCGGGGTGCGCCGCCGTTGCCGCCGTCGTTCATGCGCGGCGTGCGGCTGAATTCGCCGCCCAGCATGACGAGCGTCTGGTCGAGCAGGCCGCGCTCTTGCAGATCGGTGAACAGGCCGTAGACGAGGCTATCAACGATCGGCAACAAGCGTTCGTAGCTGGGTTGCAGATCCCAGTGGTGATCCCAGCCGCCCAGATGCACGGTGACAAACGTTGAGCCGGCCTCGACGAGCCGACGCGCAAGCAGCGCGCTTTGGCCCCAGCTATGTCGGCCATAGCGGTCGCGCAGACGAGGATCTTCGCGGTTGATGTTGAACGCCTCGCGGGCGGTCGGGCCCGTGACGAAGTCGAGCGCTTCACGGGAGTAGCGGTCCATCGCCTGGGCGGTGCCGTTGCCGTCGAGGCTGCGGAGCATCTGGTCGAAGCGGCTATTGAGAGCGCGGCGATCCTCGATGCGCTGAAGCGTCAGCCCCTGCGCGAGGTTGAGGTTCTGCACGTTGAAGGTTGGGCTGTTCGGATCGCCGCCGGTGTCGAATGGGTTGTAGTGAGCGCCGAGCATATGCCCGCCGAAATAGCCGGGCGTCAAGCCGATGCTGGAGGAGTGCGGCACGCCGACATAGGCGGGCATTCCACGGCGGCGTGGGCCGACCTCGCGCGAGACGAACGCCCCGATGCCGGGGAAACGCTGCATGTTGTTGACGCCGGAAACTCCCATATTCTTGGTGGTCAACATGCGATGCCCGCCCGCAAAGTGATCGCCGGTGTCGTGGTGCAGCGAGCGGACCATCGAGAACAGGTTCGTGATGCGCGCCTGTTTGGGATACAATTCGGTGATGTCGAAGCCGGGCACGCGCGTGCGGATTGGCCGCCAAATGCCCGCGTATTCCGTCGGGGCGTTCGGCTTCATGTCGTACATGTCCATGTGGCCGGGACCGCCGTCGAGCCAGATGAGGATGACCGACGTGTTCCGCGACGTGCCCGATTGCGCCCGCGCCTGCATCAGCTGCGGCATTCCCACCGCCGCCAGGCCGGAGACGCCCAGCTTCAAAAAGCTGCGCCGGTCCATGCCATCGCAATAACGCCCGGCTGCGCCCAGATCGAGTTGGAACATCTTTTATCCCCCCTTGAACAGAAAACCTTGCCTGTTTTATCGGCAAAGTCGGTTGGTGTGCTTGACACGGCGTGCAGACGGAAATTATAGCACCTGGCCAGCAAAAGGGGAATGGAGAAAAGTGAACAGTTTAGCCGCGACCCGAAGGGGAGCGCGACGTCCCGGCCGCGCTTCTCTTCGGGTCGCGGCCAAACGAAGGTGTCAATTCTCGCCGCGGCGCGTATAGAATAGATTTCGTAACGCATTCCTTCCCGGAAACAGGGACTCCTGGTCATGAGCACACTTTCGGCGGTAGCGAACCCATTGGAGCGAATCGCCCACGATCCGCTGTGGCTGCGCCGCTGGTCGGTGGCGGAGTATCACCGCATGATCGAATCGGGCATCCTCGGCCCCGACGATCGCGTCGAACTACTGGAAGGATGGGTTGTCAAAAAAATGCCGCAGAAGCCTCCGCATGCCAGTTCTGTCGGCCGTGTTAATCGCTGGCTTGGTCGAATTTTGCCGTCAACCTGGAGCCTGCGGTGTCAGGTCCCCATCACCTTGAGCGAAAGCGAACCCGAACCCGATATCACGCTGGCCCGCGGCGAGGAAGGGACCTACGATTCCCGCCATTCGCGCCCGCGCGACATCGGCGTCCTCATGGAGGTCGGCGACTCCACCGTGATGGACGATCGACGTTACAAGGGCGTCCTTTACGCCCTGGAAAAAATTCACGAGTTCTGGCTCATCAACGTCGTCGAACGAACCGTGGAAGTCTACACAAAGCCGCGCGGCGGAAAGTACCAGAAGCGTGTCGTCTATTCTGAAAAGGAAACCGTGCCGCTGAACCTCGACGGCGAAACGATCGCCGAGATTCCGGTGCGGGAGTTGATGCCAAAACCATGATCTACCTCGACAACGCCGCGACGAGTTTTCCGAAACCCGAAACGGTCTACCAAACTCTGGACGCTTTTGCTCGCCACAACCTGGCGAATCCGGGCCGGGCCGGGCATCGGATGGCGCTCGCATCCGAGCGTGTGCTGGACGATTGCCGGCACCTGCTAAACCAGTTTTTCCACGGCGAGGGGCCGGAGCGGTTCATCTTCACGCTCAACTGCACCGACGCGCTCAACATGGCCTTCAAGGGCGTCTTGAAAGAAGGCGATCACGTCATCACGACCGATCTGGAGCACAATAGCGTAAGCCGGCCTCTGCGAGCGATGGAGCTGGCCGGCAAAATCACGCTCACGCGCGTCCCCGCGGATCAAGGCGGCACGATCGACCCCGGCGCCATCCAGCAGGCGATCACGCCGAAAACCCGGCTCATCGCGATGGCGCACGGCTCCAACGTCCTGGGAACGGTGCAGCCGATCCAGGAGGTAGGTGAAATCGCTCGTCAGAATGAAGTCTTATTCCTCGTCGATGCCGCTCAAACCGCGGGCGTGATCCCGATCGACATTCAGACCATGCGCATCGACCTGCTGGCGTTTCCCGGGCACAAGTCCCTACTTGGCCCGACGGGGACCGGGGCCCTCTACGTCGGCCCCGGCGCCATCGTCGGCGCCTGGCGCGAAGGCGGCACCGGCGGTGATTCCTCCAGCGAAACGCAACCACGCGATTATCCCTATTTCTTGGAGGGCGGCACCCCCAACGTCCTCGGCGTCGCCGGGCTCGCCGCCGGCATCAAGTACGTCACGGAACAGGGACTGGCCAGGATCCACCAACACGAGGTTGAACTTGTCGAACGTCTATGGAAACGCCTCGATGAAATCGGCGGCTACGAAGTCTTCGGCCATCGCGACATGGCGAAACGCGTCGGCACGTTGAGCATCCGCAGCGAGGCGCTCCCGGCTGCGGAAATCGGCGGCATCCTCGATCAAGCCTTTGAAATCGCCATTCGCCCTGGCTTGCACTGCGCGCCATACATTCATCGCGCGATCGGCACCTTCCCCGACGGCGCCGTACGCGTCAGCCCGGGGCCGTTCAACACCAGCGACGACATCGAGACGCTGGCCGCGGCGCTGGCCGAGATCAAGTTGTAACCCGTCAAGACACCGACAAACTCCTCCGGTACAATAGGCACCGGGACCGTAGCTCAATGGTTAGAGCAGGGGACTTGAGCGGCCTGGCCTAAACAAGCGATTGCATGGCCAGGCCAAACGGGTTGCCGATGGTTCGTCTAGAGCTTCGGTAGAATCTGCCAAACTCGGGGAAGGCTTCGTTCCTAGAAACATGCTAATCCCGAGCCAAGCCGCCTGTTAGCCGGACGCGCAAGCGATGGAAGCCTCCGTCGCTTGCGCGTCCGGCCAACGCGGAAGGTGTAGAGACCAGACGGCAGACACGCGCGAGATCTCAAGCGCGTGAAGGTATGGTCCAGACCACGAACCCGAAAGGGGCGGCGAAAGCCGAAGTGGTACGCATAATCCCTTGGTTCTCGGTTCGAGTCCGAGCGGTCCCATTTCCTCAAACCAGCGATGCGCCGTGCGCCGCCTGGACTCGTAACGGGCCACGCTGGGCGGTTTCGCGCTCATCCCCCCGCGGGCCTCATCATGCTACTGAAAAGACTCCTCCGCCACGCATGTCTCCTGGCAACGTGCCTTACCACCTTTTCGTCGACAGCATCGGCCCAGCCTCCCGCCTGGAAAGCCGGTGTCGCCAAGGCGGTCATCACTCCCGAAAAGGGCGTCTGGCTCGCAGGCTACGGCACCAAACGCCCACCCGATGGAAAGCTGCACGACCTCTGGATGAAAGCGCTCGCACTTGAAGACCCCAAGGGCAACCGCGCCGTCCTCGTCACCAGCGACTTCCAGGGCGTGCCCAAGGAAATGAGCGACCGGGTCTTTGCCGCGTTGCGCAAGAAACTGAAACTGGATCGCCATCAGGTGATGATCACCTTCTCCCACAACCACTGCGGTCCACGCCTTGGCCTTGATCTCGTCGATTACTATCCGATCGAAGCCGAGCAGGTCAAGCTCGTCGATGAATACACAACGCTGATGGAAACGCGGATGGTCGAACTGATCGGCGCCGCGTTCTCCAAGCTCGCGCCGGCGACGCTGGCGATCGGGCAGGGCAAGACCGACTTCGCGGTCAATCGCCGTAACAACCGCGAGGCCGACGTGCCGATGTTGCTCGCCAAGGGCATTCCCCTCAAGGGGCCCGTCGATCATTCCGTGCCGGTGATGATGGTCACCAATGCCGACGAAAAGATCGTCGCCATCGTCTTCGGCTACGCCTGCCATCCGACCACGCTCAGCTTCACGAAATGGTGCGGCGATTACCCGGGCTTCGCGCAGATCGAGATCGAAAAAAAACACCCCGGCGCCCTGGCGATGTTCGTCAACACCTGCGGCGGCGATCAGAATCCGCTGCCGCGCCGCAAGGTCGAACTGTGCGAGAAGTACGGCAAGATGCTCGCGGACGCCGTGGAGGCGGCGCTCAAGAAGCCGTTGAAAACGGTGTCGCCGGGCCTGCGCACCGCGTTTGAATATGTGGACCTGCCTTACCTGGAGGTGATGACACGCAAGGAGTTGCAAGCGTTCACGAAACAGCCGAACGCGATCCGCAAGCGCTGGGCGGAACGCATGATCAAGAAGCTCGACGCCGGCGAGAAATTCGAGTCGGCCTATCCCTACCCGATCCACGCCTGGCGGCTCGGCAAGGAGATGCTCATCATCGGCATGGGCGCGGAAACCGTCGTCGATTACGCCCTCCGCTTCAAGGTCAAGTACGGCCCAGGCACGTGGGTGTGTGGCTACACCGACGACATGATCTCCTACATCCCCTCGCGGAGGGTCTGGCTAGAGGGCGGCTACGAGGGAGGATCGAGCCTTTACGAGTACGGCCGCCCTGCCCTACGCTGGGCCGGCGACATCGAGGAACGCATAGCAAACACCGTGCACAAGCAGGTGCAGGCGGTGAAGTAACCCAACCAGCCGTGCCGCGCAAGCGCCCGGGGTTCGACGCCGCGGCGTTCGTTGCATCGTTTGCCAAAGCTTAACGCCAACCGTTGCACTCATGGCGGAGCTTGTAGGGACGCGGCCTTGCGGATCGCCGCGAGCATCGCCAGAACCTTTTCCTTCCCCAACGCTCGCAGCGTTTCGATATTCCGCCGCGGGATTTCGAGCAGCTTTTCCTCGTCATCGGCCACCGCGTCAATGCTTGCTTCGCGCAGCAGGTGCAACATCGGATAGGGCGAGCGGTTCGTGTAGTTCTCCACTGCGTCCGCCGCCGTGTCGGCGAATTGATAATCCGGATGAAAGCTCGCAATCTGGATGACGCCATCCAGGTCCAGGTCCGCCACCATCTGTTCCGCGTTGGCGAGGAAGTCGTTGTAATCGAGAAAGCTCGCCAGGACATACGGGTGGATGAGCAGGGTTGTTTCGACGTCGCTTGAATCGTTCAGCGCCTTGAGTTCCCGTGCCAGATCGTCCAGCAAGGTTAGCTCATCCCGGGCATCGCTGACAACGTAGCGAATCAAGCCAGCGTCGAAGACGCGCTGGGCAAACGGGCACAGGTTGAGCCCAATCACCACGGAGGCGATCCACTGGCGCGTGGCTTCGATGACAGGCTGCTGGTTCATGGGTTGATCTACAGCGTGGGGTTTGTGCGCGTCCTTTTCCTGTTCGCCGCTGGCGACCTTGGTTTCGCATGTCGCCGCGCGAACGCTAAACCGCGAGCGGCGAAAAACGGCTGTCGCGACCTTTTGGCGCTTGTACGAAATCGCCTGGTTGTTAAGATAACGGAAACTCCCGCCGAAATCTTCTCCTACCTCGAAACGACCTGCCATGTTCAAGAAATACCAAATCATTCTGGCATCGCTGGCGTTCCTGGCCCTGGCATCACGGCCGGTTCCCGCGCAGGAAAAATTTTTGCAGTTGATCGTCGAGCCGAACGCCGTCCAGTTGCGCGGGCCCCAAGCTGTCTATTCGCTGCTCGTCACCGGCAAGACTTCGGACGGGCGTCTGGTCGATCTCACCCATGACGCAAAGTACGATTCCTCGCAGGCGAAGGTCGCCAAGGTCACGCAGACCGGCGTCATCCGCGGTCTGGCCGACGGCAAGGCGGAGATCACCGTCGAAGCAAGGGGCAGGACCGCGACGGTGCGCGTGGACGTGCAAGGGTCGCAAGATCAACGTGCATATCATTTTGAGAACGACATCATCCCGCTCCTGAATCGCTTCGGGTGCAACTCATCGGGCTGTCACGGGTTCTCGCAAGGGCAGAACGGTTTCAAGCTCGCGGTCTTCGGGTCCGACCCCGATTACGATTTCAACTCACTGGTCAAGGAAGGGCGAGGCCGGCGCATCTTTCCCGCGGCCCCCGACGCAAGCCTGGTCCTGACGAAGGCGTCCGGACAACTTCCGCACGGCGGCGGCATTCGCATTCACGTCGGCACGGACGAATACAACCTGATCCGCGGCTGGATCGCCGCCGGCGCGCCGCGCGGCGACCCCAAGGCGCCTGGCGTCGTCAAGATTCGCGTCGAGCCGAAGGAACGCTTGCTGCGCATGAAAGGCGCACAGCAGCTTCGCGTCATCGCCACCTATTCGAATGGTCGCGATGTCGATGTGACGGCCCACGCGCGCTACCAGGCCAACAACGATGGTCTGGCGAGCGTCAGCGCCGACGGCCTGGTCAGCGTGCTGGACACGCCGGGCGAGGTCGCGGTGATGGCGAGTTACGCCAACTGCGTCGATACCTTTCGCGCCATTGTGCCGCGTGCCGAGGTGATCGCCAGCTATCCCGCGTTCCCGGAGCGGAATTTCATCGACGGGCACGTGCTGCGCAGGCTCAAGAAGTTGAACATCGCCCCGTCGGAATTGTGCGATGACAGCACCTACCTGCGGCGCGTCCATCTCGACCTGATCGGCACTCTTCCCACCGCGGACGAGGCACGGCGCTTTTTGAATGATAAGCGGGCGAACCGGCGTGAGTTGCTGGTCGATGACCTTCTGGACCGGCCTGAATATGCCGACTACTGGGCGCTCAAATGGTCGGACCTCCTGCGCGTCGATCGGCAAGCGCTGGGTCACAAGAAGGCTCATGCGTTCTACCGCTGGATTCGCGATAGCCTGGCGAAGAACAAGCCCTTCGATGTCTTCGCGCGCGAACTGTTGACCGCGGAAGGTCCAATCGAAGAAGTCGGCGCCGCCAACTTCTACAAGGTGATGAAGAAACCGGGCGAGACCGCGAGCACGATCTCGCAGGTGTTGCTGGGCGTTCGCATTGCGTGCGCGGAGTGCCATCATCATCCCTTCGACCGCTGGAGCCAGGCCGACTATTTTGGCATGACCGCGTTCTTCACGCCGCTGGGCCTCCGGCCGTCCGCGCGTGGCGAAGCGGTAATTGCGCAGGGCGATCCCATAACGAAGCATCCACGCACGGGCGAAACCGTTCATGCGCATGCGCTGGGCGACACGACCAGCCCCGAGCGCAAGCTCGGGGATCGCCGCCTGATCCTCGCCGACTGGATGACATCGCCAAAGAATCCGTACTTCGCTCGCAATCTCGCCAACCGCACGTGGGCGCACTTCCTGGGCCGCGGCTTGGTTGAACCGATCGACGATGTGCGCGACACGAATCCGCCAAGCAACCCGGAGTTGCTCGATGCCTTGAGCAAGCACCTGATCGATGCGAAGTTTGATGTCAAGCAGTTGATTCGCGCGATTACCAGGTCGCGGACGTATCAGCTCAGTTCCAAGCCAAACGCCACCAACGAAAAAGACGAACAGAATTACTCGCGTGCCTTGTTTCGCCGCATCGACGCGGAGGTGCTGCTCGATATGGTCAGCCAGACGCTGGGTGTCCCGGAGCGTTTCGATGGCGCCGCGCCAGGCACGCGCGCGATTCAACTCTGGGACAGCAAGGTCAATCACTATTTCCTCAAGCTTTATGGCCGACCGCAGCGTGTTACGGCCTGTGAGTGCGAACGCATCACGGAGCCGAGCGTATCGCAGGTGTTGCATCTACTCAACGCCCCGGAGATTCACGCAAAGCTCACGCACGAACGAGGCAACATCGCCCGGTGGGTGCGTCAGAAGAAGAGCGACGCCGACCTGGTGGACGAGATTTACCTGACGTTCTACGGACGCATGCCAGGCGAGGCGGAGCGCAAGGCGTCGCAGGCATTTTTGCAAGCGAACCAAGGCCAACGCCGGCAAGCCGCGGAGGATCTGGCGTGGACGCTGATGAACACGCTGGAGTTTTCGTTCAAGCGATGATCCGAAGGGAGTAACCCATGTTTTGGCAAAAGAAAGGTTGGTGTTGTCAGCGTTTGAAAACCGCATTCGAGTCCAGGCATGATCGCGGAATTTATATTTTCGCCGAGCCTCCGGGCAGGTTCGGTGAAACCGTTTCGTTCTGGTTGGCGATGCGAAGCGTCCGCGAGCAAGATGTGGATCGGATCAACGAAAAAAGCAACCAGGTGCCGGAGGTACCGTTCACGATGCAAACGTGGTATCCGATTTTCTTTTGCCCGTGGTGCGGCGTCCAATTGGAATGGCACTATGCGCCTCAATTCAAGATCCTATTGGACCCTGGGTTGTCTGCGGAGCACAGGCCGTTTTGATTTGGGTGCAGCTGATTTCCCAACGTGGTTGTCAAGCTGCTTCCTTCAAGGTTAATGGTTGATTCGTCAACACTTTTACGCCGTGGCCGCGGTCCAGGCGACGGAGCGTTTTGCCTTGGAACCAGGCCACGTACTTTTGCC
>JACPPF010000170.1 GCA_016191165.1 Planctomycetota bacterium
GACGGTTGCCTTCTTGGATTCCATGCGAACCTCCATGATGTCCATCCTCCCTGCGGACTGAGACGAGTTTGTTGCCATTTCCATGGCCGCCTAGGATATCATCTATGCTCGTTCAAGTCACCCCATTTTGGGGATGGACCCCCCTGTTAGCTCCCTCAATTTGGCCTGAATTCAACAACCGTTTCAAGTCCACCAACTCAATCTCACATGTGGGAATTTCCCATTGAGCTCCAGTAACTTTGCCTTGAAGGCCGGCGACCTTGAATTAGGAATGTTCTTCGGGTTTGGGCTAAGAATGTATTGCGCTACTTTCTTAGCAAATGTTGCATTGTGAAACGCCGAATGAACACCGGCTGGCAAAAGGGGAAGCCCAGTCCATTCATCTTGACTCACTCTTGGCAGGTTACCCTGCCATTTGGCGACCTCTCCACTATTTCCTTCAGCAACCGGAACTATTCTATCTTTTGTGGAATAGAAATTATACATACGCGAACCCATCGCGATAGATTGAGTTGCGTTGTTTATTAGCTGTGATCGGTCATTTTGATAGTCAAAGGTCGAGGCCAACATTATTACGTTGTTTGCCTTCATTCCCAATTGCAATGCTCGCAGCGTAATTATGGTTCCCTAGCTATGTGCGATAATATTGATAGGCTCTTCCTTGTGCCCCGAACTATCCAGAAAAATGCGCAAGTCGTTGACTAAGGACTTAAGGCTTGTTGCACGGTCATTTTGGTATGCGCGTTTTTCCCCTTTCTTACTTGAAGTGTCATCAAGTTTCTCGGGGTCATTATTGGCATTAAGGAGTCCTGCCTTTCGGTCCGTATCGGTCTTCCACAAGAAGCCAATTACCATTGGAACTCGATCGGCTGCATTCACGTTCTTCTTTGAATAAGCAAAGCTTATGAGTCCCGATGCAAAACCTTCGTACCAACTCGCTGCGCTATTTACGCCATGCACTAGAACTGTCAACAAGCCATTTGGATCAAATGAATTTGTTGGCCTGTTCCCTACATAACGATAAAGATTACTATCCCCCGCCTCAAACCCGAGTGGGTCAACGAATAACGCCGACGTTGCTTCGCGCCAACCGCGGCGCAACCCCGACGGCTTACATGGGGTAGCGACGGTTCAGCCCGGCGAAATCCGCCTCCATGCCGATTTGCGCCCGACGCGAGTTTGGCGTTAAGAAGTCACTTTTCCGCGACGGAGGTTTTCTCGCCGTCGTTCAACTTGCCAAAGAACTGGTTGCTATTCTACCCGATCCGGGCCAGCAGAGCGAGAGAGTTCTGCCGATTTTTCCTGGCGTTTCAGGCTGGCGGATGGATGGCACGCGTCATGGATCGCCTTCAATTGCCGAATGCTGACTTGCGTGTAAATCTCCGTCGTTTGCAATCGAGCGTGGCCCAGGAACGCCTGGATGAAGCGAATGTCGGCGCCGTTGTCGTGAAGCACCGTCGCCGCCGTGTGCCGCCAGAGATGGCACGCCCCGCGTTTGCCCACATCGGCGGCGACGACATATTGCCGAACCTGCGCCGTCATCTGGTCCTTGCGGAACGGCTTGCCTTGGTCGGTCAGGAACAGCGTGTGCCCCTCCGTGTCGCCCGCTTCGAGGAGTGGACGCACCTCATGGACATAGCGTTCGATCCAGGCCAGCGCCCGCTCGCCGATCGGCACCATCCGATCCTTCTGCCCTTTGCCTTCCCGGACCATGATCGTGCCGCGGTCGTAATCCACGTCGTACAGGCTCAGGTTGATGATTTCCATGCGGCGGATGCCCGTTGAGTAAAGCGTTTCCAAGATGGCGCGGTCACGCAGGCCAGCGTTTGTATTCACGTCGGGGATGGCGATGATCTGCTCGGCTTCGTTCACCGTCAGGACGTGCTTGGGCAGGCGGCGTCCGAGCCTCGGCATGTCCAGGTCACTTGCGGGATTGTAGAGAACGTGGTTGTGGCGCGACAGCCACTTGAACCAGCTTCGCATGGCCGTGAGGCAGCAGGCCTGGGTCTTGAAGGAAAGCGGTTCGCCGTTGGGTTTGCGCAGGTGATACAGGTAGCGCTGGTAGCGTTCCATGATCGGCTTGGTGACTTCATTGGGGCGCGTGATGCCACGCTCCGCGGCCCAGACAAGGAAACGCGCCACCATGCCTTGAAAGCCCAGCACCGTGTTTTCCGAGTAGTTCTTGGTGCGCATCCATTCCAGGTAGCGAGCGAGCAACACCGCCATACCCTGCGGGTCGTTGGGGTTGTCCACCAGTTCAAAGACGTTAATCTTGGTTCGTGGCATGATGCGATCTCCAGGTACGACGGTGGTTATTTTTCCGGGTCCAGATGTGCGTTTTGATTCACTTCTTGGGCAAATGACGGTTCGGCCTGGGGTTTTGCAGGGTTGTCGCCGTTTTTGCTGGGCCGACTTCCACCCGACTTGACGCCGACTTGGCCCCGACTTTGAGCCGACGTGTGACCGTTTTGCCCCGCCTGGTTGCATCGTAGTTTGTCCACGTCGATGAGGCGGGCCAGGAAGCGTTGGCCGTCGTCGGCCCGATTCTCATAGAGCAGTTCGTAAACGATCGACTGCCCACGCCCGCCGCGATGCAACAAGAGGTACTCCAGTTCTTCCAGGCGTTTGAGGTGGACCTTCAGTTGCGTGTTGCCCCAGCCCGCGTGTTCGCGCACCTCGCGGCGGCTGAAGCGGTAGTCGGCCCGATCCATGCCCTGCCTCTGACAGGCCTCGCTCACCAGGTCGTCAAGGATGTGGAGCAGGCGACGCGTTTGCGGCGGCAGATCATCCACCGCCCGGCCCAGCACTTCATTCGCCAGCCGGTTCGCTATCTCGATGTCGTTCAGCGTGACCTCGATGTATTCGACCTGCTTGCCTTGATGATCCACCGTCTTGACCGGGCGCTGGTACTGGTGCAGGAGAGTGACGGCGCGGATCAACGTCAGATACTTGACATGGTCGCGCCTGGTCCGCGTCCGGTCATCCAAGAAGGTCAGGTGCTCGGCAAAGGGGTTGGCAACCAGGATGGGACGCAGCAGGCGCTGGGCATTGCGGTGCAGCGTGAGCGTTTGCTGGTGATCCTGCGCCGACAGCAACCCTTGCAGAGTTTGACGCTGGCGCTGCAGACGATGGATGGCCTTCGTCTGGTCGCGGTCTTCGTCCACGGTGAGGACGAGGCAGCGATTGAGAAGTTCCTCGTCGATCTTGATGGCCGTGGTGGTCAGGAAGATCATCACCGGCCCCTCCACGCGGTATTCCTGCGTGACCAGCCTGCCGCTGCTGCCATCCTTGCCGGTGCTGGCGATCATCAGCTCGCCTTCGCTTTGCAAGAGTTTCAGGGCATACGATGTTTTCTGGGCTCCTTCTTCTTCCACGATGGCCAGGATCTTGTGCTTGAGGTTGGATTCGCCCATGTAGAAGAGGGATTGTCCGGTCATGGCGGAATACTTGACTTGATCCTCGGGCGGCACGAAGGACAACACCGATTCCATGAGGGCCGTCTTGCCCGCGGCGCTGCTGGACTGGATGATGATGGCCAGAGGCTGATCCAGCTTCCTTGACACCGCCGCCAGGTAGCCGACGATCTTGTTGGTGTTTTCACCGACCACGGGGAAGTCGGCCACGATGCGCTCGACAAGGCGGCCGTCGCGCAGCAGCTCCAGCGCCGCCTGTTTCTCTGGCTCGGTCATCAGGGGCGCGGTCTCTTTCGGGGTGGTCTGGTCGTCCATGTGGTTGTCTTGCAGTTCTTCCAGTTTCAGGAGCAAGCGGCCCAGATCCTTCTTGATGGTGTTTTCGTCCACGGCCAGATCCGCTGCCGTCTGCGCGATGAAGGTCTTGCGGTGTTTGGCGGAGTAGATGTCCAGGCTGTCCACGAACATGCCGCAGGCATTGGCCGCCATGATGTTGACGCGGAGCTGGTCAAAAGACAGGTTCTTGTGCCAGCCGCGCACCCGATAGCGGCGGTCGCCAAAGGTCATCACCACTTCGTCATCCTTGACCTCGGCGGCGATCTCCAGCGGCGCCGGCGGCAACGGCGATGCGATGAGCGCTGGTGTTTCCGGGGGCGGTTGGCCTGGCGCTGGTTCCGGTGCGTCATCCTCAAGTTCTGGTGGCGCCTGGCCTGGCGCGCGGTCGTCATCCATCAGGGCGTCGAATGCTTCGTCATCGAGTTCCTCCTCGGGCTCATCGTCCATCGGCGCTGGCTCGTCCACGGCGCCAGGCGCCATGATGGGACACGCCCTTGCCGCGCCCTTGCCGATCCATTCGGCATGGCGAAGGATGGCCCCCAACGTTTGCCCCGCATCCTCGGACCGGCGCGCATAATCATTGGCATCCATGCCAGACGGGAACCGCAGCAAGTAGCAATCCAGGCCGGATTCGACAAGACGCGGCCAGACGCCTTCGCACGGCGTCAGGATGCGTTTGATTTGGAACTCGGCAAAGGCCGCGAGGTGGTCGGCGGTCAAGGCGTCTTTGCCAAACAGGCAGGTGACATTACGGTAGCCGTGATTCCAGAAGGTCAGGGCGTCAAAGAGGGATGGGCAGAGAATGATTTCCTCGGTGGCGCCGAATGCTTCGATGTTCCAAACGCCGTGCCGCTCGCTGGCAAGATAGGTGTGGATCGGCGTCCCCTTGCGCAGCTTCGTCCCCAGAATCTTGCGTCCGTACATGTCTACGATTTGCCGCGTGCCATCGGCGGCGGTGATCGGGAAGACGACGCTGCCGGTGAAGTGCTCATGTCCCGACTCACGGAACAGGCCCAGCTTCTCCAGGCGGCCACGGATCGCCTTGCCGGCTTTGACTTGCTTGCTGGGGAGCTTCAGGCCAAGGGTGCGGTCGGCAAAGCCAATGCGGAACTGGTCGATGACCTGGGCATTGCTGATGCCCCGATTGCGAAGGTATTCCAGCGCCTCTTCGGACGCCTTGAGGGAGTGGTGGTAATAGTCCACGATCTGAGCGAGCAACTGCTGATCGTCGGCGTCGGCATGGAGTTCGATCGGGTTGTTCATGGCGGTTCCCCAGACCTGCGCAAGGGATGAGGCAGTCTGTCGCCGCGCGGCATACGGGTGGATTTAGGCTTGGTGCCGCTCAGGAAGGATTGAGGGCGACATCCTGTCGCCCTCCTTCCGTCGCGGCCCCTGAGACGGCGCTCGGGTCGGTTCCCACCGTTGCCCTATCCTCCGCTCAGGCCGACGCCCATGAACGCGCGTCAGCGTCTGCCAAGCGTGTGCAGCTGTCGTGTCTCTCGTCTTACGGAAAAAAATCTCAAGAAATGCCGGCGCCAATCCGGCGCTTTTTTCTCTTCGCCATAACTCAGCTGCCCCAGCTGACTTACGAAACATCGATGCGTTGAAAAAAAGTGTGCGCGCCGCGGCGGAATGAGACCGGTGCGGGAAAAGAAAAACGCGACCTTGCGAAGATGGATGTTGCTAAAGCGTCCAACTCCGAAAGACCGCGTTATGAGCCTTATTCTTATGGAGCGCTCCGCGCTCGTCAATCCCGCGCCCCTCTCTCCCTCCGGAATAGGGGGCGAAGGTGTGGGCGATTCGGCCGGTTCTCAACCCCGTCCACGCCTTGAAGTCGCCGACGTCTTCCGCCGCTACGGCGACGCCTTTCGCCGCACGCATTCGCTCACGCTCGGCCAGGCCAAGGTCATGCGCGCCATCGAGGTGTGCCGCACCGCCGCCCTGGGCGGCCACGTCGAGGAGTGCGGCCATTGCGCCTTTCGCCGGCCGGTCTACAACTCCTGCCGCAATCGGCACTGTCCCAAGTGTCAGAAGCTGGCCACCGAAGAATGGCTGGCGGCCCGGCAGGCCGAGCTGCTCCCCGTCGGCTACTTCCACAACGTCTTTACCTTGCCGCACGAGATCAACCCGCTCGCCGCCGCCAATCCACGCCTGATCTACACCCAGCTCTTTCGCAGCGTCGCGGCCGTGCTGCAGGCTTTCGCCGCCGACCCGCGCTACGGCCTGGGGGGCATTCCCGGCATCACCGCCGTCTTGCACACCTGGGATCAGCAGTTGCAGTATCACCTCCACCTGCACTGCATCATCGCCGCCGGCGCCCTGGCCTTCGACGGCAGCCGCTGGATCGCGGCCAACCCGAAGTTCCTGTTCCCGATCCGCGCGCTGGCGGCCGCCTACCGCGCTCACTTCCTCAACGCGCTGAAGCGTGCCGGCCGGCGTGGCGAGCTGGCCTTGCCCGGCGCCCTGGCCGAACCGGGCTACGTTGACGCGCTGATCGAACGCATGGCGGGCAAAGACTGGGTTTGCTTCGAACGAGCGCCCTTCGCCACCACCGATCGCGTGCTCGAATACCTGAGCCGTTACACCCACCGCGTGGCCATCGGCAACCAACGCCTACTCGCCATCGACGGCGGCCGCGTGACCTTCTCGTATCGCGACCGCAAGGACGGCAATCGGGTCAAGGAGTTGACGATCGGCGCCCACGAATTCATCCGCCGCTTCCTGATGCATGTGGTGCCGAAGGGGATGCCGCGCATGCGGCACTACGGGATTTTGTGTAACCGCCGCAAGACCGAGCACCTGGCCCGGTGCCGGGAGTTGCTGGGCCAGGCGGCGCCGGTCAAGACGCAAGCGCCGACGGAGCAAGTCGCGCTCCTGTTGCATCTAACCGGCTTCGATGTGACGCGCTGTCCGCAGTGCGGCCTGGCGAACATGACCTTCGTCGAGGACATCCCGCGCCAGCGCCTCGTCTTTACTCCAGTGGCGAGGCCGTCGGCAGGACCCACGGTCCTTGGCGACACCTCGTAGGAGACACGAAATGCGATCGCCTCCGTGTTCTTGTTCTTGTTCGACCCGCGCGTTCGCCTGGCGTCCGGGGTGCGCGCCGACCATGAAAAAACGCCTGGAATCGCTGCAAAAAGGAGCTTGCAGGAGAGTCTGGATGCCTGACCATGGTCGATTGGTTATCGCGCGGTGGCCGTCGGCGGCCTTGAAGAGAATAGCCGATGTGATTCAAACCCCATAGCGAACGTCTGCCAAACCGTCATTGCCCGCTGAATGCCTGTCCTCTATCTTCGCGTCGCTTCGCTCCGCCTCCCGCTGCGCGGTCTGGCTGGATGGCATCAGTCGCTCTGATTTGTGGACCTGAAGCGTTTGCCGGCGAAGGTGGTGCAGCAGTTGCGTGGGTTGCTGAGCGGCGATTTTCTGAATCGGCGCGAGAATGTGCTGATGTTCGGCCCGCCGGGCTCGGGGAAGACGCACGCTCTGTGCGCGGTGGCC
>JACPPF010000183.1 GCA_016191165.1 Planctomycetota bacterium
CCGCAACAACCGAACCTCGCGGCGCCACAAGAGCATCGTCGCTTCGCGACTCATCAAGCCTGCGAAGTGCCCCTGAAAAAAACTTCAAGAAAAAGGGGAAGAATCAGCGTGCGCGCTCTTGACCGGCGGGCCATGATATGAGTTGGGCGGATAGGCGATGTCGTCGTCAAAGCAGAAATAGAGGCAGGGTTCCGGGTGCAGCTCAGTCCCCAGAATTTTGCCGGCGCCACCAAGGCCACCGAATTCGGAGGGCAGGAGCGGTACAATCTTGGGATTCTTCGGTAGCGTGGCTGGAAGTTCCGTGTACTTGTCCAGATAGAGATAGAGTCGGTCAACCTGGGGCAGAATCGTCTCGATGGCAATGCCGACGGTGTGCACTCTCGTCGGCATGGTCGCCATGCCACCTACGCGCTGAATGGTCTGTTCAAGCATCGGGTTTTCTTCTTGTTTGAGGTGAGATGATTTTACCGTGCGGCCAACGCTCTCGCAATCAACTGAGGGCCATCAGAAGGAAATTTGTCGCGTGTCAAATAATATCTAAAATGCCCGCTCGTGAGGAACCTTCCCACAACCAACAAAAGGGAGCACGAACATGCAACTCGGCGCATTTTCCATCAGCCTGACCGTTCAGGACATTGAAGCATCGCGGCAGTTTTACGAGAACTTCGGCTTCACGGTCTTCGGCGGCGATGCGGAACAGAACTGGCTGATCCTGAAGAACGGCGATACGGTCATCGGGCTGTTCAAGGATATGTTCGACAAGAACATGCTAACCTTCAACCCCGGATGGGACAGCAACGCACAGCCGCTGCCCAGTTTCACGGATGTACGCGAACTCCAGCGGCGGCTCAAGGCGCGAGGCGTGGAACTGGTGACCGAGGCCGACGAAAGCACGACCGGCCCCGCCAGCTTCATGGCCGTGGACCCGGATGGCAATCCGATTCTTGTCGATCAGCATGTTTGAAAACGAGCCTGCCGCGTAAGCAAAGATTTGTTTTCCTTCGCTTACGCATCAGGCTCGGAAACGTATCACTCAAAAATCGAGCTGGGCCCGAATCGCCAAGGTGTCAGTGCCGCTCGGCAAGCCCGAGCCGGGGCTGAGGAACGTGTGAATCCAATTCGCCTGGAACTTTGTGTACTGGTTCAAATACCAGTTCAGGCCCAGGGTAGTATCGGTCAATTCGTTGGCAAATCCCGGATTCACGTTGTTGTGGAAGTTGGCGTAGGAATAGCGGAACGCCAGCTCCCACGCGCCGATGCCGCCGGCGCTGCTGAAATTATGCAAGGGCTTGACGCGGCCAAACACGGCGTTGTTTTTGTTGTACGGGCGTTGTTCGCCGGTGAGGAAATAGCCCACCTGGGCGTACATCGTCGGCAGGGTCGTGTAGTTGCCGTTTTGCAGACGGACGAAAGCATAGCGCACTTCGGACTGGGCATAGAGCGACCCCGCGGCGAAGGCGACTTCACCGTTGACCATTTGGGTGATGCTGGCAGGCAGGACCCCGGTATCCACGAAGAACGGCACGTTGGTAATGACGGTGTTGCCCAGGCCGAGCGGGCCGAACTGGCCGCCGTATTCCGCCTGGTTGCGAAAGCGGAAGTTTCCGGTGGACGTATCGAGGTAGGTGTAATCCAGACCGACATGGACAAGGCGATGGTCTTCCTCGTCAAAGTAGGGCAGCGCGGTGATGCGTCCCGCCATGCCATAACCACGGTCACCAGTCGAATTGCCGAAGAAGTCGGAGGGATAGCCGAAGCCATCGACGGCCCAGGTCACGGTTTTTTCTTCGTTGGCGTTGTGAAAGCCAACGGCCATCTGGCGGAAGGGGGCCAGGCCGAAGGTGATGCCACGTTCGATGAACTGAAGCTCGCGGACCGAGGTGAGTTCGTCCATGCCGAAGTTGACACGATATTGGCCGACGCGGACGTTGCCAAGAACGGGAAGCTTATGAACATCGAGCCAGACGTCCATGAAGCTCGGCCGGCCCGGGAAGGCGAAGTCCATTTCCAGCATGTAGCTGACGTTGTCCATGACATCGCCAACCGCAGCGAGGCGGGCGCGGCGGAAACCGCGATCGTCCTGGATGTTGCCAAGCGATTTCACACTATTGGCATCCTGGGCAAACCAGGCGAAATCGGCTTGAAAAAAGCCGGTCAACTTCACGGTCGGATAGCCCGGGGTCTTGGCGGCGTCAGCGGGATTCAGAATGTCGGTGGAGCGCTTGCGATCGCCGAGGATGTCATAAAGCGGATAAGGCGAGGTGTAGCCGGGCGGCGGCATCGTGTCCACTTTTTTGGGTTCAACCTGTTGAACAGGCAACAGCCGAGCATCCCCAGAATTGACGACGCCTGCCTGGACCGGAAATCGCGGCGCCGCGATGTATTCCAGGTTTACTCGCGGCGCGGAAGGCTCACGTGAGTTGATCGGCCCAACCGCATCGGTAGGCTGGGGAGCGTCCGGCGCCACCTGAACCGGCATTCGCAGGTCCGGCGCCTGACCGCACGCCTGGCCGGCGACCGTGGACAAGATCATCAAAACCGAAAGCCAAAGTCTTTTGCCTGACATCTCAACCTCCTCGGTTCAACCCGGTGCAGGCGCGCTTTCGCCCGTCAGACCTCCAAACCCAATGCACCCGCTCGGCATTCCTTGTTGGGTAGATGACCAAGTGCGATAAGAATTTTGATGAGGCCTGTCAAGCCCGAGTGAACGTCAAACACCTGCTCGCGGCTGGTTGTAACGGGCCGCGCGGTCAGGAAATGCGCACACGATCCGCGCTTTCACGACGGGCATGCCTCACCCCGGAATGACGGCGGATTTGCCGGCCTCGAAAGCTGCACCTATCATGGCATCTTCCACCCATTTTCCAGGATCAAAGAAATGACCGACACCGGCATTCCCGCATCGATCACCAATCCCGATCACCTTTACGCTCCGGGGTCGATAACCTTTTTCGTCGATCTTCGCACCAGCAGGGTCGATTGCGAGGACCATCCCGCCCGACACGCCGACATGCTCAACCGCGACGGTTGTGCGCTTGGGAAGAAATATCTAACAGCGGATCAGCATGATTTCGAGGGCATTCCGTTAACGCGATCCAAGGTGACCTATTTCGGAATCATCGCGGGCCGCTTTGCCTTCTGCCAGGGTCGATTGCTCATCAGCATCTGGAATGAGTTGGACGAGCAGACGGCTCGTAAGGCGATTCAGGCCCTGATCGAACATGTCCCCGCCGTGCGCGACAACCGGGCCATGGCATTCGTGACGACGCATGGGTACAAGAATGTCGCAAAATGGTTTCCGGTCGCCGAATCAGAAAGCGGTGCTGCCAGTTATTGAAATCTACCGCCTCAACTTTCCCGCACGATGCGGAACGCTCTTGGGGCAGCCGACATCGAGTGTTTGCTTCTCGCAAAGCCGCAAAGGACGCAAAGAAAGGCAGGAGAACTGAGGAACGAGGAATAAAAAACCAGGCGGGACATCCAGGCGATTCCCTCGCCTGAATCCCTTGGCGTCCTTTGCGCCTTTGCAAGAACTCATGTTCTGGGTCCTCGGCGACCCGGTTGCGGCCGCGACGAGGCGCCCCGCCCAGCACCATCCCAATCACGGCTTCCCACGCCGGCCCCGGGTAGTGGTACAATTTGAGGTAGGTCAGGCATTCTTGCCTGACAGAAGCCGCGAAACGTCAGGCTGGAAAGCCTGACCTACGGCAACCTGTACCACCACCCGGCCCCGGCGAACTTTGCCGGCAACTCTCTCTGTTCGTATACTTCCTTCAATTGTCAAGCAAATTCTCCTCACAGGGATCAAAAATGGCCAAGCACGTATATTCCTTCGGCGGCAAGTCAGCGGATGGCGACGGCAAGATGAAAGAGCTCCTCGGCGGGAAGGGCGCCAACCTCGCCGAGATGTGCAAGATCGGCATCCCCGTCCCGCCAGGCTTCACCATCACCACCGAAGTCTGCGCCGCCTACTATGACCACGGCAAGAAGATCCCCGAGGAGGCGATTCCCCAGATCAACGACGCCCTCGCCAAGATGGAAGCCATCGCCGGCAAGAAGTTCGGCGACCCGGCCGACCCCTTGTTGGTCTCCGTCCGCTCCGGCGCCGCCCTGTCCATGCCGGGCATGATGAACACCATCCTCAACCTCGGCCTCACCGATGCCAGCGTGGAAGGTCTGGCGAAAAAGACCGGTAACGCGCGCTTCGCCTACGACAGCTACCGCCGGGTCATCGACATGTTCGGCTCCACCGCGATGGGCGTCGAGCACGAGGATTTCGAGCATGAAATCCACAAGCTCAAGGATCAAAAAGGCGTCAAACTCGACACCGAGCTCGGCGTGGACGACCTCAAGGAACTCGTCAAACGATACAAGGCCGCCTACAAGAAACATGTCGGCGACGACTTCCCGCAAGACCCGCGCAAGCAACTCATGCTGGCCATCAACGCCGTCTTCAATTCCTGGAACGGCAACAAGGCAATCGAATATCGACGCATCGAACGCATCACCGGACTCAAGGGCACGGCCGTCAACGTGCAGGCGATGGTGTTCGGCAACATGGGGGACACCTCCGGCACGGGCGTCGCCTTCACGCGCGATCCAAACACTGGCGAGAACCTTTTCTACGGCGACTATCTGGTGAACGCGCAGGGCGAGGACGTCGTCGCGGGCATTCGCACGCCGGAACACATCGACGCGCTCGGCAAGCATAACCCGCAGGTTTACAAGCAACTTTGTGACATCCGCGCCAACCTCGAAAAGCACTACAAGGAGATGCAGGACATCGAGTTCACCGTGCAGGAAGGCACGCTCTACATGCTGCAAACTCGCTCAGGGAAACGCACGGGAACCGCAGCGGTCAGCATCGCCGTCGAAATGGTCAAGGAAGGCCTGATCGACGAGACCACGGCAGTCAAGCGCGTCAATCCGGATGCGCTTAACCACCTGCTCTTGCCCCAGCTTGATCCGAAAGCGAACGCGAAACCGGTCGCTCAAGGCATCGCTGCCAGCCCGGGAGCCGCATCGGGCAAGATCGTCCTGTCCGCGGAGGCGGCGGTCCACCATGCGGAGAAATTCCCTAACGACCCGATCATGCTGGTCCGCAAGGAAACCAGCCCGGAAGACGTCGCTGGCATGCACCTCGCCAAGGGCATCCTCACCAGCACGGGCGGCAAGGCAAGCCACGCTGCCGTCGTGGCGCGCGGGTGGGGCAAGCCGTGCGTCGTCGGCTGCGAGGCCGTCAAGATCGACGAGGCCAAGCAGACGATCACCGTCGCCGGGCAAACCCTGAAGGCGGGTGATTTCATCACCATCAATGGAACCACCGGCGATGTGATGATCGGCAAGGTGCCGACCGTCGCGCCGACGATGACCGGCGATTTCGCGACACTCATGGGCTGGGCCGACAGGGCGCGCAAGCTCAAGATTCGCACCAATGCCGATACGCCCGCCGACGCCGCTAAGGCGCGCGAGTTCGGCGCCGAAGGCATCGGCCTGTGCCGCACCGAGCACATGTTCTTCGGCGAGGATCGCATCATCGCGATGCGGCAAATGATCCTGGCCTCGGATGAAGCCGGACGCAAGGCGGCGCTGGCGAAGCTGGAGCCGTTCCAGAAGGCGGACTTCGTCGGCATCTTCGAGGCGATGGCGGGGCTGCCGGTGACGATTCGCCTGCTCGACCCACCGCTGCACGAGTTCCTGCCGCACGACGACAAAGGCCAGGAGGAAGTCGCCAATAGCCTGGGCCTTTCCGTCGCCAAGGTCAAGGAACGCGTGGACGAGTTGCACGAATTCAATCCGATGATGGGCTTCCGCGGCTGCCGGCTGCCGATCGTCTTTCCGGAGATCGGCGACATGCAGGTACGGGCCATCATTCAGGCGGCCATCGAGGTCAAGAAGAAGGGCAAGGAAGTCCTCCCCGAAATCATGGTCCCGCTGGCCGGCACCGTCGAGGAGCTTGCCTTCGTCAAGAAGCGCGCCATCGAGATCGCCGAGGATTGCATGAAGAAGGCCGGGGTCAAAGTCGAGTACCAGATCGGCACGATGATCGAACTGCCCCGCGCCGCCCTGACCGCCGACAAGATCGCGGAGGAAGCCGAGTTCTTTTCGTTCGGCACGAACGACCTCACGCAGATGACATTTGGCTTTAGCCGTGACGACATCAAGGGCTTCATGCCGACTTATTTGAAAGAAAAAATCCTGCCCGTCGATCCGTTCCAGTCGATCGACGTGAACGGCGTCGGCCAGTTGATCGAGATGGGCGTCAAGAAGGGCCGAGCCTCGCGCCAGGAGAAGCACAAGCAGCACCTGAAGATCGGCATCTGCGGCGAACACGGCGGCGATCCCGATAGCGTCGTCTTCTGCCACCAGGTCGGCATGGACTACGTGAGCTGCTCGCCGTTCCGCGTGCCGATCGCACGGCTGGCGGCGGCGCAGGCGGCGCTGGGAGTGTCAGCACGCGACAAGTGAGTTCGATGCGGCGAGCCGAGCGGCGTAGATTGCCGATTGAATGGGAAGGAGTTTCCGCCATGAAGACGCTGGCGCTCGAAAGGGAGAAGCGAACTCTCTCCGAGTTGCTTGCCAAGGAAAATGGGGCGGAGGTCATCTACCTGACCAGGAAGAGACGGCCAACTCACGCGCTGGTCCCCCTGGACGACATGGATCGCGAAGTCCTCGCCATCCGCGCCAACGCTGAGTTGATGGCATACATCGACGCCTGCTCCGAGCGCGCCCGCAAGGGACCACGTAAAACCATCGAGCAAATCAGGGAGCAGTTTGGCATGCCGCGGACCAAACGCAAAGGGCGGTGGTGATTGGGCTTGGCCGGAATCGAAAATGTTCTATGACACGTGCGATCCGATATGGCCAACATCTTTTGCAATAACTGCGGGCTAATCTTTGCCAGCCACATCGAGCCTTGCCCGCGCTGTAGGCGGTGTTGGCGGTGTGGATCAAAGTGCCCAGAAACATCGGACCGCTGCCCGATGGGTGGCCACGACATGAGCGACGATGCCATCGCTGAGTTGGAGCAACGACTCGATCCGAGTTTGCCAAGGAATCAAAGGGCAATTGCCAGTTGCCAGTGGACGTGGGAAAATGGACTGTTGATGGCGCGTCTCAACATTTGGGGCTACCTGGCCGTTGGGATTCTGGTTACTTCGTGTATTTTTCTGAAGGACCTGCTCATGGCCATCGGGATAGAGAACTTGTGGGTGCGCGTATTCATCGGCGCGGCTGCGTTCATGGTTTCCGGCTACGGGTTCTTGGCTTTTCTTCGAAGTGGATGGGCGAAAGGGCTGCTCCGTAGGCGCGAGTCGTAGCCGCGGCCGCAACCCCGACAGCGTCCAGTTTTTCACGAACCGACGATTGACGCTCGGAGATAGGCATGCCGCGAAAACGAAGGACACGCGACGAACCCCCAGGCGATTCTCTGCCCGCGGCATTGTCGCGCAGTGTTCGCGACATTAATCCGTGGTGGAGCGAAGCTGAGCGTGTCCTGTTGCCGACGTTTAGGCGGTGGCTATTTCCACGCCTGCTAAAGTCCTTGAAGAATGGCATCGCGCCGGCTACGGTAATGCGAGGCCCCCGGCGCGTTGGCAAGACAGTCCTGCTGCGCCAATTGATCGAGGCCCTGTTGGCCGACGGGGTGGAAGCGTCGCACATTTTATACGTTGCATTCGACGAACTGCCGACGATTCGCGGCTTGCAAGAACCCATTCTGGCAATTACGCGTTGGTACGAAACCGAAATCCTGGGTGAGACATTCAATCGAGCGGCTCGGAATAAGAAGCCCGCCTACGTTTTTTTTGACGAGGTCCAGAATCTTGACGCCTGGGCGCCCCAGATCAAACATTTTGTTGACAACCACACCGTCCGCGTGATGGTTACCGGAAGCTCTTCACTGCGAATCGAAGCTGGGCGTGACAGTTTGGCGGGGAGAATATCTTCACTTGATCTCGGTCCGCTGCATCTGAGGGAAATTGCCGAATTGAGGTTTGGTCATCGCATCGACGCCTATTGGACCGACAACGGTTCGGAAAAAATTGCAGACACCAAATTCTGGCAGGAAGCAAGGGAATTCGGGCAGGTTCACCAAGCCGCGCGCATAGAAGCATTTCGTGCATTCTCCGAACGAGGCGCCTACCCCGTCGCGCAGGGTCCGGCTGACCAGGAATGGAATGACATCGCCGCACATCTCACCGAAACGGTCGTAAAGCGGGCCATACAACACGATTTGCGCATGGGACCACGCAGCAGAAGGCGAGATGAGGGCCTCCTGGAAGAAGTATTCCGCCTTTGTTGCCGGTATGCGGGTCAATGCCCGGGGCAAGACGTATTTGTCCCAGAGATAAACCAAGCTCTGGGAGGCGGGATCGGCTGGCAACGGATATTGAGTTACTTGCGATTCCTCGACGGAACCCTGTTGGTAAACCTCATTCCACCGTTGGAACTGCGGCTCAAGCGGCGCAAGTCACCGCCCAAAATCTGCCTTTGCGATCACGCCCTTCGAGCAAGCTGGCTACAGGAGATTATTCCGCTTGACCCGGACGTACTCGTCGAATCCTCGCACCTGGCCGATTTGGCAGGGCATCTTGCCGAGAGTACTTTGGGGTATTTCCTGAGTGGCATTCCCAATCTTGAGATCGCTCATTTTCCGCCGCGTGGCAATGAACCGGAAGTAGATTTTGTGATCACCGTGGGCACAAAGCGCATTCCGGTCGAAGTGAAATATCGCCGACAGATTCGATCCCATGACGATACGCTTGGCTTGCGGGCGTTTTTGGAGAAAACGGTTTATAATGCGCCGTTCGGTTTGCTGGTAACGCAGAACGACGATGTCACAGTCGCCGATCCGCGAATTATTTCGATTTCCCTTTCTACGCTTCTTTGGACACGCTAGGCTCAGGCAAGGGGATGAAGGTGTCCTCTGTGGCGAACACGGCGGCGATCCCGATAGCGTCGTCTTCTGCCACCAGGTCGGCATGGATTACGTGAGCTGCTCGCCGTTCCGCGTGCCGATCGCACGGCTGGCGGCGGCGCAGGCGGCGCTGGGAGTGTCAGCACGCGACAAGTAGACACGCCAGGGATAACACGCGCGCAACGCGAGGGCCGGGAGCAATCCTGGCTTTTTGCGTTTTAACATTCATCGCCTCTCCTGGGCCCCAAATACTCCGCACGTTGAGAAATCGCACATTCGTTTAGCCGCGACCCTGACGGGAGCGCGGGCGCGCCCGTGCGTTATCCCGCTCGCGCTTCCTTTCGGGTCGCGGCGAAACGGGTCAAACCCTCCCGTGGGTGGTAAAAGATTCCCTGTGCGTTTTCGCACTGCGCCCCTGGTCATTTCAGGAAATGCCGACCGGCCCCGCCGGGATCCCCGTTTGGCAAAACAGCGTAACTGCCAAATAAATAATACGTTGCAGCTTTGGCCCTGCCGGGAAGGTTGCGGCATGGGATGTGCCACAGGAACCCAGGGATTATCAGCCGCCCATGTCAAGGGAATCGCGGCGCCGGCGGATTGGCCGACCGCTTACTTCCGCTGATGGCTTAAATTGAGTAGGACCACAATTTGCGGAGGAACAAACCATGATCGACTTCAGAAAAACGGAAAACGCCATCCTCGCGAACGGGCGGGTCGATGGCCCGGAACTCAAGAACCTGCGGCAGGACGTCTACGCGGGCGGCACGGTCGGACGCGTGGAGGCCGACTTTCTCGTTGCCTTGCGCAAGCGAGTGCAACACCGGACCCCGGCCTTCGACCAGTTCTTTTATCAGGCCATCAAGGACCACATCCTGGCGGACGGCCGGATTGACGCCGAAGAAACCGCCTGGCTGCGGCAAATGCTGGACGCCGACGGCAACATCAAGGATGAAGAGCGTAAGCTCCTCCACGAACTCAAAGGCGAAGCCAAGGCGGCGTGCGAGGAGTTCGGGGTGTTGTTCAGGCAGTGCATGAAGCAGGCGCCGGAGCAGCACACCTGTGGATAGACGACGTGGGGGTCCGGAGTGCGCCTCGTTGTGAACCAACGGTTGCCACGCGAATTTCCCGCTTGCTTTTCCTCGCCACCGCCTTAGGCTGATGGGGTCGTACCAATCGAGGACCCCCACGATGACGTCCGTGGTAATGATTGCCGGCGATGGCATTGGACCGGAGGTGATGGCTGCCACGCGGCAAGTTCTGCAAGCCGCCGGCGCGCGCCTCGACTGGGTCGAAGGCCACGCCGGTCTCGGCGCCATCGAACGGTTTGGCGATCCGCTTCCCGATCAAACCCTGGAACTCATCCGCAAGCACCGCGTCGCCATCAAGGGGCCTTGCACGACGCCCGTCGGCAAGGGGTTTCGTTCGATCAACGTTCGCCTGCGCAAGGAACTCGACCTCTTCGCCAGCCTTCGGCCCGTCAAGACGTTGCCGGGCATCAAGGTTCCCTACACCAACGTCGATTTGATCGTGGTGCGAGAAAACACCGAGGGGCTTTACGCCGGCATGGAGCACGTCATCGTGCCGGGCGTGGTCGAGAGCCTGCGTCTGGTCACGCGCGACGCGGCAGAACGGATTTTGCGTTACGCCTTCGAGATGGCGCGCAACCTGGGGCGGCGCAAGGTAACGGTCGTTCACAAGGCGAGTGTCCTGCCCTTGAGCGACGGCATGTTTTTGCGCATCGCCGACAGCATTGCCGACGATTACCCCTTCCTGGAATACCAGCAACAGACCATCGATCACGTGTCGCTCGACCTCGCCCTGGATCCGACCGCCTATGACGTCCTGGTGATGGAGAATCTGTTCGGCGACGTGATGAGCGACCTGTGCGCCGGCCTCGTGGGTGGGCTGGGCGTCGTGCCCGGCGCGAACATCGGCAAGCGCTATGCCGTATTCGAGGCCGTTCATGGAAGCGCGCCCGACATCGCGGGTAAGGGGCTGGCGAATCCGATCGCGCTGTTGCGTTCCGCCGCCATGATGCTGGACCACATCGGCCAGCGCGTCAGCGCCGAGCGCATCGAGCATTCGGTTCACCGCACGCTCGAAGCCGGAGTCGGCTTGACGGGCGACCTGGGTGGAAATGGCAACACCGTGAGCATCACGGCCCAGTTGATTGCGAATTTGTAAAAGGGCGGGAAACCCTATGTCTTTGCATGTCACCTTGATCCAGGGCGGCGAGATCGGACAAGACATCGTGCCCGCCGTCAAACGCATCATCGAGGCCGCCGGCGTTTCCATCGCCTGGGACGAGTTCGTCGCCGGGCACGAGGCGATCCAGCAAGGCCTCGATCCGCTCCCGGCGCCCATGCTGGAATCCGTTCGCCGCAATGGGTTGGCGCTCAAGACCAAGCTGATGTCCTCGCCCGATAAGCCGAATGTCAACTTCAACGTTCAGTTGCGGCGCACCCTGCAACTTTTCGCGACGGTACGGCCGCTGAAGAACATCCCCGGGCTGAAGGCGCGATTCGACAAGGTGGACATGCTGGTCATTCGCGAGATCACGGAGGACCTCTACGCCGCCATTGAACATGAAGTCGTGCCCGGCGTCGTGCAAAGCATCAAGGTGGTCACCGAAGCGGCGTCGCGCCGATTCTTCCGATTTGCCTTTCGCTGGACGCGCGAAGCCGGGCGCAAGGTGATCACCTGCGTTCACAAGGCCAATATCCTCAAGCTGGCGGATGGGTTGTTCCTGGAATCGTTTCGCGCCACCGCCAAGGAATTCCCGGAATTGCAGGCCAAGGAAATCATTGTGGACAACTGCTGCATGCAGATGGTCTCCAGGCCCCAGCAATTCGACGTTCTGGTTATGGGCAACCTCTACGGCGACATCGTGAGCGACTTGGGCGCGGGTCTGGTCGGCGGCATCAGTGCCACGGCCGGGATCAACCTCGGCGATGGCATCCAGTGTTACGAGTGCTTTCACGGCGCGGGCCGCCAGCGCATCGGTTTGGATCGGGCCAATCCCCTGCCCCTGTTGATCCCCGCCATCGATTTGCTTGTTGGCGTCGGACAGAAGGAGGCCGCCGCTCGAGTTCAGGCAGCCCTGGAGAAGGTCCTGGTGGAAGGGAAGAACTGTACCGTCGATCTGGGCGGGGATTCCACCACGTCGGCGATGACCGACGCGATCATTGCCGCTCTGGATTGAACCAGGCCGGGCGCCCCCGCCGCGAAGCCGCGAGCGGACCGCGTGGGGATTGTAACGATCGCGACGCTTCCGTCGTCTGTTCCGGCCCCCGCGGGAATGCCTGACCCTTGACAGCCTTTCCGCAAACGAAGTAGAATTCATATGATAGTTTGATTCGATTGGCCTTGCTCCATGCCAATGCGGGGAGATTGTGACGCCGTGAAAGCCATCATCAGCGATATCCATAGCAACCTGGAAGCCCTCCAGGCCGTCCTCGCGGACATTGCGCAACAAAACATTAGCGAGATTTATTGTCTCGGCGACATCATCGGTTATGGCCCAAATCCTCGCGAATGCATCGATCTGGCCATGAAGTGCAACATGGTCCTTCTTGGCAATCACGATCAAGGGGCCATGTTCGATCCCGACGGCTTCAATCCACCCGCCGAACGCGCCATCTTCTGGACTCGCACCCAGCTCGAAACCTCCGGCGAAAACCACCTGCAACGCGAGAAACGCTGGGAATTCCTGGCTGATCGGCCCCGCACCTTCAAGGAAAATGGCCGACTATTCGTTCACGGCTCCGCGCGCAACCCGCTCAATGAATACGTCTTCCCGGAGGACATCTACAACCAGCGCAAGATGGATCGCATCTTCGCGCTGATCGATCACTATTGTTTTCAGGGGCACACGCACGTGCCCGGGGTGTTCATGGAAAGCCTTCAGGACGATTCGTATCTGTTTCATTCCCCGGAAGAAATCGACAGCGTCCACAAGCTCGACGAACACAAGACGATGATCAACGTCGGCTCGGTGGGCCAGCCGCGCGACGGAAACTGGCGTGCCTGTTACGTCCTTCTCGACGACAAGGAAGTCAAATTTCGCCGCGTCGAATACGACATCGATACGACCATTCGCAAGATTCACGACATTCCCGATCTCGACAACTTTTTGGGCGACCGCCTGCGCGACGGCCGCTGACGTCTGCCCCGGGTGTGGCTTTACGCTCGCGCGCGCATCTCCCCCTTTTTCCCGCCATCCCTATCCTTAACCTTAACGTCGTGAGTTCTTTCTCCATTCCAAGATGGCCCTTCGCCTGGCGAATAGCTTGTGGATGGTAATTCCTTCTTCTGATGTACCCATCAATGCAGCGAAACAACCTACTCTTGTTCATATTTCTCTCGGCCCTTATCCTGGCCGCGTGGTACTGGCTGGCCGTGCCGCCGAGCAAAACAAAGGACCAAGACGCCGACGAGGACAAGGTCGCCAAAGTAGACAAGGACAAAAAAACCAAGGCGACCCAGACCAAGACCAAGGACGACAAGGAAAAGAAACCCACGAAGAAAACCGAGCCAGCGAAGAAGCCCGCCGTGAAACCGCCCGTCCAGCAGGCGAAGGCGACGGTCGAAACCATCGGCGGCGCCGGCTTCCACCTGACCTGCGATCTCACCACGCGCGGCGCGGCCGTGCGGCGGGTCGTCCTCAATCACTTCAAAGCCGCCAACTGGCGCGGCGAACCGACCGACCGCGAACTCGAGCTCGTCCAGGACGACGAGTTCGCCCCGTCCTATCGCATGTATCACTACCTCGATCCCGGGGACGCCAACCCGGTCCTGGGTCTTGGCGAGTTGATCTGGATTGCGGAGGGTAAAAAAGCGGTCACGAATGAACAGGGCGCTGTCCGCCACCACGAAGCCCGCTACTGGGCGCTCGTGCCCAACCTGGAACAAGTCAAAATCGTGAAAACCTATCGCCTGGCGCCTACGGACTACCACGTCACGCTTGTCGTCGAAATGCACGATTTACGCCCGCCCAACAACGACAGCGAGCCACGCCCGTTTCGCTACCAGTTGACCGGCGCCCAGGGGCTGCCCGTCGAAGGGGAATGGTACACGGCCACGTTTCGCAATTCGTTCTGCGGGCTTGTCGATCCGCGCAACTCCCTCTGGCGCAAGTCGGAGGATTCCCTGCGTGTCAGCGGCCGAAATGGCGGCGATACCTGGCCCGACAGCAAGTACGACCGCGGCGCCAACCGCCTTCAATACGCTGGGGTCGCCAATCAATACTTCGGCGCCATGATCGTCGTCGACGATGAGCAACCCGACAAGAAGGCCGGCGGCGTCCTGGCCTGGGCCAGACCCACCCTCGAGACCACCGAGAAGCGTGGCATCCTGGTCAAGATTAACCCCAAGGACAAGTCGATCCTGTTCCGGGATGCCAAGAACGCGGTGCGGCGGTATCATCTGCTGCCCCGCACCGAACGCCACATCGACGACCTGGGTCTCCGCGAAGGCGAAGACGCGGTGCTGAGCTTCTACGAGACCCCGGAACCGGAAAGCAAGCTGGTCGCCGCCTGGATTCGCACCGGCACCTCGCTCAAGCCGCAGTTCGACGACATGACCGTCCGCGTCAACAGCGAGAAGGTGGAGTTGTTCCCTGGCCGACCGCTCACGCATCAGTTCATGCTCTATCACGGGCCCGTCAAGGTGGCTTTGCTCGCGCAATTCCGCGGCGACCAGGAAGTCCCAAGCGAACGCGTCACGCGCTACGCCGACACGCTGCATCTGCGCACGCTGACCGATTACCCGTCCGACAACATTCTCGGGAAGATATCCTCGTTCATCCTGCTCACTAAGATCATCATCTGGTTCACCACGTTGATGCACTGGTTGTTGAACCAATTACACTACGTCTTCGGCTATGGCCTGAGCATCGTCGTTCTGACCGTGATGGTGCGCGGCGCCATGTTTCCGATCAGTCGCCGCCAGGCGATGTTCAGCATCAAGATGCAGGAACTCGCGCCGGAGCTCAAGAAGATTCAGGCCAAATATCCCGACGACCCGCAGGCGCGCATGCAAGCCCAGCAGAAATTCTATCGCGAGCACGGCATCAACCCGCTGGCCAGCTGTTGGCCGATCTTCTTGCAAATGCCAATTTTCCTGGGCCTTTATTTCGCGCTCCAGGAGAGCATCGATTTTCGGCTCGCCGACTTCCTGTGGATCAAGAACCTGGCGGCGCCGGACATGCTGATCTACTGGACCGAGAACATTCCCGTCATCAGCTCGCCCGATCATGGCGGGTTTCTCGGCTTTCTCTACCTGGGGCCGTACCTGAACATCCTGCCGATGATCGCGGTGGTGTTCATGATGATTCAGCAAATTCAGACCATGCCGCCGCCAACGGATGAGCAAACGGCGATGCAGCAAAAGATGCTGAAGTACATGACGGTTTTCTTTGGTATCATGTTTTACAAGGTTGCCGCGGGGTTGTGCATCTATTTCATCGCCAGCAGCCTCTGGGGCATGGCCGAGCGCAAGTTGCTGCCAAAGAAGAAGACGACGCCGGGGGTGCCCGAATCGCCCGGCGGCACGACTGGCGGCGGATCGTCTCCCGGCGGCGGCGGGAAGCCGTCGCCAAATGGGCCGATGTCGCCCAAGGACAAGGGCAAGTGGGCCAAGAAGGAAAAAGAAAAGGAAAAAGTTCCCGTCACGCCGCTTGAAAAGCTCAAGGCGCTCTGGAAGGAAATCCTCAAGGCGGCGGAGAAGAAATAGCACTTTTCACTCGTTCCCAGGCTCTGCCTGGGAAGGCACCGCTTGGCAGGCTCCGCCTGCCGTGATCGGTGTTGCCTGCGCCGCCGCGAGCCAGAGCCTCGCACGCCCGGCGTTCCCAGGCAGAGCCTGGGAACGAGGATGCCTGAGCAATACCCGCAGGGATTCCGTCATGCGCAAACTCCCTCTCCTCACCCCGGTCCTTCTCGCCGCCGTCGTCTTCCAGGCCGCCGCGCAATCCGGCGACTCCGACTACAAGCTTGAATTCGACCCGGCCCGGGACGTGACCAAACTCGATCGCGCGCCCGAAGGCAAGGACGGCATCTACATCGAGGTGCGCTTCTTCATCACCCAGGGGGGCAAACGTGTCGAGCAGCTCGACGACGATTACAAGGTCGTCATCGAGGAGAATGGCCGTTTCATCAAGGCGGTTACCCTGCCCCGCAAAAACGCTGCCGAGGAACTCACCGTCATGTTCGCCCTGGACACCAGCGGCAGCATGAAGGCGTTTGGGCGCATGGAGCAGGCCCGGGTCGCGGCCGACCTGTTCCTGAAGAAGCTGCCGCCCGTCGCCGACTGCGGGTTGATTCTATTCGATCACGAAGTGCGCAAGCAAATGCTGCCGATCCTGGAGCGCGAACCGCTCCTGCGCGAGATCGAGGCCATCGAACCCCGCGGCGGCACCGCCTACCTCGACGCCGCCTCCGAGGGCATCACCGCCCTGCAAGCCACGCGCCGCGGCCGAGGCCGGGCGGTCGTGCTCATGACCGACGGCATCGACCTCAATAGCAAGAAGTCTGTCGACCAGGTCATTCGCGAGGCGAATAGCAATCGCGTGCGCGTCTACACGATCGGCATCGGCGAGCCGGGCAAATTCGTGCCCGTGAACACCGTGCTCGCGCTCGATCATTCCGGCAGCATGAAGCCGCCCGCCGACGACAGCGATGCGACCCCGAAAATCGAGGCCCTGCACCTCGCCGCGCAGCGCTTCGTCGAATCGATCTCCTCCAAGGCGCGCGTGAGCATTGTGCCGTTTAGCACCTACGTCGGCAAGCCGCAGGAGTTCCGCGACAAGTCGGAGGTCAACAGCCTGATCGCCAGCATCAAAAAGCTCCAGCCGCGCGGCGAGACGGCCCTCTTTGACGCGACCTATGAAGCCGTCAGCGTCCTGGAAGCGGACAGCTCGACCGGCCGACGCGCCGTCGTCGCCATGACCGATGGCATCGACAACTCCAGCCGCCGCCGCGTGAAAGAGGTCATCGAGCACGCTCAGGAAGCCAACATCCCGCTCTACGTTCTCGGCTTCGGCCGGGCCAAGGAATTGGATGAAACGACCATGCGCAAGATGGCCGAAGAGACCAAGGGTAAATTCTACCATGCCAAGAACAAGAACGAACTCATCGAGATCTTCGAGAAAATCTCCAGTGAGCTCCACGACGACGGCATCGACGAGCAAACCCTGCGTCGCATTGCGACGGAAACGCGCGGCCAATACTACCCTGCCAAGAATGTCAGCGAATTGAAATTGATCTTCGAGAAGGTGGCCCAGGACATCAAGCCCAAGCAACGCGAGGAGATTTTCAAGAGCCTGATTCAAAGCGCCGACGGCACGCTGCGCAACGTGACCCTGAAGCTCGCGCGCGGCACCGGCGAGATCACCGACGTGCAGACCGGCAGCTACCAGATGCGCGGCCTGGTCGTCGCGGCCATGGACCCCTTCGTCTACCTGATCCTCCTGGCGGTCATCGCCGGCCTGATCGCCCTGCCAGGCTTGCTGCGCCGCTCGACGGCGTGAATGAAGAATGACGTCCCGATCTTGCGTTACGAGCCGCGACCGTCAGGGAGCGGAGCATCAGCCGCCGTCACCGCTCCCTGACGGTCGCGGCTCGTTTGCGCATTGCGAATTCGGGAATCATTCTTTCCAGCGTTGCCAAGAGTTTCTACGGCATTCCCATCACATCAAAGGCAATCGTGTTGGCGGTCAGGTCGGTGTCCGTGCCGCCGTTGGCGGTGCCGCCGTCGTCTTTCACGCGGAAGGTGAAGCTGGCCAGTCCGTTGCCGGATTGATTGGCGGGCGGCGTATACGTCAACGTTGAAAGGTCGGCCAACGAAATGAACTGGCCGGCGACCACCGCGTTGCCGTTCAAGAGCAAAACGCCCACCGTCGGCAGCGAATCGATGTACACGCCCAGAAGGTTGTTGAACGGCATGTCACTGGAATCGCTGAAGCCGAAGCTGTATTGATTGAACGTGAAGGTCGTATTTTGGGACATGAAAATGTTGGCGTCAAAACCCGACGGCGCATCGTTCACCGAGTTGACGGTGATGCTGACCGAGTCCGTGTCGTAATAGAAGCCGCCGGACTGGGGCACGTCCGAAACCGTGATGTTCAGCGTGTCCTGTCCGTGGAAGTTTGGCGTCGGGGCAAACACGAGCCCTTCCAGCGCGGCGTTGATGGCGTCAATGTCGCCGACAAACGTCATGGACATGTCGGCACTGCCATCGCCGCTGGAAAACGTCAACCCGGAGGTGCCGCTCAGCGTCAACGTCCCGTTGGCGACCCAGAGCGACATTTGCAGCGTCGCGGCGCCAGCGTCAGGGTCGGGGAAGTTGATGGAATTGCCATTGGCGGCGGAGAAGGCGAGGGTGGTGTCTTCGTTAACGATTTGCGGTCCCGGACGAATGATGTCGGGATTCTGTACGCGAACGGCCGCCTGAGTATAGCTCGGGGCCGAGAAGCCGAAAGGCTGATTGAATGTTGCGAACCGTTGCTGTCGTTGCCCGGTGATTACAGCCCAGGACCAATTGGTCGGAATCCCGACGCCGTTTGTCAACTGGACGGTTAGGTTTCCGCCCAGGGTGGCTGTCCCGTTTACGACGACGCGATCATTGGCGTCGTTAGCAGTTATGGTCAGGGACAAAGTTCCATTTGCACCTTGCGTAAAATTGCCGCCGCCCATGACGTTCGGCCTGGGGTTGACCGTCAAGGAGTAGGGCGTTACCGGCAGCCCCGCCAGTACAACCCGCGGCGAAAAATACATCTCATTGTTGTTGGTGAGCGTGTTGACGGCAAGCTGGACGTTGTCACTTACGGTGAGTGAGCCGTTGTTGATGAAATCGCCGTTCACCTGCAAATGCCCGCCCAAGAAGTAAATCTGACCCCCAGCGTCCTGAGTCCAATCGTGATCAATCGTAAGAGTTCCAGATGAAACGCTAATGTCGCCATTGTTGTTTAACGTGGGACCGATTGTGCAAGACTTTCCGAAAACAAGTTCTCGGCTGTTTGTCAATGTACCGTTGCCTGTGATATTTCCCGCATTGCCGTTGATCTGGATTTCACCGCTGTTGTCAATCCGGCCACCTGCCTGAGTCGTGATATTACCGCCTGTCCATTCGATCGGCGCGGCAATCGATTCGTTCAACAAACGCCCGCCATCAATCGTGAGATTGCCGTGGATTTTCAACAGCGCCCCATTTTTGATTGTAATTTGTGAAGTGATCCCAGAAACCGTGACGGGCGCATCGAAAACAGCGCTGCCGTTTGGCCCGGCAAATCCATTCCCCTGGATAAGCAGCAACCCGGAAATCGAAGTATTACCAGCGAAAACAGCCTCACCGTCCAGAATGGTAAGTGTATCCGAGATCGAAGCGCCGCCGTTGAATTGAAGTAATTTGACCGTGGAAGTGAGCGAGCCGGACACGGCAAAGCTCGCGCCTGTAAAGCCGAAGATTCCGCCGTTGCCCGTGAAGGTTGCCGCTTGCTGCGCGCTGGGCGTCCCACCTAAAAAGGTTGCGGAGGCATTGAAGGAAATCATGCCTTCCGCATTGAAGGTCCCTTGGTAACTCGTAGCTGGCACCGACAGATTCAAGGTGGTGTCCGCCGCCGCCTGGACAAACCCTGAATTGAAGAACGACCCCTGGCCGCTCAAAGTCGCAACGCCGCCCACCTGTCCTTGCAACAAAATACGTCCCGGCGCGAGGTTGTTTATGTATCCGCCATCACTGGTACTGATGACGCTGTCGGCGTTATTCACGTCCCAGTTGATCGTGCCGCTATTCTGGATGATTCGACCAGCGAGGGAAACGTTGTTGCTGACGTTGAGGGAAGCGTTCTGGGGAATGATCAGGTTGCTAGTTACTGGGTTGCCGGTGCCGCCCAGAATGCCGCCGCTCAGGTTTCCGTTTGCAGTGACCGTTAGCGAGGATGGGCCGGCGAATGCACCGTTGCTTTGGGTAAGGAATGCGACCGTCAGGGTCCGGTCCAAACTGATTGTACCCGAATACCCGGCCAAGATATCTAATCGGCCGACATTGCCAGCGAAATTAGCGTCAATTTTTGACGCGTTAACACTGGTGTTGTTGAACTGCACCGAGTCAAATGCGCCAGGAACCCCAGGCAGGCCTTGTTCATCTAGCCAGTTACCCGCGTTGCTCCACAAACCGTTGACTGGTCCGTTCCACGTGAGGGTTGCAGGGGCTGTACGATCTTCGAGGTACTCAAGAGTTGGCCTGAAACGCGCATTTGGCTTGCGATTTTTCCTTGTTGTATTGGTCAACAAGCGGCAGGCAAAAAGATGCTTTAATGTCGTGAACACGGCGCTTTCTCCCTGGCGGAATGAAAAGGAATACGAAAATCTCCGACTCATTTTTTCCCTTCAATTACCTTGATTGCCTCCAGGGCTTGGCGTTGCAGGATCCCATCCCTACTGTGGGCCATGGCGCGAAGTACCGGAATCGCGTCTTTGGCAGCAGGTCCGATTGCCCGAAAGATGGCAACTATCCCAATTTGGTCGCTCACACTCTCGCGGATACTTTTTGCCTTGGCAATTGCCAAAAGCTCGGGAACGGCGTCCTTAGCGTGAACCCCAAGCTCCCCCAGGACACCTAGGGCGTTGGTGACCGATTCAGCGTTCCCGGGTTCTTTTAGCCACTTTCGAGCCACCTCCACGGACAACCGCTCTTCCGGCGCAACGGCGGCCAATGCCAACAACGCGGAAAATCGGTATTTCTTTGAGCCCTTTTTCAAAGTGATGATTTTGATGAGTTTTGGCGCGGCTTCCTTCGCTGCGGATTTGCAATGAATCCGCAGGTCCACGAATGCCATGCGACTTATCGAACTGAGGTCGCCGTAAACGCCTGTGCCAATGTCCGGATCGTCCAACGCGGCTATGACAACAGGAATCAATGTCTTGTCGTCCGGCAGCAAGCGAGAGAAAACCACGTAGGCCCCACGGCGGATGCCAGCGTTTTCACTTTTGAACTCTTCGCGAACCTTCGGCAAGGCTGGCCGAGCGTAGGGTCCCATCCGGGAAATCGCCAACAATACGCTGGCAACAACCTCGGGATCTCGATCCCTCAAGCTACTGCTCAACTTCTCTAAACGTCCCGCGGCCGAGAATGGGTTTACACCCATCGCCGCCAAGCTCATCGCCGCTTGTCGGCGAACGGTGGGATCGCGATGCAGGAGCATGTCTTCGACGAAAAACGGGGTTCCCCCGTGGTGCATTTCGTAGGCGATTGCTTCCAGTCGTTTCAGCGAATCGACAACATCGGCGGCCGGTTTATCCCTTTTCAACTTTACCTGGAAGCCCTTCAGCAGCCGCTGCGCCTCCTCGCGCGGCGTCTCCTTCTTCGCCTTCAGCTCCTGCGCCTCCACGAACAAAAGAGGCAAGAACAACACGCCAGCGCAAAGCAATCGAACCGTTGTCTTCTTCATTGCATTTCTCCTGACATCGTTACTCTAACGGCGAGGGGGGGGGGGGCAGTCAATGACCTGATCAGGTCATTCTTGAATTTCTTGTCTCAACGTTTCAGTATATGCGCGCCGACCTGGGCGGTTGCGTCCTCACGGCCTACCCCCCGCGCCCCGTGAGAAGCCCTCAAAAAAAACGCCGTAACATGATGCCCGTTTATTGCTTACGAACGGAGGGGGACTTCTCACTTCTTTTCGTCCACTTGGCGGCTGAAGTACGCACTACGAAATGGGCGGTGCGGCGTATATTGGAGGTTAAGCCGCGCTGGGGGCGCACTTGAGTGTTTAGCCGCGACCCGAAGGGGAGCGCGGATTGCCTTCACTCCGACGGTGAGACGGATTGCCTGCGCTCCCTTCGGGTCGCGGCTAAACGAACGGGTCATTTCGCGGTTATTCGCCATGAATGAAACGAATGTCTGCGTCAATGGTCATCCGCTGACCGATCAGGATCAGAACTGCCCGATCTGCGGGACGGTTCCGATGGGAGCGATGTTTGCGCCGCCGCGGCCGATGTTGCCGACCATTCCGGGATATGAGATTACCGAGGAGCTAGGCAAGGGCGGCATGGGAGTGGTGTACAAGGCCCGGCACGAGAAGTTGCAGCGCTGGGTCGCGCTCAAGATGATCCGCAACTGGAGTCTCGCCAGTGCCGAGGAGCAGGCGCGCTTCCGCGTCGAGGCGCAGGCGATCGCGCAATTGCAGCATCCGCATATCGTGCAAATCTTCGAGATCGGCGACTGGCAGGGGATGCCGTTCTTGTCGCTGGAATTCATCGAGGGGGGCACGCTGGAGTCCAAGCTGAAGGGCCAGCCGATGGCGCCGCTGGAGGCGGCCATGCTCATGCGGCGCATCGTCGAGCCGATTGCGTTTGCTCATCGGGAGGGCATCCTGCATCGCGATCTGAAACCGGCGAACATCTTGCTGACGGCGAACGGGGAGCCGAAGATCGGCGATTTCGGGCTGGCGAAGAAGATCGACTCCGGCGCCGGGCTGACGCATACCGACGCGGTGCTGGGGACGCCCTGTTACATGGCGCCCGAGCAGGCCCAGCGGCGCAATCGCACGATTGGGCCGACCGCGGACCTTTATGCCCTGGGGGTCATCCTTTATCAGATGCTGACGGGCCGCCCGCCGTTTTTGGGTGAGAGCGCGCTGGAGACGCTGCGGCAAGTGCTGGAGGACGAGCCGGTCCCGCCGCGCCGCTTGCTGCCACGGGTGCCGCGCGACCTGGAAACGATTTGCCTGAAGTGTCTGCGCAAGGAGCCGGAGCATCGCTATGCCAGCGCGGCCGATCTTGCCCACGACCTTGAGAACTTCGTTGAGGGGAAGCCGATCCTGGCGAGGCCGATCAGTCGCGGCGAGATCGCGTGGCGCTGGTGCCGGCGCAATCCTCTGCCGGCGTCGTTGACGGCGTTGTTGCTGACGGTTTTCCTGGTGGCCTTTGGCCTGGTCGCCTGGAAGTGGCAGGAGGCGGAACACGAGAGGGAGCTGAAGGACAACGCGCTCGGCCAGGCCCAGCAGCAGACCCAGACCGCCCAGGCGGCGACCTCGGCCATGAAACTGGCGCGCGACAACGCCAAGGAGGAGGCCCAGGCCAAGGCGATCGCGCTGAAGGAAGCCGAGGAGGCGTCGAACGCCAAACAGAAAGCGCTCAAGGAAACCGAGGCGGCCTATGAACGCCTGGAGCAGACCAGCTACCTTTTTGCCGTGCGTACCGCCCATCGCGTCTGGGAAGACGGCGACGTGCTGCTCGCGGAAAGCCTGCTGTCGCAAATTCGGCCCGGCCTGCGCCGCTGGGAATGGGACTTCCTGCGCAATCTGCACCGCTCGCACCAGGTCAGCGCCTTTCGCAATTTCTCGCCTACGCGGTCCTGCGTGGTCCACAGTCCGGATGGGAAAACTTTCGCCTACGTAGGCAACAAGGGCTTCCTGGCAATTCGGGACGCGACGACCGGCGTTTTTTTGCACAGCCTGAAGGGCCACACGATGCAAGTCAACTGCCTGGCGTTTTCGCCGGATAGCAAACTCCTCGCCGCCGGCGACAGCAGCAAGACCGTAATCGTCTGGGACATTACATCACGTCAGATCAAGCAAAAGTTACAAGGCCTGCCGGGTCCCATTTCAAGCGTGGCAATCAGTCGCGACGGCAAGCGCCTGGCCTTTGGCTGGAAGCAGGGTTGCGCCGTTCGCTCGCTCGGTGACCCTACCGCGCCTTTGCCAGGGCTGGCGTGGGAGTTCAATCGCTCGGATTTTACCAATTTGGTATTCAGTCCCGACTCGCGATTCCTCGCAACCGGGAACGCCAACGGCGAAGTCGAAATCCTTGATCTCGACAACGCGCGCAATCGCCAACAACTGGCGGCCCACGAAAATAATTGTCTCGCGGTGGCGTACGCGCCCGATGGACAACACTTGATCACAGGCGGCGCCGATGGCCTGGTAAAGGTCTGGGACGCCGACAAAAAGACCTGGCTGCGCACCCACGAGGGCAATCTTTCGTTGATTACCGGGCTGTCCATCAGTGCCGACGGTAGGCTTCTTGCGGTGGGAAGTCTCGACAGCGTGATCCGCGTATACGAATTCGGAAAGGGGACCGAGCTGGCGTTGCTGCGCGGACATGAGAGTGCCGTCACGTCGGTGAGTTTATCCTCGGACGGCCAGCACTTGCTCAGCACGGCCGACGATAATTCCGTGCGCACCTGGAGTCTCACGGATCGGGAAGGAGTCAGCGCCTACACCAATCGCAACGCCTGGCTTTTCACCGCGCTCGCGGCCAAAAGCCAGCGGTTGTTTGTCGCGGAAAGGGACCCGGAGCGTATCTGGTCAATCGATCTGAAGTCTTCCGAGCCGCTGGCCACGAAGAAGCCGGTGCCCATCGCGCTGGACCACGTGGGCGCGATCACCCAGCGCCGGCTGGCGGCGAGCGCGGACGGCGAATGGCTCGCCCTGGCCGACGCCACACCCGCCGGCAGGGAAAACGCGACACACATCGTTGTCTGGAGCACGCGCACGGGCGAGGTGAAAACGATGCTCAACGTCGCCGCGAACTCTGTCTTGCAGATCGCGTTTCATCCGACCAGGCCCCACCTCCTGGCAACAAGTGAGAAGAAGGGCACCGTCACCCTCTGGAACCTTGACGATCCCAATGGGCATCGCACGTTCGACGGGTGCAAAGGTGATGTCCACGCGCTGGACTTCAGCTCCAACGGCCGCTGGTTGTTCGCGGGCGGGAAGGACAAGATTATCCACGTCTGGGATACCACGAAGCCGACCGAGGTTGCCCATCGCAAGATCACGACACCGGGAACGATCCATTGTATCGCCGTGAACCCCCAGGACGATCAGCGCGTGGCGTTCTGGGCCGGCAAGGACGGGCTGGCGGCCCACCCAATTCAGATTGCCGACTGGGAACGGGGAGTGATCGAAACGAATCTCCTGGGCCATCGCCAGGCCGTCGTCCGGCTCGCGTTTGACCAGACAGGTAAACGCCTGCTGTCCGCGGGCAGAGACAACCATTTGCGCATCTGGGATCTCGCCCTTGGCCAAGAACTCGTGCGCTGGCCGAGCCGAGATCGGCTTTTTCCCGGCGCCCCCAGCCTCGCGTTCAGCCCCGATGGACGCTTTGCGCTTTGTACCGGCCTTGACGCCGTCTCGCTCTGGAACGGCGCCTCCAACCACGAACTCTGGATCCTGCGCCGACACACCAGCACCACCACCGGCGTGGCCTTCAGCCCGGACGGCAGGCGCGTTATCTCCGGTAGCATCGATGCTTCCCTGCGCGCGTGGGATGCCGAGCGCGGCCGCGAAATTCGCGGCGCGGGCTTTCCACACCTGAAGGTCCACAAGAGTGTAGTCAACTCGGTCGCGTACAGTCCCGATGGAACGCTCCTGGCCACGGGAGGCGCCGATCGCACCGCGATCGTCTTGGATGCGCGCACCGGTCAAAAACGCTGGGACCTGATCGGGCATGAAAAATCCGTGCGCTGGGTGGCGTTTAACCCCGATGGCGGCATGCTGTTGACCGCCAGCAACGACAAGTCCATCAAGCTCTGGAATCCTCGCACCGGCAAGCACATTCACACCCTCCTCGGCCATGAGGAGGAAGTCAACACCGCCATATTTCATCCGAAAAAGAAGCTGCTCGCATCATGCAGCGTCGACGGGACGGTTCGGCTCTGGAATACGGCGACCGGCAAGGCAACGCGGAAGTTGCCGGGCCGTGGCAAGAACATGACCGATGTCGCTTTTAGCTTGAACGGAACGTTGCTCGCGGGCGGCGACCGCGATGGCTGGATCATCGTCTGGGATGAAGGCGGAAAAGAACGGGCGCGTTTCCAGGCGCATCCACGCGTCTTGCAAAGCCTGGCTTTCCATCCCAAATTCCATCACGTCTTGCTTTCCGTGGGGGATGACGCCGCCGTCCGCATCTGGGATCTCCGCCCGGCCCTGGATAACGCCAAGGCTAATCCGATTGCCCTGGCGACCCTGCGCGGCCACTCCGGCAACGTGATGGGCCTGGCGATTCGGCACGATGGCCAACGCCTCGCCACGACCGGTTCAGACCGCACGGTCCGCATCTGGGACCTGAGCTTTCTCGAACGCCCAGCTCGCCTGGCTGAGACGCGAAAGTAGTTTGTGCAATCGCCAAGCCCCGCCATGAGCGCAGCGATTGGCGGGGGTCAGTCTCCTGCCCATGCCGCCAGGTAAACCATGCCTCAAGAACGTGCCACGGCTCTGATTATCCGCGCAAGCGACTTCAGCGAGACGAGTCGCGTCGTCACGCTCTGGACCAGAGAACTGGGCAAGGCACGCGCTCTCGCCAAGGGGGGGCGGCGGCTCAAATCCAATTTCGATGTTGCTCTTGACCTTCTCACCGTCTGCGGTATCGTCCTTCTTCGCAAAAGCTCCGGCAATCTCGATCTGTTGACCGAAGCGCGGGTGGAAGAGCGCTTCCCCGCGCTGACGCAGGATCTGTCCGCGCTTTACGCGGCCTATTACATCGCGGAAATGCTCAGCGACTGGACGCAAGATCACGATCCGCATCCGTCGCTTTTCGATGAGGTCGTCGCAACGCTGCGCAACCTGGGGCAACCGGGTATCCTCACGGGACCGTGTCTGGCGCACTTTGAGCTTGTGCTTTTGCGAGAACTTGGCTATGGGCCTGCGCTGGATTTTTGCGCCGATTGCGGCGAGACGTTTTCCTCCCCTCTCCCTCTGGGAGATGGAGGAAGTTTGAGACTGGCGTTCAGCGCCGCAGGCGGCGGGGTCTTGTGCGAGACGTGTCAGGCGAAACAGCGCGACCGACGGGCGCTAAACGAAGATACCTGGCGCGCCCTGGTTACCATGCAAAACGCCGGGGAAGGCTGGCGCGACGTTCACGACCCGCGCTTGCGCGGCGAGGTGAGGCAACTTTTGAACGATTACGTCACTTACCAGTTGGGCCGGCGGCCTCGACTGCTGCCTTACTTGGGGAGCTAAACGTGAATTGCAAATTGCATATTGCAGATTGCAAATTGCAGAATTCGAATTGCCCATCGCAAACCTATGTGCGATTTGCAATTCGCCATTTGCGCTTTGCAATTTGCAATACGTGGAGGAGTCGCCTCATGTCCGCCGCCGCTGTGCCTTTGATGTTCTGTCTCCTGACGGGCTGTGCCTCGACCGGCGGCGGCTTCACGCCGCCCTGGAAGAAGAGCGCCGCCAAGGTTGAACCGCCCAAGGACAGCATTGTGTTGACGGGCCGGACCTATGAGATGGAACCGGTCGATCCCAAGCTCCGCGCGGAGCTCGATGCGGCCCAGCGGCTGATGCACGAGAAAAAATATGGCGAGGCTGAAAGAATCTATCACATGCTCGCGATCCCGGGCCACGAGGCGAGCTGGTGGTCCAGTCTGAACATCTTCGATTCCGGCGAAGACTCGATCGCGAAAAAGCGAAGCAAGTACCCACGGTCCGTCTATGAGGAAGCGCTCTTCGGCGAAGCGGAAAGCCAGCGCATGCAGAAAAACTACCGCGACGCGGTCAACACCTACTCCAAGCTGCTCAACGAGTGCATCCGCACCAAGTACACCAACCGCGCCTGCCAGGGACTCTTCGAGATTGCCGACTACTGGCTCGAACCGACCCGCAAGCAAATGGACGAATACCAGGAGCAACTCAAGGGCAAACGCTGGTTCGTCACGCCGGCCGCCTACATCCACTTCGGCAAGGACATGCCCACCATGGATGCGCAAGGAAACGCCCTGTTGATCCTCAACACGATCTGGCAGCAGAACGTCAAGGGCGAGATGGCCAAACGCGCGCTGATGTACCTCGGCACCATCCACTTCTACAACAAGAGCTACCAGGAAGCCGACTTCTACTTCACCAAGCTCAAGAACGACTACGAGTTCACCCCCGAAGCCGCCAAGGCGATCAAGCAGTCGATCATCTGCAAGCAACTGATGACCGGCGGCTCGGCCTACGATCTGCGCGGCGTCGAGGAATCCAAGAAACTCCTCATGCAGGCCCAGGGCGCCTATCCGGAATTTGGTAAAGACACCGAGTGGGTCAAGAAGCAACTGGTCAGCATCAACATCCAGCAGGCCGATCGTGATTTCAAGATTGCCGAGTTTTATCAGCGCACCGGCCATCCGGGCTCAGCGTACTTCTACTTTGAGCTGGTATGCCGGCGTTACCCTGGAACACGCTTTGCCGAGGATGCGGCCAAGCGGAAGGATCAGCTTCGTGCTCGTGCCGAGCGCGAGCACCGCGAAGTAGGCGGCCCGGCGCCGCTGCAGGACGCCACGACCGCGCCGACGCCCGGATTGCAATCGCCTCGCTTGTTGCCTCGATTGCTCGCCCCGCCGGCGAAGAACTGAGCCGCTTGCGGCGCGGCGTTCGCGCGGCGCCGTGCGAACGCTAAGCCGCAAGCGGCGAACCTTGGGTCTGATTCATGTGCCACTTTCACCGACGAACTGGCTTTGCCGCGACTATTTTGGTGGTCGGATTGGTCTTCCTTTCCGGTTGCGAGAGCGGCGGACACTTCACGTTGCTGGGCTATTCGACGGCGCCGCCCATTCATGAAGGCATCCGCACCGTCTACGTGCCGATCGCCGCGAACACCACGTACTTGATCGGCATCGAGCAAATCCTGACTCGCGCCGTCGTCCAGGAAATTGGCGCATCGGGTTACCGCGTGACCTCCGATCGCAACCGGGCTGACAGCGAACTTGTGATGAAGGTCGTGGCCAATCGCAAGAACACGATCATCCTCAATCAACTTGCTGAGAATCGGCAAGCGGAGATCGGCATCCAAATCGAGGTCGTGTGGCGCGATCTTCGCAAGGACCACGAGGGCAACATCCTGTCCAATCCCAAGGGCTTCGACCCGAAGGAAAAACCGTTGCCCGGCGAACCGCGCGCCCAGGCCCCGCAGGCGATCCCGCTCATCGTCACTCCGACCGCCACGTTCACGCCCGAAGTCGGCGGCTCCAACCAGTCCGCCTACCAGCTCGCGGTCAACCGGGCGGCCAGACAAATCGTCAATATGATGGAAGTCTGGCGTTAGTTGGCAGTGGTTAGTGGTTAGTGGTTAGTGGATAGTGGATAGTGGTTAGTGGCTGGTGGTTAGTGGTTAGTGGGTAGCGAAGAGCTAGTGCTGGCCTTCAGCTCTAAAGACGAACCGCGCGCCGTCACTAACCCTATTCCTTATCCACTATCCACTATCCACTATCCACTATCCACTATCCACTATCCACTATCCACTATCCACTATCCACTATCCACTATCCACTATCCACTATCCACTATCCACTATCCACTATCCACTACCATGCGTCTGCGCAACCAAATCCTACCCATGAGTTCCCGCTGCCTGGTCATGGGCATCGTAAATGTGACGCCGGATAGCTTCTCCGACGGCGGACGGTTTTTGCAAACGCAGGTGGCTGTCGCCCATGCGCTGGAGTTGGTGCGGGAAGGTGCGGACCTCCTCGACATCGGCGGGGAATCGACCAGGCCTGGCAGTGAGCCGATCACGTTGGAGGAGGAGCTTCAGCGCGTCGTCCCCGTGGTGACGGAAGTGCTGAAGCAGACCGACGTGCCGATTTCGATCGATACGTCCAAAGCGGAAGTTGCGCGGGCGTGCCTGGAAGCCGGCGCTCATATCATCAACGACGTGACGGGCCTGACTGGCGATGCAGGCATGATTGAAGTGGTGCAACGGCTGGGCGCCGGCGCGATCGTCATGCACATGCAGGGAACGCCCGCGACCATGCAGGTCGCGCCACATTATGACGATGTTGTCGCCGAAGTGATGCAATTCTTCACCCAGCGGTTGCAAACCCTGACGGACGCCGGCATTCCCGTGGACGCCATCGCCCTCGATCCCGGCATCGGATTCGGCAAGACCCGCGAACACAACATCGCCCTGCTGGCGCAACTAAGAAAAATCACCGAACTGGGCCGACCGATCTGCCTGGGCGTATCGCGCAAGGGGTTTCTGGGCAAATTGCTCGACCGCCCGGTGGAGGAGCGCCTGGCCGGTTCACTGGCTGCCGCCGCGTATGGGCTGGCGCAAAATGCCGTGCAAATTCTTCGCGTCCACGACGTGGCGGCGACGCGCGACCTGGTGCGCGTTTGGGAAGTGCTGAGCAAATGACATGGGATACCAGCCCGCGGCGCAAGCATCGGATTCCGTTCGACCCTTGCTCGCGCCGCGGGCTGGTGGGCCAGGATTACAACGCCTTCTTCGGGGTCTCTTCCTTGGCTTCGGCCGCGGCGGCCTTGTAGCGGAACGTGTTGATGTATTGACGCAACGGACCTTGCACGCGCTCCAGGCTGGCGTTCACGTCGCGCACGACCAGCGGATTCGTGGACGACGCCTTCGCCTCCAGGCTCGCGCCTTTCTCGAAGGAGAAGACGGCCGCGTCACGTTGCTTGCGCGTTTTCTGCGCCAGCTGGGACATGCCGAGGAAATACTGATACCGGGCATCCTTCTCGTAATACTTCACTGCCTGATGGAACTGCTTCTCCGCCTCGATATAGTTCTTCGCCCAGAAAAAGTGCAGCCCTTCGCCGAAGTGGCGCTCGGCCATGATCGGGTTCGGCACGTTGGAAACGTCCGGCCTCTGGAATGCGGGATGGTTGTCGATCAGGTCTTTCAACTCATCGGTCTTGATGCCGGGGAAGATGAGCTTGAGACCGTCGGAATAAGCCTTGAGCCCCTCGGTGCGCTTGCCAAGCTTGGAAAGCGCCTTGCCCAGGGCGAGGTAGCCTTCGCCCTTGAGTTTCTTGTTCTTGGACGCGATCAGCTTGTTGGCCTCTTCGATGACCTCCTTGAGGCGGTCGAGCGTCTCCTTGTCCTCGATCTCTTCGAGCGGCTCCTGGGCGATGACCGCACTGACGACGAGCATCGACCAGGGATGCAGAATCAGCGTGCGGCCTTCGTTGGCGGGCAGGGCGGCGTCCTTGTTGTCCTTTTTCTTTTCCTCCGCCGGGGCGGCGTCGCGGTCACGTAGGAGGATCCGCGCCAGCGCCACGCGGTATCGACCCGCGTCATCGGCCGAGCCTTTGGCGTCCTCGTTAAGCTTGATCGCCATGCGAAAGTCCTTCTCGGCTTCCGCCCACTGGTGCATCTCTTCTTGCAATCGGCCCAGGATGTAGGCCGATTCGCCGGCGAACTTGTCGTCCTTCTTGGCGGCATCGGCGTCGGCGCGAATCAACTTCTGCGCCTCGTCATCAATCTTCGGACCTTTGCCCTTGATCAGGTCAATGCGAATCAGCGCGCGGCGAGCATACAGCACGGCTTCAGCCGGCATCGCCTTGAGGGCGACATTGGCCTCGGCCAGCGCATCGGTCAGCTTCTCGTCGGCGCGGAATCGGTCCATGCGCGGAATGTAGTAGACATGCGGGTCGGTAATTTCGGCATGCGACTTCCGGGCTTGCGCCGTCCAGACGCCTGCTTTGGGCAACGTCTGTACGATCTTCTGGGTTTCATCAAACGCGGTTTTCGCAGCGGCGAATTTTTCCTGATTACGCAACGCAAGCCCCTGGACGTAACGCGCCTTGCCACGGGCCTCGTCGTCGGACTTGGATTCCTTGGTCAACACCCAGTCCGCCTCGCGGGTGATGTCGGCGAGTTTCTTGGCATCGGTCTGCGCGCGATCCTGAAGCAGCGTGATGTAGGTGTTCATTTTCTGCTGCGGCGATTCGACGAATGGTTCGCGGGCGCGGAAGTAGCTGATTTCGGTGAACACCTTGGCCAGGCTGAAGCTTTGTTCGACGGCCTTGCTGGTCCCGGAACCGACTCCGCCCAGCGACAGTCCAAGCTGGGCCAATGGAATGGACAGCGGCGACTCGGCCTTCTCGCGGGCCATCTTCACGCCCTCCACCAGGTCCTTGCGCGGCTCTGAATTGGGCTTGGTCCAGATCTTGCCAACCACCAGTTCTGTGAACGCCGTGTTGATGGTCTTGAGCAGGCCATCGCGATCGGCGGCCAATTCGTTTACGCCCTTGGCGCCGCTGGAACTCTTGGGGTTGGCGATCTTGAGTTCCTTGTTGACGGCAGCCACGTCGGCGAGAAGCCCGGTTTTGTCTTTCTCTAGCGCCGCCTTGACTTTGAGAACCTGGTTGATGCCTTCGGCGCCGGTCTTGAATTCGGCGTCCTTGAGGATCTTGTTGACGGCGTCGAACCCGGCTCGATCGGCGCTGAGGCCTTGCAAGATCGTCTGCAACGCCGCGACTCCGAACTTCGTTTTGTCGTCGATGTGTTTGCCTTTCACGAGCACGTCCGCGACGCTGTCGATCAGCTTTTCCGCCTTCAGCTTGTCGGCCGTGGTGCTGGCGAGTTGTTTGTCAAGCGCGCCTTTCTCAGCCGTGAGTTTCGCCAGTTGATCGCCGAGGTCCTTTTCCCTGGCCGCGGCAGCGAGCTGGGAGTCGATCTGGCCGAGGAGGACATCGTTTTTGCCCTTGCTCAGGTCCTCCCTAGCCGCCTTGATTTCCGGGGTATCCTTGTCGAGCGGCGCCTTCTTGTCCACGAGGAAGGCGAACCATTTCGCCTCGCCGCGCACACTGAGCTCGGCCTCCTCCTTGGCATCCTGGAGGATCGTGAGCACCTCGGCGTATTGGCGTTGATCAAGCGCCTTGTGGGCTTTTTCCAGGGGCGTTTCGACATGTTCTTTCGGCACGGGAATCGGCGTCGCATTTTCGGACATCTGGGCGATCTTTTTGATTTCATCCGGCGCAAACCACCAGGTGGCGGCAAGACCCCCGCCGATCAGCAGCAGCATCAGGAACATGCCGACCATGATGCGCAATAGCGAGCTGGGCCGAGCTGCTGCTGGCGCGACAATCGCTTTCTCTTTGCCCTTCTTCTTTTTCTTGGTGCTCAGGTCCTCGTCGTCGTCCAACGCCTCGGCCACTTCGTCGTCGTCAAACGCTTCGGCGACTTCCTCGTCGTCGTCGATGGCCATGCGGCTCTTCTTGCCTGCGGTCGTCTTCGGTTTTTTGGTCGGCTTGACGTCGTCGTCATCTTCCTGGAAGAACTCGGCTGCTTCGTCCTCGTCCACGGCGACCGCCTCGTCGGCGTCTTCGGCCTCGACGGCTTCCATTTCTTCGTCGAAGGCTTCCGCGGCCTCGGCCTCGGCGGCCTCTTCCTCATCGACGGCCTCCGCGGCTTCGGCGTCATCGAATGCCTCTACCGCTTCGGCGGCCTCGGCCTCGTCGGCTTCATCCGCGGCGAACAGGTCGTCCAGGTCGATGTCATCGCCCGTCGCTTTGACGGCGGCCTTGGCCTTCTTGCCGTCGCGCTTCACGTCTTTCTTTTGAACCGGAGCCTCGTCCTCGTCGAACTCGGCCGCTTCCTCGATTGCTTCCTCCGCCTCTTCCACCGCATCCGCGTCCATTTCGGTTGCGGCATCTTCGAAGCTGCGCGTCGGCTTCTTTTTGGCGACGGGCATTTCTCCTTCAGACGAATCGCCCAGGTCGTCGAGCAATTCGTCGAATTCGACGCTTGAGGCGGCCTTCGCCGGCCGTTTCTTGGCGACGGCATCCTCGATGTCCACGCCCGACTCGATCGATTCGGCCACCGGATCGATACCGCTGACGGCGGAGCTTTTTCGCGCGGGCATTTCGCCGAGATCGACGGCGGAAGCTTCGGTCGTTTCCTCGAGTTCCTCTTCGGTCACGAGGATGTCGCTGTCAGGTTTTTTCGCGCGGCTGGAAGGAGGTTCGAAGGCGATGGTCTGATCAAAGGCCGCCGCCTTGGCGCCGCCCGCCGCGGCTTTTTTGGTCGCCGACCCCGGCTCCATGAACTCGGTCTCGCCGCCAAACACCTCGGCGCCGCTGGCTTCCTGGACCGGCGCTTCCATTTCGTCCGCGAGAACCGCTTCCGCCTGGCGCGTGGCGCTGGAGGGTTCGTCCGTCGCCTCGGCAACTTCTTCCGCCAGTTCCGCGCTGTGCGCCTCCGAAGCCGGCGCCGCCTCGGCTACTTCATCGTCGTCGAAGAGAACGTCCTCGGCCGTGGTCGCTGACGCGGGAACCTCGGCGACCTCCTCGACGGCCTCATCCGCCGCGATCACCGCGGAGTCCGCGACCGCGTCGACCGCTTCTTCCACCGGTTCCTCGGCAACGACATCGGACGCGGGAGATGCCGCTTCCACTTTTTCCTCGGCCGCGATCACCGCGGAGTCCGCGACCGCCTCGACCGCTTCTTCCACCGGTTCCTCGGCAACGACATCGGACGCGGGGGATGCCGCTTCCACGTCTTCCTCGGCCGCGATCACCGCGGAGTCCGCAGCCGCTTCAACCGCTTCTTCCACCGGTTCCTCGGCAACGACGTCGGACGCGGGAGATGCCGCTTCCACTTCTTCCTCGGCCGCGATCACCGCGGAGTCCGCAGCCGCTTCGACCGCTTCTTCCACCGCCTCCTCGGCAACGACGTCGGACGCGGGAGATGCCGCTTCCACTTCTTCCTCGGCCACGATCACCGCGGAGTCCGCTACCGCCTCGACCGCTTCTTCCACCGGTTCCTCGGCAACGACGTCGGACGCGGGAGATGCCGCTTCCACTTCTTCCTCGGCCGCGATCACGACGGAATCGGGCATCGCGTCCGGGGTGGCGGGTTCGGCCACGGCGTCATCGAAGACGATTTCATCAGCGATTACGCCGGACGCTGGCGCCGCCTGCTCGATTTCCTCGGCAGCGGCTGCTTCAGGAGACTTGGCCGCATCGGAGCGGGGCGGAGCGGGGGCGTCCTCGAACATCTTCATCAGATCGACATCCGACGTTGGCGCCGCGGCGATTGGTGCGGACGGGGGCTCGACGCCGGCCGCCGTCGCGTCCTGGGTCTCGACGATCGCGCTGTCGGCCATCGCCTCCAGTAGAACTGCGGACGATCCGGCGGGAGACGTTCCCTCTGCCGCGAGCACCTCTTCGTCTGACACCACCTCGACGACGTCCTCGATCACGTCGGCATCGGAAAGCACCAGCGCATCGGAATCCGGCGCGGCCTTGACGACGGGGATGGCCTCATCCTCGATGACCTCCTCGACAACGAGCGGTTCCTCGTGCGGGTCATCCACCGAAAGATTCGGAATGGCCGGCTTCGCCGCGCCGTTGGCTTTTTTGGCCTGATCGTCGTCATGGTGCGGATGAGTTGCCATAGCTGAACACTCCACGTAGCACAGGTCAGAGTCGCCGGCCGGATTGGAAACAGGGGCCGGGGTTCACAAGCGATACTGATCATCCATTTTCGCGCATCGTTGCCTGAAGAGCAATGTCATTCTTTGATTAAAATTGCCAAGATTACCCCCTTGCGCCGGGCGTGGCCGGGATTCTTTGCGTTTCGTGAAACGTTGATGGAATGCAAGCAACAGGCGTGGCGAGTATTTGAGGAATAATCGCCCCAGGACGAAAGGGCTTGTTTCTGCAAGCCTGAAGCGTCAACGAAGGAGTGGATACGGTCGTATACCTTTCAGGCCGGGCAACAGCATCGGCAAAATCGGCACAGGCCGAGCCTGCAGCAATGAATTAAGGAACGGTCTGGGTAGATGGCTTCGTCTTGCGACTTCGCTGCAACGGTTTCGGGAGATCTTTTTTAGTCAAGCCGATGCAGGCACGGTATAATCTGACTTGTCGCTCGGCTGTTTGGGTATCACCATGACGCATCAACTTCGCAATGCCACCCTCGTGTACTCGATTCTTTTGGCCCTCGTGTCCGGAGCGAACGGCGACGAGCCTCGCTTCAGCCGGCATGTGGCCGCGGTCTTCAGTAAGCTGGGCTGCAACAGCGGCGGCTGCCACGGGGCGGTCAACGGGCAGAACGGGTTCCGCCTGACGCTCTTCGGCGCCGATCCCGCGCTCGATCATGCCCGGTTGTTGCGCGAGGTCGGTGGGCGCCGCCTCAACCTCAACGCGCCCGAGCGCAGCCTGCTCCTGCTCAAGGCGACCGGTGGGGCGCCCCACGCCGGCGGCAAGCGCATGGACGTCGGCAGCCCCGAGTACGAGGTGGTGCGCAAGTGGATTGCCGCGGGCGCCCCGCTCGATCCGGTCGAGCAGTCGCGCTTGAAGAAACTCACCATTACGCCGGCCCAACACACTGCCAAGCTTGGGGATGCCTATCGCCTCAAGGCTGTAGCGACCTTTGATGACGGCTCAGTCGAAGACGTGACGGCCGTTTGTTCCTACGAGTCCGGGGATCGGCATGTCGCCCAGATCGATCGCGCCGGCACGGTGCAAATCAAAAGCCCCGGCGATGCCGCGCTGATCGTGCGCTTTCGCGCCGAGCCGGTCGTCGCGGTCGTCCTGGTCCCGCGCGCCGGCAAGGAGGTCTTCCCCAAGGTGGCGCCGCACAATTTTATTGACGCGCACATCCTGGCAAAATTGAAACGTTTGAACCTTCCGCCCGCGGCCCTGGCCGACGATGTGACCTTCCTGCGCCGCGTCTCACTCGATGTGACCGGCGCGTTGCCGAGGGCCGACGAGATTCGCGCATTTCTTGCCGACAAGCGCGCGGACCGGCGCGCGCGCAAGATCGACGAACTGCTGAAACGCCCAGGGTACGCCGCCCTGTGGGCGCTGAAGTTTTGCGACATCCTCAACGCCAGCGACTACGGCGTTTATGCCGACGGCATGAGCCAGGAGCAGGACGCGCCGCGTTTTCAGCAATGGGTGCGCGCGCGTCTGGAAGAGAACACGCCTTACAATGAATTCGTCGAACGCATCCTCACCGCGACGAGCCGGGAAGGCCGCGATCTCGACACCTGGGGCAAGGAAGTGATTGCCGTCAACGACGGCTACACGACGCCGCGAACCGACACCACGCTTTATGCGAAGCGCAAGACGCTCGACCTCTACTGGCAACGCCGGGCATCGGCAGGAGTGCCGGGGACCTTGCAGATCGCGCACGCCTTCCTGGGTCTTCGCCTCGAATGCGCCCAGTGCCATCGCCATCCGCATGACGTTTGGCAACAGGACGACCTGTTGAGCTTCGCGAATTTCTTCATGCACGTCCGCCAGCCGGGCTTTCAGGGCGGCAACGAGAAGCAATTCCCGGAAGCCGCCGCCTATGTCAAAAACCTGAATGCCGACGCCAAGAGGCTGACCGAACAGGCGAATAATCTACGCGCCACCGTTGGCAAGAAACTTGACATGGAGGCAAAGCAAACCAGGACGAAACAGGCTCAGGAGGCGCTGAAGAAGGTCCAGCAGGAAATTGCGCTGCTGGAGCGCCGCGCCAAGGCGCTGCCCGAGTATGGCCGGCGCATCATGCACGCGGAGGTGCAGCATCTGCCAGGCGGAAAGGATCGGATCGCCAAGGTCGCCAGCCCGCTCGGCACGCAAGAGTCGCGCGTCTTCCGCCTGCTCGGTGAATCGAAAAATCTCGACATGCCGAAGGATCAAGATCCGCGCGGCCTCGTCGTCGCCTGGATGCGCCAGCCGGACAACCGGTTCTTTGCCAAGGCGATCGTCAATCGCGTCTGGGCCCATTATTTTGGTCGCGGCATCATCGACCCACCGGATCATCTGTCGCCGCTCAATCCGCCGACGCATCCGGAGTTGCTAGACGAATTATGCAGGGGCTTCATCCAGAAAAAGTACGACCTGAAGTGGCTGCACCGGGCGATCCTGAACAGCCGGACGTATCAGCAGGCGAGCGAGGCGGCGCCGGAAAGCCGGACGGATCGCTCGAACTACGCTTACTTCTACTATCGCCGTTTGCCCGCGGAGGTTTTGGTGGACGCGCTCAATCATGCCACCGGCGTCCGCGAGGACATGGACATGAAGTATTACCACTGGCGACCGGAGTGGACGACGGTCGAAATTCCGTATCCGCCGCGCAACGCGTTCGTGACCTTCATGCTCGAGCAGTTCGGCCGGCCCCAGCGCAACAGCGGCGCCCAGTGTGATTGCGAGCGCGACTCAAACGCATCGGTATTGCAGGTGTTGAGCCTGGCGAATCATCCGCGCGTTCGTCAAAAAATCGCCGCTGAAAAGGGCCGGGTGGCGCAAATCCTGAAGCTTCATGCCGACAACGAGCGACGCGTCGAAGAGATTTTTCTGGCCACACTGTGCCGTCCGCCGAGCGACTCGGAGCGTCAGGCGTGCCTGAAATACGTGCGTGCGTCCGCATCCCCCGCCGACGGTTTTCGCGGCGTAATGTGGAGTTTGCTGAACACGCGAGAGTTCTTGCTACAGCATTGAGGCGCGGCCGAAAAGGCAGGCCCCCCCCAGTCGAACCCGAGACACTTTCAGGAGCGAGTCGTGGTGGGCGCCAGCGTATCCTTCAGCCACGTCAAAACCTCCGCAGGCAACGGCGGAATCAGCGGCCTGGAGTAGTCGATGCTCGGTCGATAACGCCACCGGGAATAAATCGCGTTGATGAGCGGTTGCAACTCCAGTAACCCGTCCGGATCGGGTTGCAACAACGGAATCGGGATGACCGGCAAGGGGCGGTCGAAATAGACGTCCCAGACCTGACAGTACGGCATCCTCTGCCGCCGCGCAACCAGCAGACGATAGGGGCTGTCGGGCCATGCGTCCACGATCGGCATGGCCTGCCCGCCGCGAAGCAAGTCGATCTCGACCAGATGGGCGTTGTGTCCCATGAACAAGCTTTGGCGTTTGCGTTGGTAGAGGCCCCAGCCAGGCGAGTTCGGTTTCTTGTTGGAGGGCGATAGAACCTCAATGCAGGTGACCAGCTGGCCCCTGTCATCGTTTTCCCTTATTTCAATGAACCGCTCGCGAAACTCGTCCTCGACATACGCCCGCAGGGAAAACGGCGCCGCCAGCGGCTCCGCGATTGCCGTCGCGGTTTCCCCGGCGGTTGGGTCGCCCGTCAGCACGCTAACGTCCGGCTTGAATGAATGCTCCGCCCGCCGATCGTCCTCGGCCAACACGACATAACTTCTTTCGCCAGTCCGAACGACATACTTTGGAGGCAGATGATCTGTTAGCGTCTCGCCGATTTTCTCGATTAGATGTCCGTGAAAATCCTCCCAGAGGCCACAGCCTTCGATGAACGGATCCAGGCCCGGAAATGGTGATTTCATTTTGAAAATCCACTGACGTTTCGAGGGTTTGTATCTTGCAGAATACCGCGTGCTTGCAGGTCCTTCCAGTGCAAACGAAATTCGCCCTGAATTTTCACTTGCATCTTTTACGATGGCTGACAAAATAGGACGAAGAGGAAACATTCCGCCGATAGACTTCACTCGCCTGTGGGTTTTCGGATTAAAGGGGGGGCCATGACCATCGGCTGTGACGGTTTCAAACGAACCAATCGGCGCGACTTTCTGCGCATCGGCGGCGCGACGCTCTGCGGCGTGAACCTGCTCGACATTTTGAGCGCGCAAACCCCAATCCGGCCCGTCACGGGGCGCGGCTCGCCGCGCCGGGCCATGCAAATGATCTGCGTGTGGATGGCCGGCGGGCCGCCGCACACCGACATGTTTGACATGAAGCCCGATTCGCCCGTCGATTATCGCGGCGAGTTTCGGCCCATCCGTTCAAACCTGCCCGGGCTTGACGTGTGCGAACTGATGCCTCGGCTTGCGCAGCAGGCGAACAAGTACACGATCATCCGCTCGGTGACGACGATGAATCGCCCCGGCGATCATTCGCGTGCGCCGATGTACTGGCTTACTGGCAACCCGCGTCTGCCGTCGGGCACGCCGCAATATCCGATGTATGGCAGCGTCGTATCGCGCCTGCGTCCCGGGCCGGACGATCTGCCGACATTCACGGTGCTTGGCAAAATCGATCACCACATTAACAATGCGATCGCGCCGAGTTTCTTGGGCCCGGCGTACAATCCGTTTATCTTCGATCCGCTCCAGGGTCGCGATGACGTTGCCCGGATGTTGACGCCGCAAATCGAGTTGCCGTCGTTCCAGCGCGACGCCGATCTCTTGCGCGCGGTCGATACGCGGCTGCGCCGGCAGGATGCGCTGGATCCGGTGATTGCCGGGCTGGACCGCAATCAGCAGACCGCGTTTGACCTGTTGCGCTCACCGAGGCTGCGTGAAGCGCTTGACTTGTCGCGTGAGCCTCGCCGTAATCTCGAACGTTATACTGGCGGCGAAATGGCGCGCACCCGCTATCCCGCGGGCAACGTCCGCCACTTCCTCATGGCGCGCCGGCTAATCGAGGCGGGAGTGCCGAACGTCCACTTCAGTTTCGGTTACTGGGACTGGCATGGCGAAAATTTCATCGCCGGCCGCCAGCAGATTCCGATGTTCGATGTCGCGTTGTCCGCCTTGCTCGAAGATCTCGATCAGCGCGGCCTGCTCGACACCACCATTGTTCTCGCTCTGGGAGAAATGGGCCGCAAGCCACAATGCGGCACCGCGCAGGGCGCTGGCCGCGACCATTGGGACTACGCCCAGTTCGCGCTCTGCGCCGGCGGCGGTTTCCGGCGCGGCTGTATCGTCGGCGCCACGGACCGCAAGGGCGAACAGGTCACCGACGCGTTTTACAAAGTCGAGAGCTTCGGCGCGACGCTCTATCACCTGCTCGGCATCGATCCCAGCACCGTGGTTAACACGCTCAACAATCGGCCGATTCGCCTGATCAACGAAGACGCGCCGCTCATTCGCGAGGCGATCGCGTAACCTCCCCAGGGCCGGCGCGTCCCGGTGAATAAAAAGAACGGCAGGTCTCGCGATCTGCCGTTCTGCTCTTGCCGCCATGTCACTTCGGTTTTGCATATCAACTTCGCGGGCGTCAGTTGAGGCGACGGCATTCGATCCTCGTGGCGACCAATTCGCCATCAACGCGGTCATAGGTGACCGTGATCCGGTCTCCGGGCTGAATGTCCCAGAACGTGGCTTCCTGGTCGTCGATCAGGATCTGACCAGTGAGGAAGAAACGCATCTCCAGGACGTTGTTATCGTCGTCCACCAGGGTGAAGGTGTGGTCATCGGGTTCAATCCAGGCGACGTTGCCGCGCGTTTCCGCGGCCATTACCGGCGCGGCAATGGCAAGTAGCAACGCCAGGGCCAGGATTGCCAGACAGTAGTTTTTCATGAAGCGATTCATGGAATGGTCCTCCAAACATGCGAGTCACGCGCGGCAAGGTCATTCCCAATGTGAGGAAGCGCGTTGCTCGTTTCGGTCCAGGTCAAGCATCAGGTGACATGGCATCTCGGGCTGACCTTGACAGAGAGGAGTCTAGCACTTTCCGTGCCAGTCGCGCGGGTCGCCGGGAATCGTGTCCGTGTTGAGCTTGACTCCAATTTCCGGCCGCTATAGGATGCCTGGCCGAGCATGGAAGTTCCTTCGCGAAAACGAAGATAGGAAAGATTCCTTGAATACCGACCGATTGCGGTGGCTGGCCAATCGGCACTCCGCGTTTTATATTCTGAGCCACGGCTGGCTGCTTTGGCGGATCACGACGACCGAGTTGGCAAGCCGCTACGCGGGCGCCGTCCTCGGCCTGGCGTGGGCGCTGCTGGCGCCGTTGTTCATCCTGAGCCTTTATGCCGCGACCTACACGATGATCCTGCGCGTGCAGGTGCAGGATTTGAGCTCTCTTCAGTACACGCTTTTTATTTTTGCCGGCTTGGTTCCCTTTCTTTCCACCGCGGAAGCATTGACGCAGGGTGTCAGCTCGGTGGTCGCCAATCGCACGCTCCTCACGAATACGGTTTTTCCGATCGATCTGGCGCCGGTCAAGGCAGTCTTGCTAAGCCAGGTCGTGATGGCGGTCGGCATGGCGGCGCTAGTGCTGGGGCTGTGCGTCACCGGCGAAGTTCGAGCAACCGTGGTGTTGTTGCCGATCGTCTGGCTGCTGCAGGTGTTTGCCATCACGGGAGTGGTCTGGTTCCTGTCGCTATTGAACGTGATCTTGCGCGACCTGCAAATGTTCCTGGCCGTGTTGACGATGACGCTGATGATCGCCTCGCCCATCGCCTACGGACCGGAAAACGTGCCCGAGCGGTTGCGGTTTCTGCTCCTGGTCAATCCTTTTGCCTGGTTTGTGATGGCGTATCAGAAAATACTCGTATTCGGCGAATGGCTGACTCCTGGCGACTGGCTGGCCCTGGTCGCCTGCTCGGCGGTGTTGTTCTGCGCGGGCGGTTATTTTTTTTCGTGCATGAAGAAAGCGATCATCGATCATGCCTGAGCGGCCGGCCATCAATCTGAAGGGCATTGGCAAGCGATATACGCTTTGCAAATCCCCGCTGGACAGCGCGTGTACGGCGCTTGGTCTGGGCTGGCTCATGCCCGGACTTTCCAAACGGGTACGCCAATTCTGGGCTCTGCGCAACATTAACCTCACCTTGCCGCGCGGCGCACGCATCGGCATCATTGGCCGGAACGGCGCAGGCAAGAGCACGCTGCTCAAGCTGATCACGCGCAACATCGATCCGACCGAGGGCGAGATCGAAGTCAACGGCGAAGTTCAGGCCCTCCTGCAAGCCGGCACCGGCATGCACCCCGAATTCACCGGGCATGAAAATATCGAAGCCTCACTCACCTATCAGGGTTTGACTCGGGCCGAGATTCTCGCCGCCGTCGATGACATCAAGGACTTTACTGAACTCGGGCCCTTCCTCGATCAACCCTTCAAGACCTATTCCACCGGCATGCAAGCGCGGCTCGCCTTCGCCACCGCGACCGTCGCCAAGCCGGACATCTTGATCATCGACGAAGTGCTCGGCGTCGGCGATGGCTACTTCCTGAGCAAATCGACCGAGCGCATTCAGAAATTGATTCACAGCGGCGCATCGGTGTTGCTGGTTTCTCACGCCATGGAGCACATCATCCGTTTCTGCGAGCATGCCGTCTGGGTCGATCGCGGCCAGATTGTGCGCCAGGGGCCAACGCTCGAAGTGGTGCGCGAATACGAGCGCTATTTGCGTTTGCTCGACGAACGCCGCATCAAGGCCAGCAACATCAAACGTCAGGCTCGCTCGCCGGAAGCCGATGGGCAGGAACCCGAGACCCAGTTCACCGACGCCTTGACTGTTCGTTTTCACATTCCCAGCAACGCCAGGCTCAAGGTTGGCGAGATCATCCTTTTGGAAAATGATCGGCAACAGGATCGCCTGCACGTTGGTGGCCCGCAGGATAGCGCCCCGGGCAATGCGGCGGTGCTGGCGCCGGAAACGCTCGACGCCTGGTCGGCGCCGTTGTGCTCTGACAATCGCATGTACCGCGAACTGGAAGGGACACGAAAGGAGGGCGTGGCCGACGTCGCCTTTTTGCTTTACCTTTTTGACGCGACGGTCACCTACGCCTTCGACATCGACTGCCGAGTGGAAGGCGCAGACGCGACGGTGGAGGTACGGCGCGGCGACACGGTGCTGCAAACCGCCACGGTAACGCCGTCAGCCGACTGGCAGCGCGTGCTCCTCGCGAGCCCCGCGCAGGAGCAAGCCCAGGCCGCGAATGGCAAGGGCGACCGTGTCGGGCCCAAGGCCGTGCATTGGCCAGGCCTCGGGGGATTGCACATCGAACAAGTGCGGCTTCTCGACGACGACGGCAACGAGGCCGCCCTGTTTGAATTCGGCAAGCCGATGACGTTCGACATTCGCATCCGTGCCGACGTGGGAGGCGTATTTCCATTGACTCCCGTGCTGAACGTTTATCGACGGTCGGATGGCATTGGCGTAACGCAGCAGGTCGGGCCGCGCGAGACGTGGACCCTGGGCGCGGGGGAAACGTTCACGGCATCGCTGCGCATGGGGCCGCTGCAACTCGGCTGCGATACGTATGTCGTGTCGGTCGGGTTGTATCGCAAGCTCGATCCGATGCAGATCGAGCCGGCTGAAAGATACGACAGCCTGGATCGCAGTGTTGAGTTCAAAGTCCACGGGCGCGAACCCTTTCGGCGCGGCGTGTTTCAACATCCCGCGGAATGGGACATTCGCAAAGACGCTGGGCTGTTGTTGAAGTCGGCGTAAGGGTAACCCGCCCGTCGTCCTCGTTCCCAGGCTCTGCCTGGGAACGCACCGTCGGCGAGTCTGCCTCGCGCAGCCAGACCGGTGCCAAGTTTCGGCAGGCAGAGCCTGCCATGCTATGCGTTCCCAGGCGGAGCCTGGGAACGAGACAAACGGAACCTCAACCATGAAAGTCCTTTTTTTCGGCGACTCGATCTGCAATGGCCAGGGCATTGCCATACACAAGGGCTGGGTCACGCGTCTGTCTCAGTCGCTCAACGACCTGGGCCAGCAGTTCGGGCAGTCGATCGTCGTCACCAACTCCTCCGTCAATGGCCGCACCACTCGGCAAGCTCTGGAGACGATGGCCTACGAGGTTCAGGGATACTCCCCGCAGGTGTTGATCGTGCAGTTTGGCATGAATGACTGCAACATTTGGGAGACCGACCGCGGCCACCCGCGAGTCAGTCCGGCTGCGTTCGAGGCGAATCTGCACGAGATACTCGGTCGGGCCCGGACGTTCGGCGCGGAGGCGATTTTCCTGAACACGAATCATCCGACGGGGCGCGATCAGAAACCGTGCCCGCACACCGCGGTCACCTACGAGGCGCAGAACCGGCGCTACAACCAGATCATCCGCAATGTCGCCCGTACTGCCGGGGACGGCGTTTACTTCAACGACATCGAGCAGGCCTTCCGTCAGGTCACTGGCGATGACCGATCGCGCGTTCTGCCGCTGGTTCTACCCGACCTGTTGCACCTTTCGGAGAAAGGTCATGATCTCTACTACGACATCGTCTACCCCGCCATCGCCGCTTGTGTCCAGCAACGTCTCGGCCAGCGATGTGCCGCCTGACGAAACGATGCAACGGCAGGCGGAAGGCGAGTTGTTTGCGTGTCTTTTGAAAAGCGGCATCGTGCCGTCGGACACGCCGGTGATTTTCATTCTCGGCTCGCCGCGCACGGGGAGCACGCCGTTTTATCAAGGCGTGGTACGTTCGCTCGGCTTGCCCTACCTGTCGAACCTGGCCAATAGCCTGTTTCCGCGTCATCCCGCGCTGGCAGCGCCGATCTTGCGTGCCGCGCAAGGGCGATTCGAAATCGAGTTCACCAGTGCCTATGGCAAGACGAACGGCGCATTCCAGCCCTCGGAAGCCTCGGCCGTCATGCGGCACTGGTTCGGCGGCGAACATCCCTCCCAAGAAAAGAGCACGGGCATCCTGGCGGGCGAAGAGGGGCATTTCCTGCGCACAGCAACGGCATACTTTCGTGTCTTCGGCGCGCCGCTCGTCATCAAGAATGCGTGGAATTGCTTCCGTATCGCCAGTCTGGCAAGGCTCCTGCCCCAGGCGTTCTTCATCTGGATTCGCCGCGACCTGGTGCAAAGCGCGCTCTCCGATCTGGCGGCGCGCTACGTCGTGCAACGGGATCCGCAGGCGTGGAATTCGGCCACACCGGCGAACGTCGAGGCGCTGCGCAAACTGCCACCCTGGGCGCAAGTGGTGGAAAACCAATACGAGTTCGCCCGGGCGATGTCCGCCGCGCTGGGCCAACACGCACGCCGACGGCACGCCGAGGTTTGGTACGAAGATTTTCTGACCGATCCGAACATGACGCTCACGTGCCTGACCCAGGCGATGCGCGAAGTTCACGGATTCAACCCGCCGGCGCCGCTGGTGTTGACAAGGACGGCGCGCAGCCCGCGCCCCTATCCGGACAGCGACGAGGCCAACCTGCGCCGCCATGTCGCGGAACACGCCGATCGCTTTGCGACGTTGCGTTACCTAACCGATTCGGCATCCCGCCATACCGATGCCGCGTGAACGACCCCGGCATTGGTAATCTTGTCCAGCTTTCCCGGTCCACATGGGCTTGACAGCGCGGCGACAAAGCGATTATCGTTCTCACTCTCGGACAGCATCGAAACATCGACGTCTCCCTGAGCGAATTCCTTCATGTTGCACCTCGAGCACTTCTCCCCCGCCGTCTTTGAAAGCTGGCGTACCGACGCGGACGCCTGGCTGGTGCCACTCGTTCAAGAATCGGCGGCGCGATTTCAAACGCTGGGCATTCAAGCCGTGGCCAACGACTGGCTGCTGCGGCAGGACTGGAAACGCGCCCTGGCTTACCGGCTGTTCCACGATCTGCTGAGCGAAGCCGCGCCGCGCCGGCGCATCCTGGAAATCGGCGGCGGCCTGTCCGCCGTGAGTGAATTGCTCGCACGCAAACACGATTACACCCTCGTCGAACTCGCAACGCACGAGACCGAGGACAACTACCGCAAACTGGAAGCCCAGTTGGGCCGATCGTTTATCACGCTCGGCGACTGGAGCGAGGCGCGGCTGGATGGCAGCTACGACGTCCTCATTGCCAACGACCTGTTCCCCAATGTCGATCAGCGCCTCTACGCCTTCATGGACTGGGCCTGGCCTCACTGCCGTGAAATTCGCATGACGCTGACCTATTACGAGAACACCGTCTGGAAGGTACGGCGCACAACCTCCAACGAGTTCCTGACCGTTTGTCCCTGGGGGCTGCGCGAGATGCGAGTTTTCCTGGACCACCTGGTCGCCCAGCACCCGCAAGCTTGCCCGAACTACGATGCGCGCCAGCTCGTGTATCAGGACTACGAAAAGGTGCTGTTCACCAATCGCCGAAATGTGATGTACTTTCGGGTGACCAAGGTTTGACGAAAGAAGATCGGTGGGTTTTGCCGATCTTAACGACGATGGCGGATACCACGGAGGTTCCGCCCTGCGCTCGTTCGTTCAAAGGAGCCGCCATGTGTGGCATTGCGGGGATTATCAATCTTCAGGATCGGCCTGTTCCAAATCTGGAGCGAAGCCTGGACCTGATGAACACGCTTCAGAAGCATCGCGGTCCCGACGGCGTCGGCTGCTGGTCCCACCCCGCGAAACTGGTCGGCCTGGCCCATCGCCGGCTCAGCATCATCGACCTGGGCACCGGCGATCAACCGATGACCGACCACGCCGGCAACTGGCTGGTGTTCAACGGCGAGATCTACAACTACCGCGAACTCCGCACCGAGCTGGGCGAACACAACTTCCGCACGACTTCCGACACCGAAGTCATCCTGCAATCCTACCTGCGCTGGGGGCCTGATTGCGTCAAGCGTCTGCGCGGCATGTTCGCCTTCGCGCTTTGGGATGAGCGGCGCCGACAGCTCTTCTGCGCCCGCGATCGTTTCGGCATCAAGCCGTTCTACTTCACGCAGGTGGACGATCGCGTCATCTTTGCCTCCGAGATCAAGGCGCTGCTTCCGTTTCTCAAAGACGTGGACGTCGATACCAATGCGTTCAAGGAATATTTGACCTTTCAGTTCTGCCTCGCGGGCAAGACGCTTTTCCGTAATGTCGCCGAACTCGCGCCGGCTCACACGCTGACGGTTCGCAACGGCGCCGCGACGGTCGCGCGTTACTGGGAGGTCTATTACCATTACGACTACGATCACACCGAGGCCTATTTCGAGCAGGAACTGACTCGCCTCACGCTCGAATCGGTTGACCTCCACACACGCGCCGACGTCCCCATCGGCGGGTACATCAGCGGTGGACTCGATTCCAGCATTGTCTCCTGCGCGGCCACGCGCGCCGAGCCGAGCGGCTACGAGGGGTTTACGGGAAAATTCTCATTCGACTCCCGCTACGACGAGAGCGGCTACGCACGGCAGGTCGCCCAGAAGCAAGGCTTCCCGCTGCACGAGGTCGATATCACCGCGCGTGATTTCATCGACAACTTGCAAAAGGTCATCTATCACCTCGACTATCCGGTGGCCGGGCCTGGGTCGTTTCCGCAGTACATGGTTTCCAAGCTAGCGAGCACGCGCCGCAAAGTCGTCCTGGGGGGACAGGGCGGCGACGAAATCTTCGGCGGCTACGCCCGTTACCTCATCGCCTACTTCGAGCAGTGCATCAAGTCCGCCATTGACGGGACGATGCACAACGGCAACTTCGTCGTTACCTACGAGTCGATCATTCCCAACCTGGCAACCTTGCGCGAGTACAAGCCGCTCCTGCAAGAATTCTGGCGCGAAGGGCTATTCGAATCGCACGACCGCCGCTACTTCCGGCTCGTGAATCGCGCTCCCTCGCTCGGCAATGAGGTCAACTGGGAGGCGCTTGACGGCTACGAAGTCTTCGACACGTTCCAGACGATCTTTCACGCCGGCAATGTAAGGAAAGAGTCGTATTTCGATTCGATGACCCATTTCGACTTCAAGACGCTGCTGCCCGCGCTCTTGCAGGTGGAGGATCGCGTCAGCATGGCCCACGGCATCGAATCGCGCGTGCCCTTCCTCGACCATCCCCTCGTGGAATTCGCCGCGTCGATCCCGTCCAACGTCAAGTTCAAGAACGGGTCGATGAAGAACGTCCTCCGCAATGCCATGGGTTCCTACCTACCCGGCGGGATTCTCAATCGCAAGGACAAGATGGGCTTCCCGGTTCCGCTCAACGAGTGGATCAAGGGCGAGGCACGTGATTTTGTGTGGGACATCCTGTCGAGCAAGTCGGCCATGCAACGCGGGTTGATCAACAACCGCACGGTGCTCTCAAAACTGGAAAGCGAGTCCCAGTTCAGCCGGAAGATCTGGGGCCTGCTGTCGCTGGAGATCTGGCAGCAGCAGTTCCTGGATCGCGCTCATGAATTCCGCAAGATGCTGTCGAATGGCGTATGCGCCCAGCGGGCCGCGTGACGGTTTCGGGACAGGAAACATTTCGTAGGGTGCGTCAAGCGCAGCGCGGACGCACCATTCGTTTGCAAGGGCGTGGTGCGTCCGCGCTGCGCTTGACGCACCCTACATCTTCTTGTCAACAGGAGATATTTCGTAGGGTGCGTCAAGCGCAGCGCGGACGCACCATTCGCTTGATTACTTGACACCCGCGCCCAGCGGTGGCGTGGCCGCGCTCCAGAGTTGGGTATCGAAGCGGTCGCCGGTGGAATAGGCGACGTACCAGTTGCCATCCTTGTTCCGGCCGAGGAAGTCAACCAGGCCGTTGCCATCGATGTCGGCCACTTGAAGCGTGGACCAATTTCGAGCCGCGGACCACTGGGCCCAGGACGAGGTGTCGAACTGAATGCCGTTGGAAAGCCCAACCTGGACGCTTCCATCCTTGTTGAAGCCGAGCACATCAATCAGGCCATCGCCGTTGAAATCGCCGACGCGGACCGTGCGCCAGGTGGAGGCGGCGGCCCAGCGCGCCCAGGGCTGAATGGTGAACGATTCTCCGGTGGAGACGCCGACGCGCCACTGGCCCCCCAGACTGAAGCCGAGGACGTCCGTCTTGCCATCGCCGTTGACATCGCCGACCTGAATGGTGGACCAGTTGGTGGAGGCCGACCATTGCGACCAGAGCCGGGTGGAGAAGCCCGTGCCGGTGGAGAGTCCAACCCACCACCCGCCGTAAACGCTGAAGCCAGACACGTCGGTCTTGCCATCGCCGTCGAAATCACCGACCTGAAGTGAAGACCAAACGCTTGCGTTTGACCACCTGGCGAAGGAAATGTTGACGAACGAATCGCCCGTGGAAAGCCCGACGCGCCAGACCCCGCCGGTGCTGAAGCCGACGACGTCGGTCTTGCCATCGGCGTTGAAATCGCCGACCTGAATCGAGCGCCAGGATGTGGCCGGCGCCCACACGGCCCATTTCTGATTGACGAATGTGCCGTCCGCATTCGCGAGGCTGACCCACCAGGCGCCGCCCGTGTTGAAAAGAGCGACGTCCTGTCGGCCATCGCCGTTGAAGTCGCCACTGAAGCGCTTCACGCCCGGGGCGGCCGTGATCGTGACCTGGAAAGTGGTAAACGTCTGGAGCGAGCCATCCGAGCCCGCGACCTGGATCGACAGCCTGCCCGCGAAGTCGGGGGCGGCATGGATTGTCAATTGATCGCCGACGACCAAAAGGGTGGCCGGTGGCGTGGCGAACGAGCCGACCAGAGTTGCGGTGTAAGTGATGGCGTCGCCATTGGCATCCGCGCTGTTGAGCGAGACCGTCAAGCTTCGGCCGGCGAACATCGTCTGATCGGAAATGGCGCCGATCTGCGGTGCGGCGTTGCCTTGAATGGTGAGCCCAAACGTCTTGACCGAGGATAACTGGCCATCGGACGCGGTGACTTCGACCTGGACGCTGCCGCTGCCATCCGCGGGAGCTTGAATCGTCAGGCGGTTGCCCGCGATGGATACCGTCGGAATGGCTCCGCTGCCGGGCTGGGCGTTCCACAATAGACTTGGATCGGCATAAAAAGAAGCGTCGAGAGTCGCCACGAGATTGGCGGGGGACATCGTGGTTGCCATCGAGCCTTCCCAGCGGCGCACTTCGCCATTGGGCAAAATGCAGTACCAGGTTCCGCTGGTGCTCGTCATCCATTTTTCGTTTTCGCCCCAGCTATTCTGAAAGTAATCTCCCGCGAAGGTCAGGCCGAGTTGCTGTTGAAGCTGATACGCCTGAGACGACGAACCGCCGAGGACGCGGGCGCTGAAAGTGATGGCATCGCCGTTGGCGTCCGTCGCGTTGAGCGTGAGCGTCAACGTGCCGCCCGGCGCGACGTTTTGAGCCGCGATATCCTGGAGCACTGGCGCGGAGTTCGTCGGCGTACCCAGCGAATTGAGGGCGGCGTATAGATCGAGCCGTTTGTAGGTTCGGCCGGTGTTGGCGACGTTGTCGTCCTCGTCGTCCCCGTCCACGATGCTAACGCCGGTCGTTTTCATGACATTGAGAATTGTGTCCTGGTTGGCGGCCATGCCCAGCGAATCCATGGCTTGATGGATGAGCACGGCAGAGCCAGCGACGACGGGGGTCGCCATCGACGTACCCGCCATGCCGCGGAACGTGTTGTTCAGGTAGGTGCTGGTGATGATGGCGCCAGGCGCCATGATGCTCAGGGCGGGGCCTCGCTGCGAGAAGCTGGCGACCCGATCCGCGGCCGTGGTGTTGTCGCGAGCGCCGGAACCCCAGGCCACGGCGCCGAAGTCGCCGGAATAAACCGCGCCGACCGAAGCCACCAACGGGCTGACCGCGGGATAGCTCATGCCGATCGCGCTGCTGTTGGAGTAAAAGCTGTTCCCCGCCGCGACAGAGATGAACACGCCGCCATTCTTGAGCGACGTGAATTCGTCGTCAAGGAACGTAAACGGATTCGTGGTGTAGTTGCCCGACCCGAGCGACAGGTTGACGGCGACGATGTTGTATTGGGCACGATAAGAGACAACCCATTGCAAGGCCGACTCGACGCTGCCGTAGGAACCCGAGCCATCGGCGCCCAGCACTTTGAGAGCGATGAGGTTGACGTCGGGCGCGACGCCGGAATAGGACTGGTTCGAGCTGCCGATGATGCCGGCGACGTGGGTGCCGTGGCCGTTGTCGTCCATCGGATTGGCGTCGTTATTGGCGAAATCCCAGCCGGCGATGACGCGAAAGCCCGGGCCGAACCCGCCGCCGAGATTGGGATTGTTGTAATCGATGCCGGTGTCGATGACGGCGACGCTGTAGCCCGCGCCGCGATAAGAAGTATTGCTGAAGACGTTGGGCAGGCCGATGAGCGGGCCGAACGTGGGATTTTGTCCCGACAGCGCGCTCGCGGAGGCCAGCGTCGCATCGCCGGTCTGCACGCTGGAATCGACGACACTCACGTCATCCACGCGAAAGGTTTGCTGACTCCAGGCTTCATGTACGGGGTCGATCGGACCAACGACGGCGGGAACGAGACGATCTTCGAGGCATTCCACGGCTAGACGCGCCGTGGTGGGACGGCGACGGACGGGGGCCTTCGGCGCGCGGCGCCACGGCCATAGTTTGGACCAAAACATGGAAAGATTCCTTCGGCAACCTGGCGACCACCAATGCCGCGGCGGGAAGCGGCAACGTTGGCCCATGGCTTTGCGTCCCCACGTCACCGTGGGTTTGCTCTTGTCGGGAATCAGCAATTTACTGATTCTGACAAAACCATAGCTCATGACGACTATGCAGGCAAATCCGATGATGCCGATCCGGGCGCAAATGCCGGTAGGATCGACGCACCCGCGCGCCGCACAAGCGTTCAACGGTGACGATTACGTGGGAAATGCCAACGTTGCAGCCACGTTGGGGGAGATCCATTCCGTTTCCAGGCGTCCTGCCCGCCGAGCGTATTGTACAAATGCACCGTGGTGGGGATATTCTTGAAATGCGGATATTGGCAGAAAATCAAAGAATAGCTTGTCAACGCAATCCGATCACGGGAAGTCTGTCGATTGGGTTCCCGGCGCCGGGCATTGCCTGGCGACAACAACTGCGCTTGCTCGATCCGCGGTTTCCGCTAAATTGGAATAGGGCGCCGGTTCGATTGAACGATAGACTCTGGGGATTGTGAATGGCGGCAAAGCGTTATTTGATGAATGCAGGCCGAACCACCAAGCAGGGCCAGCAGATCAACATCGGCAAGGACTCCCCGGAATACCTGGCGCTCACGACCACCATCTTCATGAATGCCGACGACATGAAAGAGGCCGGCATCACTTCGGGCGTGAACGTGCGGGTCGTCTCCGACAACGGCGAGGCGATCTTTCTGTGCAAGGAAGGCAAGATTCCGGCGGGGATCATCTTCGTCGCCTACGGCCCGCCGACCTGCAAGTTGATGGGCCAAACCACGGACGGAACCGGCATGCCAACGTCGAAGGGCTGGGAAGTTGAAGTCGAACCCATCGTTTAGCCGCGTGCCTCTGGCACGCGAGGAGTGCAATGTGAACCCCAACGAACTCGAAATCAGCGGCCCCGATCCCAGGCCCTCGCCGGACTTGGCCGACGCGCAAGACGTGCTGGCGTGGGAAGAAATTAGCGCCGGCCGCTACATGCCGCGCCGCATCCGCGGCAGTTTGCGTGGTCGCGTGCTGGGCTGAACGTTTCTGGTGCCGCCCGGTCCGGGCGAACAAGAGGTGTTGCGACCTAATCGTTGAAAACCCGGAGAATCCATGAGCACAACTACATCCACTGAATTGGAAGAAGAACTGGAGAGCAAAAAATTCCAAGACGCCGTTCAGGCGGTGGCATTCCTCACGACTCGCTCAGGCTCTGATCGGAGGATTTCGCTTCCAAACCCATTTTTAGGAGGCCTGGAGGGGCAGTTCTGGAGGTGGAATAGGATAGCCGGTCAGTTCATTAAACAGGACAAGGCCGACCAAGCACTTGAGGTATGGTCGGCCATGTACCTCTCTCTTCTGGCGATTCAGGGCCGTTACCACCAGCGATTGCACAAGGGGATGGCGTTGTGCAACATTGGATATGCCCTAGGTAAAATCCACGGGGAAAGGGCTAACCAAGCCAAAAGTTGGATCCTTGGAATTATCGAGGACATTTTCACGGATGTTGACAGCGTCGAGGAAGGACTCAATCACAAAAACCTCCTGTCGATGCAGAACGTTACGGCTCCACGAATTCGTCAACTCGTTTCCGCAGTTCGCCTTCGTGTCTTCGATGAGGCGATAACGCCCTTATTCCCAGAATCGTGTGTCGATTTCATTGTGACGCCCGCGGTTGATGCTCCTTCCATCGTTGCTCTCAAGTATATTGGCGACCTTCAGTCGTGCATCAATAGCGCCTCCCCGGATTTGCCAAGGGAGGACGGAACGTACTGGAACGTGCTCAAGAAATGCTGGTCGTTCCTGGATTGGTCAAAGGGGGTGATCAGTGACGACTGACCCCAGCGCGAAGGCAGCCGGACCGGAAAAACCCAAATCCCAACCGGTTCCACAGCAGGATGGGCCGACTCGGGCAAACGTTCCTAAACCCCGTGCGCCGAGGCGGTCCCATGCGGAGGCAGTAGAACGGCATCTTGCCGATCTTCAACAAAGACTTTCCAATCGCGAGCAGGAAATTGAACGTAATCGAAAAGAACTTGCCGATGCACAGGAACGAGAACGTGCACTCCAGAAACAAATCCTACCATTGTCGAACGCACAGGCAGCGAGAACTTGGACTTCGTTCTGGCTGGGGTTGCTCATTAGTATTGTTACCGTCGCGATGATCATCGGCGGCGCGTTGATAAGAGGGTGTTTTGCAATTGAACGCTTGTTCACAACAGGCGCTACTTCAATACGATTTTTCCCCTACTAAAATGGCCGTTTCCCGGCTCGAAAAGTCGTTTCGATGCGGCAAACTGGGCAAGAAATCGAATTCAAAAACAAGAAATCGAATTCAAAAACACCCTCTAAGTTCGGACGCTCAACAGGGCGCAGGTTTTGGGGCCGGTTGGGCATTGATTTGTCTTGGCGGACTCATTCAAGTGGTGTTTGGTTGGCTCAAATAGAGCTTCGGAGTACAGGAATGCCTCTAACCATCGTCAAAAACGCCACCTGCACTTTTTGTGGCTGCGTCTGCGATGACATCGAGTTGCATGCCGACGGTATACGAATCACCGAGACCAAACGAGCGTGCAGCCTCGGCGAATCGTGGTTCAAGAATCACACCGCGGAACACCTCTATCCCGACGCGCTGATTGATGGCCATCCCGCCACCGTGGATGACGCGGTTGAGGCCGCCGCCGATTACTTGCTGAACGCGGACATGCCGCTCGTTTATGGCATGAGCAATATCACCTGTGAGGCTCAGCGGGAAGCGGTGTCGCTGGCCGAGTTGGTTGGCGCGGTTGTCGATAGCCACACCTCGCTCTGACACGGGCCAACCGAGATTGCCGCCCAGTTGGGCGGAAAGGTGACCTGCACGCTGGGCGAAGTGAAAAACCGGGCCGACTTCATGATCTACTGGGGAGGCAACCCGGCCGAATGCCACCCCCGGCACTTCACGAAATATTCCCTCACGCAAAAAGGCAAGTTCACGCCCAAGGGACGCAAAGACCGCACCATGGTCCTTGTCGATATCCGCGAGACTCCCAGCGCCAAGGCGGCCGACGTATTCTTGCAGGTTCGGCCCGGCAAGGACTTCGAACTCGTCACCGCGCTGCGTGCGATCGTCAAGGGCCAGCGCGTCAACGAGGCCGCCGTCGCCGAGACGGGACTGCCTCTTGAAAAGCTGCACGAGCTCGTCGCCATGATGAAGGCGGCCCGCTTCGGCATCATCTTCTTCGGCATGGGCCTGTCGATGACGCGCGGCAAGCACATGAACTCCGCCGCCGTCCTGATGCTCGCCGCCGAGATGAACGCGTTCACGAAATTCGTGGCCATGCCGATGCGAGGCCACGGCAACGTCACCGGCGCCGATGTCGTCATGCGCTACACGACGGGCTATCCGTTCGGCGTCAACCTGTGCCGTGGGTATCCGCGTTTCAATCCTGGCGAGTTTTCGACGGTGGACCTGCTTGTGCGCGGCGACAACGACGCCTGCCTGGTACTCGGCGCCGACCCGGGCGCGACGATGCCGCAGCCGGCGATTAACCATCTGGCGCGCATCCCGACGATCACCCTCGATCCCAAGGTTACGCACACGAGCCGGCTATCGCGCGTTCACATCACGACGGCGGTGACCGGCGTCAGCGCCCCGGGAACCGCGTACCGCATGGACGAGATCCCGCTGCCGTTGCGACCAGCGCTGAAGTCGCCGTACCCGACGGATGAAGAGGTCGTGCGACGCATTCGCGAGGCAGTCATGCGCCGGCCGGCGTGGCTGCCGGAGCGCAATGCGGAGATGGTGGTGTAGCGCGCGGATAAGATGAAAGGAGGGTGTTCCATGGTCAGCGAAATCACGCTAATCGATAAGGGCCGAGGACTGCAGCTCTCAACGAGCCGCATTACGGTGATGGACTTGGTCCAGTACTTCAAACATGATTGGTCCTACGAAGAAATCATGCAGTGGATTCCTTCGCTGACTCGCGAAGAGATCGCTGTGGTCGAAGCATACTATCGCGAACACAAGAACGAGCTGGACGAGGAAGATCGAAAGATCGACGAGTATCGCGAAGAGCAAGCACGGCTTCAGGCCCTCCGTTTCCCGATTCCCGACGAAACCAGGGAGGAAAAACTTGCTCGCTTCCGGAAGTTGCTGAAGGCGCGTGAGGAGAAAAACGGTGAAGGGAATCCTCGCTGATGCCAACATCACCGGCCCGATCGAATCGCTCGTCCACCAGATGCAATCCGGTACGTGGGTCGAGTTCTGGACGGCGCTCGGTCTGCAATTCAAACGATTCGACGACTTGGGGCTGTCGCCGGATGCGTCCGACTTCACCGTCTGGCAGACTTGCCAATCCGAGCATTTAATTCTGATTACCGCCAATCGCAATAAGAAGTCTGCGGATTCCCTGGAAGAGACGATTCTTCAGTACAATCAGCCTGATAGCCTACCGGTGTTTACAATCTCTAATATGGAAGCGTTTGGCGCTAGCCGAACCTACGCGGAAAAGGTTCTGGAGCATCTGTACGATTACCTGCTGCGCATCGACGAATTCCGCGGCACCGGGCGGTTGTATTTGCCGCAGAAGCAATAGTACAACTCCAGAAAGCTGATTGAAAAACACTTTCTCACCAGAACCGAGAAATGACGCATTTCCTTGATGAGTGGCTGATTCGAAAACGTGGTCGTCCGTTGCTCTCGATACGAGAGGCGAGGACATCGCGTTTCAAGTATACGCGACAACTAGGAGCGCGCGGCCATTTTGCCGTAGTTCAACTTCGAGGTGAGCCAGCCAGTGATTTCGCGTTCCGATCCCGCGTAAACTGGCTGGTACGAGGAGCGGATTACTCCACCGCCGTGCTGGACGGGATCCTCGACGAACTATTCGCGTCTAACCTTGGGCATGTCGTAGCGAAAGTTCACTTTACACTGGAAGCGATCGAATGGCACGAAGTGGATTCCTGCGCGGTCGCGTTCTACCACGCGGCTCGTGGTGCCGTGCGTGAAATCCTCGGACTTGATACCTACAAAGATCATAACGTAGAATTACCCTACCCAAGGCGAGATTAGACCGGCATGCTTCGCATCAAAGGCGGCAAAGTCTACGACCCCGCCCACAATATCAACGGCGTCGTCCAGGACATCTGCATGGACAATGGCCTTCACGATTCCGTCCCAGCGCGTACACGAAGGTCCTCGCCCGGCACCCTCAATGACCCATTTGCCTGATAAGGAATTACGTCAATTGGGTGAAGATAATTAATGCTGAAAATCGAATGCCCTCCTCAAAATACCCGCATGAAATCGCACTATGACGTCGCCGTGGTCGGCGCCGGGGTTCTCGGTTTGGCGCACGCCTACCACCTGGCACGCCGCGGCTTGAAGACCGTGGTCTTCGAACGCACGCCGCACGCCCGGGGCGCGTCGGTGCGCAACTTCGGCATGTTGTGGCCCATCGGTCAGCCACCCGGCCCGCGCTATCGGCTGGCGCGGCGCAGTCTGGAGATCTGGCGCGAAGTCCTGCAAGCCAGTGGCCTTTGGTACGATTCGACCGGCTCGCTCCACCTGGCATACCATGACGACGAGGCGCAAGTCCTTGACGAATTCGTCCATCTTGCCGGCGACGATTGCTCCGTTTCACTCCTTGACGCTTCGGCGGTCACCAGGCGATTCCCCGCGCTAAACCCGGAAGGCCTGCGCGGCGGCATGTGGAGCGACACCGAGGTGACCGTCGATCCGCGCCAGGTCATCGCCGGTTTGCCAGGCTGGCTAAACCGAACGCTCGCCATCGATTTCGTGTTCGGCACGTCCGTGCTTGGCTATGATCGGCCGGTAATACGGACCACGGGCCCGGAATGCCGGGCTGACCGCCTGGTGGTATGCACCGGCGCCGATTTTCGTGAGCTGGCGCCGCAGTCCTTCGCCGAGGCGGGATTGGTCCCGTGCAAGCTGCAGATGATGCGCTCGGCGCCTTATGGTCCCGAATTCCGCGTTGGCACCATGCTCGCCGCCGGCCTGACGCTGCGCCATTATCAGGCTTTTTCCGCGTGTCCGAGCTTGCCCGCCTTGATTCAGCGCTTCGATTCCGAAATGCCCGAGTATGGCAAGTTCGGCATTCATGTGCTGCTGTCGCAAAACGGCCTCGGTGAACTGGTGATCGGCGATTCCCATGAATATGGCGCGGCGATTTCGCCGTTCGACAATTCACGTATCGACGAACTGGTCTTACAATACCTGCGGACGTTCATCAACATTCCGGACCTACGCATTGCCGCGCGCTGGCATGGCGTCTATGTCAAGCATCCAACGGACCTCTACGTGGTGGCGCATCCCCAGCCCGGGATGATGGCGGTGACCGGCGTCGGCGGCGCTGGCATGACCCTCTCGTTCGGGCTCGCGGAGCAGACCATCCATGCGTGGCTTGGAGATTCTCATGGTTGACCTGGTCGTTTTCGATATGGCGGGGACCACGGTATACGACGGTGACGCCGTCAGCGATTCGTTTCGCGCGGCCCTGTCGGCGGTCGGCGTCGTTCCCGACCCGATCGCGGTCAACAACGTCATGGGCCTCCACAAGCCAGAGGCGATTCGCATCCTGCTCGCGGCGGCTGGCCGTACCGTTTCAGACCAGGTCGTCGATGCCATTCACGCCGACTTCGTTCAGCGCATGACACATTATTACAAGACCGATCCCGCAGTCCGGGAAGTGCCCGGGGCCGCCGCGGTTTTCAGACAACTCCGCGCGGCTGGAATCAAGGTCGCGCTCAACAGCGGGTTCAGCCGAGGAATTGTGGACGTGATTCTCGATCGGCTGGGCTGGACGCACGCCATCGACGCCAGTGTCGCCAGCGATGAGGTGCCGAAAGGCAGGCCCGATCCCGCGATGATTCGCACGCTGATGCAAAAGCTCAACCTCCAGGACGCGGGCCGAGTCGCCAAGGTCGGTGACACACCGGTCGATCTGGCGGAAGGTTTCGCGGCCGGCTGCGGCGTGGTGATCGGCGTCACCACGGGAAGCTTCAGCCGAGCCCAACTCGAAGAGCATCGGCACACCCGCATCCTGGATTCGGTTATCCTGTTGCCGGATTTGCTGCTTCACGCGCCCGCCTGATGCTCGATTATTCGCGCTCTCTTTCGTACAATGATCCCAGGTGCGACGCGCGTCCAGTTTTCGCGTCGGCGCGATCCTACACGTTTCCGGCTGCCTCGAAAACGTCACGTCTGGCTACGAAAAGACTCCGTAACAAGTGTCGCCCGGGCCACTTACCAAGGAGCCAGTGATGTGGACGAAGAAAGCCCTGCACAATCTCATCGAGGAAAAACTCCAGAACCACCAGTTGATTGTCGTCGCCAATCGCGAGCCGTACATTCATCGCTTCGCGGGCGATCAGGTCGAGTGCATCAAGCCGGCCAGCGGCATGACCACGGCGCTGGATCCGATATTGCAGGCCTGTGGCGGGACCTGGGTAGCGCACGGAAGTGGCAACGCCGACCGCCATTCCGTGGACACCAAAAATCAAGTGCGTGTACCTCCCGAGAACCCCAGTTATACACTCCGCCGCGTCTGGCTAACCAAAAAACAAGAACAGGGCTACTACTATGGCCTCGCCAATGAAGGGCTTTGGCCTTTGTGCCACGTCGCGTTTACGCGCCCCACCTTCAATCCGGCTGATTGGGAAATTTATCGGGAGGTCAACCAGCTCTTTGCCAAGGCGGTCCTGGAGGATGCGAATGACAAACCCGCGTTCGTCTTCATCCAGGATTACCATTTTGCTCTTCTGCCGCGCATGTTAAAAATGGCCAATCCCAACCTCATCGTCGCCCAATTCTGGCATATTCCCTGGCCCAACCGGGAAATCATGCGCGTTTTTCCCTGGGGCGAAGAGATGCTCGACGGCCTGCTGGGCAACGACCTGCTCGGCTTTCACCTGCGTCACCATTGCCAAAACTTTCTCGACACCGTTGACCGCGCCATCGAGGCGAAGGTGGATCAAGAGAACTCGCAGATCACCTGTGGTGGAAAGCTGACCGTCGTCCGCCCGTTTCCCATCAGCATCGACTACGACGCCCACGTTGAGCTGGCACAGACCGCCAAGGTTGAAAACGAAATGGCACGCTGGCGTCTTCGCATTGGCCTCAAGGACAAACTCCTCGGGATCGGCATTGAACGTCTGGACTATACCAAGGGCATTCCGGAGCGACTGCGTGCAATCGATTATTTTCTGGAGCACAACGCGGAATATCGGGAACGCCTGGTGTTCGTGCAAATTGCCGTGCCCAGTCGGGCGCACATTCCGCAGTATCAACGCCTCGACGAGGAGGTCGATCGCATCACCGAGCAAATCAACTGGAAATGGAGCACGGATGACTGGCGCCCCATTTTGCTTCTGAAGGAACACCACAACCAGATCGAAATGATCGCGCTACACCGGCTGGCGAATTTTTGCATCGTCAGTTCCTTGCACGACGGCATGAACCTCGTGGCCAAGGAGCACGTCGCCAGCCGTTGCGACGAGGATGGCGTGTTGATCCTGAGCCAGTTCACGGGGACCGCTCGCGAGTTGACCGATGCCCTGCTGGTGAATCCCTATTCCATGGAGGCCATGGCGGACGCCATTCGCCTGGCCCTTGAGTTGCCAGAAAGCGAACGGTGTAAACGCATGCAAAAAATGCGCGCCGCCGTCGCAAATAACAACATCTACCGCTGGGCGGGAAAGGTGTTCTCTGCCCTGGTGCGTTTCGATTTTCCCGAGGATGTTTGACCGACGCGCTGCTTCCACCGTGGCCCACGCATCTGGGTCCACAATGGTTTCGCTTCAGGAGTGTTGCCGTGAGTTTGCCATTCTTTGACGACTTGCCAAATCTGACTGAGCGGCTCGTCAGCGCAGTCCACCTCGACGTTTTTTTGGACTTTGACGGCACGTTGGCTCCCCTGGTGGAGCACCCGGCGGATGCCAGTTTACCAGCGGTGACCAGGCGCCTGCTCGAAGCCCTTGCCACCGAGCCAAACGTCACGCTTGCCATCATCAGCGGTCGCGCCATCGATGACGTGGAGCATCGCCTCGGGATCGAGAATATTTTTTATTCCGGCAATCATGGCCATGAAATTCGCGACGCCGCGTTGCGCTTCCAGGCGCCCATCCCGGCGTCAGCACAGGCGGCTATGCGCGCTTTGGCCGGCACGTTGACGAAACGATTTCAAACCACGTCGGGCGTCCTGGTCGAGGACAAGGGGCCGACGATTAGCATTCACTATCGGCTGGCGCCGGAAGCCGAGTGGCCTGGCATCGCTCGCATGGTTCAGGAGGACCTGAAGGCGGCGAAACACCCGTTTCGCATCACCCACGGCAATAAGGTTTACGAAATCCGCGCCAGCACGGAGTGCGACAAGGGGACGGCATGCCGCTGGCTTTGCGAACAAATCGGCCAAGACGCATTGCCAATCTACGTGGGCGACGACGCGACCGACGAGGACGCGTTCGCCGCGCTGCCCGAGGGCATCACCGTTCGCGTCAAGCCGAGCGGAGTCACGCTTGCCACGCATCACCTCGACGACCAGGCGGATGTGAATCGTTTCCTGAGCTGGCTTGCCGCCACGGTCAAACGCGTAGGTGAGCCCAAGACAAGGGTGCAGAGCAGGCCGGGCCAAGCGGGGACCAGCAACGCCATCGCGAACCTTTTGTGAATCCGGTCTGGGAGGTCGTTTTTACTGGCATGACGCAGCTTCTTCGGTTCTAATAGGTGGAGTTCTGAACATCGCAGGAACCCAACGCGGGAGGTTTTCATGTCGAACAGGTCACGGATTCTATTCGCCAGTCTTTTGTGCATGTTGATTCTGGCAAACGCCCCGGGCGTCCACGGCCAAGGGCGCGACGGCGGGCGCCGACCGGGTCAAGAAGTGCGCGGGCCGATCAAGTCAATCGATGCGACCAGCATCACGCTAACCTTTAGCGCCGGCCGGGATGCCGCGCCCACCGAGAAGACCTATGCGCTGGCCAAGGATGTCGAGATCTGCACGGGCATCGGGGGTTTCCGCTTCGGCGGGGCGTTCAAGGAGGCCAAGCGTGCCGACCTGAGCGAGGGCGTTCTGGTCGCGCTTGTCTTGAGCGCCGATCAAAAAAGCGTCGAGAGCATCGTCGCCGAGGAGCCGCTGGTGCGTGGCCAAATCAAGGCGGTTGACGCCAAGAAGAAAACAATTACCGTCACCCTCCAGGGCCGCGGACGCGAGGAGGCGGCTCCCGAAAAATCCTACACCATCGCCGCTGACGCCGAGGTTGGCATCGATGACGGGCGCGGGCGACGCTTCTCCATCCGCGAGGGCAAGCTCGATGACCTGAGCGAAGGCGCCATCGTCACCCTGCGGCTCTCGCTCGATAAGAAGCTGGTCAACAGCATCCAGGCCGAGGGAGCGATGGTGTTTGGCACGCTCAAGTCGATCGACGCCGCCAAGCGCTCGCTGACGATCACCACGCGCCCGGCGCGCGGCGATGACGCTGCCGAGGAACGCACCGTGTCGGTTGCCAAGGAAGCCGTGGTCACGATGGATGACGGTCGAGGCCGACGGCTCTCCGTCAAGGAAGTCAAGCTCGCCGACCTTCCGGTCGGCTCAAATGTCATGGTTCGCATGGCCGTGGACCAGACGTTTGCCATGATGCTGCGAGCGGAAGGCCCGATGCTGAGCGGCATGCTAAAGGGGATTGATGCCGCCAAGAACACGATCACGATCGGCATTCCAAAAAGTCGGACCGAGTTTGATGAGAAGACGTACACGCTCATCAAGGGCGCCCGCGTCATGCTCGACGGCAAGGAAACCAAGCTCGGCGATCTCAAAGTCGAAGACAATGGCCCGTTTTTGCAACTGCGTCTGACGCTCGATCAAAAGTCGGTTCAGAGCGTGCAGGCCCGCCAGCCCGGCTCCCGCTAATCCATCGAAGCCCGCAGGCGAGCGCGAGCGAGCCTGCGGGATCGATCCCGAGAAAGGCGCGCCCTTTCCAGGTGGCCTGCAACAGGAAAAACAATGAAAACCGATGAAATCCAGATTGTCGATCACGGCCGCGGGCCTCAGCTATCGACCAGCCGGATCACCGTGCTGGATGTGTTTTTCTACCTGCACCGCGGCTACGACTTTGATTTCATTCACCGCGCCATGCCGAGTCTGACGGCTGAGGAATTTGCAGCGCTCGTCGCCTATGTCGAGGTTCACCGTGACGAACTCGTGGAGCAAGACCGGCGTGCTGAGGAATTTCACCGGCGCGGCATGGAGGCCCAACACGCCCGCGGCGGGATCTTCGCGGCGAGCGACGAAACGCTTACCACCGAGGAACGGATTGCCCGCCTGAAGGAAAAAATGAGGGCGCGCTTGACGGAGAAAAACGGTGCCCGTCATTCTGATTGACACAAACATCGAGGGCCACGGCGCTCACATCTGGATGCACATGAGAACCGCCACGTGGCAAGATCTGACCGATGCCCTCGGTGTAACGATGCGTCAATTTTGCGATGTCGGTCTCGACGCAGCCTCCCCTGACGATGTCGTATGGCGTTTTTGCCAGGCAGAAGAGTTCTATTTGCTGACCAGCAACCGTAATGAGGAATCGGATAATTCTCTTGAAGCAACGTTGCGTCGCGAAGGTACGCCGACGAGCCTGCCTGTGATCACACTGCCATTGCCTGACCGCGTTTTCCAAAGCTCCTCCTTTTGTGATCGTGTGGTGGAAAAACTCTTCGACTACTTGCTATACGCCGAGAACATCCGCGGAGCGGGAAGACTTTATTTGCCATGAATTGGCCTTGTCCACAAAGGATCGTGCAAATCATCCGACATTCCACACCAAAATCTCCCCATGCCCCGGCACCGACGAGTCGCCGCAGTAACGCTCGTACATCCCGTCATGCGGAATCGAAAGCCCAAGCAACTTGAGGTGTTTGGCATACAGGCCAAGGAACGTGGGATCGTAAGAACACGAATAGGAGAAGGTCGGCAACAGCTTGAGCGGCTTCATGGACACGATGGTGCCGCGAAACATCCAGGCGCCGGTGCGGATCTCGGCGCCGCTCATGAGGAAGATGGTCCCGCCCTTCATTTGCAGGCCGGCGAAGTCACGCGCCACGCCGCCGATGACGATGATGCCGCGTTTCATGCGCATGCCGACTTCGAGCCCCGCGGCCCCGCCGACGAGGATGGCGCCGCCGTTCATACCGGCCAAACTGCCGCGATAGGCGGCGCCGACCTGCCCGCCGGCATTGCCCGCGATGCGGATCAGGCCATTCCTCATCTCGGCGCCGACCCAGTCCGAAGCGTTGCCGGTGACCTCGATGGTCCCGCCTTTCATGTAAGCACCCAGGTGCATGCCCACGTTACCGTGGATCTTGATGTGGCCGCGCGTCATGGCCCGGCCGATCCACTTGACCTTGGCGAGGTCGCCGTGGATTTCGAGGTGATCGCTGGCGGCGCCATCCACGTCGAAGAAATCATCGAGCCGAACCTGGCGCTTGCCGAGGAAGACGGGCAACGCGCGGATGGCGTCGTTGGCCAGGCCGACCATGTGATCGGGGTTGATGTGCTCGGCTTCGAGCGGGACGTTCGGTTGTTGTTTGAGGGTGAGGGTGATGCTGCTCATACGCTACATCTTACGGATGTGAACGATGGCGAGATGCATCATCTTGAGTGAGGATCTCCGCGATTTGGGCCCCGGTCAAATCCACGCTGCCCGGTTGATCGCAGTGAACAAGAGGAAACTGAATGCGTCGCTTTTCGCCGGCACGTTTCGGCTGCGCTTGAGCCGGATAAGTGACGGTGACTGCAGCGCCCTCCGGCAAGGGGAGCGAACCTTCCAAAACCACGACGCCGTGGTGAACGTGACCTTGAATTACCATACTATCATTATTCTCGTTCAATCGTTGGAATCAAGTGCAATGTGATTTCCGGTAGTTTCTTAATTTCGTGTTGCAACGATTGGTTCGGCCGGGAGTTTCGCTTTCGCAATTGCCTTCCATATTTCGGGGACGATTTCTTTGGCAGCCCAATCCTGATTCGCCTGATCACAAGCCGCTTGCCAATCCGCCGTGTGAACATCTGCCTGAAGGGCCGTTTTGTAGAACGGGACGACCTCGAAGTGATTGTCCGAAGCAAGCTCCCATGCACGCTCCCATGTTGGGTGATTAGGGGCGAGGCGCGTTGCACCAACGATCACCAGGCATTTCCTCAGAATCAGCGGTTTCAGGCATCGGTCCAGATGTTCGGGTGTGTCGCCCGGACTGGCGAAGCCGACCAACACGTCGTCGATCCTTAGAATGAGTCCCCAGACCTCGGGCGGACCACTCCCCCTTTTGCGCGGACGCCTTTCTCCCTGGGAGTAAACTTGAGTGCAAGCCTTCCCCATCTGCTTAATCATCTGCTCGTAGGCAAAGCTGATTGCTGCCGACTTGCCGTAACTGGGATTGCCCCGAATAATGATCATCGTCTTTTCCATCGCCGTTCCTCCACACCTCTTGATTGCCGCGAAGCCCGTCAACTCAACCCGCGGTCGTTTGACAATAGCGGCATCATTTTCTCCTGGAGCGCTCCCCGATGCGATCGGCTTTGCGATCCGCGGCCTGCGACTCTTCGAAGCCTTTCAATTCGGCACCCCACTCGCCGCTGATGAACTTCTGTGCGATCTCATGGCGACGTTTCAGCATGAGCGCATCGAGGACGAATCTGCGAATTGCCCGGGCCTTCTTCTTTTCGCCCGTCATGCGGCAGATATCTTTGACGTCGGATTCCGGTAATTCGATAGTGATTTTCATACTCTGATGGCTTTGGACTTATTTGACCTAAGAACAATCAATTACGTTTCTTTTCGGCACATTACGTTTCATTTGTGCGGCGGTTTGTCGTCGATCCAATCCCACAAGACGGAACCTTGGTGCCCGTCGTCCCATTTCACGAACGCGCCCCATTCGTTGCGCACGCCGGTGACTACGCCAGATTGTTGCCCGTCTGGGCGGTTCAGGGTCTTTCGGCCATCCTTGCCACGGCTCAAATAGTAAATCCTGGTTCCTACTGGATACGTTACTATCATCGCCACGGTCCTTTCAGGTTGGGACGCCCAAACGAAAACAGGACGAATGATTCGCCCTGTTATTATCTGTCCTCTTGCGAATTACGCAACCAAATTCAAGCCTGAATCATCGGCAACAATTCCCGGCATTCTTCTTATCAGATTGCCTTGCCCGGCGAATGCTACAAATCCCGCACCTGCATCCCATGCACGCGCTCTGCCTCCACCGGGTAATTCTCGAACGACATCGTGTAGTATTGCTGGAACCACGGCTTCAAATAATCCTCGATCGTTTCATCGTAGGCCGGCTTGACGACGAACTCCCGGCCCTGGCGCACATTACGGATATCGCCTTCCTCGACGACAATCTCGCCATCCTTGATGACGTAACGCGGATAGCGGAACATGTGCTCGCCGTCAGGATTTTGGTTGAAGATTGCGATATCCGCGTCGGCCCCAATGCCCAGATGCCCCTTGTGCGGCAACCCCAGCGCGCGGGCTGGGCCGGCGGAGGTGATGATGGCGATTTCGTAAAGCGAATACTCCCGATTCAGATCGGCGAGCACGATGCGCGACAGCGCCTTGGGCGGCAGCTTCTTGACTCGCTCCTTGCGGAAATCAGCATTCATCAAGAGGTGTACGATTTCCGGGTAACGCCAAAAGCAGGCGCCGTTGGGGTGATCGGTGGTCAGGAAGATGCGCCAGGGATCGTCGATCAACAAGAGCAACTCCAGGCCGACCGCCCATTGCACGGCATTGACGAGGTTCGAGCCCTTGTAGGTATAGGGGACGATGCCGCAGCCGGTCTCGTTTTCGACATCGAGGTTGCCCCACTTGCGACCCGTGAGTTGATAGAGCAGGTGCTGCCACGGTCCGTCGGCGGTGATGGTGACGGCGTTGCCGAAGAGGACGGCGCCGGCGTCGCAGGTGAGGTTCTTGTGTTGGTTGAAGTAGTCGGCGATCTGGGTCGCCTCGGAGCGCATCGAATGCCAGTCATCGCCGCCGTAGGCGTGAAATTGCAAATGGGCCATGTGGGCGCGATGCCCTTCGAGGACCTTCATGGTTTCGAGTGTGGTTGCGACGTTGCCCGGCGCGCCCAGGTTGTTGCAGTGCAGATGCAGCGGGTGCGGCAGGTTCATCTCGTCGATCATCCTGGCGAGATTGCCGACAATCATCGACGGGGTGAGCTTGCCATAGCCATGAACGGGCTCGGCCATCTGCTTGGCGTCCTTGCCCCACTTCCAGGCGGTGACGCCGCCGGGGTTGACGGCCTTGACGCCATAGGCCTTGGCCGCCCAGATCATCCAGGCGACGACGTGCTTGGCCCGCTCGTAATCGCCGGCCTCCAGAAGATCCATCACGATCTCGTTGTTGGCCATCAAAAGGCAACAGGTCTTGTCCACGATGGGCGTGTCGCGCAACTCCTCGTGCGTGTGTTTGGCGGAGAGCACGGGCACGGCCGCCTCGTTGACCGTGGTGTAGCCCATGCCCGCGTAGAGGTAGCCGGTCGCGAATGTGGTCGGCGTCGGTCCGCCAATGCCGGCGCGCGTCTCGGCGGTGCGCATGAACTTGGCGGCGACGCGCTGATTCTCCGGCGTCATCGCCCGCGCGAAGTTGAGCGCCCCGCCCGCGACATGCGTGTGAATATCGACGCCGCCGGGGAAGACGATCATGCCGGTGGCGTCGATAGTGCGTCCGCCCTGGGCATCGGCGACGATCTTGCCGTTGTCGATGAAGATGTCCTTGATGACGCCGTCGATGTTATTGGCGGGGTCGTAGACTTTTCCGCCGATGATGCGAAGCATGCGTTTGGGTTCTCGCCATGATGAATCAGGGAAATTCGACGCTGTAATTGTAGTAGTTGTCACGTCCTCGGATTCTTCAAACGGCGCCCGCTGCCGTTATCAAATGGAACCCCGCGAGAATCCGTACTGTCTCGATTTGACCGTAGACCTCATGCTCCACGTGAGTATCTCCTCACGCGGAGCGTGAGGTCTACGTTCTCAGCCCCCACGACCCCTCGACAAACGGGCCTGCTAGCATTTCCTCAAAACCACGGATTCCAGGATGGCGCGATAGGATTCCAGCGCCGGCACGGCCAATCCAGGGACCTTGGCTGAGTCATCCCAACGGCGAAGCGCGACGGCAGCCGTGAAATGCGGGTCCATCTCGAATTGGGCAATTTCACTTGCGCTGAACGGTCCACCCTGCAAACGCAGACTCACCTGCGATGCAGCGGACAATGCCTCAAGGTATGGTGGGTCAACCGCACACAGGTATCGCTTGGCCGACACGTGTAGACGGACCGGCGCCGCGACCGCAAGGGAAAAATGCTGCTCCAGCCAGGCGGCCCCGACGGCCTCGTGCGTGTCGTTGATTCCGCGCTGGGCCGCCTGCTCGGGCAAGCCGCATAGCAGATGGCCAACGTCATGCAACAGGGCCGCGGCAATCAACTCGGCGTCCACGCCGGCAGCAAGCGCAAGCCGAGCGGTCTGCAGCGCGTGTTCGGTCTGCGAGACCGCCTCGCCATGATACGCGGCTTGTCCGGCGCCGGCGAAGAGACTCATGATTTCGCTTACCAGGTCCATCGATTGGGCCTCACGGCCGGACTGCCACGCGAAAACCTGGGGTTCCGTGCGCGTGTTCAAAAGCCTGTTCAATCTTGTCAAGCGAGAACGTTTGACCCACGAGCGTCTCAAAAGGGAATGCTCGCCCGGGCCCGGCCAGAAAATCAAGGGCCGCCGCCAAGTCTTGCGGGGCGTAGTTGTGCATGCCGCGAATCGTCAGCATGCGTCGCACCAGCTGCTCGGGATCAAGAGGTACGGCGGGCGTGGGAAGCACGGTACCTGCGAGAAGGATCGTTCCGCCAATTCGCGCCAACGTCAGTCCGGCTTCCACCGCGGAGGCAACGCCGGCCAACTCCAGCACAACACCCACACCGCGCCCGCCGGTCGCCGCAGCGATGCCAGCGGCCAGCTCGTCGGGCGAATAGGCGGCGGTAGCGCCGAACGCCCGCGCCCGTTCCCGGCAAACGGGATCGGGATCGCACACCAGCACCGCCGACGCACCCGCCGCGCATGCCATGGCCGATGCCGTCAAGCCAAGCACACCGGCGCCCAAAATCAAGACGTTACGGTCGGCCACGCCTCCAGCGGCGCGCAACATGCCGGCCACGGTGGCCGTCGCGCAATTCGCACACGCGGCGACCTCATCGGGGACCGCATCGGGAACATGAAAACACGCCGTTCCTTCCCGCAGCACTACCCAGTCCGCCAGCCCGCCTACAAACGGCTGCTCGGGACCCATGCGCTCGTGACCGTATTTGAACAGGGTCTCACACTTCTGCGGCAACGCTTCCTTGCAAAAAAAGCAGGTCCCGCAACTGGCCGTCAGGGTCCAGCTAATCCGAGCGCCGATCGCCAGCGCGACGCCGCGAAAATCCCTACGTTGGGCGCGCGGGCCAAACGCCTCGATGCGGCCGACAATTTCGTGGCCAAGGACGGTGGGCAGCGGCTGGGTGCGGCGTCCGGCATGGGTATGGAGGTCGCTCTTGCACAGAGTGCAGCAGGCGACGCGCACCAGGATTTCCGCGCCAACGGCGGTCGGCCTTGGGAAGCGGGCGATCTCCAGCGGACAATTCGGACCATGAAAGATCACCGCGCGGCCCATGACGTTTCCGATCATGACTGGATCGGCTCCAATTCGACGACCGCCGCCGTGGCAGGGTGCGTTGCAAAGTACCACCAGCAAGGAATCATTAGCAGGATACCCGCCCCTGCCACGATCCAGCTCAACAGGATGAAGAAATCAAGGAAACTCTCCCGATCGCCGAACAGATTCTTGGCCACCATGACGGCGACGACGCCGAGGTAGCCGAACGCGTCGGCAAGGTACATCAAATAGCCGATGTTGCCCCGATCGCGCGTCAAGGCGATCAGGCGTTCAAACACCGTCGTATGAAATACGACGTAGGGGAGGTAAAGTCCCAGACCGTGCAGAATCATGAAACCAAGCGGCGAAAGAATCCCCGCGCTCAAACCGCCGAGCGCGGCGCCAGCCAGAAGCGCGCCGACGAGCGCCAGACTCAGCGCGCCGAAAAATGCCAGGCGGTGAGCACGCACGAAAACGATCAGGCCGCTTGCCAGCATCACCAACACGCCGACCGCGATTTCCGATATGGTAAAGATGGCTGGCTCATCCGTGGTTCCCAATCCGGCCCATATCTCCGGCGCGAAATCAGCTCGCACCGTGCGCAAGATCGTCAGCAACAGATAGAGCAAGATCAGCATCACCAGGCCGGCCGCGTAACGGGAAAAAAACTTGCCGCGCTCCTGGCGATTCATCGGCAGCCGTTCGCACCGCTCTGCCACATCCACTCGCGACGGCGGCGGAATCCTTGACAGCATCCACAGCGAAAGAAGGAACGGAGGTGCGAAAAAGATCCCCGCGACGAACGGCATCCACGATTCCGTCACGCCGCTGAGCAACAGTTGAGACCCAATCGTCTTGCTAAAACCGTCGGCCACGATGAAACTCACGCACAAGCCAGCAGTCAAGGCCTCCGTGTGCCGACGCCCCTCCAGAAAACCAAGCACCAGGCCAAAAACCATGCCCAACGGCAGGCCATTCAGGAAAAGAAAGAAGCAACTCCAGGGCCGCGGCACGATGGCGAACATCAACAAGGCGGCTTCCGCGGCGCCGATCAAGGTGAACAACCAAACAACACGCCGGACCGGCGGCATCTCGGCGATCACCTTGATGCCGATGAACTTCGAAAGCGTATAGCCCAGCACCTGGGCCGCCAGCAGCACGGTTTTCCAGGAAATCCCCCCTACGTCGTAATCGTCGTACAAGCCCGCCGTGAACGGCTTGCGAAAACCGTACATGCAGAAGTAGGCCCCAAAGGCAGCGACAACGCACCAGGCCGACAGCCCAAGTCCACGCCGGGGCGTCACCGAATCCAAACTGGGGTCCGCCATTCAGTTTCTCTTGAGGCGACGATGGAGGCGCGCCGCCACGGGTCATTCGATGTCATCGACGCCCTGGTCTCCCCGCGCTCGTCGCGGCTCCGCCAGGTACAGCAAAAGCACCGCGAGGTCTGCCGGGTTGATGCCGCTGATTCGGCTCGCTTGCCCGAGGCTGGTGGGCCGAATCGTGCTCAGCTTTTCCTTCGCTTCGTTCCGCAGTTGCGGAATGGTGACGTAGTCGAAGGTTGGCGGGATGGGTTTTCCCTCCAGCCGATGGAAGCGCTCGACCTGCGCCGCCTGCCGATCGATGTAGCCGGCATATTTCGCCTCCAGTGTTACTTGCTCGATGACGTCGGCCGAGAATGACGTGACCCACGGACACCACGCGGCGACTTCGTCCCACGTCGTCGGCGTGCGCTTGAGCCATTTCTCCAGCGTATCCCCTTCGTGCTTTTCCTCTTGCAATCGGCAGCTCAACGCGGCAATTGCCTCCTCTTTGCGCTGAAGCCGTGCCCAGTCGGCGTCGTTGACCAGTCCGACGCGCCGGCCGATCGGGGTCAGGCGGCGGTCGGCGTTATCGTGCCGCAGGAGCAGGCGATACTCGGCGCGCGACGTGAACATGCGATACGGCTCGTCGACCCCCTTGGTAACGAGATCGTCGATCAACACGCCGATGTAGGCCTGGCTGCGGTCCAGAAGCAGCGGCGGTTCGTCCTTGACCTTCAGGGCTGCGTTGACGCCCGCCATCAACCCTTGAGCCGCGGCTTCCTCATAGCCGGTCGTGCCGTTGATTTGCCCCGCGAAATACAGGCCCGCGACCGATTTCGTCTCCAGGGTTGGCAGAAGTTGCGTCGGCGGCGCATAGTCGTACTCCACCGCGTAGCCCCAGCGCATCACCTCCGCGTTTTCTAGCCCGGCAATGTTCCGCAACATCTCGGCTTGCACGTCGTTGGGCAGGCTGGTGCTTATGCCATTGCAATAATACTCCCGCGTGTTGCGGCCTTCAGGTTCGAGAAAAATCTGATGGCGTTCCCTGTCCGCAAAACGAACGACCTTGTCCTCGATCGACGGACAGTAGCGCGGCCCGCGCCCCTGGATTTGGCCAGAATACATCGGCGCACGGGCCAGATTGGCGCGAATCAGCTCATGCACCTTTTCGTTGGTGTAGGTGATATGGCAGTGCAACTGCGGCTGCGTGATGCCTGCGGTCGAAAAGCTGAACGGCCGTGGGTCGGCGTCGCCCGGCTGGTCTTCGCATTTCGTGAAGTCGATGGTGCGGCCATTCAGCCGGCAGGGGGTTCCGGTTTTGAAACGCGCGAGCTGAATGCCGCAGGCGCCGAGGCTGTCGCTCAAACCTTCCGCCGACTGGTCCCCTGCCCTGCCGCCGCGCGACTTCGCTTCGCCCATGTGCATCAGGGCTTTGAGAAACGTGCCCGTGGTGAGGATGATGGCCGGGGCGCGGTAGAGCGTATCGCCCGCGACCCTGACGCCAACGACCCGGCGAACGGCCGTCGTAAGCCGGCTGGCGCCATCGTCACTCGGGACCCTTTGCGCACTGGGGGGTTGACGCTCCTCGTTCGCCTCGATCAGGATGCTTTCGACCATCTCCTGCCGAAGCGTAAGCAGCGGTTGCGACTCCACGATATTCTTCATCGTGAATTGATAAAGCTTCTTGTCCGCCTGGGCGCGCGGCGAGTGCATCGCGGGCCCCTTGGTGCGATTGAGCATCCGGAACTGAATCCCAGCGGCATCGATCACCTTGCCCATCTCGCCGCCCAGCGCGTCGATCTCGCGGACAATCTGCCCCTTGGCGACGCCGCCAATCGCGGGATTGCAACTCATCGCGCCGACCGTGTCGGCATTCATGGTGAGCAGAATCGTGCGCAGCCCCATGCGCGCCGGCGCCAGCGACGCTTCAATGCCCGCGTGCCCGGCGCCGACGACAATCACGTCATAATCGTAGATAAGGTTTGCCATGGCTCACGCCGTATGATGGGAACGCCAAGCCGCATCCGCCCATTACTTCACATCCAGCCGATAATCCACGTCGCCCAGTTCGTCCTTGATGCGGCGCAAGCGAAACTTTTTGCCGAAAACCCTGGACACCTGCCAACCGGCGGCGCGCTGAGCCGGCTCATAATCGTCCTCGCCGTGAATGAGGATATCGAACTCGACCTCGTCGCCGCGAGCATCGATCAGCCAATATTCGGAGATGCCGGCGCGGTGGTAGCGTTTGCGCAACGTTTTCTTGTCCTTGGTAACGGAACTCCGGCTAACAACTTCGAGAATCCAATCCGGCGTGCCCTCAAGTTCGATGTAGTCGTCGTCGTCCTTGGTGGGCACCAGAATGATTTTGCCGTTCTTGAACGACTCCCACAGGGCAAATACTCCGTCCGGCTCGTTCGACAAACCTGCGGCCACGTTGACGACTCGGGTACGGTCGAAATACAGTTTTCCTTTCTTTTTTCTGAAAACCAGGGGGATAATCGTGCCGCTCACCGCGGTTTTCACCGACCCGTGCGATTGCAAACGTTCCGGGCTCATATCGATGAATATCTCCTTTCCGATGTACGCGATCGAACCGGTCCTCGGGAATTCGTCCGAATAGGTCCACGCGCGAAATGCTTCAAGTGTCATACCCATGGTCGGCATGAAGAACGATGCCGAACGATCTTCCTCCAGCGGTTCACGTACGCTCGGCTTCTGGCCATTCATCTTGGCAGATCGATTTTTCAAGGTAGCGGCGGCCATGGCAAACCTCTGATTTCACGCGGTTGATTATTGGTAGGATACCAGAAGGGCCGCCAGGTTACCACGCAAAGAACGAGGGACAAAAAATGGACCGCTTGCAACAAGCCATCGCCGGTTTTCAAACCATCGACGCCGACGCCGCCTACAAGCAACAGGCTGCCAGGAACCTCGAGCGCTGGCTGACCGAAGCGGAATTCACGGCGTACCGGCCGCAGATTGAATGGCTCATCGACGAAAAGAAATGGGCCGGGCTGCTGGATCGGTTCTATCAGATTCTGCCGTTTGGCACCGGCGGCCGGCGCGGCGCGGTGGGCATCGGCCCGAATCGCATGAACCTCTGGACCCTTGGCGCGTCGGTCCAAGGGCACGCTGAATATCTGAAAGAACGCTTCCCTAACACGCCAGGCCTGGCCGTGGCGCTCGCCTATGACGTGCGGCGTTTCGAGGACCAGCGCAAGAGCTACAACCCCGCTCTGTCCAACCCCGTGTTGCACCTGTCATCCCGGCGTTTTGCCCAGTTCGCTGCCTGTGTTTACGCCGCCAATGGCATTCACTCCCACATCTTGCCGGAAAATAGCAGCCGCTATCTTGCCACGCCCGAGTTGTCTTTCGTGATCCGGCATCTTCGGGCCCAGGGCGGCTTGAATATCAGTGCTTCGCACAATCCACCCGATGATAATGGCGGGAAGTTTTACGACGAGCGTGGCGGCCAGCCCGTGCCGCCGGACGATCAGATCATGGCCGACATCGTCGACCAGGTGGCCGAGATCAAGGAGATCTCCTGGCCCGATGCGATCCGCGCCGGGAAAATCCACTTTCTCGACGACACTTCCCACAAGGCCTACATCGATTTGTGCCGCAAGCAAAGCCTGGTGAAAGCACCTCGCTTCGATGAGGTCAAGATCGTGTTCACGCCGCTGCACGGCGTCGGCGGCATGACGGCGCTGGAGGTGCTGGTGCAGCAGGGCTTCCGGGTCGCTCCCCTCGAAGAGCAGATGGAGCCGAACGGGCAGTTTCCCAACGTCACGCAGACGCCGAATCCGGAATTTCCCGTATCGATGGACAAGGCCGAGGCACTGGCCAAGAACCTGAAAGCCGACCTGGTCCTCTCGACCGATCCCGACGCCGACCGCCTCGGCGCCATGGCCCCGGACGCTCAGGGGAACTTTCATTTCCTCAACGGTAACCAGATCGGCGCCCTGCTCACGCATTTCAAGTTCGCCAAGCTGACGGAGAACGGCATGATGCCGCGGCGACCGATCATCGTCAAGACCCTGGTGACGACCAACCTCATCTCGCGCATCGCCCGCCACTTCAAGGCCCAGCTTGTCGATAACCTGCTCGTCGGCTTCAAGTACATTGCCGAGGTCCTTTTTCAACTTGAACACGGCGGCAAGTACGAAGACATCGAGGGCACGCCGGACGATTACGTTCTCGGCTGCGAGGAAAGCCACGGCTATCTGGTCATGCCCGGCATCCGCGACAAGGACACCGGCGGCGCCGCCCTGTTAATGGCGGAGTTGGCGCTCGACCTGAAACGCGCGGGTTCGACCATTCCGGCGTACCTTCGGCAAATCGAAAAGCAGTTTGGCTACTTCAAAAACGATGTCACGAACATCATCATGCCCGGCATCGAGGGCAAGACCCTGATGGTCCGTATGTTGAATCAACTCCGACAAGCGCCGCCCAAAAAAATCGGCGAACTGGCCGTGACGAAGTTTGACGACCTTCAAGACGAAAACGGCTGGATGGGACCGTACCAAGGCGCGACCGACAAGGCGGCGCGCAATTTCATGATTTTTCACCTCGGCGACAATGCCCGCATTTCCCTGCGCCCAAGCGGCACGGAGCCGAAGGCCAAAGCCTATGTCGAGGTTTGCTCCCCACCCTGCCCGCACGGCATGAGCGATGCCGACTGGAAGAAGTCGTGCGCCGAGGTGGACGCAACCGCGAAGAACGTTGCCGCGGCGTTCCTGGCGTTATGCAAATCCGCCTGATTCGTTCAGCGCTTCCGCGCCGCCGCGCGCCCGAAAAACCAAAGCATCGCCAGGCCGACGCACGCCGCGATGCCAAACCACCGACTCCACCCACGCGCAAAAACCACCGTGGCGTTGAACGCGATGAAACCCATGAACCCGTCCAGCGCCCAGGCGAGGAAACGCGATCGGTGCGAATGGGATTCGACACTCACCCACCACCAAAGGGCGTCGGCAAACCACACCAGCGTGAACGCATAGTTGACGTACAACCCGCCGCCCCAGTCGAGGCCGACGACTTGCGCCGTCTGTCTCGCGGTGGCGGCATACGCCTCCACATGGCTCCACTGGTGAAAAAACTCAAAAGCAAGCGCGACGTGAAGCAGATAAAACCCGCAACCGGCCGTCCACGCCAACCTGCTCCAGCGCCGCGACCAATCGCGCGACGCCAGGCTCGCCACGTAAAGCACCAAAGCGATGCGGATGGTCCAGCGTGTGACAAGGTCGCCCATGATGCTGGCGCTGGCTACGCACCGGTAACAAGAACGAGGAAAACCAGACCCAGGAAAATCAATGGCGTAACGATCGCCGGATAGCCCAGTAGGTCTTTCACGAAGCGAGGGAGCAAGAAAAACAGGGAAATCGCCAGCACAAAAGAATACGGAACCAGCGACGCCGGCCCATCGGCCGGCTCGCCCTGCGCGTAGAACGCCCATGCCAAGAAAAACGCGACGCCCAAAATCAACGGATCGGTCACTGCCGGATGGAAGGCAAACGAACCCGGCGGCTCGGCGCAGTTGTGCGGCAACCGCGTCCCTTGCTGGGCGCCGCCCTGAAGCACGACCGCCACCGCGGTGATCTCGGCCGCGTGCACGGTACTAAAGTATCTGACCACGCAAAACGCCAGCATGGCCGCGAAGCTAGTCAGGAACAACAAGATCAAACCACCTCGGCCATCCGTTGCCAACCGATAATGAGATTCCGTTGACGCGCCGGAGCAAACGAGCACCACCAAGGGCAAGCCGAGGAGCGCGAACGCAATCCAGCGAAACGCCGGTTGGTCCAGCCAGGAAGATGGATGCTTGGCGCAGATCGGAACCGCGACCGAAACGCTCCGCATCAGGCCGCCCATCCAGCGGAAGGCGGCCAAAAGCGCGACGGCGCCGCCGATGAGGCCCCAGGGGCGTACGCTCGGAACCTCGGACAGGCCAGCAAGACTACAGGCCAGCAGGAGCGCGGCGGCCAGCAAAACCTGAATGTCCAGGGCGTACCAGAACAGGGTCAATTCGCGGCGATTGGGCGTCGCCTCAGCGCAGAGAACGCAAGCCTCCCAGCGTATGGTTGCCTCCATCTCGTCGCCGGCGTCGATTTCCGTCAATTCCAGGGGCAAGGTAGGCCGACGAGCCAAACCGCTTTTCTGCAAGCTGGGCGCAGCGCCGCCCAGGCCCGCCCGCGCACCTGTCTCGCCAACCTCGCCCGGCTGTTCCGTCTTCTCCACCAGAACCGGGAGCGTCGTGCTTGAACCACTAGTTGCCGGCGGAAACGAGACCCCGAGAATCGTCCGCAAACGGCCCGCCAATTCCGTTGCCGTGGCAACCCGATCCTCCGGCTTCTTCTCCAGGCATTTCAGGCAGATTTCTTCGAGCTGGGGATCCAAATCAGGAAACATCGCCCGTAAAGGGACGGGCCGCGTCTCGGTCACCTGGCGAATGGTTTCATAGGTGTTTTTTCCTACGAACGGCGGCCGTCCCGTCAACAGGTAATAAAAGATGGCCCCCAGCCCGTAAAGGTCGGTCGTCGGCCCGATGTCGCGCAGCCTGCCCTCAGCCTGCTCGGGGGCCATGTAGCTGGGGGTGCCCAGCAGATCGCCCGTTCGCGTCAGCCCCGGGCTCGCGTCCAGCCGCTTGGCCAAACCAAAATCGGTGATGCGCAGCCGGCCATGCGTGTCAAAAAGAATATTCTGCGGCTTCAAATCGCGATGGAGAATGTTGCGCGCATGCGCATACGCGATGGCCTCGGCCAATTCCAGAATCAGCCGTCCGGCCTCCTCGGCGGGGAGTGGATTGCCGCCCACTTTCTGCGCCATGGTCGGGCCGTCGATGTATTCCATGACGAAGTACGGTCGGCCATCGGAGGTCTCGCCGGCGTCGAGCAAGCGGACAATGCCGGGATGGTGCAGATCGGCGAGCGCTTGTTGTTCCTTGACGAATCGCAAATGCGCGGAGGCGCCGGTCACCGTCTGCCGCAGAATCTTGATCGCGACCCGCATGCGAAACGGAACGACGCGCTCGGCAAGAAAGACATCTCCCATGCCCCCGGCGCCGACCAACGCTTGAATTTTGTAGGGGCCGAGCATCGTGCCGATCATGGCCGCCGCCTCACCCGACGGAGCCCGAGTTACGATCCCGGCCTGCGGGTTGACCTCCACCAGGCAAAGCAGATTGTTGGAAGCCGCTTCTTCGTAGGCCGCAAGCAAATTCATGACCTCGCCCGCCATCAACTCATCGGGCGCGCACATGCGGCGCACCAGCGCCTCGCGTTTTTCGGCGGGCACCTGCTGCGCCGCGGTGAAGACCTCATATTTTTTCTGCCAGGCGTCAGTCACAACAGTTACTCACGGTGGCCAGGGCGTCGGCCAGACAAGTTTGGACAACGCCCCAGGCGTCCATACAACCATTCTAAAAAGCATCGAGGCGGTATACACATCGTCTTCGTCCCTTGAGCGTAGGTCAGGGTTTCCGGCCTGACGTTACGCAAGGGCTGTCAGGCATGAAAGCCTGACCTACCTATCAGCCTTTGGTGTAATAGCGCGGCTGTGAATCGCGAGTCGTCCAGAACGATTCGTTCAGAAATATCCAGTTCCGCGGCCACATCGTGAGCGCTCATGCCGCCGAAAACTCGCAAGGTCACCACGTCGCCCCAGCGTGGATTCAACTCGTGAATTCGATCCAGTTCGTGATGAAACGCCAGAAGGTCGACCGATTGGTCCTTGAAAAACTGAAGCAGTGCATCAAGCGGCTCCTCGTGGCGCGTCTTGCCGAGGCGTTTGGCCTGGGCATGGTCCACAAGGATTTGTCGCATGATGCGCGCAAGCAGGAGGTAGAAACGCCGCCGATCCGCCACGGAGACGTCAAGACCGGTATGCAACAGTCGGGCATAGGCCAGGTGAATGAGGGACGTGGCGCCGATCGCGGCGCCCGAGCGTTCCTCAGCCAGAAGCCCGTCGGCAATCTCGCTTAGTTCTTCAACCACCAAGGGCCTGAGGTGATCAAAGGCGGCCTGATCCCCGCCCCTGGCGGCGTTGAGTAGGCGTGTAATATCTTTGGACCGCTCGGAATCCATGTTTCGTATCCTCAACAGGATGACGGCGGAATTCTCGCATGGTCCCGTGTCGATCACAAGGAAAAAATAACGTGCTCTGAAAAGAAAACCCAGGGGCAAAAGTCCCTGGGCCTGGTTGACACCGGACTACTTCTTCCCGATGCAGTATAGATATTCGTTCGATCGCACGAACAACCGCCCATTGCTGATGGCGGGGCTGGCGTTGAAGATGCTGGAATCGCCTTTGAAGCTGAGTTGGCCAACCTTCTCGAAAGTTGCGCCGGCCGTGAAGACGAACAGGCCGCTATAGCGTGTGAGCGCGAAGATCTTGCCGTCGGCCGCCACGGCGGAGACGTATTCGCCGCCAGCATCGTAGAGGCGCTCCTTGTAGGCGACCTCACCGTCGGAGGCGTTGAGCGAGGTGACCGTGCCATCGACCCAGCAGAGGTGCCCGTTGGCGAAGACGGGCGAGCAGGAACTGGAGCCGGCTCTCTGCTTCCAGACGACATGCGTTTTGGTGACGTCCCCCTTGCCGCCGGTCTTGACCGCGAGCGAGGTTTTGGCGGAGCGTCCGCCGCCGCCCATGACGTAGACAATGCCATCATGAGCCACGGGCGTGGAGGCCGTGTAGGCGCCGAACCCGCCGAATCCACCGCCGCCGCCGAATCCACCGCCACCGCCGCCGCTCGCGCCGATGCCCTGACAGTTCCACAGATCTTTGCCGGTCTCCGGGTCATAGGCCACCAACTTGCCCGGCAGGCTCAAGACGAGCTCGTGCTTGCCCGCCTTGTTCTCGGCCACGATGGGGGAGCTCCAGCTCGTACCGAGTCCGCGTCTGCGCCAAACCTCTTTGCCAGTGTTCTTGTCCAAGGCGATGAGCGATTTGCTCTCGATGGAAGCGTTGACGACGACGAGGTTTTTGAAAAGAACGGGACTGGCGGCGGACCCCCACATGTGAGTGCCGTCGCCGGCGTCAGCCGACCAGATTTTTTTGCCTTGTAGGTCGAAGGCATGGACCCCGGACTTGCCAAAGAAGACGTAGACGTATTTGCCGTCGGTCACGGGCGTGCTGGAGGCGTAGCTGTGTTCGCGCATCATGCCGGTGAACCGGACTTCGGGGAGTTTGGGCTGGATTTCTTTTTGCCAGACGATGTCCCCCTTGGCGCGATCGATGCAGACGACGAGGAGAGTAAGCTTTTTCTGATCGCCGGCATCGGGCCCGCCGAAGCCGCCTTTGCCGAACCCGCCTTTGCCCTTGCCGCCTTTTTTGAATCCACCTTTGCCGAAGCCGCCAAAGGTCATGCCCTTGGAGATCGCGGTTCCATAGCCAGCATTGCAGGTGAGAAAAATCTTGTTGCCGGTGACGATTGGGCTCGACGTGCCAGCGCCGGGCAGTTTGATTTTCCAAAGGATGTTATCGGTGGACAACTTCGCGGGCAGGTCCTTGTCGTCGGCGACGCCGCCGCGCGCGCCGCGAAAGCCAGGCCAGTCGGCCGCCGTCAGCGCGCCGAGGGTAAAGGTGCAAGCAATCAGGGCCGCGGTCAAACGTGTCATGGAAGTCACCGGAGATCTCCTTTTCGCAAGAGACGTGACGGAGAAGTTTCGTCATGCCGATTGGGGGACAGGGTTTTTTGCAATTTAACCCTTGGACGACTGGAATGCCAGAGCGTTAAATCGTTCTCCTCAAGTTTTAATAATCGCGCCATCCCGGTGCGGTACATTTCAAATCGAAAACGGGGAAGCTGGCATGGGATGTGCATTGGTTTGCCCGGCACGCTTACGGTGATCCTCTCCCTTACCTGCGCTCCTCTCCTTTTTCTCTGCTTCTTTTTCGGTTTTTCGGCCCGTTGGTCGGGCGGGCGGCGTCTTCCTTTTGGGATCGACGGTAATAAATCCCGCCGGTATTTGTGCAATTCATGCACAAACTTTGGGCAGCGATGGCGCCCGTCAGGAGAACTGGCAAATGAATCGTCTGGCAATTTTTCTCACGCTGGCCTGTGTTTCGAGTCTTGTCGCTGTGAACCTCATCGATTTCTCTCATTCAGAACCTGATCGGGCCTCGCCCATCCAGAACGCCAATTTTCATGACGAGTACGTGAGCTACTTTTGCTTCAAAAACACCTTCGACACAGCGATTGTCAAGCTCCGCCGGGGTGACATACAACTGAAGGATGCGTGCATTCAGGTCGAGGTTGCGGCGCATCGCTGGCATCCCAAGTACCTCGGCAACCTCCACCACTCCGAACAGGGAAAAACCGACCGGGAGCGAATCACTCGCAACCTGATTGGCCACCTGCGGATGAGCGAGGACCTCTACCCGGGGTGCCCGTTGCGCGTTCAAGCCCTGGAAGCGCAATTCCGCGCCCTTTCGGCAAGATTCCTGAGTGATGAATTCGCGCCTTCCGGACATGCGATGGAGAACGAAGGGTAGGCGCCCACGACGTCCCACTCAAAAAAATCTTCTGGCGTTCCGCGCGGCGTTGGTATATGTTTGGCGTTCGCACTCCCCCCATGGATTGAGGACGTCGTCATGAATGCGCCGACCCGCCGCCAGTTTTTTGGCGCCGCTGCCACCGTTCCTTTTTTGGGATGCGACCTGCCCGCGAATCAACCCGCGCGCCGGCCGCGCGTCGCGGCAATCTACACCGTGTATCGCTTCCGCTCGCACGCTCACAACATCCTTGAGAACTTTCTGTGTCCCTACCTCTTCAACGGCCGACGCGCGAATTCACCGTGCGAGGTCGTCTCGTTCTTTGCTCATCAACGTTCACCAATGGGCGACACCACGGACACGGTCGCCCGGCAATACCGAATTCCCGTGTTCCCGACCATCGAGCGTGCGCTGACCCTGGGGGGCAAGGACCTTGCCGTCGACGCGGTGCTGCTGATTGGCGAGCATGGGGAATATCCCCATAATCGGCTCGGGCAGCACCAGTATCCGCGCAAGCAGTTTTTCGACGAGATTGTAAGAGTAATGCGCCGCTCGAATCGTTTCGTGCCAATCTTCAACGACAAGCATTTGTCCTACCATTGGCCCTGGGCGCGGGAGATGTATGACACGTGCGTGAAGCATCGCATTCCATTCATGGCCGGCAGTTCGGTGCCGCTGGCACAGCGCCTGCCCGCATTGGAAATCCCCACGGGCACACGGATTGAGGAGGCCGTTTCCATCCATGCCGGCGGCGTGGAGTCTTATGACTTTCATGCCCTGGAAGTGCTGCAATCGATCGTCGAGGCGCGGCGCGGCGGCGAGACCGGCGTTCGCAGCGTCGAGTTTTTGGCCGGCGACACGCTCTTTGATGCTGCACGCCAGGGGCGCTGGTCGCTCCGCCTTGCCGAGGCGGCGATGAGCGCGGAGCTTGGCAGGAACGTGCCTGACCTACGGCAACCGATCCGCGGCGAGCGCGCCGCCGAACCGCATGGCCTGATAATCACCTATCACGACGGATTCCGCGCCACGATGTTGAAGATCGGCGCCAGTTCCAATCGCTGGAACTTCGCCTGCAAATACGTCGGTGACGCTCGCCTGCGGCCGACCCGATTCTACAATGGCCCGTATGGCAACCGGTGCCTGTTCATGGGTTTGTCCCACGCGATCCAGGATCACTTCGTGAACCGCCGTTCGCCCTATCCAGTGGAACGCACGTTGTTGACCACGGGCTTGACCGACGCGGTCATGCAAAGCCGGGCTGCGGGAACGCCGATCGAAACGCCACACCTGAGTATTCGCTATGCCGCCCGTGATTTTCGGCCGATGCGCGAAATGGGCGCATCGTGGCGCGTCCTGGGCGACCAACCCGAGCGGCGAACCGTCGGCATGCTCGCGGACGGGTAACATTCCGATTTGCGACGGCTCGGAGAAGCGCCGTTTCCGTTTCAAGGAGAAATCATGGCCAAGTCCCCCGAAGAGATGCTCGCGTCGATGATTCAGAACCTGAAGGAAAAAACGGGCAAATCGCTCGACGATTGGCTCAAAATCGTCAAGACCAGCAAGGCGGCCAAACACGGTGAAATCGTGAAGTTCCTCAAGGAAAAACACGGGGTCGGGCACGGCTACGCGAACCTGATTGCCCAGAAATCCTTGCAACCTGCGGACGCGCCGGCGCCCGAAGGGGATGACCTCGTGGACGCTCAATACGCCGGGGCCAAGGCCGATTTGCGGCCAATCTACTCGGCCCTGATTGCCGCCATTCAGAAGTTCGGCGCCGATGTCGAGATTTCGCCCAAGAAGGCCTACGTCAGCCCGCGCCGTTCCAAGCAATTCGCTCTCATTTAGCCATCGACCGCGACCCGGCTCGACGTTGGCATCAACCTCAAGGGCGCAACGCCGACCGGGCGACTGGAAGCCTCGGGCAGTTTCAACGCCATGGTCAGCCACCGCGTGCGCCTGGCGTCGGTCACCGAGGTTGACAAGGAGTTATTGGGCTGGCTTCGGCAAGCGTATGACGCCGCCTAGCATGGGCGAGCAATACGGCGAGCGGCAGATATTGATTTGCCCACGAGCCGCGACCGTCAGGGAGCGGGATGAACGTGAACCCGCTCCCTGACGGGCGCGGCTCGTGGCAGGTCAATTTTTTCCCGTGCCTGTTCGAACAACCACAAGGCGATCCGATGCGGCTGATTCCAAGGATTCCGAATTGGCTAAGACCGTGGCGCAATCCTGCCGGCGCCGGCGTTCGGCATCGCTCGCGATTTCAGAATATTTACCATTGCACAGTTCAGAAAAGCGCCAGCCAGTGGGTACGTCGGATCCTTTCGGATCGGCGTATTCTCTCCTTTGGCGCCTTGAGCCACCTTGCGCTTCCGGACGAGGTGGGGCGGCGCAAGCCTATTGAACAAACGTTCGCGGAGCCGTTTCCTGAACGGACCATCTTGTCGCCGCTTTACGTTAGTTACGAGCGATTCGCCGAAATACCGAAGGCGCCCCCCTATCGGGCTTTTTTCGTGATGCGGGATCCGCGCGACGTGGCGGTGTCCTGGTATTTTTCCGCCAAGTTTTCTCATGCGACCCATCCCGAAATTGAGCGCATCCGCGTGCAACTTCAATCCTGGTCCGAAAGCGACGGGCTGCTTTTTGCGATCGATTTCTTGCAAGCCTTTGGCCTCTTCGCGGCTCAACTTTCCTGGATTGACGCCCCGGCACGAGATCCGAACGTGCTGTTGACCCGCTATGAAGATTTGACCGGGCCGCGACAGGTTCCCTGTTTTCAGCAACTGCTAAATCACTGCGACATACGATTGCCAGCCGCGGAGCTTGTGGAATTACTGCACGAAAATAGCTTCGAGCAACTCAGCGGGCGGCGACGAGGCGAAGAGGATGTGAACGCCCATTATCGCAAGGGAGTGGCCGGTGATTGGCGCGCTCATTTCGACGATCGCGTTCACGCACGATTTCTGGAGGCCGCGGGCCAAACGTTGTCGCTGTGGGGCTATTCGTAGAAGGGGCGGCCCGGGGATTTGCCGGTCGGTACGGTAAAGGATCGATGATCGCGTGCCTTTCGGCCACCGATCTCTTGACGCTTGAGAAATTGCAGGATGAAAACGCCGCCCTCTCGTCGCATGGTCATCGAAGCGGTTGTCGCCAGCACCGTCGGCACCACCATCGAGTGGTACGATTTTTTCCTTTATGGCACCGCGGCGGCGCTGGTTTTTCCCAGGCTCTATTTCCCGCCGGACCTGGATCCCGTCGTTGCGACCCTACTTTCGTTTGGCACGTTTTCGATTGGCTTTCTGGCTCGACCGCTTGGCGGCGTGATCTTCGGGTACATGGGCGATCGCGTCGGGCGCAAATCGATGCTCGTGACAACGCTTCTGCTGATGGGCGTCAGCACGCTGGCGATTGGTTTTTTGCCCGGTTATGAACGAATCGGGATCGTCGCGCCGATTCTGTTGACGCTCCTGCGTTTCTTGCAGGGTCTGGGCGTCGGCGGCGAGTGGGGCGGCGCGGTGCTGCTTGCGCTCGAGTACAGTCACGCGGGCAAACGCGGCTTCTACGCGAGCTGGCCGCAGGCGGGCGTGCCGCTCGGGTTGCTGGCCTCCAACGGCGCGATGTGGCTTTGCCAGGCGGCGCTGGCGCCGGACGACTTTGAATCGTGGGGCTGGCGCATCCCGTTCTATTTCAGTGGCCTGTTGATCGCGGTCGGGTTCCTGATTCGCATGAGGATTCAGGAGACCCCGCTCTTTGCCGCGGTGCAGGAGCGCAACGAGATCGCCGACGCCCCGGTATCGGACACCCTGCGTTATCACTGGCGCGACATCTTGCTCGTCGCCGGGACGCGCATCACCGAGAATGCGAGTTTCTACTTATTCACCGTCTGGGTCATGTGGTATGCCACCGAGGTGCTTCATGTCGGCACGGAGGTCCTGCTGCAATCGGTCAACCTGGCGGCGGCGATTGCATTCGTCACGATTCCCCTGTTCGGCTTCCTCTCCGATCGCCTGACACGCCGCAGCGTCTACATGACTGGCTGCCTTTTCTTCATCCTTTTTGCGCTCCCCTATTATGCGCTCCTGGAATCGCGCAGCACCACGGGGATCGTACTCGCCACCGTGGTCGGCGTGTCGCTGGGACATGCGCTTCTCTACAGCGTGCAGGCGTCGCTCATTCCGGAGTTGTTTGGCACGAGCATCCGTTGCACGGGAGCGTCCATCGGCTATCAGCTCGGCGGGCCTCTGGCGGGCGGCGTCGCGCCGTTGATCGCCACCGGCCTGGTCAAGCTGTTTCCTGGACACTATTGGCCGCTCGCGGGGTACATCATCGTCAATTCGGTCATCTCGCTTGGGTGTGTGATGTTGCTTGCGGAAACGTCGCGGAAGGATCTTGGCGCCGCCGAATCGAATTAACGTTTAGCCGCGACCCGAAGGTGAGCGCGGGCGGAACGTCGCGCTTTCCGTTTGGCAATCGCCCGCGCTCCCCTTCGAGGCGCGGCCAAACTGGCTTCGGTAACCCCGTGATGGTTATTTGCCCAGGATTTGCTTCTTCGCCTTCTCGACCCGCTCCAGCGACCAGCGCGGCTGGCGTTCGCAGACGAGGGGCGCGAGTTGCTCCGCGAGTTTCTTGTCGCGCACGATGAGGAGATGACTTGCGACCACCGGCACGGCCGGGATGCCCTGCTGGCGCAAATCGGCGGTCCACTGGGCGTCGCATTTCACGACCCCGTCCCCTTCGGCCGTCTTCTTGGATCGTGCCACCACACAGACAAACTCCACCTTGTCGGGCACCCGTTTGAAGGACCGCAACTCCAGACAGCGCCGCCGATGCTCGATGCTCAAGCACTGAAGAAATACTTTTTGCGCCTTGGATACCGTGAGTTTCGCGAGCGGCGAGCCGCCATTGGGAGCGCAGACCTGGATGACGCGCGTCACGCCTGCATCGGGGTTGTCCTCGACGAAGTGCCGGGCGATCAAGCCTCCTGCGCTATGGCCGAACAGGACGATTTCGGAATATCCGAGCTGACGAAGGGCGGCGATATTGCGCCGGAGCGAGCTGGTGGCGACGATTTGCTCGAGGGGAACGTTTTGGCCATAGGCGAACGCGAAGACGTCGGAGTCCTTCGCCAGCGTCTTCACGAGCGGGCTGTCTTTTTTTTGCCAACCGCGCAATTCGGCCTTGGGCACGCTGGAACTACGGACATGGTAGTGGAACCCGTGAATCAGCAAGACCGCCCGTGACTGCCCGGGCGAGCGGGTCCACTTGACGTTGGGCGGCGCCGCCTGGGCGCACACCGATTCCACGCCCGGCGCGCCGGCCAGGGCTAATGTGCAAGCGACGGAGAAAATGGAGAACATGGCGATCTCCGATTCTTGGGACCGACAATACGACTTGAATAGAATGATACCAAGTTTTTCGCATATACAAAAGAGGAAAAGCGAGCAGCGTCTCATTCTGCTTCGACGCATGGTAGACCTCACGCTCCGCGTGAGGAATTTCTCACGCGGAGCGTGAGGTCTACAATCAAACTGAGACCTTACCGAAAAGCGAGCAGAATGATGGCGGTCTCGTCGAACCGCGTGAGGCGGCGATCCTGTCATCTTGCGCCCTTGCGACACAATTCCGAGGATGCTCCTTTCGCGGCTACCGGTTTTGGCGTATCATGTTTTTTCATGCTGAACGTGTCAACGCGGAGACCCCCATGCGAAACCTCATAACCGGCGTTCTCATTGCATTTTCTTTTTCGATCTGCAATGTAAACGCGCAAACCAAGCCCGTTGTCATCACCACCCCCGTCTCGCCCCCCGCCTGGGCGTTGCTCCAGCGCCAGCTTCTTGACGCCAACGCCAGAGCCTGCCGCGAGTTTTACGCCAAGTATTTCGACGAGCGCGGCTGGCTCCTCTGCGTCGAACGCTGGGGCGGCGATGACGGGCCGGACGACGCCATCGAAAATTGCACCGACTGGCCCATCCTGCACGCCCTCGGCGGACATGCCGACGTGCTCAAGATGTACAAACAAGCCTGGGAGGGCCATTTACGGCAATACACGCTGGCGAAGACCAAGGACGTGCCGTTCGCGCGCGACGGCATGTACTACAAGGAATTCCCCTGCATGTTCGACTGGCTGCACAACGGCGAAGGCCTGGTCGTCTTCAACCTCCAGGGCCTTTCCGATCCGTATGATCGCAAGTTTCAGATACGCGCCCGGCGTTATGCCGGCTTCTATCTCAACGAAGATCCCGACGCGCCCAACTGGGACCCCAAACACAAGATCATCAAGAGCATGTTCACCGGCTCACGCGGGCCGCTGCTGCGCAAGGCCACTGGGCTCGACTGGGCGGGCGATCCATTCGAGGTCGGCAATCGCTTCAAGCTCGGACACGGCGAACGCACCTACCAGGAGTGTCTCGACCACTTCAAGGATTACAACGACATCATCGGCGATCACCCGCAAAACATGCTGGCCACGGTTTTAGGTGTAAACGCCTATATGCTCCCGGAATCCGAAAAAGAGACGCAAAAGAAATACAAGACCTGGGTCCTCGAATATGCCGACGCCTGGCTCCAACGCATGAAGGACAATGGCGGCATCATTCCCACCAACATCGGGCTCGACGGCAAGATCGGCTCCGCCGCCGGCGGGAAATGGTACGGCGGTGTCTATGGCTGGGGCTTCTCCGTCATCGTTCCCCAGACCGGCAAACTCGCCCACCGCAACTTGCACTCCTTCGGTCTTGTCGGCTTCATGAACGCCTATCTCCTCACCGGCAATGACAAATACCTCGACGCCTGGCGCAAGCAAATCGACCTGATCAACACCAAGAAAAAAACGATCGACGGTATCGCCCAGTATCCCACCATGTTCGGCGACAAGGGCTGGTATGCTTACACGCCCAACGCCTATCAACACGGCGGCCTTGAAATCTACTGGCTCTCCCTCAAGGCCGCGGACCGCAAACGAATCGTGCACAACGCTTGGCTCAATTTCCTCGAAGGCAAAAATCCCAAATACGCCGAGCAGGTCCTCCGCGCCGACCTGGAACGCATTCGCACCCGTGTCGCCGGCATGCGCAAGGACACGACGACGCCCGATACCCGGCTCGCCGACGACCCGCTCCGGTTCAACCCCGCCAGTGTGGATTCGATGATCGAGCTGACGATGGGGGGGCTGCCTCCCAAGAATCGCGGAAAGCTCCTGTTCGCCCAGTTACGCTATTTCGATCCCGCCAAACGCCGCGCCGGCTTGCCCCAGGATGTGGCCGCGCTGATTCACAAGATCACCCCCGAAGGCGTCGAGGTAACGCTGGTGAACACCGATGTCGTGGACGGCCGCAGCGTCATCGTGCAAGCGGGTGGGTATGCCGAGCATCAGTTTGGTGAAATGACGATCGACGGCCAGACGACGAAGATCGACAACCCCCGGGTGACCGTACGCCTGGCTGCCGGCTGCGGCGCCCGGCTCACGTTCTCGATGCGCCGCTTCGTCAACCAGCCGACGCTGGCGTTGCCGTGGCGGAATTGAAACAGGTGGTTGGGTTTCCACCTTGAGCACCCGGATAGGGTTGCCGTGCGGACAGGCCCCCGCGAGCGAAGGAGCGACGGATTGCCCGGCGAGCGGGCGGGCTTGTCCCGCCCGTGCGGACACCACACGGATCAAACCGACGCGACAAGCCCGCCGGCTCGCTGATAGCGGTGGACCTTGGTCTACAACGCTTAATAAAGGAGGCATATCTTGGGCTCGCTCATTGCCTGCCCTGGTTGCCAGCACAAGCTCACGATGCCCGACGATTTTGCCGGGCGGCGCGTGCGGTGTCCGATGTGCGCGCTCGACTTCACGGCTCCCGTTCCCGGCGTACCTTCGATGGAAGTGGAACTAGGCGAGAAATCCCAAACGGCGCCGCCGACCACGTCAGTCGGAGCTGAGCCATCGGTTCCCAGCAATGTGCCGCGGACGGCCTATGAGCGATCGGATGTCGTCAAGAGACGCACGACGGCATCATCATCGAATCCGTCGATTTATTGCCAGGAATGCGGGACCAATTATCCCCGGGGTGACGACGTCTGCCCCGCGTGTGGGTATTCCGGTCTGGACGAAGCAATCGCCAGGCAGGGACGACACGGGCGCTTTCGGCGTTTGACCCCGATTTCGGGGCTCCTGCCGATCCTGGGGGTCATTCTCTTCCTCCTTGGCCTCGCGTTCTGCGTCGTCGGTCCGATTGTGTATGGCTCGGTCCCGCGGCGCATGCGCTGGGTCGGGGAACTTGCCACGGCCGTCGGTTGCACTGCGGGCGGGCTGGCGGTGATCGGCGCCCTGGTTTGCATCACCGCCTGGCTTTACCAGGCCTGGCGGCTGGTCTTGTCCGAAGACGAGGAATACTCGCCCGGACTGATGGTCGGCCTACTCTTCATCCCGTTTTTCAACCTTTACTGGATATTTCGCGCCATCCCCGGCCTATCCCTGGCGATCCAGAATGAACTATGCCAGTTGGCGCCGGCACGAAGCCACAACGCTGGTTGGGTCGTTGGCCTGCTCGCGTGCATTTTCGTGTTGATCCCCTACTTCCAACCGGTCGCATTCTGCCTTTTCGTCGCCTGGATGCTTTTGGCGAACAACGCGATTCAGCGCCTGCTTCGCTATCACGAGCGCTTGCGGGAAGAAGGGCAGCATGAAGGGGCACAGACCAGTGCCTTGCCGTCCGGCCCGCGGCCCGATTGATGTTTTCACGGCATGTCGGCATTCTGCCCCCGCTGGTTGTCCAGGCTGCGATTCGGGTCGGAATCAACGCGGCCTGCGCTTGCGAATCTGTTACCACCGAAACATCCGCGTCCACCTGGTTCGCAATCTCTCGTCGCGCGATGGGTCCACGCTTCATGCAGGTGCCAAATCGGTCGATAAAGGGATGCCCACTCATCTTTCCCGTGTTGACCCCCACGAGAGCCGAGCATGAAAATAGCTTCGCGATTTTGCGATGTTCGAACCATTCTTTTCCTGGCCCTGGCATATGCCGGTCCGGCGTTCGCGCCGGTGACGGCATTCGCGCAAACTTGTCCGTTGACGTTTGCGGACTTGAAGAAACTCAATCCATGCGAGCTGGATCGGCTCTTCGAGCAAGCGAAACCAGGCGAGCTTCCGGTCGGGTATTGCCGCGGCCAGGTCCTGTTGATGACTGAGGCCAGACATCCGAAGCTGCGGGCTCGCTTTGCCAGCACAGCCTGGAAGGGCAAGCATTTCGAGCCTGGTGGGGACTTCATCAACCAGTGGCCCGGGTTCACCGCCTTGCGCGGCACGAGCGCGCGCGGCGAGAGCTGGCGTGACGGCAAGCCGTGCTGGGTGCTTCAGTATCCCCCCGGGACGCCGGTGTTTGGAAACACACGCGACGAACTTCGTGAAATCGCGCCAGGGTTGTTTCTGGCGCGCCTGTATGAGCGGTGCCCGTGCCCACGTTTTCGAGGCTACTTCGCCATACAGCGCGAATGTGAGTGACCGAGAGTTCCGAGCTTCGTCTCGTTGCCAAGATCTTGGGGTTTGCACCGGCATTCCGCTACAATGGTTGTCAATGCCACTGCGAATCCGAGGAACGCACTCCATGAGACGAGGAACCTTTGTTGCCGGTTTGCTCTGCTTGATCATCGGTGTGACCGGCTGCCACCCCGGCGCGCCGCCGCCCATCTTGATAGGCCACGTTTCGGACAACGCCCGGCCCGACAAGGCGGGGCAACAAGCCGAGCGCGGCATCCGCCTGGCGCTTCACGAACTGGCGAAAGGCGATGCGCTTGCCGAGGAGTTCAACGGCCGGGGACTCGAGGTACGCCACACCGACACGCGCGGGCAGGTTGACGCCTTTGAATCGCAGGCCGTTCGACTGGACAGCGTGAACCGATGTCTGGCCCTTATCGGCGGGTTGTCGGTTCCGGAAACGGTGGCGCTCAATGGTGCGAAAGTTCCGGTCTTGACCCTGCAAGGCCAGCCCGCGCCGGGCGCGACGAACCTGGTCTTCTACATCGGTGTGTCCCCCGGCCGACAGGGCACGGTGCTGGCGAGTGTGGTGGCCGACGATGCCAAAGTGAAGAAGATCACGATCTTGATGAATGACAAACGCCCCGATGCCGTTGCCTTCGTCGACGCCTTTCAGAAGACCTTCCTGGCCACGACAAAGAACCCGACTGCCGCGACGATCCAGTCAATCCGTTTCAGCGATGAAGTCAATCCGCCGATTCGTCTTGGCGAAGATCTCCGCTGGCGCGAGATGATCGAACGCATGGTCAACCAGGAGCCCCAGGCGGTGGTGTTTGCCGGTTCCGTTCACGATTTCAACCTCTGGCGCAAGGTGTTGCGCCGGGAGTTTCCCGATTTCAAGCCCCGGGTCATTTACGCGGGCGGCGACGGCGACCATCGGCTATTCGACCTTCATGCTGGCGAGACCAAGGCGATTCTCCTGGCGAGTGCCTTTTACGCCGACGCAGCCGATCCGAAAATCGCGGCATTCATGAAAGCCTATCAAACCGCGTTTGCTCTGGAGGCCGACGTTCACGCCGCCAACGCTTATGACGGGATGCGGATCCTGGTCGAGGCTATCAAGGCGTCCGGCCCGACTCCAACGCCGGAACGGGTGCGCGAAAACCTCTTGAAGATCAAGGATTTCCCTGGCCTGACTGGCTTACTGACGGTGACGGGCGAACGAAAGGTTCAGCGCCCCGTGTTCGTGGTGGGCTGGCAGAATGGCGCGTTGAAGCTGGTGAAGACCTTCGGGTCGGGCCACCAAGGAAATTGACTGGGACGAAACGGGAATCCGCTCCAAGCCTGAGCAGCGCCACCGCAGGGCACGAAGCAACAGCGCCTGGCCCTTTGCCGGCGTCCAGGCGCGGACTGAATTTGCCGCGCTTGCAATTCCGGATTGACCGCGTTATGCTGAGGTTATTGTCATCCCACCGGGACAAGCCATGGCACAAGGGACTCCTCCTGACGCGCCCGCACGGGTCAGTTTGCATGACGAGCCGCCCGCGTCGCGCGTTCAGCGGCGCTTGCTGCAGATTGCGCTCGCGGCGGGCACGGTTTGCGCAACGGCGTGGTGCTACCAACTTCACATCGCGCTGGGCCTGACGGCGACCTTTCTGGCCAAACACATTCTCGTCGCGATCCTGGCCGCGGGCATGCGCTTACCCATTCGCGAGATCAAGACTCTTGCAGATCCCGACGCCTGATTCGACTTCGCACGACCTGGGTTTCACGGCTCGCACGAACCGCCGTCCGGGCCGACGCGCACGACGCGTATGGTGGGGAATCCTTCACCCCCTTCAATCGGGTGCCCGGCCAGCACGACGACGATGGCGCCTGGCACCAGGACGCCGTTGAGGAACGCCGCGCGCACCGCCGCTTCCAGGCGATCGTCGCCGCGTTCGATTCCGAAGGGAACGCCAACGGCCTGCACGCCCCAGACCAAAGCGAGTCGTTGGACAACCGTTTCCTCGGTGGCAACGGCAATGATGTTCGCGCTGGTGCGATGCCGGGCCACGAGCCGCGCGGTCCGCCCCGTGAGCGTGGGTGTGATAATCGCCGCGGCGCCGGTCTCCCGGGCCAGATCGCACACCGCGTGGGTGATGTGGTCACACAACTCGCCGCGCGGCACGGTCAGGTGGCGCGGGCCATCGTCGGCTTGATGGGTCTCCGCCTCGAGCAGGATGCGGTTCATGCACGCCAGGGCCTCTACCGGAAAATCACCGATCGCGGTCTCACCGGAGAGCATCACGGCGTCGGTTCCGTCGTAGACGGCGTTGGCGACATCGCTGGCCTCGGCGCGGGTGGGGCGCGGGTTGTTGCGCATCGAATCGAGCATGTCCGTTGCCGTGATGACAGGCTTGCCGGCGGCCCGCGCTTCCTGGATCAAGCGTTTCTGGACGTGCGGCACCCTCTCGAGCGGAATCTCCACGCCGAGATCGCCGCGCGCCACCATGATGCCGTCAAAGGCGTCAATGATCTCGGCCGACCTCTTGACTGCTTCAGGTCGCTCGATCTTCGCCAGAATGGGGATCTCGGCGTTGTAGCCGCGAATGACGCCCCGCAGTTCATGCGCGGCGGAGGCATCACGCACGAAGGAAAGGGCAATCCAGTCGGCCTGGGCTTCAACGGCGACGGCAATCGCCTCGCGATCCCGCTTGGTCACGGCGGGGATCGTCAATTCGGTGTCGGGAAGGTTTAGCCCCTTGTTGGGCAGCAAGGTTCCGCCGACCTCCACGCCAAGCGTCACGAGTTCCCGGGTCACGCCCAGGACACGGGCTTGCAGGCGGCCATCGTCAAACAAAACGCGGTGGCCTGCCTTGATCTTTGCCAGCGCTTCAGGTTCCGTCAGTTGGAGGTCTGCCGGCACCGTCGGCTTGAGTGCGACCGTCAGCGTATGCCCGGTCTCCAACTTCATGGGTTCATGCAAAATGACGCGCAACTTCGGGCCCGGCAAATCCGCCAGAACGGCAACATTACGCTTTCGCTCGCGCGCCAGCTGCCGCAATTGCTTGATGCGATGGCGTGGCTCCTCCGCTGCGCCGTGGGAAAAGTTGATGCGCGCCACGTCGAGGCCAGCGTCGATGAGTTTCTCCAGGACCCCGGGCCGATCGGTCGCCGGGCCCAGCGTTGCCACGATCCGCGTGCGCCGGTGCATGAGTTGGTTCCTTGATAATTCGGACGCATTCCGTTATTATTTAGGCGCAGCCCTCGGTCCGCGCCGGTGGCGTTGTGACCGCACGCGGAGCAACCTCGGCGGCATGATTTTCGCCACGTGAATCAGGTTTACTTTATGAAAACGGGCACGATCCTGCTGTGCGCGGGCTTCGGGTACGCGGTGGGTTTTTGGTCTCCGGCTCATGCCCAGGAAAAGCCGATCTGGCACGCGGATTGGCCGACCGCGCAGCGCATCGCCCGGCAAACGAACAAGCCAATCTTCGCGGTTTTGGTTTGTCGACACTGACGCGACGACCAAGGTTTTGACGGGCAGGTTGTTCGTCTCCATCCCGAAATACGCGCCGCCGCGCAGGAGTATGTGTTGCTTCGCATTGGCAACCTGCGCGGGATCGATTTGTCCTGGTTTGAAGTCGATTTCGACCTGACCTGGAATGCGCTCTTTCTCGCGCCGGAAGGTCAGACGCTGGGCCGATTCGGTGGCCGCGATGCCCACACGCCGCAAAAATACCACTCGCTCCCGGCTCTCAATCTCGCTCTGAGGCAGGCCCTCAAACGTTTCCGAGCCGGCGAGGTCCCGAAACCCGCTCCGCGCAAACCCGAGCGCGCGGAAAACTATCCAGCCGCCGCAAAGCTGCCGTTCAACGCGTGCATTCACTGTCATCACGTCCACGAATTCCGCCGCGATGCACTTCAGCGCGCCAGGCGCTGGTCACTTGATGATGTTTGGATCTATCCCCAGCCGGAGAATGTCGGACTGACTCTCGACATCAACCAGGGCGACCGCGTCTTGAGCGTGAAATCGAAGTCCCCGGCGGCTATCCTGGGTATTACGCCGAAGGATGTCTTGCGAAAAATCGGCGGCGTGCCCATCGCTTCCATCGCGGACGTGCAGTACGCTCTGAACCAGGCGCCAACAACGGGCGAAATCCGGGTCGAATGGCAACGCAATGGTGTGCGGAAAGGAGGCGATCTAAATTTGCCCAAGGACTGGCGCAAGACCGACGTCTCATGGCGCTGGTCGCTCAAGAGCCTTTCGCCCAACCCCAGCCTCATCGGCGACGATCTGGAACCCGCGGAACGTGCGAAACTGGGGCTCACGCCCAAACGTCTGGCGTATCGTCAAATGAATTTCCTGACACCGACGGCGCGACACGCCGGCCTCCGCGCAAATGACGTGATCATCGGTATCAACGATCGGCCGCTGACAATGACGGCACGCCAGTTTGAGACCCACATACGGCTGTATCATCGCGTTGGAGAGGAAATTACGTTAAACGTGTTGCGGGGAAAGGAGTCTGTGCGGGTCAAGTTGAAGTTGCCGGAATGATGACAGGTATGTTTACGTTTAGCGCTCGCGCGGCGCCATGCGGGCGCTAAACGTAAACCGGTTCTTTATTTCTTGACCTCGAATTCCGCATCGATCACGTCGTCGCTCTTGGGGGCGCCGGTGGGGGGTGGTTCGGACGGCCCGCCGCGACCGACATGTTGTGCCATCGCGTGGGCGGCAGTATGCAGGTTGTTGACGGCATTGCGAATGGCGTCAAGGTCGTGCCCGTCCTTGGCCTGCTTGACCTTTTCGACCGCCGCCAGCACGGGCGCCTTGTCGCCCTCGGACAACTTGTCGCCCGCCTCTTGGATCGCCTTCTCGACCTGCCAGACGGCGGCGTCCGCTTCGTTCTTGGCGTCCGCCAGCTCCTTTTTCTTCTTGTCCTCATCGGCAAACTTCTCGGCATCGCGGCGCATCTTCTCGACTTCGTCGCTGTTGAGCCCGCTCGATTGCTCGATCTTGCGGTTGACCTCCTTGCCGGTCTTCTGGTCGCGCGCGGTGACGTTCAGGATGCCGTTCTTGTCGATGTCGAATGACACCTCGATTTTCGGCATGCCACGCGGCGCCGATTCGATATCCACCAGGTCAAACTGTGCGAGCAACCGATTGTCCGCGGCCATCGCGCGTTCGCCCTGATAGACCTTGACGGTGACGGCGCGCTGATTGTCATCAGCGGTGGAAAAGATTTCCTTCTTGGTCGTCGGAATGGTCGTGTTGCGCTCGACGAGTTTCGTGAACACGCCGCCCAGAGTCTCGATGCCCAACGACAGCGGCGTCACGTCGAGCAGGACGACGTTTGACAGGCTGCCGAGCAAGATCTGCGCGCCTTGAATGGCGGCGCCGATCGCGACGACCTCATCGGGGTTGACGCCCTTGTGACCCTCCTTGCCGAAAACTTCCTTCACGAGTTGCTGAACGCGCGGCATGCGCGTCATGCCGCCGACGAGGACCACCTCGTCGATATCGCTCGGCTTCATCTTGGCATCCTTGAGCGCCTGCAGGACGGGGCCCTTGCAGCGTTCGATCAGGTGCGAGACGAGTTGCTCGAACTGCGAGCGCGTGATGGTTTTCTGCAAGTGCTTGGCGCCGGAGGCGTCCGCGGTGATGAACGGCAGGTTGATGTCGGTCTGCGTCTGCTGCGACAGATCCTTTTTGGCCTGTTCGCATGCTTCCTTGAGGCGTTGCAGGGCCATCGGGTCCTTGCGAAGGTCGATGCCGTTGTCCTTCTGAAACTCGGACGCAACGAAGTCGATCAGCACCTGGTCGAAGTCGTCGCCGCCCAGATGGGTGTCGCCGTTGGTGGCTTGCACCTCAAATACCCCGTCGCCGACTTCGAGGATGGAGATGTCGAACGTGCCGCCGCCGAGATCGAAGACGGCGATCTTCTCGTCCTTCTTTTTGTCGAGCCCATACGCCAGCGAGGCCGCGGTCGGCTCGTTAAGGATGCGCATGCGCTGCTTTTCTTTTTTGCCCGACTTGGGATCCTCGATTTCCCATTCGCTGTCAAAGCCCGCGATCTGGGCGGCGTCGATCGTTGCCTGCCGCTGGGCGTCGTTGAAATAAGCCGGGACCGTGATGACCGCCTTGCGAACGGTGTAGCCAAGGTACGCCTCGGCCGCTTCTTTCAACTTGCGCAGGACCAGAGCGGAGATCTCGGGAGGCGTATAGGCTTTGCCGTCGATATCGACCTTGACGAGTTCGTTGGCGCCGCCGACGATCTTGTAGGGAACGAGCTTTTCCTCGGATTGCACCTCGGTATGCCGGCGTCCCATGAAGCGCTTGATCGAATAGACGGTGCGGCGCGAGTTTGTGACGGCCTGGCGTTTGGCGGGATCACCCACGAGCCGTTCGCCCTTGTCCGTGAACGCGACAATGCTGGGCGTCAGGCGGAGCCCCTCCTGATTGGCGATGACTTTCACCTCGCCGCCTTCCATGATTGCCACGACGGAGTTGGTGGTGCCCAGGTCGATGCCGATGATTTTTTCTTCAGCCATTTTCGCGATCCTTTCCGGAGTTTTCGCCGGTTGGTTGGGACATGGGTGGGCTTGAGCCAACGACCATAATATTAGGACTTCCCTGGGACTTTGCTCTGCCGGTTATCCGATTCAGATAGATTGGAGCCCCAGTACAAATTTCTTCGCTTTTTGCCAAAAACTCTGAGCAAGAAGTGTGCCGGGCACGTTGGCGGAGGCAAACTTGGTTTAACCTGTTATAAAACAATGGGTTAAGAACTTTTTTAGTGATAGTTCCCCAACGGCGTGGCCTGGATGCCATGCACCAGACTGTCAAAATGGCATCCGAAATGGCACACGACGCGGCCGCTGGCGAGCTAATAGGGGGTAATTTGTAAAAATAAGCCCAAAACCTTGATGTAATAGGGGTTTCCTTGTTGACGCCGCTTTGTCGGAGACCTAAATTGAGACGAAATCCGCGCATTGCCGTTCCTCCACGAGATCCTTTTCCATGGCGCGCAAACCTGAAAGCGAATCCACCGTATCGGCGAAGACGTTGGCACAGCTCAAATCGTTGCGAACCGCCATCGACAAGCTCGATTTGCAAATCTTGAAGCTCGTCAACGAACGCGCCGCCGCCGCAGGCGAGATTGGCAAGCTCAAAAGCGAGAGCAGTTCGGAGGTGTTCAACCCCGTTCGCGAGGAAGAAGTGCTGCGCAATGTCCTGGACGCCAGCAAGGGACCGCTCGACGAGGTCACGATCCGCGCTGTGTTCCGGGAGATCATCAGCGGGTCGCGCGCCTTGCAAAAAATCATCAAGGTCGCATACCTTGGCCCTGAATACAGCTATAGCCATCTCGCCGCTGTCGAGCGGTTTGGCCACGCGGTCGAATATATGCGCGTCGGGAGCATTATGTCGGTGTTTGAGGAAGTCAATCGCAGCCACGTCGATTTTGGCGTCGTGCCCCTGGAGAACTCGACCGACGGCGGCGTCTCGGACACTCTGGAAATGTTCATGCGCTTGCCGCACTTGAAGATTTGTGCCGAGGTGAGACTGCGCATCCACCACAATCTGCTGGCCAATTGTGATCAGGAGCAGATTCGCCGCGTGTATTCGAAACCCCAGGCGCTGGCCCAGTGCCGCAACTGGCTGGGCAAGAACCTGCCCTTCGCAGACCTGAAGGACGTATCCAGCACCGCGGTCGCAGCCCAGTTGGCGCAACAGGAGCCCGGCGCCGCGGCAGTCGCCAGCCGGCAGGCAGCGGTGAAATACGGCCTGCGCATCCTGTTCAGCGATATCGAGGACTATCCGCACAACGAGACTCGCTTTGCCATCATTGGCCAAAACGAGGCCTCCCGATCCGGAACCGACAAGACGGCCTTGATGTTCAAGGTCCCGCACCACCCCGGCTCTCTGGTGGATGCCCTCGACGTTTTCAAGAACAACAAGCTGAACCTGACCTGGATCGAGTCCTTCCCCGCGAAGACGGAGAGCGATCAGCTCGAGTACATGTTCTTCGTCGATTTCGAGGGGCACATCGAGGACCCCAAAGTAAAACGGGCACTCCAGGCTTTGGAAAAGCACTGCGAGCAGCTGGTGGTGCTGGGGTCGTTTCCGATTGCGACCGTGAGTTAGCCCCGTCTCGTTTGGCCTCGACCCGAATGGGAGCGCAAACCGCAAGCCGCAGGCCTTGACGCGGTTCGCGTTCCCTTCGGATCGCATCCCTACGCCCCCAAGGGCTCTTCCCATGATCATCGTTCTCAAACCCGATTCCACCCCGGCCGAGATCGACCACGTCATCGAGCGAATCCAGGACCTCGGACTTAAACCGCACGTCTCCACCGGCGAACATCGCACGATCATTGGCGTCATCGGCGATGAGAGCAAGATGCAGGCCCAACCGCTCCAAGCCATCGCCGGCGTGGAGCAGGTGCTGCCAATCATGAAGCCGTTCAAGATGGCAAGCCGGGAGTTTCACAAGGCGGACACCGTCGTCAACGTCGGCAAGGTGAAGATAGGGGGCGGTCATCTCGGCATGATCGCCGGGCCGTGCGCGATCGAAAGCGTCTGGATACTCGACGAGATCGCCGGCGCGGTCAAGAAGGCCGGCGCCAACATCCTCCGCGGCGGCGCATTCAAGCCGCGGACCAGTCCCTACAGTTTCCAGGGACTGGGCGAGGACGGCCTCAAATTCCTGCAGGACGTGGGCCAAAAGCATGACATGCCCACCGTCACCGAGGTAATGGATCCGCGCCAGATTCCGCTCGTTGAGAAATATGCCGACATGTTCCAGATCGGCGCGCGCAACATGCAAAATTTCGATCTTCTGAAAGAGATCGGCCAGACCAAAAAACCGGTCCTGATGAAACGCGGCATGAGCGCGACCGTGAAGGATCTCCTGATGTCCGCGGAGTATGTGCTTTCCGAGGGAAACCCGAATGTGGTCTTGTGCGAGCGCGGTGTCCGTTCCTTCGAGGATTCGACGCGGAACATGCTCGACATGAGCGCCGTGCCAAACGTTCAAGGCCAGAGCCATTTGCCCATCATCGTCGATCCGAGCCATGCGACAGGCCGGACCGACCTGATTCCGCCCATGGCGTTGGCATCGATCGCGGCCGGGGCGGACGGCGTTCATATCGAAGTCCACAGTTGCCCCGAGAAGGCGCTCTCGGACGGCCCGCAAGCTCTGTTGCCCCCCAAGTACGCGGAAGTGATGGCCCAGATTCGTAAGTTGGCCGAGGTGCTCGGGAAGGTGTTTTGATTCCAAGCCCCGCCCTGAGCGCAGCGATTGGCGGGGGTTCTCGCGCGGACGACCCCCGCCAATCGCTGCGCTCATGGCGGGGCTTGGGCACGACACCCATGCAGCAAGTCCACCTGCGCGTCAACGACGCCGAAACGGGCAAACCCACGCCCGTGCGCTTGCGCATCACCGATGCCGATGGAACCTACTACGCCCCCTATGGCCGACTGACCGAATTCGCCACCGGCGCCAATCAAGACGTCGGCGGCAACGTGCTGATCGGGGCGAAAAAGTGGTGCTACATCGACGGCGCCTGCGAAATCCTGCTCCCGCCCGGTCAACTGCAAATCGAAATCACCAAGGGATTCGAATACAAGCCGCTTGACGAGACCATCACGCTCTTGCCCGGCAAGATGGCCCTGCGCTTCACCATGGAACGCTGGTGCGACCTGCGCAAGGAAGGCTGGTATTCCGGCGACACGACCGTACATATGTTATCCCCCGATGCAGCGCTCCTGGAGGGGCAGGCCGAGGATGTGGCCGTTGTCAACCTGTTGGCGGATGAGAGATATCTTGCCGACAAGAATGGAAACTGGCACCCGGCGATTCCGAACATCCTGTCGTTTAGTGGCCAGCAATTCGCACGCCAGGGGCCGGGTTGTGGAGTGGCGGTCAACACGCTCAATGTTCATCATTGGCACGGCAACCTTGCCCTTCTGCATTGTCATCGTCCCGTGTATCCCTTGACACTGGGACTTGATCGCGGGGATAACTTCGCGCTGGCCGACTGGTGTGACCAGTGTCATCGCAAGAACGGGCTCGTGGTCTGGACCGGACCTCATCGAACTTTGGCTTTAGGGCCGGGCGAACCGCTGGCGGACCTGATCCTCGGCAAATTCGATGCCTTTGACGTGCGGGAATCAAGCGAAATCGCTTTCTATTTTGCGCTGTACTCCTGCGGCCTTGCCGTCCCTCTCGTTGGCGGGAGCCGCAAGGGGACCAACGCTCAGGTGCTCGGATCGATGCGCACCTATGCCCACGGGACTCCAGGAAACGAATTCGGCTACGCGGCCTGGATCGAAGCCGTCCGCGCAGGACGCACGTTCATTAGCACCGGGCCGATGCTGCACTTTACGATTGACGGCGAGGTCCCATCGACGGCGCCGGCGCGGCCGACGGCGTCGCAGCCCCGCAAGGTGCGCGTGGAAGCGAAGCACTCGAATAGGATTTCATGCGTCGAATTGCTGTGGAACGGAAGCGTGGTAGCGGAGGTCCATCCACCTGCCGATTCTCCCTGCGTGGCGGTCCTTGAACATGAGCTGATCGCCAGGGAGAGCGGCTGGGTCGCGGCCCGCTGCGTGGGAGTTCGTGACGACGAAACGAATGTGTTTGCGCACACCTCGGCAATCCCGTTTCAGGGCGCCGACCCGCTCGGATGGGCGGAGCCGCGCCGCGTCAACCTGGCCCTCAACGATCTCGATGCCATGCTCCGCTGGGCGAAAGAACAAGCCCGTTGCGACACATCGGCCCAGCGTGAGCGGCTGTGCGGAATTTTCGAGGAAGCGCGAACCATGCTGGCGAAAAGGCTCTCCTGATTGACATGCCGCGTGATTCGCCGTATGATTTCTCCATGCCACAAATAGTCCCAAACCTGATCGCCATTTACGCAGCGCAGGGAGTGCGCGTCGGCGTAGTAACAGGTGAATCACTTCGGGGCTGAATCGGCGTCCATTGGCGCAAGCGAGCAAACCCCGGAGAATGGTCTTCGGGGTTTTTTTGTTTCGACCAGCCCCACGCGCAAGTGTGGGGAATTTTCCGCTCACCCAAAACCCCACGCTTGCGCGTGGGGCTGGTAAGGCTCCATGAAACGCATCCAAATCTACGACACAACCTTGCGCGACGGCAGCCAGGGGGAAGGCATCAACTTCTCCCTGCAAGACAAGCTGCTCATCACGCGCCGCCTTGACGAGTTCGGCGTCGATTACATCGAGGGCGGCTATCCGCTCTCTAACCCAAAAGATTTCGAGTACTTTCAGGAAGTTCGCAAGCTGCCATTGAAACACGCCAGGGTCGTTGCCTTCGGCATGACGCGCCGCAAGAACTGCGATCCGGCTACCGACACGTGCTTGAAGGCTCTGGTCGATTCGCAGGCAGCCGTCATCACGATCGTCGGCAAGACGTGGGACATGCACGTGACCGACGTGCTCGGGGCCACGCTCGACGAAAACCTGAACATGATCGCCGACTCCGTGCGTCACTGCAAATCGCAGCCGCACGTGGACGAGGTGATCTACGATGCCGAGCATTTTTTCGACGGCTTCAAGGCCAACGCCGATTACGCCATCAAGACTTTGCTGGCTGCCCTCAGCGGTGGCGCCAGCATGGTGGTCCTGTGCGACACCAACGGCGGCACGTTGCCTGAGGACGTCGCCGAGTGCGTTGCCAAGGTGAAATCCGCATTGCCTGGCGTTGATCTGGGCATCCATTGTCATAACGATAGCGACGTCGCCACCGCCAACTCGCTCGCCGCGATTTACCAGGGCGCCGTGCAAGTGCAGGGCACGATCAACGGCATCGGCGAGCGCTGCGGCAACGCGGATTTGGTGGCGATCATTGCCAATCTCGCACTCAAACGCGGCTACGACATGCTAAAGCCTGGCAGTTTGCAGCACCTGACGGAGTTGTCCCGTTATGTCTACGAGATCGCGAACATGAACTTCCGCAACGGCCAGCCGTTCGTTGGCACAAGCGCCTTCGCCCACAAGGGCGGCATGCATGCGCATGCCGTCGCGCGCGTTTCCGCAAGCTATGAGCACATTGACCCGACCCTTGTCGGCAACGAACGCCGCATTCTGATTAGTGAATTGTCCGGCCAGGCGAACATCTTGACCAAGACCGCGAAGTATGCGATTGAGAACAACAGGGAATTCAACATCAAGCTGCGCGACACGGTGCAGGACCTCGAAAACCAGGGCTACGAATTTGAAGCCGCGGAGGCGTCGTTTGACCTGCTTGCCAAAAAGGCGCTCGGCGTCTATCGCCCGAAGTTCGAGCGCTTGGCGTATCGCGTGAATGTGGAGACCGGCCTGCCGTTCGCCGGACGCGCAAGCGACGGACAGGCCGATCCGTCGCTTGCGCGTCCGGCTAACGAACGTGTGCTGACGACGGAAGCAACTGTCAAGGTGCGCATCGGCGACCTCGTGCAACATACCGTCGCCGAGGGGGACGGCCCCGTCAACGCCCTTGACGCCGCGCTGCGCAAGGCGTTGCAGCAAACGTACCCGCGCCTGGCGGAAATGCAGCTTGTCGATTACAAGGTGCGCGTCGTCAACGCCCGCGCCGGAACTGCGGCGCGGGTGCGCGTCGTCATCGAGTCACGCGATCACACCCACGTGTGGGGCACCGTCGGCGTCAGCGAAAACATCATCGAAGCAAGCTGGCTGGCGTTGGCCGACAGCTTTGAGTACAAATTGTTCAAGGATGAGGAGTAGGGATTAGGGGTTGGGGGTTAGGGGTTCGCAAATCCCACCCGGCCAACTCTTATCCCGATCCCAAAACCTAACCCCTGACCCCCAACCCCTAACCCCTATTCAACATGGAACTCGCCAAAGCCTACAACCCGCAGGAAGCCCAGGAGAAGTGGCTCAAATTCTGGAACGATCAGGGCTACTTCCACTCCAAGCCCGATTCGCGGCAGCCGTTCACCATCGTCATCCCGCCGCCTAACGTGACTGGCGCCCTGCACATGGGGCACGCCCTCAACAACACGCTGCAAGACGTGCTCATCCGCTGGCGCCGCATGCAAGGCTTCAACGCCCTGTGGATCCCCGGCACCGATCACGCCGGCATCGCCACGCAAGCCGTGGTCGAACGCCTCATCATGCAGCAAGAGAAAAAGTCACGCCACGACATCGGCCGCGACGAACTGGTGAAACGTATCTGGGAGTGGAAAGACAAGTACGAGGCCCGCATCCTGGGCCAGCTTCGCCAGCTCGGTTGTTCATGCGACTGGGAACGCACCCGCTTCACGCTCGATCCGATCTGCGTGCGGGCCGTGCGCGAGACCTTCTTCAAGATGTTCAAGGACGGCCTGATCTTCCGCGGCAAGCGATTAGTCAACTGGGACGCCCACCTGCAAACGAGCGTGGCCGACGATGAAACCTACACCGAGGACACGAGGGGCGGCTTCTGGACGTTCAAGTATCCGGTGACGTCTGCTGAGCCGGGGGTGTCAACCCCCGGTGAAACGAACCAGAACTCGGGCGCGCCCACCGGGGGCTCACGCCCCCGGCTCGGGGAATCAGATTACATCCGCTTCTCCACCACCCGCCCCGAAACCATGCTCGGCGACACAGCCATCTGCGTGCATCCGTCCGACGAGCGCTACAAGCACCTCATCGGCAAGAGCGTGCACATTCCGCTCGTGAACCGCGATATCCCGATCATCGCCGACGGCTTGCTCGCCGACCCGACGCTCGGCACCGGCTGCGTGAAGGTGACGCCCGCGCACGATCCGAACGATTACGCATGCTACCAGCGCAACCCGCACATCGGCATCATCAACATCCTCAATCCCGACGGCACCATCAACGAAAATGGCGGCAAGTACCAGGGGCTCGATCGATACAAGGCGCGTGAAGCCGTGGTCGCCGACATGGCGGCGCTGGGCCTGTTCGAAGGCAAAGAAGACCGCGTGATCCCACTGAAGTACAGCGACCGCTCGAAGACGCCGATTGAGCCGTACCTGAGCGATCAGTGGTTCGTGAAGATGGGTGACCTCGAGCCGAGCCCTCGGCGTGAGCCGGGGGTGGAGGGCGAATCACCCCCGGCTAACGCCGGAGGCTCGCCAAACGCTGGATTGGCGCGCATGGCGATGGAAGCCGTCGAGAACGGCCAGGTTACGTTCTTCCCGGAGCGCTACAAGAATTCGTACCTCGATTGGCTCGCCGAAAAACGCGACTGGTGCATCAGCCGCCAACTCTGGTGGGGGCATCGCATTCCGGTGTGGACGAAGCGCGTCACCATGCAAAGCGCCATCGATAAAGACCCCTCGGTCGGATTTTCTGCAATCCCATTTGGGGACACCGGTAAGCCCGATTTGCCAGGAACGAAAATCAAGTCAGAATTCCAAGATAGGCTGTCTTTGAACATCAGAGCGACTGAAGACGGATATCTGGAATTGTACTACTGCGTCGCACCGGGCAATGACATCATTGAAAATCAGTTGAACGATGCCGGTTTCACCCAAGACCCAGACGTGCTCGACACCTGGTTTAGCTCCATGCTCTGGCCGCACTCGACGCTCGGGTGGCCGGAGAAGACGCCGGAGCTGGAGTTCTACTACCCGACCAGCGTGCTGGTGACGAGCCGCGATATCATTACGCTCTGGGTGGCGCGCATGGTGATCGCGGGGTTGTACAACCTTGGCAACGTGCCGTTCCATCAGGTCTATATCACCGTGAAGCTGATGGACGGCTTCGGCGAGACGATGTCGAAGTCCAAGGGCAACGGCGTCGATCCGCTCGACATCATCGACCGCTACGGGGCCGATGCGCTGCGCTTCCTCGTCATGCAAATCTCCACCGAGACGCAGGACGCCCGGCTCCCCGTCGCGAACGTCTGCCCGCATTGCGATACGCTGGTGCCGGTGAAGCAAGAGCACATGTACATGCGAACGAAGAAGCTCGCGTGCCCCAATTGCAAGCAGCCGTTTCGTCCCGGGGGGCCGTGGCCGAGCGATGATCCGGACCTCAAGACGGCCAAGCAGGCGTCGGAGCGGTTCGAGATTGGCCGAAACTTCGCGAACAAAATCTGGAACGCGGCTCGTTTCATATTGATGAATTTGGAGGGCTACACGCCGCACGCGATCACCCCCACCCCACCCCTCCCCCATCAAGGGGGGGGGGGTATGCTGGCTTTGGAGGATCGCTGGATATTAAGCCGGCTCGCGTCGGCGACGAAGGACGTGACCGAGCAGCTTGAGGGATATCGCTTCAGCGACGTGGCCCGGACGCTGTATGACTTTGTGTGGTCGGAATTTTGCGACTGGTATCTGGAGATGTCGAAAGGCCGTTTGAAAGAATCCCCAAGCCCCGGGATGAGCGCAGCGATTCCCGGGGGGCAGCCCTCACCCCCGGCCCCTCTCCAAGAGGGAGAGGGGAGAAAGACGGTGCAGCGCGTCCTCGTCGGCGTACTCGATGCAATCGTGCGCCTTATTCACCCCATCATGCCGTTCGTGGCCGAGTCAGTCTGGAGCGCGCTCAACGAAGTCGCGTTCGAGCGTGGCTTGCCCAAGCCCGACCCGGCGACCGAGAGCGTGATGATCGCAGCATGGCCGGAGTTTCCGGCGGACTGGCGCGATGCGAAAATGGAGACGAGCATCGCACGGATGCAGGAGCTAGTACGATCGGTGCGCGAGGTTCGCAATCGCTACAACATCGAGCCGAAGACGCCGCTCGACGCGTTCGTCCGCTGCCAGGATGCGGTGGCGGGCGATTTCCAGACCCTGACCCCGTTTATCAAACAGCTCGCGGGCATTGGCAACCTGGAATGCGGCCCCGCCGTCACCAAACCGCCGCAACCCGCGAGTCACGTGACGCCGGAGTTCGAGGTGTACGTGTCGCTCAAGGGCCTGATCGATCCGGTCGCGGAGATCAAACGCCTGGAGAAGCAGCTCGTGGAAAAACGCAAGTCGTTGCAAGGCGCGGAGGCGAAGCTCGGCAACGCGAACTTTGTCAAGAATGCGCCGGCGGAGATTGTCGAGCAGCAGCGCGCGTCGATTGCCGATTTGCAGAAACAGATCGCGGCGATTGAAGGGAATATCAAGAATTTACCGTAGTAACTACGCCCGCGGCCGAGAGGCTGCGGGATGCTGCGACATCATCCCGCAGCCTCTCGGCCGCGGGCGTCGGGAAATCAAATGACCCCAGAAGCCGCCATGCAGCGCATCAACTTGCTCACGTCCCATGCGTGGATGGTTCGCCAGTTTTTGAAACATGCGGAGGAAGTGCAGGAGGACGACGAGATGCTCGACGTCCACCGCATGATCTACGATTATCTTCGCGCCGTGGAACCGAGCTTTCAGCGCGGCGACGCGGCGGAGTACTTGCGGCGAGCGAAGGGCAAGCTGGCGAAACTTCGCACGCAGGCCGAGTTCTTCGCGGCAAACTATCAGCGCGTTTCGGACCACACCAATTTCCAGATGGCGGCGATCTCGCTCAAGTTCGTGGTAGGGCAAATTGAAGAAGTGCTGGCGCAAGTGGACAAGGCCGAGCCTGAAGCGTGAGCGAAGACCGTGCCTCGGGTTCGGATGGCCGGCGTCTAGCCGGCTCGCTCAAAAGGGAGTTTGGGGACGATTCGAAATACGCACTTGTTGCGCCCCGTTTTCTTGGCCTCGGAAAGTGCGGCGGCGGCGAGGTCCTTGATGGTCTCGAAATCGGTCTCAATCCCCGCCGGCGCGATGGCGAAGCCAATACTGACGCGGACATCCACCACGTCGGCCTTGTAAGTGAACTGCGTCTTCTCCACGGTGGAGCGAATGCGTTCAGCCAGGACGACCGCTCCCTCCAGATCGGTCTCCGGCGCAATCACCATGAACTCCTCGCCGCCGATGCGACCCAGAAAATCAACCGTGCGCACCGAGTGACTCAGGCAACGGGCCAAATCAATGAGTACTTTGTCCCCGCCGGGCAGGAGGTGCTTGTCGTTGATCTGCTTGAAATGATCGACGTCGATAATGGCGATGGCCAGGGCGCCGGCAAAACGCTCGCGGCGGCGCATTTCGCGCTCGGCCAGGCGATCCATGGCCCGGCGGTTCGGCAGGTTGGTCAAAGGATCGGTGAGGGCGAGCTTCTCCAGCATCTTGTTTTTGTGTTCGAGGTCGTGATACGCTTCCTCAAGGGCCCTGGTGCGCTCGGCCACCCGGTTTTCCAGTTCCAGATTCATTTCGCGAAGCCGATCGTTCAGCTGGCGTAGCTCATCCAGCAGCTGCTCGTGGCTTCGTTCCAGGACGAACGTCTTGGCGGCCGTCCGCAAGGCTTCGAGGAGATGATCAGAATTCCACGGTTTCAGGATGAAACGGAAGACCTGGCTCTTGTTGATCGCGTTGATGGTCTCTTCAAGTTCGGCGAACCCCGTCATCATCAGCCGAATCGTCTTTGGCGAGTGCTCCTTGACCCACTCCAGAAGCTGCCCGCCGCTGACCCTGGGCATTTTCTGGTCCGTGAGAACGATGTCAATCTCGCGAGAGGCAAAATGTTTTTGCGCGGAATCAGCGCAGTCGGCCGTCAAGACGTCGAACTCAGAACCAAGGAAGATCTTCAAAGTATCCAGGATGGACGGCTCATCATCCACCACCAGAAGAGAACATTTGTATCGAATCACCGTGAAAACTGGCTCCATCAAAAAAGGGAACAAATTCCACTTTTCACTAATTTAACCCTACCTCAAAATCCAGAAAAAAGCCAATCCTTGAATTGACTTCCTGGTGGAATCCAATTTGCCCGCCCGGGCTTGCTGACTCAGAAGGCCTGAAGGCGACGAAATCAACGCCCCGCCTGAAGCTTTGCCTCGGTTGCCGACTTTCGAGCCCACCGAAGCTTGGCCGACCGAGAACGCGGGTTTTCCTGCCGTTCCGACCATGAAGCGCGGATCGGATCGTCCGAGGTGGCCTGATATGCACCTGCCTCTCGTCCGGCGCGAAAGGCTGACTTCGCCAGGCGGTCCTCGCCGCTGTGGAAGCTGATGATGGCAACGGCGCCGCCGGGCGCCAGACAGGTCGGCGCGAGCCGCAGCAGGTGTTCCAGACTGGCCAGCTCACGATTGACCAGGATACGCAAGGCCTGGAAGGTTCGCGCGGCCGGGTGCGTTGTCCATTTTCCCGGCGCCGGGCGTAGCCGCCAGTTCAACTGTTCGGTAGTTTCCTGGATTAGGCCGGCCAGCTCCCTGGTCGTGGCAATCGGAGTTTTGGTGCGCGCGTTCACGATGGCCGCGGCGATTTTTCGGGCATGGGGTTCATCCCCCTGTTGCAATACCTGCGTCAGCTCGCCCTCGGCAACGGTGGCGAGATACTGGGCCGCGGTTTGCCCGCGCGAGCGATCCATGCGCATGTCGAGCGCGCCGTCGCGCGAATACGAGAAGCCGCGGGCCGGATCATCGACTTGCATCGACGACATACCGAGGTCGGCCAGAATGGCATCGACCTGATCCAGTCCGTGCGCGGCGAGAACCTGTTGCAGGCCCGCGAAGTTCATGTGATGCAGGTGAAACGGATGACCGACCGCATCGAGCCGTGCGCGCGCCTTGGGCAGATTCTCGGCGTCCATGTCCAGGCCGACGAGCATTCCGGTCGGTCCGATGCGCGTGAGGAATTCAGCACTGTGTCCCGCCCAGCCGACGGTGCAATCGACGACCGTCATGCCGGGCCGGAGATCGAACAGGTCCAGGATTTCGCGGAGCAGCACCGGGCGATGTTCGCCGGCGGGAGTGCTGCGGGGTTTAGGTTTCACGTCGGTCCATCAAGAATTTGGCCCAGCCAGGAACGGATTGACCAGGGCCAAGGAATCAATCTGCCGAGGGGCGCCCATGTCTTCAGTGTATAGGACGTTGACGCCGCCAAGAATACAAGCGGCGACCATTAGGGCGTCCCAGAACGAGAGCATATGCCTGGCTTGCAGCAACCGCGCTTCTTGCCAGAGTTGAGGAACTGGCATCAGTACGACGACCGACATGAGTTGCATGTCGGCGAGCGCGTTCCAGGCCGTCGCTTCGTCAAACCCGATTGGCGCAAGCTTTCGGCTGGCGGCGATGAACTCGCAACCCACCTGCCACGGAAGAGCAAGCGGCCCAAGGATCGATAGGAGATTCTTCGCCGCGAGTTGCTTCTTCGGGTCGCGCGTATCGTGGCGGTAGATCCAGATATTGGTGTCAAGGACGTTCATGCAATTCATCACGCGATGGATAAGGGCCCGTCGAGCAGAATGTGGAGGCGTCGGCACGTTCCTGAAAACGTCTGCGGGCTTCTTCGCGTTTGCGTTCCTCTTCCGCCAAATCTGCGCTTTCCGTCAGAATGAGGACGATCGCCTCCACGCGATCCCCCTTACGGCAAGGCAATTGGGTGAGGTGAAGTTCGCCGTCGTCTTGCACCGTGGTTTCGATTTTTGTGGCAATCATTCGCCAGTCCCCGTCAGGTTGAAAACATCCGATTCGGAACGTGCAGTTACTCTATCCTTTTCGCAGCCGATCCACAATCGCGTCCACGTCATAAACGCAGCCGCCCCAGGTGCCGCCGCCGGCATGTTGCAGAGCCGCCCACAGGCGCGTGTCATCAGGAAGCGCCGGGTCGGGCGCGAGGTCGTCGCGCAAAGAACGCTCGGCCAAAATGCGTGCGCCATCCCTCACCGCCGACCCTTCTCTTGGAGGGAGAGGGGACGTAGCGTCGCCAATCAGGTCGATCGATCCTTCGAGGCGATTGCGATCGATGATGATCTGAATGCGGTCGCCGTCGCGCACCTTGCCGATCGGCCCGCCCGCGAGCGCCTCGGGGCCGATGTGCCCAATGCAGGCGCCCGTTGAGACGCCGGAGAAGCGGGCGTCGGTCAGAACCGCAATCTGTTTGCCGAAGCTAAGGTGCTTGAGGGCCGAAGTGATCTGGTAAATCTCTTCCATGCCGGCGCCCATCGGCCCTCGGCAGATCAACACGAGGACGTCGCCAGGTTTCAGGCGATCCTCGCCCGTGCTCTTGATGGCGTGAATGGCCGCTCGCTCCGTCAAGAATACGCGGGCGGGCCCAATCTTCCGATAGACGCCATCCGCGTCAACAACGCTCGGATCGATGGCGGTGCTTTTGATGACGGACCCCTCCGGCGCGAGGTTGCCGCGCGGGAACGTTACCGTCGAGGTGAGCCCCCGTTCGCGCGCCCGCTCTGGCGACATGATGACGTCATCGGGATCGATGCGGTCTTGCCTGTGCAAGGTTTCGCGCAAGATTGTGCGGCGTTCGGATTTTTCCCACCAGTCGAGCGTGCGGCCCAGCGATTCGCCGGTCGCGGTCAGCACGGTTTCGTCGATAAGGCCAAGCCGGCGCAGGTGCAGCATCACTTCGGGCACGCCACCGGCCAGGAAGACGCGTACGGTCGGGTGGCCGACCGGGCCGTTTGGGAGAGCATCAACGAGACGTGGAACCTTGAGGTTGATCTCGTGCCAGTCTTCCACGGTGGGTCGGCGCCGCCCCGCGCAGTAAGCGACCGCCGGCGTATGCAGAAGCAGATTCGTGGACCCGCCGAAGGCCGCGTGAACGGCCATCGCGTTTTTGAAGGCGGCATCGGTAAGGATTTTCCCCGTCGGAATTTTTCGCCGGGTCAACTCGACGAGCGCCCGCGCCGAACGACGCGCCATGTCCAGCCAGATCGGCTGGCCTGAGGGCGCAAGTGCGGAATGCGGCAAACAAAGCCCAAGCGCCTCCGCGACGACCTGCGAGGTCGCCGCCGTGCCGAGAAACTGGCACCCACCGCCCGGACTGCCGCACGCCCGGCAACCGAGCTCCGCCGCCTGCTCCAGCGTCAGTTCGCCATGCGAGAAACGAGCGCCGATCGACTGCACCTTGCCCGCGTCTTCGCCTTCAGTCGGCGGCAGCGTCACGCCGCCGGGGACAAGAACGCACGGCAGATCGCGCATCCCCGCCAGGGCCATCATCATCGCCGGCAACCCCTTGTCGCAAGTCGCCACGCCGAGCACGCCCTTGCGCGTCGGCAGCGAGCGGATCAGCCGGCGCAGCACCATGGCAGCATCGTTGCGGTAAGGCAAGCTATCCATCATGCCGACCGTGCCCTGCGTTCGGCCGTCGCACGGATCGGTGACGAAGCCCGCGAACGGCACCGCGCGCAGCTTGCGCAGCTCTTCCGCGGCCGCCTTCATGAGCAACCCGACCTCCCAGTGCCCGGTATGATAGCCGAGCGCAATTGGTGAACCGTCTGGCGCCCGGATGCCGCCCTGCGTGCTGAGGATCAGGAATTCCTGCCCGGTGAGATCGTCGGGCTTCCAGCCCATGCCGACGTCTTGCGTCAGTCCAAAAATGTCGCCCGACGGCGCCTCGCGCAGCATCTCCGCCGTAAGTGGCAGGCTGCCCGCCGGGCCGGCTCCGTGCGTGCGTAGTTCGTAAATACTCTTATCGGTAGTTTCAACTAACGAGGCAAATTCGGTTGGCATGGCTTTTTTGCTCAGAGACCCAAGTAAACTAGAGGCCGCGGCCAGGGCTATCTTAATCGGACCACCCTCATTTGTCCCCCGCGACGTCGAGCGGAGCCACCTGGCGGTGGCGGGATTGCGATGCGACCCTACCAACCACTGCGCGTGGAGTGCAACCCTCGGTGTAGGCTGTGAGCACGCGGCGCAAGCAAGTGCGCACTTGCGCGCGCCGCGTGCTCTGTGATTTCACATTTCGCGGGACCATTGCAAGCTGGTTGGCCGGACGCGCAGCCGATGGAAGCCGCTATCGTCGGATGGGTGACCGGCTACTGGGCCACCGAGAACGTGAGGCGAAGCTCGGTCGATTTCCTGGCGGCGGGACGTTCGTCCTTGGGCCAGTTGATAGGCTGCGCCTTGCCGTCGCCATCGAATTTCGTGAATACCAGCGACTGCGTGATACACTTCACGTCGTACTTGCCGGGCTCCAATTTACCCAAATTCAGACCAAGGACCTGATAATAGGTGAAGTTGCGGAAGTACTTGCCTTGCCACTTCGCCTGTTTAGCGATTACGGTGATTTGTTGACCCCGCCGCTCGATGCGTTCGACCCACACGCGATCGTTATCGTCGAGCTGGGCAGTACGAAAGATGAGCCAGCTCTCGTCCTTGCTGGCCACATCGACCTGTTTCTTTAGAAGTAGATCGGCCCAGGCGTCAAGCGACAACTTGGCGGGCTTTTTTCCAATCGGCGGCGCGTGCTGTAGGATCGCGTGATCGTTCCACTTGCCGCTGTCGCCTCGCACCATTTGTGAGGCGCCATGCAAGGCGGCGCGTTTGGCGCGGTCCTTGGATTCCCTCGTCCAATCCTGGGCGTGCAGGGCCAAGGGTGCAAGGATCAACGCGATGATTCTTGTCATGCCATTCCCTCCCTGACATCCGAACGTGAGCGCCAGCGAAGAACGCGAATCGACGCAAGGGCCGTTCGCTGTAGGTCAGGCTTTCCAGCCTGACGTTTCGCGGCTGCGGTCAGGCAGGAATGCCTGGACCACTCGGCTCGGGCTAGGTTTTTTTCTGTAGCCGATACAATTTGGTGTAGGTCCGAATAAACAGGCTGCCGCGCGCAATGGCGGGCGTGGCCCAGGCGAAGTCGTCAAGTTTGTTTTTGCGAAGAAGCTTGAATTTGGGCCCATCCTCGACCACCCAGGTCGTGCCGTCCTCGTTGAGGAGAAAAACGTTGCCGTTGTAGGCCCAGGGGGATGCATAGAAGCGGCCGCCGCCGGTATTCAAGCGTTCACGCGGAAAAATGGTGGCGCCCGTCTTGGCGTTGGAACAGGCCAGGAGGCCCGCATCGAAGAGAACAAAAAGCCGTTCGCCGCTGATCAAGTAGCCTGGATGAATACTCGACCCGCGTGGCTGCGACCAGGCGATCCATTTGTTGCTGGTCGCGCCCTCCTTGAGACTGATGTCGCCCGAGGCGCCCGGGCGTATGGCGTAGAGCGGTCCGTAATGGTAGCCGGCGCCGAGATACAGCAGGCCGTGCTTGGACATCGGTATCTGGCTGACCAGGCCCGAAGTGCCCGCCAGTTCCCACAACAGCTTTCCATCAAGATCATAGGAACGGGCCCGGTTGGTTCCGATGGTCACGATCTCGGTGCGAAAATCGTTTTGCCAGATAAAAGGAGTGGCCCAGTTGCTTTTCTCGGCGCGTTCGACGCGCCAGATTTGTTTGCCCGTCTTCTTGTCGAGAGCCACCATGAAGGACGAATTTTCATTGTCGTTGACGATGAAGAGGCGATCGCGGTGAAGCACGGGAGAAATCCCGGTGCCCCAGCCGCCACGAATGCGATAGCTGTCCCAGCGTTTTTCCCAAAGCGGCTTGCCGGCCAAGTCGTAGCAGAAAACGCCGATGTCGGCGAAGTAGGCGTAAACGCGTTCGCCGTCGGTGACGGGAGTTTCGGATGCGTAGGAGTTGCGCGGATGGCGCGGCTGCGGCGGCGCGCCTTGGTGCGCCTCGCGCTGCCAGACGATTTTTCCCGTGTCGAAATCGAGGCAAAAGATCATCCAGCGATGCACGTCGGTCGGCTTCACGAATCCGCCAGGATACCCGCCGGCAAACATCTTGTCGCGCGGGCCATCGTGAACCGCCGCGGTGACGAATACGCGCTTGTCCCAGATCACGGGCGACGACCAGCCCCACCCAGGCAACTCCGTTTTCCAGACTACGTTCTCGATCGTGCTCCACTTATCCGGCAGCGTGACGCCTTGGCCCAGACCGTCAACCTGCGCGCCGCGGAACTGCGGCCAGTTCTCGGTTTGGGCGGCGGCGATAGGAGCCAAGGCCAAGTACAACAGGCCAGCAAAGAAAAGTTGCTTCATAGGATCTCCTGGCGCCCGGCAAGCCATCCGCTTTGCCGGCCTGATTGCCGCTCGGCTGCTCACGAAAAGATGCTCAGCGCTCGCTGATTTCTTTGATGAACGCCCGCGTCTCCTTGATCACGCCCACCGTAATGCGCATGTGCCCCTTCTTCTTGTGGATCGAAAGCCGATGTACCGCTTTGGCCGCCTTCAATGCCTCGGCCATTTCCACTGCTTGCTGCACCGGCACGGAGCCGTCGTTGTCGGAATGCAGGATCAGCATCGGCGTGGTCTTGGCAGTGATGTGCCGGATTGGGGACGCAAGTTTCCGCGCCGCCATTGGATCGCCTGTGGCGGGCTTCCAGAGCTTGCCCCAAGACAACTTCTCAAGGTCGTAAGGGCCTGAAAGGCTGATGACGCCGCGGATCTTGTTGGAGTGTTTCTGCCAGCCTCCCGTGCGCGGGAAAGGTCCATCGCCAAGGGTAGCCGACAGCGACACCAGGTGTGCGCCCGCCGACATGCCAAACAGAAAGATCCGCTCGGTGTCAATCGGATACCTGTCCTTGTGGGCATGAACCCAGCGGATCGCGCATTGCACATCCTGGTAACAAGCCGGCGGCGGCGAGCATCCCACCAGCCGGTAATCGATCGACATGGCGAAGAACCCAAAGCCCGCCCATTGCTTCACATCGATGGTGCCTTCACCCGGATCGCTGCGATGGCTGGCGACCCAGCGCCCGCCATGCACCGACAGGATGACCGGGAACGGCCCCTCGCCCTCCGGATGGGCGACGTCGGCCAGCAAGCCAGCGCCATGCACTTGTCCATAAACGACGTCTTTTTTGACAAATACCTTGGCTGGCTGAGCGTCAACAGGCGAAGCCGGTAAAAGGCAAAACAGAAAAGCAAGCACGAGGAAGCGCATCGAAGCACCTTTCGTTCGGAAGGTTCCGAATGGTCTGGCCCTATCTTAGAGTCTATCCGGGAAGTAGCAGATGTCATAAACCATTCTAGGGCGAATTCTTCCACGAACGCTCTAGCTCAAGGACGGGCAGCTGATGAACAAGGTCTACCCAACGGATGTCACGGACGAACAGTGGGCGATTGTCGA
>JACPPF010000148.1 GCA_016191165.1 Planctomycetota bacterium
AACGATGCTCCATAGCGCCTGCAACAACGGCGACGTGGGGATGGAATCCATGTTCAACGCAGACGAATAACCAAGAACCGCTAATCACGGCCGAGCCGCAAATCCGAGAAAACGAATGACGAAAGCACGAAAATGCGAAAACACGAAATCACACAATTCGTCCGAGTTTCGTGATTTCGTCGATTCGTGTTTTCGGTGCGCCAGGCCAAGCCTGGTTGATCTCGCAAGCTGAAAGGAGCTTGCCTTGGTAGTTGCCCGTTCGCCAGGTAGCCGAGCGAGCGTGCGTCGGAGCAATCCGGCGTGCGAAGCCTCGTGAGGCGAAGACGTGAGCCGCAATAACGTGAACCCGCTTCGGCCTCGTTACACGTAGTCGAGAGTGGCCAACCTGCCGAAAGTGGCGAAGCCTGCCATCGAGCCGGGAAGCAACGGGCAGTTGCACCGGCCGGACTCTCCGGGGTGATTGGGGGCGGCGCGCGTCGAAAGATCAACCAGGAACCTGGGAGGCCCGACCGAGTGAGCTTGGTGCTCAACGTTCGCTGGGAATGCATAACCGGCGGTGCGGCTCGGGTCGGGAGTCGGCGGGGTTCATAGTAGCGTCGAAGCGGAGTAACGTCCGTGGAGCGAAGGGACCCTGCCAGATACGTGCGCGTGTAAGACGAAGGGAGTGCCGCTTGGATCACGATCCCACTACGGATGACTTTCGGATGCTCGAAAGCCTCTCTCTTCTGAGACACAAGCTGAGCCAAAAGGCGAAGCAAGAGCCGAAGTTTCGGTTTTACGCGTTGTACGACCGAATCTATCGGTGGGACACGCTCGCCACCGCTTGGGAACTGGTGTGCCGCAACGAGGGTGCGCCAGGCATCGACGGCAGGTCGATCGATGAGATCACCGACGCCGAAGGTGGCCCCATTGGCTTCCTGAAACAGCTTCAGGAGGACTTGCGGACCAAGCGGTATCAGCCGCAACCGGTGCGGCGCGTGTACATTCCCAAGGCCAACGGCAAGTTGCGTCCGCTGGGCATCCCGACGGTCCGTGACCGCGTGGTGCAGACGGCGGCGCTGCTGATCCTGGAGCCAATCTTCGAGGCGGATTTCCTGGATTGTTCCTACGGATTCCGTCCGGAGCGTTCGGCCCACCAGGCATTGGAAGCGATTCACGGCAACTTGGCGGCCGGCTATCGGGCGGTGTACGACGCCGACCTGCAAGGGTACTTCGACTCGATTCCCCACGACAAGCTGCTGGCATGTCTGGGCATGCGGATTGTCGACCGTTCGGTCGTACGCTTGATTCGCATGTGGCTGGAAACGCCGGTGGTGGAAAAGACCGAGGACGGTTCGACCAAGACGCATCGGCCAGGGCAAGGCACACCGCAAGGCGGCGTCATTTCGCCGCTCTTGGCGAATGTCTACCTGCACTGGTTCGACAAGCGTTTTCATGAGTCGAACGGCCCGGCCCAATTCGCCAAGGCCCGCTTGGTACGCTATGCCGACGATTTCGTCGTCATGGCCCGCTACCAGGGGCCGCAGTTGGTGTCGCGCGTGGAATGGTTGTTGGAGGACTGGTTGGGGTTGAAGATCAACCGGGACAAAACGCGCGTGGTGAACCTCAATGACGAAGGAGCGAGCCTGGACTTTCTGGGTTACACGTTTCGGTACGTCCGCGACCGCTTCGGCCGCGGCACCCGTTATCTGAACCTGTGCCCGTCGGCGAAGGCTTTGGCGCGGGAACGCGCCAAGCTGCGGGACATGACCAGCAGTCGTTTTGGGTGGAAACCCATCGACGAGTTGATTCGTGACCTGAACCGACATCTGCGAGGCTGGGCGAACTACTTCGGCCAAGGCTACCCACGGCAAGCGTTCCGAGGGATCAACGCCTACGTGCGTGACCGTTTGGTCGGCCATGTGCGCCGACGGAGCCAACGGCCCCTCCGACCTGCGGAGGGGACCAGCTGGTATCGCCTCGTCACCGACTTGGGTTTCGTGGGGATCTGAGCTGGCCACCGTCAACTCCTTGCGTGAGCCTTCGGCCAAGGTATCTGGGGACGCCGGATGCGGGAAATCCGCTCGTCCGGTGTGACGAGGGGGGAGGAGTCGCCGTTGCATGGCATGCGGTTAGTGAGCCCACGAACGGGGAAACCCTGACACTTGGTATACCGTAGCCTAAACAACCTCGATTCCTTCCCTACTCCACTGATTCGATTTCTCTGTGGTTGCGGCCCTGCCGCGCTCGGTGTTCGGTGGTGAATAATCCGACGTTGCCTACCAATCCGCTCCCAGGACGTTGCCGTCGTTGGGAATGACCGCGTTGCGGAACGTGGTCAACGACAGACCGCTGCTCAACAGGCGCACGCTGCCGTCGCCCAGGCTGGTCACCATGCCGCCGCTGTGCGGCGAATTGGGTCGCTTGAAATCGCACGGGTTGGTGGTGCTGGTGACGCCGGGGTTGAGCTGAAAGGGCAGGCCCGCCGTCGGCAACACGAAATTCGGCGGCTTGGGCGGCAGAATCACG
>JACPPF010000149.1 GCA_016191165.1 Planctomycetota bacterium
GTCATAGTAAAGACCATGAAAGAACGATCGAATCAAGCGAGACTATGATTTATATCAGCATGATTCACCTGATGACCCGAAGGTTGGCTGTCAAGAAATCAAAGGCGGTCATAGCAAATGGGCGATTGTAAAACACGCTCTTACGCCCGTACCCCCGCGAATCGCTGCGTTCATCGCGGGGTTTGGCGCGGTTTTCATTTGTTCAACACTTCATCCAGATTCATCAACTGATTCACCACCATGGTCCACGCCGCCAGCGTCCGCGCGTCGAGCGACGCATCGGGTTGGGATTCGCCGACGGTGATGAGCTTGCGGGCGTCGGCCTCGCGCGTTTTGTAGTGCTCGCGCAAGTCGTTCAGCGAACCCTGGACGATTTTCATTTCCGCTGCCCGGAATGGGCGGGACAGCAAGCGCATGGCGATGAAGTTGATCTTGCTGTCATCGCTCGCGCCGCCGTCCTTCAATGCCGCCTGCGCCAGATGCCGGGCGGCTTCGATGAACTGCACGTCGTTCAAGGTCACGAGCGCTTGCAAGGGCGTGTTGGTGCGCTCGCGGCGGACGGTGCAGGTTTCGCGGTTCGGGGCGTTGAGGATGTCCATCGACGCCGGCGGGGCGGCGCGTTTCCAGAACGTGTACATGCTGCGGCGGTAGAGCTTCTCGCCCGTGTCGCGGCGGTAATCGCGTGTGTTGGAGCCGATCATTGCGACCGCCTCCCAGACGCCGTCGGGCATGTACGGCTTCACGCTGGGGCCGCCGATCTTGCGAACGAGCAGGCCGCTCGAAGCGAGGGCGTAGTCGCGGATCATCTCGGCGTCCATACGATAGCGCGAGGCTCGTCCAAGGAAGCGGTTGTCGCGATCTTTTTCGAGAGCGTCCTTGGTGACGGTCGCGGTCTGGCGGTAGGTCGCGGAGGTGACCATGAGTTTGAAGAGGCGCTGGATGTCCCATGCGTTTAGCCGCTCGCCTTTGGCGAGCGGGTTCCCGTTCGCCAAAGGCGAACGGCCAAGCGGGTCCATGAATTCAAGCGCCAGCCAGTCGAGCAATTCGGGATGGCTCGGCAATTCGCCTGCGACGCCGAAGTCGCCGGTGGTGCGCACGATGCCGGTGCCGAAGATTTCCTGCCAAAAGCGATTGACGGTGACGCGCGCTGGCAGCGGATTCTCCGGACGCAGCAGCCATTTGGCGACCCCAAGCCGATTGCGTGGCAAATCCTTGGGCATGGGAGGCAAGACGCCGGGAGTCAGGGCGCTTACCTTGTCGCGCCGTTTGTCGTATTCGCCGCGGAAGAGGACGTAGGCGATCGGCTCGGACTTGGCCTCGTTCATCACGTGGGCGATGGTGCCACGCGATTTCATGACGACTTCTTCCTGCTGAATCGCCGCGATTTTTTCGTTTAGCGCCCGATAACCGCCATCGAGGGCCACGAGCCACCAGTCAAAAAGCTCCGCGCGTTCCGCGGGGGTGCGTTTGCCGGGGGCTTTCGCCAGGAAATCGGCGGCTTTCGACGATTTCGCCAGTTGCTGAACCTCCGGGCCGCTCAACTTTTTGCCGTAGAAGCGAAGGTCCTGCAGGGAGACATCCTTGAGCCGCGCGTCGGTGTGGCGCTGGCCGATCTTGAGCGGGACCCTGGTCTTGATGGTTTGCGACAGCTTATCGGTGAAGACGTCGACGGGTTGCAAGGCGCCGTCGAGATACACCTTGACGCCGGCGGCCTTGCTGGAGCCGTCGTAGGTGACGAATACATGATACCACCTATTGGGTTGCAAGGGCGTCTTGGCGGTCACCTTGAGGGCGTTTTCGGGCCACTGGTTGATGATGTGCATGCCGACCTTGTCCTGCTCCATCCAGAGGTCCCAGCCGCGGAATTTTTGCGTCGTGTCCATGCGGGCGGCAATTGCGCCGACATTGCCGCGTCGGGGAATCTTGACCCAGGCGCCAATCGAAAAGCCCTGCGAATTCTCGAAGTCGCCGACGTCGGGAAGTTCGATGGCCGGGCCGGTTGGCCGAACGGTGAACGTCTTGGGCATCCCCTTGCCTGCCACCCAGTCGTAGCCGGCCTTGAACGTCAGGTCGCGTGGCTTGCCGTCGATGGTCGCGTGGAGCGTGTTGCCCTTGCCTTCATTCAACCTGGCATGAAGCGTCAGCCCCTCGGTCGGGACCAGCGCGGCGACCTGCTCGGCCTTGGCCTGCGAAAGCCACTGATCGAATTCCTTCTGGGCATTCTTTTTCCTGTCCTCGATCTGGCCTTTCAGGGCGGCGATTTCCTTGGCCAGGACGTTCCAGCGCGGGCGGTCTTCGCGGCGTGGCACGAAGATCACCGGCGGCGTATTGCGAATGTTGCCGTCCATCGCGCCTTGGGTCGTGTTGTTGAAAAATGCCGAGAACGAATAGAAGTCCTTCTGGCTGAACGGATCAAACTTGTGACTATGGCACGTGCAGCAGTTGAGCGTGGCGCCGAGCCAGACGGCGGCGACCGTCTCGGTGCGGTCGCGCGTGTACATGACCAGGTACTCTTCGGGAATCAACCCGCCCTCGTTCGACGTGATGTTGCAGCGGTTGAATCCGGTCGCGACAAGCTGATCGAGCGTGGGGTTCGGCAGCAAATCGCCCGCCAGCTGGTCGATCGTGAATTGGTCGAACGGTTGATTCTTGTTGAAGGCATCAATGACCCAGTCGCGGTAGGCGTGGACTTCGCGGAAATTGTCGAAGTGAATGCCATGCGTGTCGGCATAGCGCGCGGCGTCAAGCCAGTAGCGAGCGCGATGTTCGCCCCAGTGCGGCGATTTCATCAATTTATCGACGTACTTTTCGTAATAGTCGGGCGCCTTGTCGGTGACGAAAGCTTCGACCTCGGCCGGCGACGGGGGCAGGCCGGTCAGGTCAAGACTCAAGCGCCGGGCCAGCGTGCGGCGATCGGCTTCCGGGTTCGGCTTCATGCCGCGCTTTTCCAACTCGGCCAGGATGAAATAATCGATCGGATTGCGGGCCCACGCCTTATTCTTGACCGCCGGCAACGGCGTACGTTTCGGCGCGATCAGCGACCAGTGCGACTGGTACTCCGCGCCCTGCGCGATCCAACGTTTGAGAATCTCCTTCTGCGCGGCGGTCAGTTTCTTGAGCGTCTTCGGCGGCGGCATCCGCTCCTTGGGGTTGTCGCTGTGGATGCGCTCGATCAACGCGCTGTCCTTGAGCTTGCCCGGCGTGATCGCGCCCATCTTGATGGCGGCCTCGCGCTGGTCCAGGCGCAGGCCTGCCTTCCGTGAGGCGCTGTCCGGCCCGTGGCACGCGAAGCAATTTTCAGCGAGAATGGGCCGCACGTCGCGGTTGTATTCGATCCTGGTCTGTGCCGTCAGCGGATCGGTCAACGCAGACAAAAGAAGGAGTGATGAGAGCAGCCAAATCGGGCGGCGAGTGATCGTAGCCATGATGACCGATCCTTTTTTTTCGAAAAGGCGGATAGCCTTGGAACGACGAAACAGGCTGGGAGATTCAATTGCTTTATTTTACTGCGCGGCGGCCCCGGTGAAAACGTGAGTTGTGCGCCTGCCGGAAAAACGGCGTTAAAAAAGCGGGGACACGGTTGACCTTCAAGTGCATTGCGAGCGCTAAACGCAAGCGGCTAGATCACCTCTTCTTCCACGGTCACGCTATCGCGAAACTTGGGGTCGGCGATCAAGCATGGATGCTTGTATTGTTCCAGCGTGCCGCCCGTGCGGGCCAGGCGCTGGCGGTCCCATTGCAACCAGGCGCCCGAGGGCAGCAGGAACAGGCGGATCGGCCCGAGGCGCCGGCTTTCGCGTTTCGCGGCGTATTCGATGTTGATCCCGCCCAGGCGATCGTCCAGGCGCTTTACAAGTTCAACGCCCTGGTCCTTGCCGGCCAGATCGGTGCGCTCGAGGAACAGGCCGTAGTATGGAAGTTCATCGTGCCAGCACGGCGCCACGCTGTAGGCGGTCAGCGTGAGGTCGAGTTCGCGAAGCACCGCGCCCATCGCAAAGATGACCTGATGCTCCGAGACCTTCTCGCCTGTGATGTTCGCGATGTGTGCCCCCTTGCTCAGGAATTCGACGAGAGGGGTCTTGTTGAAAAAACCGGTGCAGCGGACGACATCGAAAATGTTGTAGCGATAAAGTCCGTAGGCGGTTGTAAGTAGGATATAGTAAGTATGACCTTCTTGCAACTCGTGGGCGGCGAGAACCGTCGGGGTTGGGCTTTCGATTTCTTCTTCAGGTATGAACTCGAAGACGTGGGAGGTGACGTCGAGAACACCGCTGGCGGTGCCGTCGGCCATCGGGATGGTCATGCGTCCTTCGCTCGCGATCAGTCCGACGTCGCGCGTGGGAGTGGCGCCGAAATACTTGGGAAAGTGCCGCAGGTAAGCACCGACCGACCCGCCCATCCAGTTGCCGATGATGCACTCGGAAGGCCAATAGTCCTTGGGGTAGAGCGTGCCGGTCTGATTGACGATCGCCTCCAGGACGTGGGCTCGTTCGCAGTGGGGCTTGCCGATGCGGCGCGCGACGGCGGCGCGCACGTCGGGCGGGATGTCGAAGCGGTCCGATAGCGTGCCGTCGTGGATGTCGCGGATCAGCGTTTCCTTGTCCGCATCGCCGGCGCGGGCCATGTTGACCAGCGTGCTCGGGTTGGCGGCAATGATCATGCCGACTTTGCGCGGCACGCTCAAGCGCAGGGCGAGGTAATATTTCGCCGCGGGGTCCTTGACCTTGCCGACGATCGCCGGCACGCAGTAGATCCAGCGGATGACGCGCAGCTGCATCTGGGCCGTGAGTCCAGTTACGGCGCCGCAGGGGATGCCGGTGTCGCTGAAGAACTCTTGCCAATCGCCGGACATTTGCACGATCGGGCGCATGCGCACATCGGGATGATCGCGGAATACCTTCAAGCCCCAGATGTTCCAGCCGCGCCGGTAGTCGGCGAGATACTGATCGGTGACGGGAATGTATTTGCGCGAAGCGGTGGTGCCACTGGTCATCGCGAACATGTGTATTTTCTTGTCAACCAAGAGTGCGTTGGTGTCGCCCTTGAGCACGCGTTGGAGGTAGGGTTCGACGTAATCGTATCCGCGGACCGGCACGATTTTGCGAAAATCGCTGATGCTCTGGATGGTGGCAAAGTGGTGATCCTTGCCGAAGGACGTGCCGGCCTGATGCCGGAGAATCCGGGCCAGGAGTTCCTGTTGAATCTGTTGGGGATGTTCGGTCGCCAGCTCGAAAGCGGCGAGCCGGCGCCGCACGGGAATGGCGATGAGTTTGAGGACGACGTTGCGGAGAAGCCATTGCAGCATGACGCGTCACCTCGGCGCCGTTTCCGCCGGCAGGGCTTCCGGGCGAACGGCGCCATGGGCCTGAGGAAGAACCGGGCCGGCCAGGTGCCGATCAAAAAATTCGAGCACGCGCTTCTTGTATTCGTCCGTGGCGATCTGAATCGACTGGTTGTGCTTGGCCTTCTCGACGAGCCAAAATTCCTTGGGCTCCTGAGCAAGGTCGAACAGCGCCCGCGCCATGTCGGGCTTGATATAGGTGTCGGCGCCGCCGTGAATCATCAGGAGCGGACGCGGCGCCAGTTTCGCCATGGCCGATTCCAGGTAGGGATAATGGCAATCGCGGATCTTCTCGATGCGGCGAATGCCGATGCGCGCGGCGATGCGGAGATACCAACCCGGAATGTGGCGAGCGATCCGCGGCATGTTGGTGTAGATCAGAACCCATTGCTTCATGTAGGGGAGCATGGTGGTCAACCACGCGAAAGCGCCGTCCACAACGACACAACGGATGAAATCATCCTGGGCGGCCACCATCAACCCGGCGCTTGCGCCCTTGCTCAGCCCGAAAAAACCAACGCCGCGTGGATCCCGATCGGGGCGGGACTTCAAATAGGCAACCGCGGCCTGAAAGTCGATCATCTCAAAATCGGTCACCCACTGGAGCGGCTCATAACCCTTTTGGGCTGGACTCGCGCCCTGGCCGCGCATCTCGAAGGTGAAAATATCGTAGCCCGCCTCACGCAGGAATTCGCAATAGGGCAGGCACGCCCATTTGTTGGAACCAAACTCCAGGCCGAAAAGCAACACACCCTTGCGCGGCTTGTCGGTGCGCAGGTAGCACGCCTGAAGTGTCAGGCCGTCCGGCGTTGCCAGGGCGACCTCCTCGGCATCGGGAACCGGCTTGCCAAACGGCAGGATGAACAAAGGCTTCTCTTGAAAGATTCGTTCAACGACGGGGATGTACTTGCGCAGGATGTGCAGGTGCACCGCGAGCGGCCAAAGCGCGAGGAGCAAGGCGATGATTCCCAGACTAATCCAGACCCAGATCACGCGTGTACCTCAGTGATGTCGTCGCTGCCGTGGCCGCCTCGCCACGACGGACTTCCCGCCGCGCGAGCGCGAAGCCCGCGTCAAAGTAGCTGGCGCCATTAGCCCTGAAACCGGCTCACGATAAGCGAGACATTCTGCCCGCCGAACCCGAAGCTGTTGCTCAGCACGTTGTCGACCTTTTTTTCACGCGCCTGGTTGGGCACGTAATCCAGGTCGCATTCCGGATCGGGTGTTTCGTAATTGATGGTCGGCGGAATGACGCCGCGCAGGATCGTCATGATCGACGTGATCAACTCCACGGCGCCGGCCGCGGCGATGAGATGCCCCAACATGCTCTTGCTGCTCGAAACGGGGACGTTTGGCGCGTGGGAACCAAACACGTGTTTGATGGCCACCGTTTCCACGCGATCGTTGACCTGGGTGCTGGTCCCGTGCGCATTGATGTAACCGATGGCCTCCGGCGCCAGCCGCGAGTCCTTGAGGGCCGCCTCGATGCAGGCGATCGCGCCGCGGCCATCGGGATGGCTATCGGTCAAACGATAGGCGTCGGCGGTCGAGCCGTAGCCCGTCAACTCGGCGTAGATGCGCGCGCCGCGCCTCCGGGCATGTTCGAGTTCCTCGAGGATCAACATGCCCGCGCCTTCACCCAGGACGAAACCGCTTCGCGTCAAGTCGAAGGGGCGCGATGCCTTTTGCGGCTGTTCGTTGTCGGTTGACAGCGCCGTCAGCCGATTGAAGCCCGTGACACCGAACGGGTGGATCATGCTGTGCGAGCCGCCGGAAATCATCAGGTCGGCGTCGCCGACGCGAATCAACTCCAGCGCCTCGCCGATGGCCTGGCTGCTCGCGGCGCAAGCGGTCAGGCAGTTGTAGTTCGGACCTTCGAGGTCGAAGTAATCCGCCAGATGCCCGGGCGTCGTGTGCATCTCCTGTTCATATTCCCGCTGCGCGTGGAAATGGTTGATGCCCAGCTTGATAAACGTGCCCGAATCGACGACGTTCTTCTCGGTCTGAAAACCGGCCGAGATCAGCGTCGTCATGTGATCGAAGTCCTGAATGCCTTCACCCGAACCGAGGTAGACGCCGAGGCGGGTTCGATCGACGCCGGCATGGTCCAGCAGCCCGGCGTCTTGCAGCGCCTGCTGGGCTGCCGCGGCCGCGAAGACCGCGTTGAGCCCCGCGTTCTTCCAGCGGCTGGGATCTTTAACGAACGTGCCGAGTTCAAAACCCTTGACCTCGGCCGCGAATTTCGTGGGAAACCTGGTGGCGTCGAAATGACGAATGAAATCAACGCCGCTCTTACCGGCCAGTTGATTCTCGTACAACTCCTTGACGCTGTGTCCGAGCGGCGTTATGGCTCCCATGCCGGTGATGACGACGCGTCTACTCATGGCAAAAACCCGTGAACGTTGGATCTTTCTTGGTGCAAGCGGGCCGCCCGCACGACGGAAATTCAGCCTCAATCCCACTTGCGGCAGACCACGGCGGCACACTGGCCCATCTCGGTGAAGCCCAGCTTCAGGAAATGCGCCTTCGCGATGGGCCGGGGCTTCGTCAGCACCTGGACCGGACAGGCTGGATCGGGCGTCTCGAAATTTCGCGTCGGCGGCAAAGTGCCGTGCCTGAAGGCGAGCAGGCTCGCACCGACCTCGGCGGTGCCAGCCCCGGCGCCGAGACTGCCGATCGAACTCTTGAGCGACCAGACTGGGACCGAGGCGCCAAAGACCTCGTGAATCCCGCGCGCCTCGGCAGCGTCGAGCTTGATCGAGCCAAGACCGTGGGCGTTGACGTGATCGATGTCGCCCGGTGAGACGCCTGCCTGGGCGAGGGCGATGCGCATGGCCCGGGCCATTCCCTTTCCGGTCAGCCCGCGGTCGAAACTGGCGCCGAAGCCGACGATTTCGCCGTAGATCGTGGCGCCGCGACCTTTGGCATGCTCCAGTTCCTCGGCCACGAGTACGCCGCTGCCCTCGCCAAAGATCATGCCATCGCGGCGCAAATCAAATGGCTTCACCGCCTGGTCGGGCGCGTCGTTGCCGCGGGAGAGCTGGCCAAATAATGTTTGCCGCACCATCGACAACGGCGTGAGTTTGCTGTCGGCGCCGCCGACGAGAAAGAAGTCGGCCTGATCGCGCTGGATGACACGAACGGCTTCGCCCAGGGCGAGCAGGCTGGCGACATCGCTTTCGGTGATCGAGTTGTTGGGCCCCTGGGCGTTGTGCAGGATGGAGACGTGGCACGCAAGCATGTTCGGGAGGTACTTGAGCATCCAGAGCGGCTGGATGCTTTCAATTCCTTGCTGGCCCCAGAGTTTCAGATCGACGGCGTGCGCATTGCCCTCGGTGCTGGCGTAACTGGCGGCGCCGAGTTCGTCCAATTCGGACGGAATCAGGCCTGCGCCGAACTCGACGCCGAAGCGGCTTGGTACGAGTTTTTTCTTATCAACCTTCGAATCGATCAAGGCCAGATTGGCGGCGGCGACCGCGAGCTGAATCGTGCGCGACATCACGCGGATTTGCTTGCGTTCTTCCTTGGTGGCGAGATGTTTCTTGACGTCAAAGCCGAGGATTTCGCCCGCGAAACGTGTGGGCAAAGGGGACGGATCGAACGCCTGAATGGTCTTGATGCCGGTCCGGCCGTTCGCCAGTCCGTCCCAGAAGGACGCGGCGTCCAATCCGATCGAACTGACGACGCCGATACCAGTCAGTACCACGCGACGTTTGGCAGCAGGCATGGCGCACCAGTCAACAGTTACCAATTTCCAGGTTGCTCCACGGGCCAGCCCCCAGTTGGGACCCGACGGTCAGAAACAGGGCTCTCATTCCCGCGGCTTGCAACCGCCATTTCAAGAGGCGCCTTCCGTGCGCTGGGCCGCGACCTTGGCCAATCCCAGCAGCTGCTTCAACTCGCCGCTGAAGACGAAGTTGTGATCCCCGAAAATCTGCTGCGACCGCGATTGGTCCAGGTGAGCGAAGAAGATTTCCGCCTCCGCGATCGGCGCCGCGCCAGGTTCGGTTTCGACCGCTCCGGGCGGCACGGCGAAGACCTTCCCGGCGACCGACGCCCCTTCGGGACGAAGCGTCAATAGTTCGGCCTCATAAAACAAGGTCTCACCGGCCAGGGCCTCGCGGACAAAGCGGGCTGACGTGATCTTGGCGAGAACGACCTTTTCTTTGAAGTCGTTCGCTTCGCCGACCAGGATGCCGCCGGTTTGGGCGAGTCCTTCGAGGATGAAGCATGCGGGCATGATCGGGTAGCCCGGCAGATGCTGCTCGAAGTAGTCTTCCGCCAGGCTCAACTTCTTGACCGCCCGCGCCGACTTGCCTCGCTCGAACTGCACGAAACGGTCGATCCAAATCCAACGCATGGCTGCCTCGAACCCCGGGTGTCGATCCCAGAGGTTCGCTGCGCTCACCTCTGGGCGTGGGCTAGTTCTTTACGTTCAGCTTGCCCTGGATGTATTTCGCGATCATGTCCACGGTGAACAGGTCGCTGATCGCGGTGAGTTCGGGATTCTTCTCGAACTTGCTCAGGTCGGCGAACGGCATTTTTTGCCGAAGTTCGTCGAGGCCCTTTTCCGTGACTTTGCCGTTCATGACGAAATCCGGATCGCCCTGGAAGATGGATTCCGGGAAGAGTTCGTTGCGCGGAATCTTGATGCCGAACTCGCGCTCGAGGCGGAAAACGATATCGAGGAAATCGATCGACTCGGCGCCCAGGTCGCCCTGGAGCGTCGCAGCCGGGTTGATCTCATCCACCTCGACGTTGAGCGCTTCGACAAGAGTCGCGGACACTTTTTGATAAATTTCTTCCTGGCTCGGCATGATCAAGACCTCCACTGAGAAAAGGTTACGGCATCGTTTTCTTTTCATTCCGGCACGATGCTGGGCCGGCATTACAACACTACCCAAGGGAAACGGCAGGCGGGTTATAGCCAAGGAATCACATCGCCACCGCGCCCAGACTCAGGCCGCCATCGACCGTGAGAATCTGCCCGGTGATATAACCCGCGTCCGGGCTGGCGAGAAACACGGCCACCTTGGCGATATCTTCGGGTTGGCCCAACCTCTTAAGAGGAATCATCTTTTTGATGAGATCGCCCGCCTTGTTGCGAACGTTCTCGCTCATGTCGGTTTCAATGAAGCCCGGCGCGATCGCATTCACGGTCACGCCCCGGCCGGCCAGTTCGACCGCCAGGGCCCGCGTGAACGAATTGATCGCGCCTTTGCTGGCGGCGTAATTCGTTTGCCCGGGGTTCGAGTTCGTGGCGGCGACGCTCGAGATATTGATGATTCGCCCCTTGCGCTGGCGGGCCAACTTCATGGCCAGCGCATGGCAAAAATTAAACGTCCCACCCAGGTTCGTCTGAACGACGACGTCCCATTCTTCCGGCTTCATCGCGACGAACAGGCCATCGCGAATGACGCCGGCGTTGTTCACCAGGATCTGAATCGAGCCCCATTCGGCCTCGATCGCCTCGACCACTTTGAAGGCTTCGTCATGGTTCGCGACATCGCACTGAAAAGCCTTGGCAACACCGCCTGTTTGGGCGACTTCCGCCGCCAGGCTGTCGGCCGCCGGCTGGTTTCCCTTGTAGATGAACGCGACCTTGGCGCCCTCGGCGGCGAACGCCTTGACGACGCCGCGCCCGATGCCTCGGCTTCCGCCGGTCACGATTGCCACTTGATCCTTCAAACGCATGTCATTCTCTCAACGCGGAGCAAACCACGCGGGCCCAAGGCCCGCGGCTAAACGGCATCCATTTCGCCGCGCAAAATTCGGTAATGGTTCCGCATGGCCGTGATAATGCGGTCATCCACAGCTTGCAGGGCCGGATTGCGGTCGCGCAAGTTGTATCGCGCCACCGTGAACTTGGCCGTGACGGTGGTAGCCCCCCCCGCCTCGGCCTTTCCCTTGAAAACCGCGCTGGGGCTCGTCGGTGTATATTCCGACGCCTCCACCGTGATCATCATGCTGTTGCCCGGCTGCATGAAGTTCCCATACTTCACATTCCGGGCATCACGCAGGGCGATGACGCTGAACTGAAAATCCTCGGTCGCACGCAGCAACCACGCCGCGCCTTCGACGAGGGTTTGCAACATCAGCACTCCCGGCATAACCGGGAAGGTCGGAAAATGGTCGGCGAGGTACTCTTCCCCCAGGGTCAGGTTCTTCACCATGCGGATGCGATTGCCAGGATCGAGTTCGAGGATTCGATCGATCAAATGAAAGCGCATGACGCCGATCCCGTTTCCTAAAGCAAAAGCAACAAACGACTTTCGCCAAAACCCATGCAAAGGGGAAAGTATAGCGGCCGCGCCGGGCGTCGGCAACCCCGATTGGGCCCGACCCCGGCGTATCTGATTTTAATCGACCAACTTTCACCCATGCTTTAGTGTTTCCCCATTCGACCTCGTTTGGCAAACCGGAACAAACAAAAAAACCGGAAACACCTCCCGGATAGATACTGTTTTCCACAACGGGCGGATTATTCTGAGAATAGGCTCAAGTTTGGCTGGAAACGCCGAATTCGGAATCAAGGCCATGCTGCGACCCTGGCCAACTGGTCGGAACTCGGTAAAATGCGCTCTTCCGAAAAATCGGTTTCACGATCAGCATCACCGGAGACACGTTCATGGGTAGCAGACGACGAGGCAGTGGGCGACGTAAGGTCGGTCGAAAGAAACGCCGAATGCGCGCCAAGATCCGCCACCGCAAATAGTCCTTCAACCCTGCCTCGCCGTGGTGGGGCGGGATTCCGTTCGTGCCGACTCAAGACGGCACGTTCCGAATCGGGCCTCACATCCAGGCGTCACATGGTTCGCCCGCCATCCACGACCACAACCTGCCCGGTCATCAAATCCGTACCCAGGGCCAAGAAATACACCGCATCGGCGATGTCATCCGGGGTAGCCGCGCGTCCCATTGGCGTGTTGACGAGCGACCGGGTCACGTGTTCCATGTGGTCGTCCAGCCAGCGCGTCAGAACCGGGCCGGGCGCGACGGCATTCACCCGGACCTGGGGCGCGAACGCACGGGCCAGCGATTTGGTCATGCAGTTGATCGCCGCCTTGCTCGCGGCGTAGGGGATCGAGCTGCCGTGGCCCTGCAACCCGGCCACGGACGTCACGTTCACGATCGATCCGCCCGATTTTTGCAAGTGAGGCAACGCCGCCCGGCAACAAAAGAACGTGCCCTTGAGGTTCACTCCCAGGATTTCGTCCCAGATCTCGCTCGTCGCCGCATGGAGGTCGGTGTGGTCGATGAAGCGCGTTGTGCCGGCGTTGTTGACCAGCACATCTAGCCCGCCAAGTTCGTTCGCGCAGGCCTCCACCATGGCGTTGACAGCGGCCTCGTCGGCCACGTTCGCCTTGCACAGCAACCCGGGCACGCCCAGCTTTTCGATTTCGCCCAGCGTCTCCCGTGCCTCGACCTCTGAGCGTGAGTAATTGACGACAACGGCCATCCCCGCCCGGGCAAACCGGATCGCCGCCGCCCGCCCGATGCCCGTCGCCGAACCTGTGACCAGAGCGACTTTTCGTGACTTCGACATGGCTTGTTCCCTGGAGGGTGCGAAGTGCAAGCGATGGCGACGGGATGTCATGCCGCCGCTTACGCTTCCGGTTCATTCGCCCAATCCCGCGGCTTCAAATACACATCATACAATTCGGCCTCGCGCGAACCGGGTTCGGGTTTGTAGTCGTATAGCCAGCGAACCCGCGGCGGCAGCGACATCAGAATCGACTCGGTCCGGCCACCCGTCTTCAGGCCGAAGATCGTGCCGCGATCGTAAATCAGATTGAACTCGACGTACCGGCCCCGGCGAAATTCCTGAAAGTATCGCTCGGCCTCGTTGTACGGCTCGTCCTTGCGCTTTCGCACGATCGGCCCATAGGCGTCGAGAAACGCATCGCCGCAATCCCGCACGAAGCGGAAGATCGTTTCGAAATCCCCTTCGAGATAATCGAAGAAAATCCCGCCGACGCCGCGCGGCTCCTGACGGTGTGGCAGGAAGAAATATTCATCGCACCAGTTCTTGAACCTGGCGTAATCGACCGGGGCGGGATGGCGGGTGCAAACCGTTTTCCAAGTCTGGTGAAAATGAATCACGTCGTTGCGATACGGATAGTAGGGCGTCAGATCGGCCCCGCCGCCGAACCAGGCCTTTTCGCCCTTGGTGAGGAAGCGAAAGTTCGCATGAACCGTCGGCGCCTTGGGGTTCTCGGGATGAAGAACCAGGGAAACACCCGTCGCGGCAAAGTCGAGACCCTCGCCCGGAACCTGGGCGGCAAACTCCGGCGACATCTGCCCGAACACCTCGGAGAAATTGACGCCGGCTTTTTCAAACACGTTCCCGTCGATCAAGACGCGCGAGCGCCCGCCGCCGCCACCTGGCCGAGCCCAGGTGTCTTCACGGAAGGGCTTGCCATCGATTGCCGTCAGCCCTGCACAAATGCGATCCTGAAGCCCGCGAAAATAATCGACGGCCGCCCGGCGTTGGTTCTCAATTTGAGTCATAAGCGCAACCGCGGCTTTCAAAACAATCTGGTCACACCCGGCACGAAGGGCACTCTGGGTTTGTTGTGGGAACGCGCGGGAGCTTCGTCAACCGCTGGCTCCTTACCGACGCGCGGCTGGCTGACGGGAACTTCAGCGAACCCGCCTTGGTGCAAAGCCATTCGTCTGGTAACATGAATGTCCACGGAAACCGGGAAGAGGACCCTTGCAGATGATATCCACGACCGTTTCGCAAGACCAACCAAGCTTTCTCGATGCCGATCGTTATGACGCCGCCGGCGCCGAGCTGCTCACCGAGTATGAGACGCTTCTTCGCAGCGATACCGTCCACTGGGCAGCCGAGTACAAGAAAATTCGCATTCTGGGAAAGGGCGGACAGGGGGTCGTCTATCTCAGCGAAAGGCAAGGGACCGATTTGTTCTCCCTGCCGGTCGCCGTGAAGATTTTCTCGCCCGAGAGTTACCGCGACGTGGTCAGCTACCTTGCCGACATGGCGCGCATTGCCGCCATCTCCTCGCGCGTCGCGCTGATCCAGCACGACAACCTTCTCGATTTGCACAACTTCATCGAGCACGGCGGCGTGCGCATCATGATCATGGAATGGATCGACGGCTATGATCTGCGCGAGCTGACGAGCGAACACGTCTATGACAAATCCCGCGCCCGGCTCAGCCCCGAGCGCTGGGCGCATGTGAGCCAGGTGATCCTCGGCGCCGGCCCGGCCCAGTCGCGCTTCAAGCCAGGGATCGCCATTCAGATTCTGCGCGAATGCCTCGCGGGCCTGGCGGCCTTGCATCGCGAGGGCATCGTCCACGGCGACCTGAAGCCGGCCAACATCATGGTCAAACGCACGGGCAACGCCAAGATCATCGACATCGGCTCCGCCATGGACCTGGACCAGGCTTCCGCACGCCGCATGTGGTCGCCCGCTTACGCCGCCCCCGAAATCCTCCGCGGCGGCAAGTACACGCCGCAATCCGACCTGGCCAGCCTCGGCTACGTGCTGATCGAGATGCTCGCAGGCCAAAGCCCGTTCGAGGGTCTGAACGACCTGCCCAAACTTTTGGCCGCCAAGTTAAACCTCGACAAACGCCTCAAGGACCTGCTCCCCGCCGACGTGAGCTGCAACGAGATGTTACTGCATTTATGTCAAAAACTAATCGCTCCGGACCCTGCCCGGCGTTTCCAAAACGCCCAGTCCGCCGACCTGGATCGCCGGGGCGCCGCCCACTTCCACCGCCAACTCGTCAAGGGAGACCTGGCAAGCGAATACGAGCATGACCTGCGTCTCTGGCTCGAGGAACTGGATTAGCTAGACAGCGCCACTTTTCAATTTGGGGGAGTAAAGAACCCTGGGGTCAACAAGCGTTTGACATGGAGCACCGAAGGTGCGCAAATCATATAGCCCAGGGCAAGCGAAGCGCCGCCGTTGGGTCGCGGCGCTGGGAAGACGAAAAGCCCAGAAAGGGCGCCACAAAGCGGGACGTCGGTTGTTGCGCCCTTTCAGGGTTTGATCGGTGGTGCGCCGAATCACCCAGGGCGGCGCTGCGCTTGCCCTGGGCTTTAATATTTGCGCACCTTCGGTGCTCAACGAAACACGCTCTACAATCCCAGGATTCATGACGTTCCCACTTTGAAAAGTGGGGCTGTCCAATTAGCTCGAATTTTGGGCCCGGTTCGGGTGAAGGTCGCTACGAGCCGCCGGATCGAAATTCCACGAATCCCCTTCCCGCCAGGAAAAGGGGATTCAAATGGTCCAAACCTTCCTACCGCCGCCGGAACAAATTGAACAACCGCTCCAACGGCCGGCGTCCGCCGAAGAGGCGCGGACGTTGCATCGGCTCCACCGGTTCGACACGGGTCTTAGTCCGATCGGGCGCGGTCTGCGAATAATCAAAAACGGGAGGAGGCTCGGGCTCCTGCCCGACCTTCACCGTCTTTTTCGGCTCGGTCTTGGGCTTTTTCTTTTCCTCTTTCGGCTGTTTCTTCGCAACCTCGGTCTTGAGGGGCATCAGGTCAATTCGTCGGAAAAGGATCTCGGCGCCTTCCGACTGGAACAGGATCTTGCCCTTGGTGTGCGTTGCCTTGATGCCGGCGTTGACGACCTTGCCGTTGAGGATGTTGGTGATCTTGTCGCCGTCGCAGACGCATTCGAGGGTGTTCCATTCGCCGACGGGCTTTTCCACGTCGTTCTTGCCGCGGAAGCCTTTGACATCCTTCCAGTTCGGATCACGGCCATACCAGTTGGCGCGCCCTGGGGGGAATTCGCGGAGTTCGCCCTTGGCGTCGTAGTACCACTGGTTGCCGATCTTTTTGACGGGCACGGTGATTTTGGGTTGGGTTTTGCCCCTGACCATGATGAAGTCGCCGGTGCCGCCTTCGATGAGCTGGCATTCGATCGATTCCATCCAGTTCCCGCCGGCGCCGCCATCGGGACCGACGCAGTGGAGAAGGACGCCGGAGTCCATGGTCGCGTTCTCGCGCGGCGGCCAGGTCTTGGTTCCCCACTTGAATTCGACGATCAGGCGATAGTTGGCATATTCCTTCTCGGTGGTGAAGCAGCCGAAGACCTTGCCCGAGACGCGGATGGCGCCGTTGACGACAGTGAAAACCTTTTCGGGATCGTTGTTTTTGCCGTAGGGTTTCTCGCCTTTCTTGGGCGCGTTGAGCCAGGTGTAAAAGTTTTTGAGGTCCTTGCCATTGAAGAGCTTGATGGGCTTGGTGACGGTCTGGGCCGACGCGATCGAGACGCAGCAGGTCAGGATGAAGAGAAGCGAGAACGCCCGTAGCATGACAGTCTCCTGGGTTGGTGGTGGTGGCGGCGCTTTGATACGATATTCCACGGGACATGCTGCAACAAGAAAAAAATGGAAAGCGGTAAGGTTTGCAGTAGGTCAGGCTTTCCAGCCTGACAGGCCAGGCAAAACGTCAGGCTGGAAAGCCTGACCTACCAAGATGGACCGAACGATGACGCAACGCTTTCAGGTGATTGTCACTGACTACCTCTCCGATGCCGGGCCTGAGGTCAAGATTCTCGACGACATCGCGGAGGTTCGGCTCTTGCAAACCAACGACGAGACCGACCTCGTGAAGCGCGGGGCCGATGCCGATGTCGTACTCGTCTATCACGACATTCATTTGACCGAAAAATCAATCAGCGTCTTGAGCAAGTGTCGGGGCATCATCCGCTGTGGCGTGGGATATGACAACGTCGATTTGGAGGCGTCAGGCAGGCGCGGCATCGTGGTGTGCAACGTGCCCGATTACGGAACCGAGGAAGTCGCCGATCACGCGCTGATGTTGCTGATCGCCATCGCCCGGCGGTTTCTCCTCGTCAACCAGGCGGTCCGCGCCGGCGTCTGGGATGCGCAAACCGCGTTCGGCACTCCGCGCCTGCGCGGGCGCACGCTCGGCGTCATCGGTTGCGGCCGCATCGGCACGGCGATGGTGCTGCGCGCCCGTGCCATCGGCATGCGCGTCGTCATCTTCGATCCCTACAAGCCCGACGGCGTGGAGAAGGCTCTTGGCGTCGAGCGCGTGCATCGCCTGGAAGACCTGCTCGCGCAGGCCGAGTTCGTCAGCCTGCACTGTCCGCTGACGAGCGAGACGCGGCACATTCTCAACGCGAAGACGCTGTCGCTGTTGCCGCGGGGCGCCTACGTCATCAACACGGCGCGTGGCCCATGTGTTGACGCGGACGGGTTGCTGCCGGCGCTCGATTCGGGGCAGGTGGCCTACGCAGCCCTGGACGTGGTGGAGGTGGAGCCGCTCGCCGATGAACGGCTGCGCAAGCATCCCAAGGTTGTGCTGACGCCGCACTCGGCGTTCTATTCGATTGAGGGCTTCCAGGAGATGCGCTCCAAGGGTGCAACGGAAGCGCGGCGGATGCTGACGGGCGAGCGCGTGCGGAACCCGGTCAATTTGAATGCGTTGAAGAACGCCCGATGCACGGTTTGAGTGTTGGTTTGGTCCGTGTCTACGCCGCTCGCTTGGCATGGTCGCCGTGCCGCACGGCATCCTCCGCGAAATGCTCCGAGGTGGCCCGCCCCTGATTTTTGCGCACCCCCAGCAACACCAGCAACCGCCGGCGCGCCTCGCGCAGCGGCCTGGCAACCAGGCGGTGTAAGCGAATCCACCACGGCTTGGCTGGCAATGCCTGAGTGCCTTCGCCAAGTGACGTTCGCAGCTTGCGCTCGTGTTTACGCAGGTGGTAATTGTCGATCCACTGAAGTTGTCGAAGGAACCAGCGTTGGAACGGGCCCAGCAGCCCCGTGGGCTCGGGCAGCATGAAGCTTACCTGGAAGTCGATGAGATGCGGCTTGCCGTCCGCGCCGACGAGGATGTTCTCCCGTTTGTGCAAATCGACATACGCCATCTGGCGGCGGTGCACTTCCTCAAAAGCCGTCTTCAGTTCGTGGATGAAGGCTTCACCGACCACCTCATACCGGCCCAGCGGGTGTCCCTCGACGAAATCGTGAGCGACCGCGAAACGCAACTCCATGCCGTTCAACATCACCGGTCCGCAAAGACGGGGCACGCTGGGCAAATCAGCCAGCCGGCGGTAGTGACCCGCCTCGCGCCGCGCAAGCCAACGCCCCAGCCATTTCATCGGAAACCCCAGAACACTTTGCTGGCGATTGAACTTGCAGACAACCTTTTTCGCCCCACCTTGGTAAATCGCCGTGGCCGCCCAGGAATCGTGCTTGAACAGTTCGAGCAAGTGAAAGGTCTCGCCATCAATCTCAACAAAGCTCGGCGGCTCCTGTTTACCAAGAGCGCGAAAGAGTGCCGGCCGTGGCTTGCCTCGCTCGGACATGATTGGGTTCCTGGCGTTGCTTGGTGAAATGGCGCAATCGTTTTTTTCATCGGCAAAGTTCACCAGGAACTTGAGAGATTTCTTGCGAAAAACGGCCTGGTTCAAATCCATCGATTTTAGGGTAACAAACAATCAGCGAGCCGCCGGGCTTGTCCCGGCGGTGAACCAAGGCGAATCGGAATGCACCGCCGGGACAAGCCCGGCGGCTCGCTGTGACCTTTACTTGAACCGGGCCCGAAAAACCACGCGCGAGCTTCGGGCCCCCTCAGCCCGTCTGGCGCTTGCCGCGCGGTCTCACGTCGAACAGGGCGAAGATTTCGTCCTCATTCAGCCCCAGCGACGGGGGCGGGCCGTTCTGCCCGAGCATCTCCTCGAAGAGTTGCCGCTTCTTTTCCAGCACCTCGGCAATGCGGCCCTCGATGGTGTCCTGGCAGATGAAGCGTTTCACAAAAACCGTTTCTTTCTGCCCGATGCGGTGGGCGCGGTTGATCGCCTGATCCTCGATGGCAGGGTTCCACCAGCGGTCGAACAAGAAAACGTAGTTCGTGAACTGAAGGTTGAGCCCGACGCTGCCGGTTCCGTAGCTCATCAGGAGTACGTGTTTTGACTTATCAGTCTTGAAGCGGTCCAGGATGGGCTGGCGTTCGCGCTGGGGAATCTTGCCGTGATATTGCATCGGCCCGAACGGTTGCAGCGCTTGCGCCAGGGTTTCGAGCGGCTCGACCCACTGCGAAAAGACAATCGCCTTGCGGCCATTCTCGGCGACCTCATCCATGTCGGCCACGATCTGTTCCAGCTTGGCGCTGTCGCCGGTGCGCGGGTCGAAATTGCAAATTTGCTTGAGTCTCAGCACCAGCTCGAAAACGTGCTGCACCGTGACCGTTTCCCCCAGTTCGTTGAGATGGATGACGCCTTCTGACTCGGCCAGATCATAGCTGGCGCGCTGCGCGGGCGACAGATCGAGGTAAACGTCCTGGATGACCTTGGGGGGCATGTCGGTCATCACTTCTTCCTTGACGCGGCGAAGGATGGCATCGCGCGTCAACTCGGGCAGCAGTTTGACCGGCGTATCGGGCGGCACGCGATCGGGGTCGATGAACGCGAAGAGGTTGATCAGATCGTCGATGCGATTCTCGATCGGCGTGCCCGTCATCGCCCAGCTGCGATCGCGCGAGATCGACCGGGCGACCCGGGCCGCCTTGGATTCGCGGTTCTTGATGCGTTGCGCCTCATCGAGAACGACGATATCGAAATGCACCTCGGGGTCGCCGACGAAGTCCTCGTCGCGCGTCAACAGTTCGTAGTTGACCAGTTTGACAGGACATTTCGACGCATACCATTGCGCCTTGCGCGCGGAAACGTCGCCGCCGAGGACCTCGTAGGGCAGGTCGGCGGCCCAAAGCTTCAACTCGCGCGTCCAGTTGACCACCAGCGGCTTCGGGCACACGATCAACGCGCGGTGAATCAACCCGCTCTGGAAAAGAAGCCGCAGCGCGATGATGACTTGCGCCGTCTTGCCCAGACCCATCTCGTCAGCGATCAGGGCCGCGTAACGAGGCATCAAAAAGGCAATGCCCTTGATCTGATACGGGTAGGGCGGGAACGGCAACTCAACCTGCTTGTTCGCGAACAGGTTTTCAAGCGGCGGCTGGAGGAGATAGAGGAGCCGATCCTTGAACATCACCATATCGCTCGGTGGCTTGACGCGGGTTTTCGCGCGCGCTTGAGCTGGTTCGTTTTTTGGTTTGTCTGGCCGCGGAGCCGCCTCCGGCAACGGATCGTCCGGCGACGGGAACCGCCACCCCTGCGTGCTGACCTCGACCGACAGTTTGCCAAGCGTGCGCACCCAGGGCAGCCCCTTGAGCAAGCCGACTTCGCGCGTGGTAATCTGTAAAGGCCGATCGAAGGCCGGCAGCGAGCGCACGCCGGAGCTCGCCACCAGAGAGATCTCGTCGCAGTCGATTGCCGGACACAGTTCGTAGATTTCAAGCAGTTGTTCGTCCATGACCATTTCTTCGGCCACACCGCTGCCGGCTTGGCATTCGCGCGACCCATTGTGAACGCTAAGCCGCGCGGGGCGGCTATAATAATCGGCAACTTCAACGCAGCTTGCCCAGGGAACGAATCCATGACCAACGTCAAGACCTATCAATCCTACCGCGGCCTGCCGTCGCTTGCCGGTCTGGCATCCATCGAAGACGCCGCCAGGCCTGGTCTGAGTGTGGAGGCCTGCGTTGCGCGACTCAAAGGTTACCACTACGCTTTCCTGCGCATGCACGAGATCTTCACGGCGCGGATCACCGCCGAGCCGATCTATGAATTGAAGACCGGCTTCGCGCATCATGCGTACCTTTGTGCCGAGCACGTCGCGGCGCTGCGGCAACGCATCGGCGAGATGCGCGAGCCGCCGCTGGGTCTGGAAGAAATTCCGCACGAGGCGCTGCAAATCTTTTTCGACGAAATCCGCGCCGCCCCGACGACCGAGGCCCTTTTGCTTGGCATCTACGAGAAGGCGCTGCCTGCCCTGAATGCGGCGATTGAACGACATCTGCGCGACACCAATCCGATTGCGGACGCTCCGTCGGTGCGCGTCCTGCGTTTCGCCCACCTGGAAATCGACGACATGCTCGACTTCGGGCGCAAGGGCATCGAATGCCTGGTTGATGACGCGACCTACGCAACGTACCGCGCGTGGTTGACTGGGCTGGACGAGCTGTTGGCGATGAGTGGGGCGTTGGCCGGCGCCGCGCGGGCGCTAAACGGGGAACCGACGCGCCGATTTTCCGCGTCGCCCCACGTGTACGATCGCGCTCCAAAACGCGATGAGCGGTTCCAGGATGTCTGGAACCAGGGCGTCAACGCCGAGGCGTTTCTCTACACGCCCGAGATGCCCGCGAAGGCCAAAACCGTGATGATGCTCTACAAACGCCTGCGCGAGATCGATGTTCCCGAAATGATGGCGAGCATCATCGTCGAGACAAAAGGCAAGCCGTGGGACTACTATCGCGACATGTCGCGCCAGCTCTGGGATGAAGCCCGCCATGCCATGATGGGCGAGGTCGGCTTCGTCGCGCTCGGCGTCGATTGGACCAGGGCCTGCATCACCGTCAACTGGTCGCACCGCCTCAACACCGAATGCACGCCGATCGAACGCCACGCGGTCCTCTACTTCATCGAGCAGGGCCTGATGACCAAGACCGGCAAGCGCTACGAATGGGAAGTCGGCGTCGAATCGGGCATCCCCCTCATGGCGACGATTCAGGACTACGACTGGGCCGACGAGGTCCTGCACGCCCAGCTCGGCCGGCTCTGGTACATCCCGGAAATGGGGGACTGGAAAAAAGCGCTCGACTACGGCGACCAGTGCTGGTCGCGCATCCTGAGCAACTGGCAAGCCGTCAAGGACCAGGGCCTGACCCGGCACGCCAACTGGTGGCCCGACATCTATCGGCAAGCGTGTGAAGCGTGGGGCGAGCCGCCCGACGCCAACGCGCTGGCATTCGCGGAGACCTATGAGGCGGCGCGCGCGGATTTGAAGGGGGTGGGGGGGAGTGCGTGAGTTCAGGGCAAGAGAATCTCACGCAGAATAACGCGGCCTGTATCCGTGAATACATCACCTGCTGGAAAAACCTCGTCGGTTGCGACGTCGCTAGGGCGATTGCGCAATGTCAGCTTGCTATTCAGCCACCAGCCGCGGTCGGTCGAAATCCGCAAGCGCTCGCTTGCGTCATCCGTTAGCGTTTGAAGATTCAGGCTGACCCAAAACATCTCAAAAAGTTGCGGATCGGTTAAGATTGCAACGGCACGGCCATCCAGTTCGACAATCCATCGCGCTGTCAGTTCGTCCTTTGTCATGGTTTTCTATTTCCGCAGCTTCTTCTTCCGCAACAGCTCGTCGATCCACTTCGCGTTCTTCTTCGACAGCGGCGGCGGGCACTCTTGGCTGTAGTCGATGCGCCGGCCCGTTGCTGTTTCGCAGCATCGGTCCAGCACGGTCTGCAAATCCACGACCACATCCGTGTCCTTTTTCGATAGGGGCACATGGATGCGCGGCAGACGATCTTGCAGCGGAATCGGCCAGCACTCAAATTTACTCCGCGAGCGGCCGCGGTGCAGACAGACGAGGTAGTCCCAGTGGTTTTCCGGCAACGTGTCGAGTTGCACCGCGACGGTATGCTCGCCGGCGCGGAGAAAGTCAATCTCCATGAGGTGAGTCGTGCTGCGAAGAACACGCGCCTGTTTCCGCAGATACAACGTTCTCCCCTTGCCTGGCGTTTTGTTGGCGGGGCTCAGCAATTCAATGACGGCAATCAGTTTCCCCGGATCAGGTCCCATGCGAATCTTGATAAACGGTTCGCGGATTTCCTCGGCCCAGTACTCGACTTCCAGCGGTGGATCGGCTTCCAGGATCGCCGTCGTGCCGTTGCGCCCTTTCTTTTTTTGAGCGTGCTTGGCGACAAAGACATCCGGATACATCCCGTTGGACGGCGCCGAGGTATAGACGCGCACCCCCAGATCGGCCGAGTGATTTTCCGGCAGCAACGGATCAATCGCATCGGCGAGATAGGTGATGAAGCGTTGATGGAAACTTGGCCAAAGGGAAGGCTTCTCCAAAAAGGGATTCATGCCCGGAAACGGATTTGGCATATGCGTGCTCCTCGAAATCGTTGATGCCCATATTATGCCAGGTTCGCCCGGCGGCGTGAAGTCAATTCCGGCGGTTCGACGGGTTCACAAGCCAGCCTGCCGCGCGATGGACGGGTTCTTCACTGGCTTCGTGGTTTGCATGGCCGGAAAAAAATAATGGAGGGTTCTCGGCGATCAAAAACGGATACAATTTATCACATCAATCGAACTCCCAGGATGGTAACCATGCGAAATCGGCTTGCACCATGGCTGTTCCTGTTCGTCCCCGTGTTCGCTGCCGCCAATCCGCCGTCGGCGTCGTACATCTTTCCCGCGGGCGGGCAACGCGGGACCAAGGTCGCGGTGCGCGTCGGCGGGTTGTTCCTGCATCAAAAGTGCGGCTTCGAGATGCTCGGCCCGGGCATCAAGGCGCCCGCCTTCCTCACGCGCGCCACGACCACCTGGTTCGAAGGCCCGCTCCTGCCGCTGCCCGATTCGCAACGTCAGGAGGATTATCCCAAGGACATGGCCGGAACGCTCGACATCACCGCCAGCGCGACGCCCGGCATCTATGCCTGGCGCGTCTGGACCGCACAGGGGGCGACCCCTTCGATGAAGTTCCAGGTCGGTGATTTGCCCGAGATAGTTGAAAACGAAATTGATGGCGATCCGGTCCCCGCCAAGGTGACCCTGCCGGTGACGATCAATGGCCGAATCTTTCCACGTGAGGACATCGACGTCTATTCGTTCAGCGCGCGCAAGGGCCAGTCCGTGCGCTGCGAGGTTCACGCGGCCCGCCTCGGCTCACCGCTGGACGCACGCCTCGAAGTGCGTGATTCCCAGGGCCGGCGCATCGCCGAAAGCGACGCGCCGACGGGCGGCGATCCCGTGTTGCGCTTCACCGCCCCCGCCGACGGCGAATATCACATTCGCATCGACGATGTCCGCAGAACCGGCGGGCAGGCGTTTGTTTACCGCCTGACCCTTTCGTCCGACTTGCACGTCGAACGCGTCTATCCCCTTGGAGGCCAGCGCGGCAAGTCCGTGGATTTTGAAATCGTCGGCCAAAACGCGCCGCCGCGAATCACCCACGTGATGCGCAAGCAGGCCGACGCCGGCCGTCATCTCGACCACTTCAAAATCGGCACAAAGTATTCCAACCCGGCGTTGCTGGATCTCGACGAGTTCCCGGAATTTGTTTTCGAGAAAGACGCCACGAAGGCGATCGCGTATCCCGCCGTCCTCAATGGCCGAATCGCGAAGCCAGGCGATGTCAATCCATGGAAGCTGCAAGGAAAAAAAGGGGACACCTGGAACGTCGACTTGCGGGCGACCAGGTTGGGCTCCAGGCTCGACGGCGTTGTCACGATTCTGGATTCCGCGGGCAAGCAGATGGCAAGGGCTGAAGCCGGCGCCAACGATCCGAGCCTGACATTCAAGGTCCCCGCCGATGGCGCCTACACTGTGCAGGTGCAGGATCGCTTCCGCTCGCGCGGCGGCCCGGAGTTTGCTTATCGCTTGCGCATCGCGCCGCCGGAGAAGGTCGGCTTTCGGCTCTGGCTCGCCAGCGACGCGGTCACGGTTCCGCGCAAAGGAACCGGCAAACTCAAGCTCAACGTCGATCGCCTGGGCGGGTTCAAGGAACCCATTCGCCTGACCGTGCAAGGCTTGCCGAAAGGCGTCACGGTCGCGCCGGCGCAGATCAACGCCAATCAGACAACGGTTGATCTCACGTTCAAGGCGGACGACAGCGCCAAAATCGCGGCGACGCGCCTGATGATCCTGGGCGTCGGCAAGATCGCCGGCGCCGATTCGAACCGGACCGCAAAACTGCGCCGCGCGCCGGGCGCGCACACCGTGGATAGCGTCCGACTGGCCGTCGCCTTGCCGACGCCGTTTGTCATCAAGGGGGTCTACGACATGGGTTTCGCCCCGCGCGGCGGGATACACAAGCGCACCTACAAGATCGAACGCAACGGCTTCGACGGCCCCATCGTCGTCAGCCTCACCGACAAGCAAGCCCGGCATTTGCAAGGCGTCACCGGGCCGACCATCACCGTTCCCGCCGGCGTATCGAATTTCACCTACTCCGCCTTCTTGCCTCCCTGGATGGAGACCGGCCGAACTTGCCGGGTGTGCGTCATGGGCGTCGGCGTCGTCAAGGAACCGGACGGCTCGCTTCACGAGGTGTCGTTCAGTTCGGTGAACCAGAATGAACAGCTCGTTTGCGTCGTCGGCCCCGGCCGGCTGGCGCTGGAAACGGAACGCACCTCCTACACCGCCATCCCCGGCAAGCAATTCACGATTGCCGTGAAGATCAACCGCGGCCAGGGCGTGCAAGGTCCAGTCGAACTCGAGCTGGTCACCCCCTCCCACCTGCGCGGCTTGACCGGAATGAAAGCAACGGTCGGCGCCAAGGAAGCCCGCGGCCAGCTCATCATAACCTGCGACAAGACGCTGTCGGGCCCGTTCAATATGCCCGTGATCGTCCGCGCCACCTTGAGGCAAAACGGCGAGCCGATTGTCGCCGAGGCCAGGCTGGACGTGCAGCCGTGAGCACTGGCCTTTGGTTCTCGCAAAGGCGCAAAGGACGCAAAGAAAAACAAGGGACCGGAAGAACGAGGAAGCACAAAAAGGCGCACGATTCCACGTGCTTGCCTCTCTTGAAATTCTTTGCGTCCTTTGCGCCTTTGCGAGAACTTGAAACCTGAGTTCATCATGCGCCACCTCATCTTCATCGCAATTTGCGCTGCGTGCCTTCCTTCCTTATCGATGGCACAAACGGTTGGCCTGAAAGTGCCGCCCGGATTCGAGGTCGTCGAATTCGCCAACGAGAAACTCGCCAATGATATCCATTGCATGACCATTGATCCGAAGGGCCGCGTCGTCGTCAGCGGGCGCGGGTACCTCCGCATCCTCGTCGATGACAACGGCGACGGCAAGGCCGACCGCGCCATCGCTCTGGGCCATGCGCCCAAAGACGGCGCGATGGGCCTGCTCTGGGAAGGCGATTCGCTCTTCGTCACCGGCGACGGCGGCCTGCGGCGCTTGACCATCAAGAACGACAAGACCGTCGGCCCCTCCCAATTGATCCGCGCCATGAAGACTGGCGGCGAACACACGTCTCATGCGATTCGCCGCGGACCCGACGGCTGGCTGTACGTCCTGGGCGGCAACACCGCCGGCATCGACAAATCCTACGCCGACCTGCCCACCTCACCAATCAAGGCCCCCATCGCCGGCTGCGTCCTGCGCTTCTCCCCTCTCCGCGTAGGTCAGGCTTTCCAGCCTGACGGTCAGGCTGGAAAGCCTGACCTACGAAAAGAGGCGTACGCCTGCGAAATCGTCGCCCACGGCTTTCGCAATCCCTACGGCATGGACTTCAATCTTGAGGGCGACCTCTTCACCTACGATTCCGACAACGAGCGCTGTGTCAGTCTGCCGTGGTATGAGCCGACGCGCTTTTATCACGTGATCGAGGGCCGACATTACGGCTGGCTCAACCCGCAGCGTGCGGCGTTCTGGCGCCGGCCTCCCTACTTCTGCGATGTCGTCGCGCCGATTGCGACGCTGGGCCGCGGGTCGCCGACGGGCGTCGCCTGCTATCGGCACAATCAGTTCCCGGCCGAATATCAGGGTGGCTTCTTCCTGTGCGACTGGACCTTCGGCAAGGTTCACTTCGCATCCCTCAAACGCAAAGGCGCCAGCTATGCGGCGACGACGCGCGTCTTCCTCGAAGCACAAGGCGAAAACGGCTTCGCGCCGACTGCCTGCGCCGTCGATGACAAGACGGGCGACCTGTACGTCAGCATCGGCGGCCGCGGCACGCGTGGGGCGGTGTATCGCGTACGCCATCCGCAGCGGTTCAAGGAGATGCGGGGGAAGCTGGAGCCGCTGAAGATGGCCGCACGCTTCCATCGCGTGCCCACCAAGTTCGTCGGCAGCACGGCAGTCACGGTTGAGCACGTCCTGCGCCTTCTAGGCGGCAAGAAAGACCCCGCAGAGCGCTTGAACAATGTTCGGTATTTGCAGAATGTGCTCGGCGACATTGGATCGCGAAAATCGATTGGCACGATATGGGAAGGATATACGCCGCGCCAGGAGATATCCGCGCGCGATGGGTCAACGAAGCCGTTGACGGCGATTTTTCCGAGCAAAGATGGCAACCTCGACCGTGAACTCGCGCGCACCCTCGCCATGCTCAGCTACGCCGACGCCGATGTCCGTTCGCGCGTCCTCGCCAAGTGCGACGCCAAATCCAGCCCCGTCGATGACATCCACTACCTCGCTTGCTACGCGCGCCTGGGCGGAAAGCGCGATGCCACGGAGGCGAAGCTCGTCGCGGCGGCGTTGCTTGATCTCGATGCAAAAATTGCCGCGCGCACGCTCAAACGCGATTCCAACTGGGCGCTGCGGGTGCGCGAGTTGTACATCGGGCTGGCCGAGAAGGACGCAACGCTTCATCAAGCGATGATTGAACATCCCGCCTTTGGCCGGGCGGATCATGCGCTGTTCGCGAATGTTGACGGCTTCCCGAAGGGGAAGGCGGCGCGCATCTTCTTGCAGCGCTGGCAGCGCGATAAGGACTATGCGCTCAACGGCAATATCGTCCAGCTTTTCGCGGCGCTGCCGGCTGACGACTTGCTGCCGACGATTCGCCGGCGCTGGGCAGCGACCGGGCAGGAGGCGGCGCTGTTGCCGCTGTTGGCGAAGAAGCCGATCGCGGCGGATCGCAAGCGCTTTGTTGATGGCCTGAACTCGCCGCAGGCGGGCGTATGGATTGCATGTTTGGATGGACTCGACAGGCTCAATGCGAAGAGCGATGCCGATGAGACGTTCGCACTGGTTCGAGCGCTCCACCGCTTGCAGAGCGACAAGCGTAAACTCGCCCCTTACGGGGCACGGCTCGCCGGGCGTCTGGAGAAAAACACGCAGCAAAAATTTGGGACCGACAGCAAGCGCTGGATCGCCTGGCTCGAAAAAACCCACCCCGAATTCGGTAAGCGGCTCGCCAATCCCGATGGCGTCGATGTGGCCAAGTGGAACGCCCGGCTCGCGAAACTCGACTGGAACGTCGGCGACGCCGAGCGCGGCCGGGCGGTCTACGCGAAGGCGGGCTGCGTGCAGTGCCATTCCGGTTCGCAGGCGCTGGGGCCGGACCTGGTCGGCGTGACCAAAAGATTCTCGCGCGCGGATCTCTTCACCGCGATCTTGCAGCCTTCCAAGGATGTACCGGCGCGTTACCAGACCACCGTGGTGGAGACGAAGGCGGGCAAAACGCATCAAGGCATCGTCATTTACGACGCGGTCGATAGTTTGATCCTGCAAACCGGCGCCTCGTTGACGGTGCGGCTGGACGGGGCGGACGTGGGCAGCCGGTATCGGTCGAGCCAATCGCTGATGCCGGCGGGACTACTCGATCCGCTGAACGATCGCGAGATCGTGGATTTGTCCTTCTATTTGCGCAGCCTTGGCGATTAAGCCGCCGTCAAGTTCTCGCAAAGGCGCAAAGGACGCAAAGGAATTCAAGAGAGGGAATCACCTGAAATTGTTCCTTCACTGTTTGGGCTCCTCATTCTCGTGTTTTTTGCCTTTCTTTGCGTCCTTTGCGCCTTTGCGAGAAGCGAAGATTCGTCGTCGGCTGTCCCAAATTGTTGTCCGCATCGTGCGAAAAAGTTGAGAGGTAAGAATTCAAGCCGCAAGCGGCTTCGAGGAGCTATGTCCAACTATCTGCAAACCGTGGAAGACGTTTATGAACAGGCCGCCAACGCGCCGGATGCGAACCTGTGCTGCACCCAGTCGCCCGTCTGGAACCTACCCGATCTGCGCGTGCCGCCCATCATGCTGCAAATGAATTACGGCTGCGGCTCGACCGTCAACCCGCGCGACCTGCGGCCGGAGGATACGATCCTCTATGTCGGTGTGGGCGGCGGACTCGAAGCGCTGCAATTCGCGTATTTCACGCGCCGGCCGGGCGGGGTCATCGCGGTCGATCCGGTCGCGGCCATGCGTGGGAAGGCCCAGGCGAACTTCATCGAGGCGGCCCGGCTCAATCCGTGGTTCCGCCCCGAGTTCGTGCGCGTGCTGGATGGCAACGCGCTCAAGCTGCCCGTTGAATCCAATAGCGTCAGCGTTGCGGCGCAGAACTGTTTGTTCAACGTCTTCAAGGAAAACGAACTGGAACAGGCGCTGGCGGAAGTGATGCGCGTGTTGCGCATCGGCGGGTTTTTCACGACGTCGGATCCGATCACGCCGACTGCCCTGCCCGAGGCCTTCCGCGCCGACGAGATCGCGCGTGCCCGGTGCCTGTCGGGTTGCCAAACCTTCGATGACTATGTGGCGACGCTCGTCAACGCCGGGTTCGGCCGAGTGGATGTTCGCGCCCGCATTCCGTACCGGCTGGTGACGCCTGGGGAGTATCCGAACCTCACGCAGGCGGTGCTCCTGGAAAGCGTCGAGGTGGTCGCCTACAAGGTCCCCGACGGATTGGACGGGCCCGCGATTTTCACGGGGCGTCATGCCATTTATGGCGGCGCCGCGGCGACGCACGCGGACGACTCGGGACTGGCGCTGCCGCGCGGCATTCCGGTCGCCGTCTCCGATGCCGCGGCGGCGCGGCTCGCCCGCCATGCCGACATCGTGGTGACGCCTTCCACTTTCCACGCGCGCGGCGCGGGCTGTTGCTAACTTTCACCTCGTTCCCAAGCTCCGCTTGGGAACGCACGTGGGGAAGCTCCGCTTCCCCACCTGGACCTAACCTGGGAAATGGAAGCAGCGCCTCCTGGCTAGCGTTCCCGAGCAGAGCGTGGGAACGGGGGAAAACTGGCTTGCGTTCCCAAGCAGCGCCTGGGAACGAGAGGGAATGATGCGCTACATCGTCTTGATGTTCCTGTGCCTGATCGCCGTCATTTCCTACATCCAGCGCACCGGCATCAACACCATCAAGCAGGAAATCTGCGACCATGTCGGCATCAATACGGAAGAGTTCGGCGCGCTCGGCACGGCCTGGCTGATCGGCTACGCGCTGATGCAGGTTCCCGCCGGCTGGCTCGCGGATCGCTTTGGTGGTCGGAATGTGCTGGCCGGCCTGGCGATCGTCTGGTCGCTGCTTACCGCCGGGCTGGGGCTGTGTTCGACCTTCGAGGCCCTGCTCGTGTTGTGGTTCACGATGGGGATGGCCCAGGCGGGCGTCTTCCCCTGTGCGGCCAAGTCGATCGGCGCGTGGATGCCCGAAACCGAAAAAGCAATGGCGTCGGGCCTGCTCGGCAGCGCGACGATGCTCGGGTTGGCCGCCGCGGCCTTTCTCACCGCTCTCCTCGTATTCCGTTTGGGTCTGGCCTGGCCCATGGCCTTCGTCCTGTTCGGCGCGCTGGGCGTACTCTGGAGCGTCGGCTACCTCACGCTGATTCCCGAACGGCATGCCGCGCGCACCGCCCCCACCGCGATGACGCGCGCCGACTGGCAACACATGGCAACGAGCGCGCCCCTCTGGCTCCTGTGCGGGCAGCAGTTCTTTCGCGCAGGCGCCATGATCTTTTTCATCAACTGGTTCCCCGCTTTTCTCAGGGAAGCCCGCGGCATCGATCCGTATGACGCCGGCGTCTACGCCAGTTCCATCGGCATCGCGGCCATGACCGGCGGCATCCTCGGCGGGTTCTTCTCCGATTGGCTCTTTCGCCAGACAGGCAACCGCCGCCTGAGCCGGCAGGGCATGGCGTTCTTCGGGATGACGACCGCCGGCGCGTTTGTCCTCGCCACCCATTTCATCGACAACAACCTGACCGCGGTGATCGTCTTCGCGGTCGGCGCCTTCATCGCCTCCTTCGGCGGCGTGAGCGGTTACACCGTCGCCATCGAATTCGGCGGCACGCGCATCGGCATCGTATTCAGCATGATGAACATGGCCGGCAACTTCGGCGGCGCCATCGTCAACTACCTCGCCGGCGCGCTGAAACAGCGCACGGAAAGCTGGGACTCCGCCCTGTTCCTGGTCGCGGTGGTTTTCGGAGTCGATGCCGTCTGCTGGGCGCTGCTCAATCCGCGCCGGCCGTTGTTTGAGCATTTTTCGTTTAGCCGCGACCCTCTGGGGAGCGCGGAGTAAGCGCCCTCGCTCCCCAAAGGGTCGCGGCTAAACAAGAAAGGGAACCCATGAACCACGTTGACACTCCGCAAACTCGCTGTCAAGTCGGCGTCGCGCGCGGCGACATCACGCCGCCGGTTGGCATCTACCATCGCATGTGGGGCGCCGCCTCGCACGAGCGCGCCACCGGCGTGCATCGGCCCCTTCTAGCGACCGCCTTCTGGCTCGAACCGTGGCTGCGCGATCCCGAGCAGGCATGTTTGCTGATCGCGCTCGATCATTGCGTCATCGACAGCGCCGAGATGACACGGTTTCGGCAAGCCGCCGGCTACGCCGCCTCGATTGCCCCGGATCGGGTTCACATCGCGCTCTCGCATACGCACGGGTCGGGGTGGATGTCGCGCTCGCGGGCCCATTTTCCCGGCGGCGAGTTGATCGCGCCCTATTTCGGCGACGTCGTCGCCACGCTCGGCCATCTTGCCCAGCAGGCCAAGAAGGCCGCCCAGCCCGCCACCATCGTCTATGGTCAGGGGCGTTGCAATCTGGCCGGCCACCGCGATTATTTTGATGAAAACAATCGCCAGTTCGTGTGCGGTTTCAATCCCGCGGGCTCGGCGGACGACACGGTTCTCGTTGGCCGAATCACAAACGATACGGGGGCATGCCTGGGCACGCTCGTCAACTACGCCTGCCATCCGACAACGCTGGCGTGGGACAATACCGCGATCAGCCCCGACTATGTCGGCGTCATGCGCGAGGTGATCGAGGAAGCAACCGGAGCGCCGTGTCTGTTTCTGCAAGGCGCCTCCGGCGATCTCGGCCCGCGCGAAGGCTTCGTCGGCGATCACGCCATCGCCGACCGCAACGGCAGACAGCTCGGCTACGCCGCCCTGAGCGCGCTGACCGCCCTGCCGCCCGCGGGGACGCGCTTTGTCTACGCGGGGCCGGTCGTCTCCGGGACGACCATCGGAACGTGGAAGCATCAATCGCTCGATTTCGGCACGCTCAAACGTCAGGAAAACTGGGACGCCCGCCATCGGCTGGTCGAATTGCCGTATCGACACAATCTGGAGACCCTCGAAGAAACGAAGGCCGCCCACGCTCACTGGCAGAAGGAGGAAGAGAAAGCCCGCGCCGCCGGGGACGCGCCGAAGGCGCGCGATTGCCGGGCGATGGTCGAGCAGAAAAACCGCCAGATCACGCGCTTAAGCGCCTTGCCGGAGGGCAAGGTTTTTCCCTATGGCGTCAACGTACTACGCCTGGGCGATGCCCTGTGGGTGCTGGTTCCCGGCGAGCTATACCAGGCGTTCCAGATGACGCTGCGCTACCGCTTTCCGATGATGCCGATCATCGTCGCGACTTTGACCGGCGATTGGCAGCCGGGATATCTGCCCGCGGCATGGGCGTATGGATACGGCATCTATCAAGACACCATCGCCTGCGTCGGCCCCGGAGCGCTGGAAGTGGTGATCGAGGCGGTGGCGCGGGAGATTCAGGGTTTCAGTTAAGCACTACCGAGCGGCGGGCGTAAGCCCGCCGTGAATTGGCGTTTTTTTTTTAACGTACGCGACGTTCACAACGTACACAACGTTCACGGCGGGCTTACGCCCGCCGCTCAGATCAGAAGGTTTTGATCATGGATACCCTCACCTGGTTGATTACCTCGACGACCTACGGCACGTGGCTGCCAGGGGATGCACGCGGTTTTGTTGGGCGGGTTTGGGATGCACGACCGGACGATCCGGCGACGGAATCGCTTCGAGTGAAACATAACGTTATCGATACGCCCTACGACCGCGACATCCCTGGCCTTCACGAAAAATCGCGCGCACTCATGAAAGGCAATCCCGTTTTCTTGAGCGTCGAGCAAGCCGACGTTGTGTTGACCCAGTTCCAGGAAACGGCCGCTCATCGTGGCTGGAAGCTTCACGCCGGGTCGGCAATGGCCAACCACTTTCACCTGGTAGTGACGGCGCCAGCGGAGGTCTTGACAGACGAAATACTCCGAGACTTCAAGAGCTATGCGTCTCGAGCGCTGAACAAGCGCTGCAGCAAGCCCAGCAGTGGAACGTGGTGGACTGCGTCGGGTTCGCGTCGCCGCTTGCCGGATTCGCACGCCGTTGTTGCCGCGATTCGCTACGTGCTGGAGCAGTATAGGCCACTCGCGCGGTGGCTGAACCCCGAGCATGGCGCCATCGAAGCATTCCTGAGCGGCGGGCGTCAGCCCGCCGTGAATGATAATGATGATGATGATGACGACGACGCTGACAACACGGCGGGCTAACGCCCGCCGCTCGGGAGGGTTTGAATGTAGTGCCACAGCGCATCGAATTGAAGCCGGGCGTCGCCGCCCAGGACGTCGCGGATTTGCGTGGTTTTGCCGTCGGTGGCGAAGATTGGCATGCGCATGACGACATCGACGCGGTCGGGGCGCAGCATCCAGCGGCGATAGTATTCGTAGCGCAATCGAATCGCCGCGTCGGTGAGGTTGATGCCGGGCGCCTCGAACGGCTGGATCGCCGGCTGTTTGCCGATGCCGTGGCAGTTGTTGCAGTTGAACCCGCCTTGCTGGGGAATCAGTTTTTCACCGATGGCGGCAAGCTTGGGATCGGGTTTGGGGCGCTCGTCCTCGTCGATGGCAAAGCCGTGCTCGTGCGACAAACCGACGGCGAGCAGTTCCGCGCGGACGGGAAACGCGGGCATGCGCGCCTTGATCCACGGGCGGGCGCGATGGTCTGGAATGCCCGCCAATAACTTCTTCGTCCATGCGGGTTTCAGCTTCTCGCCCGCCCAGGTCAGGCTTGGCAATTTTTCGGGTTCCTTGCCGTCCTCTTCCAGCACTTGATACCAGCGCGTCGTGCCGCCGTCGCGGCGATGGCACGAGTTGCATTGCAGCGATTTGACCTGGCGGCGCGAGAACTCGGCGGGCGTTTCACGGGTGAGCGATTTGCCATCCGTTTTGAGAAACGCGGCCAGGCCGGCGCGTTGAGCATCGGTCATCCCGAAGTCCGGCGCGCGGCCGTGGTCTTTCGCGGCAAGGCAGCCCTGGTCGAGGCGATCATGTCGGCCGAACCTGACGAGGAACTTGGGCGGCGCCCCAACGAGATGGCAATTCTGACAGCCCATGCCGCGGAACAGTTTTTCTCCGCGACGCGCGTCCCCTTTTTCGTGGACCGCAACTTTGCCCTTGCTTTCCTTGCGCAGGTAGGCTTCGAGCTGCCCGGCCTCGGCATCGCTGAGTTTGAAATCGGGCATACGGATCCACGGCCTGTGTTTTTGCGGCTCCTTCAAAAAATGCGCCAGGGCATGGGGCTGATACTTGGCCCCGACATGGTCGAGCGACAGGCGCCCGAGTTCGTCTTTTTGAGACGGCTCACTGAAGCGATGGCAGCTGTTGCACGCCAGCTTACGAAAGAGCGCCTCGCCATCGGACGCCTTGGGCGCGTCGCCCAGGGGCCGCGGCGCCGGCCCGGATTTGACCGAAGCCAGGTAGGCCGCGATGTCGCGCGCATGCCTGGCGGCATCGGGACCGACCAAGATTCTGGGCATCGTGGCGTCGGGGCGAAGCGAGCGCGGATTCAACATCCAGGCCGCCAGCCAGTCACTCTGAAAACGATGGCCGGCGTCATCGAGCTGGGCGGCCCGTGCGTGCATCTCCGGCATCTGGCAATCGGGGAGCTTGAGGTTCTCGATCAAGCCGTGGCAGCGCGCGCAGGCGTGCGTGGCGTAAAGCTCTCGCCCTTCGCGCACCGCCGTTTGCTGGACCAGGTCCGCGTCATCGCCGCGCGAAAAGAGCACCTCCGGGGGCACCGGCTCGAAACCGAAACCCTCGCCGGACCAGTAGAGCCGCACGGTTGATTCGCCCTTGGCGGAACTGGCGCAGTCGATTTCAATGCGGTTGTAGTTCTTCGCGAGTTCGATTTCGACGCTCTTGTCTTTGTCCCTGGGCAGCGTCAGAACGGTCTTGTCATTGATCCTGAGCGTGGCCACGCCTGAGCCGACCAGGCGGAACGAATACATGCCCTTGAGGCGATTCTTGAGATAGCCCGAGAGCCTGGCGTGAAACGGTCCCGCGGCGACGAATGGGCTGGGGGGCGTCCCCGCGGGGACGTGCAACGCCGCCAGGCGCACTTGGCGCGCATCGAGCGACTTCGTGCCCGCCGCCTTGGCAAACAGACGAAGCGTCAAGCCCGGCTTCAATGCCGCCACTTCCGCCGGCGGTAGCTTGCCGGGCTTGAATGGCTGCGGGGCCGGTGCGAGCGATACCAGAGAAAAGGCGATCGGAACAATGGCACACTTCGGGATCATGTTCGTTTCCTACGGTCGCAACTTCAAACATCTGCGGACTTCTTTACGGACGCGCTTGGCCCAACGCAGGGCCGACTTTGCTTGCCGACCGGTCGCATCGTGGCCGGGATAACGAAAATCGACAGCGAATTTTGAGAGAAATCCCAGACCGCGACGTAAGCGTTGTAATTCAGGCTCGTGCGGCAACAACAACGGCAGCAGTTCCAAAAGATCATGAGTACGGCGAAAAGGAATGCTCTTTTCCTGCAACAGTCCTTTCAGGAATTTTTCCGCAGCCTGCTGGCAGTGGAAACAGACGATCTCATGGACGGGCGGTCGAAGGCGGGCGGCCGCCTCGGCCGCGCGGAGGTCGCTTTGAGCTTTTCTCAGCCATTGGGGCGTCAGTCTTTTCATAAAGCACTTTGCCGTGTTCGACAATTTCGCGTAAGAACCAATCTTCGTCTTGAATGCGTTGCTGGAGGTTTTGCGGAGTGCGCACAAGTAGGTCCATGGAAAACGGTGCATCAAGGGCAGTGCGAATTCGAATCGCCTGGGTAACCTCATTCGGACACGCCATCACCACCAGCAGATCAACGTCGCTGTCCTCGGTCGGTTCCCCGTACGCGAACGATCCGAACAGGATGATCTTGTCAGGCTTGAATCGCTCGGCCACCTGGCGCGCATATTTGCGGATGGCCGGCATCGAGATGTCGGGCAATCCAAATCGCTGCAGGGAAACATACGGGGCGGATTTGCGTGCCATGGCAGTATTTTACCGCATCCGAGTCTGAAGCGTAAGCGAGGGTAGGCGCATCCTTCGCTTATGCTTCAGGCTCGGGCTTGTTACTACTTCGTTTTGACGACCCGATACTCCCCGACGTGCACCTCGCCGCGCTGATTGCCGACGACGTTGATCGTGTTGTGGATCGTGCTGCGAACTTGCGTCGTGCCGTCCGCGGCCTTGAGGTTGTACTGAATCTTCATCTGCATGACGGGGCGCAGGTTGTCGATCTTGAGCGTCACCGTTTTGCCGTCCGGCGACAGGCTGGCGGATTGCACCTCGACGTCGTCGTGCCCCTGTTTCTTGGGATCGGAGATCTTGAAGTGCGGCGAGCCATAGTTTTGGGTCCAGCGATAGTTCCATTGCTGAACGTTGAAGTTGTCGGCATCGTTGGCGGATTTCGCGGCGAGCGCATCGCTGAAGGTGATCTGAATTTCGCCCGGGCGCACCTTGAGATCGACGGGGAGATTCGCCTTCTTGCCGGTGTAGCGCACGCGATAAAAGCCGGCGTCCTTCTGGGCGGTGGTTTGCCAGCCGCGCAGACCGGTGAGGAAGAGGGCGTTGGCTTTTTCGTTGAAGCGCAGCCGGCAGATGCCGCTGTCGAAGCGAGGCAACACGGGAACAACGCCGCCTTGCATCTGACCGCCGGCGGCTTCCTTGAGCACTTCGTAAAGCGTGCAGGTGCCATAAGACGCGTGCAACATTTGGCCTGAAAGCGGGCCGAAGGTTTTGCTGGTGATCCAGACCTGCCCGCCGTTGGAATTATCGACATCGCGTGGCAGCCAGCAGAGGGGGTTGTCACGCACGGTTGGCATCGGTTTTTGGTTGGCGAAATCGGGGACGCCGTAGAAGCCGCCTTGCTTGATCCAGTTGATCGGGCAGGTGGGGGTCCAGGTACCTTCGTTATCGCCGGTGGTGATTTCGCCGTTCGGCCCGACGCCCATGCCGTTGGGGGCGCGGAAGCCGCGGGCGACGACTTCGAGCTTCGAGCCGTCGCTTGAGACCTTGAAGACGCAGCCGTGATGCGGCGTGAGCTTGTCCCAACCGCGCCCGCCGGGCCGGACCGGGCCGCCCTTGATGAAGTAGAAATTGCCCTCGGGATCGGTATGTAGGTCGAACGTGAACTCGTGAAAGTTGGTGGTGATCATCGCCTCGTTGTTGAAGCACTCGTAAAAGTCCGCCTCACCATCGCCGTTGAGGTCATGCAGCCGGGTGATCTGATCGCGGCCCAGCACGTAAACCTTGTCGTCCACGATTTTCAAACCAAGAGCGTGAAACAAACCGGCGGCGTAGCGTTTCCATGTGAGCTTTTGCAGACCATCGTCGATGCCGGAAACGATCCAGACATCGCCCGACCACGTTGAAATGGCGGCACGGCCGTCGGAGAAGAAATCGAGCCCGCCGAACCGCAGCCAGGACTTGTACCGGTTCTTGAGCGGGGGCGTGAGCGAATCGACGGCATAGGCGCCTTTGTCCTCGCCGCGCTTGCCCTGGGTCGTGATGGATTGCTCGAAGCGGGCCTTGCCGCCCTTGGTGAGGGGGGCGAGGTCGGTCGGACCGTCGGCCTTTTGAACCGCGGCCGTTGCCTTCACCTGATCCTGTCTGGGACCGCTCCACATGGACACCTTGATCTGTTGCGGCTGAGCGCTGGCGGGAATTCTCAGCACGATCCGCTCGGGCCCACGTTTCTCCAGCGTTGTTCCCTGACTTCCGCCGGTGACATGAAGGACCGTGGCGTTCTGGGCATTCTCGATGACCGTGGTCTTGCCGTTGCTCCCTCCCATGTTGGCGCCAGGCATGTCGGCCAAGACCATCAGCAAAGGCGCCTTCGTTGCCGAGATATTAAGCGTTCGAAAAAAAACGCGGACCCGGTCCTGCGCGATCACGCCGGGCATATCCAGAACCTGCGCATTGCCGACGCTGTAGGCGAAAACAATGCCCTTGTCGCTGCGATAAAGTCCCTTGTAGCGTCCCCAATCGCGCGGCAGAGGGCCGTGCGGGATCGGCCGCGGGTCGTCGAATTTGCCGTCATGCGCCCAGCCTGGCGCCATCTTGGTGGCGATACGGACAGTTCCTACCGGCCCCGGATTGGCGCCGTGGTTGCCGTTGAAGACGACGCCATTCCAGGTGATGAACCCGCCGTTCCAGTAGCCCGAATATCGAAGGAGTTCCGTATCGAAGATGATGCCGCATTTGGCGGGGTTGAATGCTTTCTTGCCCTTGGCGCCGGGAACGATATTTTCGCCGTCGATCGGCGCGTCGAACGGCACCGCGATGCCGCGCAGCGTCGTGTTGCCGCCTGGCAACTGAAACGTGTGCGACAGGAACGGCCCGTAATCCATTTCGTCCCACGGCGCAGCCAGCGCGGTGGAAGCGGAAAGGCAAAGCGCGAACAGCGCGGCGGCAAGCAATCGTCTCATCGGCCAGCGACCTCATGCAAAAGAAAAAGGGGAGCCCAGGCGGGTACTCCCCTCATTCTCTTGCATCAAGGCATCGGCGTCCAGTCTGATTAAAGCCGCTTGCGGCTTAGCGTTCGCAAGACGCCACGCGAGCGCTAAACCGCATGCGGTTTTTACAGATTGGCAAACACATACCCGCTGTTGGCGACCTCGGCGAAACCGTCGGTGAACGACTGCACGAGGAACCAGTAGGTGCGATAGGCGGCCAGGCCGTTGATCGGCACGCTGGTCGTGCCGCGCGAAACGGTCGCGATGTTGGTCCAGCCGAAGCCATTCCAGATGTACACGTTGTACCCGGTGGCGCGTGCTGGTTCGGTCCAGGACACACGGACGCTATTGGTTCCCGTGACGGCGACCGCCACGCTGCCCGGGGCCTGAAGTGGCGCCACGGCCGGGGTATTGACCGTCACCCAGGCGGTGTTGGCGAAGTTGGTGGCGTTGAATGCCTGGATGTAAAAGGAATAGGCCCGGCCGGGCAGCAACCCAATGGCTTGATACCCAGTCGTGTTGGCCGCCAGGGTGGCGATGACGACTGGGCTTTCGCCGGCGACGCCGGTCCAGCGATAGACGCGGTAGCCGGTCTCGCTGCCCACGTCATTCCAGGACAGGCCGATGGTGTTGGCGTTGATCACCTGGGCCTTGAAGTTGGCCGGCGGCGTGATTCCCTGCGCCAGCGTCTTGGCATTGACCCAGGCGCTGTTGGCGATGTTGGTGTTGTTGAACGCCTGCACGTAGAAGTAGTAGACCGTGCCTTGCGCCAGCCCGGTGACCTTGAAGGCAGGCGTGGCGCGGCTGGCGGTGCCGATTTGCTGGGTGGTTGTCCCGTCCCACATGAAGATGCGATAGCCGGTGGCGCCGACGGCGTTGGTCCAGCTCAACGACATCTGCGTCAGGCCGATGTTGCCGATCTGCAAATTCGTTGGCGCCGTGATTGGGTTCGGCGGCGTTGTCACGGACAGCCAGGCGCTGCGCGCGCTGGTTGAAGCGTCAAACGCCTCGACGGTGAACCACTGCATCTGATTGGCGGGCAACTGCCCGACGGTGAACGTCTTCACATTCGCCGCCACGGTCGCCACGAGGATCGTCTGCGTTCCGTTCCAGCGAAACAGCCGATAGCCGGATTCGCCCGCGACATCGTTCCATGTCGCCTTCACCTGCGTGGCGCTGAGGGCGGTCAGCTGCAACCCAGTCGGCGCGGTGACCGAGAGGCACTGCCGCTCTTCGAGTTGTTCGACGGTCGGCCTGAAATTGGCCGCGATACCGCGGCCGCGCTTCAGGTTGAATTCGATGAACGCCATGCTCGAACCTCCTTGTTGGCATGATGTTTGGTCCGCTGTCCGAGCCCCGGGCGCGAACGAAGTCGCCGTTCGCTTCCAGGTCGGAAACGCCCAGTTCGATTGCGTGCTTTCTTGAAAAGCGATTGAAGACCCCGCCGGCTTATGCCAGGAACGGGCGGGCTTGTCCACCTCAGTTTTGTTAAATTCCGTCCAGGCAATCAGGGTGGGAAACGCGGATCGATCCCGCCAGCAGACCGAAGCACAAGCGTGCGAATCAACCCGCAGCTGCCAGAAATGCTTGAGAATCAAGAGTTTGCAGGACTCATTAAAAAAGTGAGAAATTCTCACATAATATGGTGGAAATCACAAAACGTCGTGTTATAGTAGGCCCTCAACTTATCAATTCTTTCATACTTGCCGCGCCGACGCTGACTCGCACTCGTGTAGGCCGGCAGCCGTTAACACGTGGGAGGTAACTTCATGGCTTGTGTAGGGAGGTGGGCAGCTGCGCGCTGGATTGCCTTTTTTTTGGTCGCGTTCCTGGCGGCGCCGAGAGTAACCGCGCAGGCGAGGGAGCCAGGGAAATGGATCGACCTGGCGGGATATCGCACCGTGGAATCGGCCATCACAACCACCATCAAGAAAACGTCGGCGAGTTCAACGGACTCGCCGGGCTATCTGGGCGTGCTCGTCGAAGCAGCCGACCGGGCAAGCCTGCGAGTAACGGAGGTCGTGGCCAACTCCCCGGCCTCTCGATCTGGCCTCAAGATCGGCGACCAGATCTTGCGCATGGACGGACGCCACGGGCTCACGCCGGAGCTATTTCGCACGCTCCTGCAAACCCGGAACGCCGGCGATCAAGTCAAGTTGCACATCCGCCGCGGGGAATCCGTCAAGGACGTGACCGCGACCCTGACCGCCACCAGCCGGGCCTTGCGCCTCGGGCAAAAGCGCGCGCGCATGGGCGTGTTCGTTGACGACACCGCGCCCGGCGATGGGGCGCCGGTCAAGTACGTCTTTCCCAACTCCCCCGCGGCCAAGGCCGGGCTCAAGCCAGGCGACGTGATCCTCAAGCTCAACAATGTCTCCCTGGGAGAAACGCTACGTTACGGAGACGCACTGCACGAATACAAGCCCGGCGATTCCGTCAAAGTAATGGTGCAAGGCCAGGCGGGTGGAAAACCGAGAGAGATGACCCTGACCCTCATCGGCGAAACCGTACCCGTATTCCCGGGCAAAGGCAGCCCAGGGACAGGCAGCTGGGATACCCGCTTCAATACCACCTGGAAAAAAAACACCTTTCGCCTCGCCGTCGTCGGCATCGAATTCTCCGACGTCAAGCGCAATGCCGCCATCACGACCAAGAACTGGGCTGAAGCCATCTTCAGCGTCAACACTTACACGAAACAAAGCGTGACCGGACAGAAAACCTTCGGGAGCTTGCACGACTATTACCTCGAACAATCGTTCAAGAAACTAAAGGTCCTGGGCAAATGCTTTGACTTCGTGACGGTTGCCAAAAAACGATTTGAATACGCGACGGCCTTCGGCCAGGGCAAGACCGCTGTCCTTGGCGAGGCGCTCACCAAGCTCTATGCCCGGGACGGCAAGGATGCCCTGAAGGGGTACGACGGCATCTTCTTCATCTACGCCGGCGATCGCGCCAAGACCAATCGGGGAGGCCTGTTTTGGCCCCACAAGGGCTATTTCTTCCACCAGGGCAAGCGCTGGAACTACTTCATCGTTCCGGAGGGTGGCGAAAGAATGACCGACAACAGCGTCATCTGCCATGAATTCGGACACATGCTCGGCCTGCCCGATCTCTACGCTCGCCCGGAAAACCCGGGTTCGGAGGGCGCCGGCCTGTGGTGCGCCATGTCCAACCAGACCGGCGGCGGCCGGCCACAACACTTTTCCGCCTGGTCCAAGGAACGGCTTGGCTGGATTACGCCGGCGCTCATCGACCCGACGATCAAACAGAAACTCATCCTGGCGCCGATCCAGGCCTCGCCCAAGGAGTGCTACAAGATTCTCGCCAGGCCCGATGGCAGCGAATACTTTTTGCTGGAGAATCGCCAACGGAAGGGATTCGATCAAAGTCTGCCCGGCGAAGGGATGCTGATCTGGCGCGTCGTGGGCAACCGTCCAATTCTGGAGGAATCGCACGGAATCCAGGGGCCGGCCGGGCCTCGCGTCTTCCTCGACGCGGTTCCGTTTCCAAGCCCGGCGAACAACGCTTTCACGCCCTACACGACACCTTCAAGCCGAGCCCAGCTGGGCGGCGGTTTGCCCGTTCACATCACGAACATCCGCCGGCTGCGCGACGGGCGAATCGCGTTCCAGATAGGGTACGAGTATTATTGACAGGCCCGAAAAGATCCGCGCTGCAAGCCGGAAGCGTGATCGACGGTTGGAAAAAACCGCCGCCCACGCTTCCGGCTCGTTCGCGGGCCGGAGGTTCAGCGCTCGTTTTTGAATGGGTCCTCGAATCCGGGAAGCCCGGGAAGGATTCCGGGAGGAAATTCAAAACCCTGCAGTTGAGGCAGCAAAAGCGAGGTGCGCGCCGTCGGCATGATTTGCCGCAGCGCTGGTTGATGCTGGGCGGGCACGTCGCTGACCTTGGTGTATTTCTTCGTGTCCTTGCCTTCCACGACGACGATTTCACTTGGCCTGGCCTGACCGTTTTCGATCTTGCCCTTGACGGTGATCTTCAGACCCTCCTTGGAGTATTCGCCGGAGAACTGCTCGCCTTTCCGATCGCGCACGGTTTTGACGCCGTCCACGGTCATTTCGATATGAAGGTTCTGGACGTTTCCCGGTTGCGCCGGAGCGATGGGCAGGCGTGGATTGAATGGAACGCGCGGGAAGATGAATGGCCGAAAGCCGGGTCGAATCTGTCGGACGCCCGGTTGCACGAACTGGGCGGTCGCAGGCATCTTGGCGCCCTTGATGGTTTCTTCCTTGCCATTGCGCACCACGACAAGTTCCACACCTTGCTCGGGCGTTTGATCCTTGACGAGTTTACCGAAGTCGGTTGGGTCACTCGGCACGGGCTTGCCGTTGATTTTCACGAGGACATCGTCCTTCTTCAGTCCGACCGTTTCACCTGCCGACTTGAGATCGACCGCGGCAATCACCAGGCCTTCCTTTTCGGGCAGACCGAGTTTCTCTTGCAGCTCGGCCGAGACCTTGGTGAGACGAACGCCGCCCCAGCGCAGGCCAGCGGGGCCTGCCGGGGCGCGGCGGCCGCCCTGCAATTCGGCCAGGGCCGCCTGTTGCTGTTGAACCATTTGCAGGACGCGCGCCAGCTCCAGCAGCTCGCGCTGCAAACCTTGAATGTTCGGGTTGGGCAACGCACCGGGGCGTGCCGGGATGATGATCTGCGCCGAGGCCGGCATGGCCAGGGCAAGCGATGCCAAAACCGCGGCTGCCACCCAAAACGACTTGCTGGATAACATGACGGGACTCCTGCATTCGAAACCTGACGCATCTACGAAGCGTCGCTAACCGGTAGTTGTCTATGGAATAAGTCGATTGACCTGTTAATATCTAACCAGAATCCGCCTGCCAAGGAAAGAGAAAAGCTGACCCCGCCCCAAAAAAAGGAAACCCCCATGAAAACAAGACATCGGCGCGAATTCCTGCTCGGCTCCCTTGCCGCCGCCGGCGCCGCGGGCCTGGCCGCCATGCCAGCGCCGGCCATCGAGCCGATTCGTCGGCAAGGCCGCCCGCTGTTGCGTCTGGGTTTGGCAGCGTACAGTTTTCGGCAACTGTTGAACCTGAGCCGCACGCCGCCGACGATGACGCTCGATGGCTTCATCGATCTGGCGGCGACGATGCCGTTCGATGCCGTCGAATTGACGGAATACTATTTCCCGCAAACGACGCCGGCGTACCTGGCAGGCCTCAAGGGGCGTTGCACGCGGCTGGGCCTTGACGTTAGCGGCACGGCGATCCGCAGCGACTTTTGCGTCAACAACGCCGGCCGGCTCAAGATGGAAATTGATCACTGCAAGCGCTGGGTCGAACATACCAGCCGGCTGGGCGGCAAGACAATCCGCATCTTCGGCGGCACGGTCGCCAAGAACGACAAGGAAGACCGCGCCCGCCGCCAGTGCATTGACGCCATTCAGGAATGCTGCGCCTATGCCGGGCAGTTTGGCATCTTCCTCGCCCTGGAAAACCACGGCGGCATCACCGGCACGGCCGAGCAAATGCTCGCCCTCGTGCGCGCCATCAAAAGCGATTGGTTCGGCGTCAACCTCGACACCGGCAACTTCCACAGCAAAGACCCCTATGCCGATCTCGCGCGCCTGGCGCCCTACGCGGTCGTCACGCAGGTCAAAACTGAGATTCGCCGCGCGGGCCGCAAGGCCGAAGAAGCAGACCTGAAACGCCTCGTGCAAATGCTGCGCACCGCCAACTACCGCGGCTACCTCGTGCTGGAATACGAGGCCGCCGAGGACGCGAAAACCGCGGTGCCTCGCCACGCGCGGATCCTGCGGGAAATGTGCGGATAACTCATTACTCCACGCCCGCGGCCGAAAGGCCCCGGGATTTACGGGCCCCCCATCCCGCAGCCTTTCGGCTGCGGGCGTGGGGAACTGATAATGATTGACTTGTGCCCCGTTTCCTGGTAATTCTCAGAATATATCCTGCCTGAGTTTTTCTTTTCCGGACGGCAACGGCATGACTCTCCCTCGAATCATTTTGGTTGTGTTGTTGTTACTGCCCGCCGTCGCGAAGGGCCAAACGGTCGATTATCTGCGCGACATCAAGCCGATCCTTGCGAGCAGTTGTTATACCTGCCACGGCGCGATCAAGCAAAAGGGCGGCCTGCGGCTCGACACCGTGGCCCTGATGCGCGAAGGCGGCGATCATGGCTCGGTCCTCAAGGACGGTTTGATTCTCAAGCACATCCGCGGCGACAAAGGTTTCCGCCACATGCCGCCAAAAGGGGATGGCGAACCGCTCAAGCCCGCCCAGCTGACGTTAATCAAGCGCTGGATCGACGAGGGCGCCCCGCATCCTCAGGGCGAAAAGCCCGAAGCCGATCCGCGCGACCACTGGGCGTTTCGTCCGCCCGTTCGGCCAGGTGTCCCCAAAGTCAAGCGTGGCCCCCTCACCCCCAACCCCTCTCCCGGGGGCAGAGGGGAGAATCCCATCGATGCCTTCATCGCCGCCGAGCACGAAAAACGCGGCCTGACGCCGCAGGGGCCGGCCGAGCACGGGATCTGGTTGCGGCGCGTCTATCTCGACTTGATTGGGCTGCCGCCGACGCGGGAGGAACAGGCTGCCTTTCTCAAGGAGTGCGCGAACGCTAAGCCGCAAGCGGCTTATGAGCATGTCGTCGATCGCCTGCTCGCGAGCCCGCAGTACGGCGAGCGCTGGGGCCGACACTGGATGGACGTCTGGCGTTACAGTGATTGGTGGGGCCTTGGCGCCGAACTTCGCAATAGCCAGCGCCACATCTGGCACTGGCGCGACTGGATCGTCGAATCGCTCAACAAGGACAAGGGTTACGATCAGATGCTCCGCGAAATGATCGCGGCTGACGAGCTTTATCCCACCGACGACAGCGCTCTGCGCGGCACCGGCTTCCTGGCGCGCCATTACTTTCTGTTCAACCGCACCACCTGGCTGGATGAAACCATCGAGCACACGTCCAAGGCCTTCATGGGTTTGACGCTCAACTGCTGCAAATGCCACGATCACAAGTACGACGCCTTCTCGCAGGTCGATTACTATCGCTTCCGCGCCCTGTTCGAGCCGTACCAGATTCGCACCGACCTCGTGCCGGGCGAGAGCAACGTCATGAAGAACGGCGTCCCGCGCGTGTATGACGCCAACTTAAGCGCGCCGACTTTTCTGCACATCCGTGGCAACGAGGCACAGCCGGACAAGAACCGCAAGATTACGCCGGGGCTGCCAAGTTTGCTGATACCATCGGGCCTGAGCATTTCGCCGATCAGGTTGCCGCCGGAGGCGCACCAGCCAGGCTTGCGCGCGTTTATTTTGGGCGATTTGATTCGTCAGGCCGAACAGCAACGAGCCGAGGGCGAAAAAGAGTTAGCCCAGGCGAAGGCCCGTTTAGCGCTCGCGCCAAAATTCAAGACAACTCCCGCGCCCCAGCCCAAACCAAAAGAACTTGTCCGCGACAACTTCGCCAACGTCGAGGCAAGCCGCTGGAAAATCAAGGCGGGCGATTGGAAAATCAAGAACGGCCAGCTCGTGCAAGAAAAAGCCGGCAACGTCCGCGGGGCGTTGCGCCTGATCCAGAACCCGCCCACCGACTTCGAAGCTCGCGTCAAATTCGCCACGCTCGGCGGCGATACCTATCGCTCGGTCGGCATCAGTTTCGATGTGGACAAGGACCACGAGGCCCTCGTCTATCTGACGCCGCACCCGCCCGCGCGCGTGCAGGTTTCTTTCAAGCGGAACGGCAAACACGTATACCCGGCGGATGGCGGGCAGGCTCACGCCGTGCCGCTCAACACGACCCACGAGGTCGTCCTCCGCGTCCGCGGAACGCTGCTCAACGTCAGCGTCAACGGCAAGCCGCCGCTCGTTTATCGCCTGCCGATCGCGCGCCATCTGGGCGGGTTGGAGTTGATCACTTTTGATGCGGCGGCGCGATTCGAGGAGTTCGTACTTTCGACCCTGCCCGCCGACGTTCCGCTCGTCGAAGGCGTTGCAAAAACGGGCGGACCGTTGAGCGCGGCACAGGCACGGGCCGCGGTGACGATTGCCGAAAGGAAGATCGCGCACGCCGAAGCCCTGCTCGCCGCACTGAAAGCGCGCGCCGCCGCGATTCGTGCCATGCCGGTCATGAAAAAACAACTCGCTGGCGCCGCCGCCCGCGCGGAAAAGCAGCAAATGCTTGCGCAGGCGGAATGGAATTTGGCCCGGATCGAAGCAGGTCAGCCGGTCGGCAAAATGACGCTGGCGCAAGCGAAAGCCGCCGTCAGCGCGGCGCGCAAGGCGCTCGCCAACCCGGGCGAGACCTTTACGCCCTTGATCGGTTCGGTGAAGACACGCGAGAACAACCTGGAATCGGATGCCAATCGCCTGAAGCCGTTCCCAACCGAAAGCACCGGCCGACGGGCCGCGTTTGCCAAATGGCTGACGGATCGCAAGAACCCGCTGGCTGCCCGGGTCGCCGTCAACCACATCTGGGCCCGCCATTTCGGTACGCCGCTTGTCGCCACCGTTTTCGACTTTGGCCGAAAGGGGGCCGCCCCGACGCATCCGGATTTGCTCGACTGGTTGGCCGTGGAGCTGATGGAGCCGACCAGCCCCGAGCGTGAGCAAGGGGGTAAGCCAAGCGCAAACTCCACGCAGGCGCGTGGGGCTGGTGGTTGGTCGATGAAACGCATCCATCGCCTGATCGTCCTGTCGAGCGTCTACCGCATGACATCATCCACGCTCAATGCCGCGGACGCCAATCGTAAGCTCGATCCCGAAAACAAATTCTACTGGCGCATGAACGCTCAGCGCATGCAATCGCAGGTCGTACGCGACAGCCTGCTGCACCTGGCCGGGGAACTCGACATGAATCTCGGCGGACCGGCCATCGAAATGGGGCAACAAGACGCCTCGAGACGCCGCAGCCTCTACTTCTTCCACTCGGCCATTCAGCGTAACAAGTTCCTGGAGACCTTTGATGAGGCCGACCCGCTGGATTGCTACCGCCGTCAGGAAAGCATCATTCCGCAGCAGGCGCTGGCGCTGTCCAACAGCAAGCTCGCGGCGACGATGGCGATAAAAATCGCGACCACTCTGGAGAAGACCGTTGCCGCAAAAGACTATTCGCGCGAGGCGTTTGCCTGGATTCTTGGCTACGCGCCAACGGCCGGCGAGGTCGATGCGTGCGACCAGGCCCTGCGGCGTTGGATCGATCTAAACAAGGCGCGCCCGGACGCTCAGCACCGGGCACGAGCACGGCTGATTCAGGCTCTCTTGAACCACAATGATTTCATCACGATTCGCTAGGCGGGTGTCGTTTTTGGCCCAACCGGGACCCACCGGGCGCTGAACAGGTCACTTCCCCTTGGTCAGTCCCGTGCGAACGGCGTCCAACACGCGCTGCTTGGCCTCGGCGAGCGTCGTCTGCAAGGTAGCGCCGGACGCGAGCTTGTGCCCGCCGCCGCCGAACTGGGCCGCAATTGCTGCCACATCGACGCCTTTTGACCGAAAGCTGACCTTGATGCCGCCCGCCGGTTGTTCCAGGAACAACAGGCCGACCTCGACGCCCGCGATGCTGCGCGTGTAGCCGACGGCGTCCTCGGTGTCTTGCGGGATGGCGCCCGTCCTGGCGTAATCGTCCTTGCACACTTCCGAGTACGCCACCTTGCCGTTCTCGACGACCTGCATTCGCTGCAAGACCAGGCCCAGCAAGTTGACGCGCGGAGCGGTGTTTTGCTCGTAGATCGCGTCGTAAAGGTAGGTGGGGTCGGCGCCGGCCTGCGTCAATTTCTCCGCCAAGGCAAAAGTCGCCGGCGTGGTGTTCTTGTGCCGAAACCAGCCGGTGTCGGTGGCGACGGCAGCGAACAAACAAGACGCCGCCTTGCGTGAGAGTTGCTGCCCGAGCGCCCGCGCCGCGTCGTAGACAAGCCGGCCGGTGGCCTCCGCGGAGGTATCCGCGAGGAGGAGCCCGCCCAGCCCGTCCTGCGTGACATGATGATCGATTACGACTTTCTTCGCAGCCGACGTTTTCATCCAGTCGCCGAAATCGCCCAGCTGATTCCAGGTCCCCGTATCGAGCACGACGATCACCTCGACGTCCTTGTGCGCATCCCCCGGCGGCGCGAATCGTTCAATGCGCCGCTCCGGATCGAGAAACGTGTAGCGCGGCGGCCAGGCGCTGGCGATCACCGTCTGCACTTTCCGTCCCATCCCTTCGAGCACATCAGCCAGCGCAAGCTGAGAGCCGAGGCCATCGGGATCGGGGCGGACATGCGTCGTGATGAGGAAACGCTGATGCTTGCGAACGAGGTCGACGAAGGGAGACCAATCGATTGGCATGTTGAATCCAAGCCCCACCATGAGCGCAGCGAATGGTGGGGATCACCGCGGGCCCCCGCGAATCGCTGCGCTCATCGCGGGGCTTGGACGTTTGGTATTGTACGACATCCAGTCGGGGATTTCCCGGTGCTGCTGCCGGTAGGCCGCGACCATCTCTTGAAGGGCATCCTGAAGTAGTTGTCGGCAATCATCCAGGCTTTTCCCCTCGGTGATGCCTTCGGGCCATTCGCCTAGTTGACCCATGTAACCGGAGGGGATTCTTGCGTAATTGGCAGTCTACGTGTTCAGCATTGGTTCGCTCCTTGTTTCCAAAGTAGCAAATTTAATCTGCATCACGCAAACACCCCCGCGATCACCCGCCCCGCCGGCAGCACCGGGTACGGCCGGCGCAGGCGATCGTAGATCGTCGTCTCCGGGTCGATGCCGAGGGCGTGGTAGATGGTGGCCGCGACATCGCCTGGGCCCCACGGCGCGGTGACCGGATTGGCGGCATGACGGTCGGTGGCGCCGATGACTTGCCCGCCGCGCACGCCGCCGCCCGCGAAGAACAGCGAACCCGCGGCGCCCCAGTGATCGCGACCGCCTTCGCGGTTGATCCGTGGCGTACGGCCGAACTCCGTCAAGTACACGACGAGCGTGCGCTCCAACATGCCGCGCTGATAGAGATCGTCGAGCAGCCCGGCAAACGCGCGATCAGTGCCCGCGAGATGGTACGGATACTTGACGAAGTCGCAAATCTTCGGATGATTCTGCACCGGTGCGTTGTGGTTGTCCCACAGGTTGCCGTACTCCGGATCGTAACCGTAATCGACCATGACGAAACGCGCCCCCGCCTCGACGAGCCGGCGCGCGAGCAGGCAGCGCTGGCCGATCTTGGTTCGGCCATAGGCGTCGCGCACGCCTGCGGTCTCGCGGCGCAGATCAAACGCGCGGCGAACGCCAGGGTTGGTCAGCATCTCGAACGCGGTGCGGTATTGCCTGGCCAACTCATCCTCCCCCCTTCCCCCAGGAGGGGCGCCCGCGCCTTTCTCCCCTCTCCCCCCGGGAGAGGGGCCGGGGGTGAGGGTGCGCAACCCGGCATCGATCCGTTCGCGCAGCGTTTGCCGATTCGACAGGCGATTGGCATTCATGCCGACCGGAAGTTGCAACGCCTGCTGGTTGAACTCGTCCTCAGAAGCCTCGGCCACGCGGGCGGTGAAGTCGTCGTTGCGAGGCCGACCGCCGGAGCAGAACGGATCGAACTGCCGACCGAGCCAGCCGCCGGTGAAGAGAGCGTAGGGCGGCGGTCCGGGGCGCGTCGTGCCGGGAACCGCGATGTAGCCTGGGAACCCGGCGCGCGGCCCATGCAGGTGCGACACGATCGAGCCGACGTTCGGCTCCGTCATCAGCTGGGCCATCGTCACCTTGCGGCCCGACAGCATGTACACCTGGCTTAAAAGGTGGTCGTTGGAGTCATGCGAAAAACTTCGTAGTAAGCAAAAGTGCTGAGTCAACGCCGCCATGCGGGGCATCACCTCGCCGAAGCGGACGCCCGGCAAGGCCGTCTGCACCGTGCCGTTGGTGCCACGGATTTCCTCGGGAGCGCCGGGCTTGGGGTCGAACGAGTCGATGTGGGTCACACCCCCCATCATGTTGAGGAGTATGACCGCATCGGCCGACGTGCGCTGCGGTTGGTTGCCGCGCACGCCCTCGGGCAGCAGCGACGCGGCCAGACTGAGCGAGCCGATTTTTAGGAGGTCGCGGCGGTGAAATAAGCCGTTCCATGTTTTCATTGAATCCCCTTCAATATCCACCGCGCATCGGCTTTTACCCGCGCGGCTTGTCACGAACCTGTTCGAGGGTTTCGATGCGGGCGGAAACCACGGCCATCCCATTGACCTGGCCGCCAGGGAACTGAATCCCATTCAAAAAAGTTAAACGCAACTCGCGAGTCGAAACGAAATCGCGCAATACCAGTTTCTCCGGAATTCCGCTACGGGCGATTACGCCTTTCTTTGGCGCGTTCTGAAAAAGCACGCCAAAAGTTTGCGACCCAACTGTGTGGTCGATCTTCCATCCCTTGGGGAGGTGTAGATCCGGCGCCACAACTCCGAAATGCTCGGCATGGTCGAAGTCCGCGACTGTCACGAAAGTCCTCCCCGCGCCAAGAAAAGTCTGCTTTCCAAGATTTATTGTTAGAAAATTGTGCGGCGAATCCAGAAGATGCCGAGGTCTGGCCGGGTTCCGAGACCTGCAATCGAGATCAAATGTAAATGCCCCGTGCAAAATTTCACCGACCTTGAATGGAATGACACCGCCATTCGCCTGAATTCGAGCGGTGAATCGATAGGTCCGCGTGCGAAGTTTTTCGTTGGGGGGTTGCCGGTCAGGGATTGCCAATGCGTGCTCTATAGGGCCTGAGAACAAGAAACATGCAAGGATTCCCAAGCCGAATCGCACGGGCAACCGAATGATGGGGCTGGCGTGGGTTTTCATCGCAAATCCTCGTGAGGAGGGACGTACCGCCCAAAGCATCATCATACTACCATATTCACCGCGTTTCAGCCTGTAACGCCGCCTCTTTCAACGCCCTGTTGATCTTTACCATCGTCGGCACGTTCGGCGAGCTCGTGGCATGCTCAATGCGGTTGAGGGTCTCGACACGAACGCCCGCGCGACGGGCCAATTCCTTTTGCGAGAGGCCCAGCTTGCGGCGAGTACGCAGTATGTCGCGCGCTTGCAGCACGGCCAACGCTTCCAGGGCAGGATAGTTTCCCTTGGCGTCCCGCGCGGGCATTTCCGGTTCCCACAGTTCTATCACCATGCGCTTGCCCTTGACCGTCACTCGCTTGAGCGTGCTATTGGCGTGAATCTCCGTTTTCATATTAGGTTACGCCGTGAGCACCGGCTTGGCCCGTCGCGGTTTCGCAGCGTCCACCAACGAAAAGGTGATGAACTTGCCCAGCGCCGTGGCTATCCGGTTCATCGTTTCCAGCGTCGGATTTGCGCTTTTTCCGTTTTCTAAGCGCGACAGCGCGGCCTGGTCGATACCTGTCATTTCGGAGAGCTGCGCCATCGTCAACTTCTGCCTTTCGCGCTCCTTCTTGAACGCCGCCATGAGTCCAAGGAGCATAAGATAGTCGGCGTGACGAATGAATCGCTCGTGACCGCTCTCGGCCAAGAGCTCGTCCGGCGTGGGTTTTTCACGCTGGTACCGTTCTCGATCAGCCTTTAGCTTCGCCCGTTCCTCGGGCGTGCGGAAAATCTTGCGTGTTTCCTGTTTCATTTTCTTCTCCGTCGTGACGTTTTCTTCTTACTTGGCGGCGGTGTCTCATAGGCCGTTACGGGGTAGATGGTTCGCGGATCGTCCGCGACAGACTCCCAGACCACAATGATATGCTTACCTGTTTGGGTCCAGCCAAACGTTGCAGGCCGGCCCGAAGAGTAGCTTGCCACGTCTGTATTATCCGGGTTGCTGACAACGTCCCATACCTCATCCTTCGTGATTCCATGCTCGGCAATGTGCGAAGCATTCCCCTCTGGCTCATCATCAAGATCCCAAATGACTACCGGTTCGAGGGGCTCCATGCATGCAACTCCGAAACGACGCCAGGGCCCTGCCTTGTTTTATATTACAAGAGCCCGGCAATCCGGTCAATTTAAGAATATAACCTCCCCTTGACTTCAAAATAGCAAAGTGATATCATAAAAATATCAAAACGATAACCCCATCAGGAGCCTGCCATGAGCAATGAAAAACCTCTCCAACTGACCAACGGCTATGTCGTGCTGACTGCGGTCATCCTGGCGTTCCTGGCCAGTGCGTCCCTGTTTATTGGCGGCATCATGCTGCTGGAAAAGCGGGACCCGCTCGGCGGCTGGAGCATGGGCGCGGGCATCTTGCTCTTCGTGGCCACCCTGATCACCTGCAATGGGTTCCTCTTTCTCCTGCCCAACGAGGCCGGGTTGCTCACGCTGTTTGGCTCCTACAAGGGCACGGTCCGCGACAGCGGTTTCTGGTGGACCAACCCGTTCATGGCCAAGCGCAAGATGTCGTTGCGTTCGCGCAACCTGGAAGGCGCCAAGCTCAAGGTCAACGACAAAGGCGGCAACCCGATCGAGATTGCCGCGGTCGTCGTCTGGCGTGTGCAGGACACGTTTCAGGCCGCGTTCGACGTGGAGGACTTCGAGGCCTATGTCCGCGTCCAGAGTGAGTCCGCGGTGCGGCACCTGGCGAACTCCTACGCTTACGATCACGGCGAGGAGAACGAGATCACGTTGCGCAGCGGTCTCGACGAGGTCGCCCATGCCCTGGCCAAGGAATTGCAAGAACGTCTGGGGAAAGCCGGCGTTCACGTCGAAGAAGCCCGCATCACGCACCTGGCCTATGCGCCGGAAATCGCCCAGGCGATGTTGCGGCGTCAACAGGCCGAGGCGGTCATCGCCGCCCGCACCAAGATCGTTCATGGCGCCGTCAGCATGGTCCAGATGGCTCTGCATGATCTGAGCGAGAAAAACGTCGTCCAGCTCGATGAGGACCGCAAGGCCGCGATGGTCAGCAATCTCCTCGTCGTCCTGTGCGGCGAAAGCGAGGTCCATCCCGTGGTCAATACGGGCACGCTCTACAATTAGGTGTCAGCAGGGTGGGTCGAGCACGGCGAGGCCCACCATCGCGTTGCAACACTTCGGTGGGCCTCGCCGCGCTCGACCCACCCTACCAACCTCGGAGTGACCTGAAATGAAATCTTTCGGAATGGGTTTGCTGGGTGCGGGCCTCGTGATCGCTCTGGCCACCGGTGGCGACGTGCGGGCTCAAAAGGCCAAACCGGACGCGGGCGTGAAGAAGGTCTTCGACATGATGCTCGGCGCCATCAAGGACAACGATCGCGCTGCGTTCATCGCTCACGGCACCGCGGCGGTGAAGGAAGGCACCACGCAGGAAATCATGGACCAATTCCAGAAACTACTCGGCGGCCGGTTGAAAAAGGAATATCAGGCCGACTACCTGTGTCAATTGAAACAGGCCGGGCATCAGGTCCACCTGTGGAAACTGGCTTTCAAGGACGGCGGCGACGATGTCGTGATCCGCATCGCCTTCAAGGACGCCAAGGTCGGTGGGTTTTTCCTTCAGTGATGGTAGGTCAGGCTGGAAAGCCTGACCGTCAGGCTGGAAAGCCTGACCTACATTCCATTCATTGGCACTCTAAGGTTGGTAATGAAAGAGCGCAAATCATTCCTGTTGCGGATGGACCCGGCCCTCTATCAGGCCCTTGAGGGCTGGGCGCAGCAGGAATTGCGCAGTCTCAACGGACAGATTGAGTACGTTCTCAAAGAGGCAGTCGCGAAACGGCGCAAGGCGCTTGAGAAGGAGGAGAGGAAGGACCGTGGAACCGAGTAGGTAGACTCCACGCAGTCGATTTTAACACTCCCGAGCCTGAAGCGTAAGCGAAGAGGAGCGCCCATTCGCTTATGCTTCAGGCTCGGACTCCCTTCGCCCCGCCGCCCAGCTTCGCCACTCCCTCTTGTATCGCAAACAGGGTTGCCGGTACAATCACTCCGCCACCGTGATTTGCCCCGTTGCGTTTTCCGCTTCGCCTTGTGGACCGAGAGGGAAACCCATGCGTCGCTATCCCTGCCTGTCGGCTGTCGTGTTGCTGCTTTGCGGCACGGTCGTCGCCTGGGGGCAGAATAATCGAATCGATGATCCGCCCAAACTGTACAAGGCGAAGACGCCGCCGACCCGACAGGAACTCGACCGGCGGGCGTCGCTGCACCTTTATGTCGATGGCTTGCTGTTTGTCCAGGAAGAGAAATACCGCGAAGCCCTGAAGGCGTTCGAAGACGCGGCCCGGCTCGATCCGGATGAACCCGCTCTTTACAAGGCGCAGGCCCCGATCCTGATCGGCATGGATCGATTCGCCGATGCCATGCGCCTGTGCAAGAAAACCGTCGAACTTGACCCGGGCGACCACGCAACGTGGTACGCCATCGCCAAGATTCACAAGTCGTCAGTTCGCTACACCGAAGCGATAACCGCGCTCCAGAGCGGACTCAAGTCGGCCGCGCTCAAGGATCGGCCCGAGGTCGCGCAGCAGATTTTTTTCGAGCTGGCCAGCCTTTTTGAAATCACCGATCAGTTTGGCCCGGCCGCGGATGCGTTTGGGAAGGCGGCCGCGATTCTGGAACATCCCGACCAGATCGAGGCGCGAGCGCACATTCCGCGCGCGGCGATCCTGGCCCGCGCGGCCGAAACCTATGAGCGGATCGGGCAGCTCTATCGCAAGGCCAAAAAATACGATCAAGCCATCGCCGCATACGCGAAGGCCCAGGAACGCTCGCCCGAACAGGCCAGCCGGCTTAACTTCACGCTCGCCCAGATTGCCGAGGAGAAGGGGAGCCCCGCCAGCGCCCTCAAGTACATCGACGCCTACCTGGCGACTCGGCCTCTGAGCACGGATTCCTACGAAACGAAGGTAAGGCTGTTGAAGCAACTCCGGAAAACCAGCGCCATCGTTCCCTGGCTGGAAGAAATCGCCGGGCGTGAACGATTCAACACGCCGCTACAACTCATGTTGGCCCGGGAGTACGCCGCGGCCAAGCTTGGCAAGAAAGCGGAGGCGATCTACACGAAACTCGCGGAGAACTCGCCCAGTGCCGAGCTTTATCGCGGCCTTTTCCGCGTTTACAAGGACCAGGGGCCCGCGGGCATGGCGCGAACCTTGACGATGCTCGATACCACCATTGGCCAGGCGACGCGCACCGACCCCCCACCGTCCACCGCGGCCATGCAAAGCGCCAAGGCGATGGTCGGCGCCCTGCGCGAGGACGGCGAGCTGGCGATTCACCTGGTCGAGGCGGCTTTTCGGCGCAAGCCCGGCGAGCCGGATTTGAAATACGACACGACCTACTTCCTCGCGGTGCTGGCCGATCAGCATCGCAAGAATGATGAAGCCGAGCGATTTTACAGGCGCTGTCTGCCGCAAGCCAAGCCGAACCAGGAACCCGTGATTTACAGCGGCCTGTTGCGCGTACTCGGTCAGAGTCGCAAGAACGAAGCGGTGGTTGCCCTGTGTGCGCAGGGCCTGAAGAGCGCGCGGGCGACCAATCCGCTGCTCTTTTACCGAGAATCCGCACGCGCGCTGGCCGCGCTGCGCCGATATGACGAGGCGCTGCGCCAGGCCGATCTGGGCATCAAGCAGGCGGGGGACGATAGCCGGCTGCTGTTCCAGCTCTTGCGGGTCCGTTTGCTGACGACCGCTCACCGCTTCGGTGACGCCGAGGCGGAATGCCTTGCCCTGCTCAAAGCCAATGACAAGCCCGGGCCGACGGTCGAGCTGCGCTATGTTCTGTCGAACATTTACTCCGCGTCCAAGAAGACGGCCAAGTCGGAGGAACAGTTGCAGATGATCCTCAAGATTGACCCGAACAATGCGACGGTGAACAACGACCTGGGCTACCTGTGGGCCGACCAGGGGAAAAAGCTGGATGTCGCCGAAGCGATGATCCGCAAGGCGCTGGAGCTGGATCGCGAACAGCGCCGCCGCAACCCGAATCTGACCGCCGCGGACGACAAGGACAACGCCGCCTACGTTGACAGCCTGGGCTGGGTGTTGTTTCGGCGCGGGCAGATCAAGGAAGCAAGGCAGGAGCTGGAACGCGCGATCAAGCTCGGCGACGGCGACGACCCCGTGATTCACGACCATCTTGGCGACGTCTACAACCGCCTCAAGATGCGCCCCGAAGCCGTCCAGGCCTGGCAACGCGCGCTGAAGTTATATGATCAGGGCGTTCGCGGCAAGGACGACGAACGCACCCGCGACACGCGCCGAAAAATCGAACAGGCATTGGAAGAAATCGGCCAGCGCTAACGCGGCGAAACGCCCATCGCTTGGCATTTCTACTGTACGCGCTCGAGATTAGCGCAGATATTACGAGCCGCGACCGTAAGGGAGCGGGAACAAGCCCCACGCTCCCTTGCGGTCGCGGCTCGTTAACCAGGTTGTGTCATTTCGTGGCGTGGGTGGAATCATTCAGCAAAGATATCCGGACCCGGATCGTACATGGATCATGTTTCACAAAAACTCCCGGCGCAGGCCTGGGTCGTCACCTTCGCCGGCACGGCCATCAACCTTTGCCTGGGAATCCTTTACGCCTGGAGTGTGTGGAAGGCGAACCTGGTGGCGCCGAGTCCGGAGCTGGCGGGGACCGAAATGGCGGGCCTCAACGCAGGCTGGGTCTACCTCACCAACGCGGAGGCGACCTGGGCCTACTCGATCTGCGGACTGGTCTTCGCCCTGTGCATGATCCCGGGCGGGCTACTTCAAGACCGCCTGGGTCCAAAGATCGGCGCCACCGCGGGGGGCCTGTTCCTGGCCGGCGGATGCATTCTCGCGGGGCTTTTGAGATCCTATACCGGGCTCATCGTCGGCTTCGGTATCCTGGGCGGCATCGGCATGGGGCTGGCCTATGCCGCGACCACCCCCGCGGCGGTGCGCTGGTTCGGCCCACAACAGCGCGGGCTGATTGTCGGTATCGTCGTCGGCGGCTACGGCGGGGCCGCCATTTACATCTCGCCCCTGGCGAAATGGCTGATCGTCGAACATGGCCTATCGGGCAGCTTCATCGGCCTGGGCGTGTTCTTCGCTGTCGTCGTCGTCATTGCCGGGCAACTCCTGGCCTGGCCTGAACCAGGTTACATTCCGCCAGGCACTCCAGTTGCCGGCGCTTCCGGCTCGCCTGACCCACGGCGCATCGATTGGTCCGCGCCGCAGATGCTGGGGACGATTCAGTTTTACGCGCTGGTCTTTCTCTTCTTCGGCTCCGCGCAATCGGGCCTGCTGGTCATCTCCAGCGCGACGCCCATCTTGAACGATACCGCCAAGGCCATCGCCTTTTTGGCCGCCAACGCCTGGCTATTATCCTCCTATGGCGGGTTGGTGAACGCCGTGGGCCGGGTGGGAACAGGGCTTTACTCGGACAAGCTGGGCCGCTCGAACGCGTATCTGATCAACGGCGTCATATCGGCAACGTGCCTGCTGCTGACGCCGTGGATCATCGGCACCGGGAACGTGTTTTTGTTGTTCGTCACGATCGGCGTGGCGTACTGGCAGTATGGAGGGGGTTTGGCCTTGTTGCCCGCGTTCACGGCGGATTTCTTTGGCGCCAGGAACCTGGGTTTCAACTACGGCCTGGTGTTTATCGGCTGGGGCGCCGCCTTCGCGGTCCCGCAACTCGCGGGCTACATCAAAGACTTGACGGGCAGCCTCGATTACGCGTTTTACCTGTCGGGAGGACTGCTGGTACTGGCGGTCATGGTGTCCCTGATCACGCGCCGGCCCGGGCCAGCGCCGCTTGCGGGGTAGCGTTCGCGCCGCGCCATGCGAACGGTACGCCGCACGCAGCGTCAGTGCCCCGCTTCCAGCATCAGGTTGCCGGGTTTCACGATGATCGACTTGAGGTGCAAATGGGCCAGCACCGCGTATTTCGAGCAGCCCAGTTCCAGGTCTGCCAGGAAGCGGTCGCCGACGATGCGAATCCAGGTTTCCTGCTTGGCCACGTCCTCGACGACCTTGACAACGGCACTCTTGAAGATATTGCCCGGCACTCCCATCGCCTTGAATGACGCGAGCCGGGCGCTGGCGTGGCCTGACTCGACGCCGACTTCCCAGATCGTCTCGAAACGCACGGGAAAAAAGAACGGATAGGTTCCGGTGACGTGGATGCCCTGATCGGAGAAGCGAACGCGCAGATCCTCGACATCGATGTTCCGCGGGATATATTTGCGCAGAAGATCGTTCAGGTCCTGCTCGGTCAGTGATACCTTCAGCGCGTGTAATTCCATGGTGTCAACCCGACTGCGACCATCTGGGCGGTCCCTTGATCTCGTTCCCAGGCGGAGCCCGGGAACGAGGAGGCGGAATTCCACTTCCGCATAATTTCTCCATTTTTTACCATTTTGCGCGAGCATTGTCGCGGCCGGGCGGGTAATTTGTTCCAGTCGGCAGCTTGATTGTACGGAGGCTTCGCATGAAACGCATCCTGATTCCCGCACTGGTCATGGCACTCCTGGTTGGCGCGTTCGCCATCTCCGGCGGTCAAAAGACCGCGGTCAAGTCGAATTTGCAGATCGACATCGAAAACCGCAATCCCTGGACCAATCTGCGCATCAACGACGCTCCCGAGACGTTTCACTTCGTCACCATCAGCGATCGCACCGGCGGGCAACGGGCACGCATCTTCTCGCAGGCCGTCGAGCAGATCAATCTGTTGCAGCCCGCGTTTGTCGTCTCGGTCGGCGACCTCATCGACGGGTACACGAAAGACCCCGACCGCCTGGCCGCCCAGTGGAGGGAATTTCAAACCTACACCAGCAGACTGCAAATGCCCTTCTTTTATGTGCCCGGCAATCATGACGTGACAAATCCAACGCAAGCCGAGGTCTGGAAGGAACGCTTCGGCCGGCGCTATTATCACTTCATCTACAAAAACGTGCTGTTCCTGGCGGTCAATTCCGACGACCCGGACGTGGGCAAGGTCGATGGCCGAATTTCAAAGGAACAGGTCGAATATTTCCAGAAGGTCCTCCAGGCCAATCCGAATGTGCGTTGGATCTTCGTGATGGTTCACAAGCCGATGTGGACGCATCCGAACCTGGACAAGAACGGCTGGCTCGATCTCGAAAAGGCGCTATCAGGGCGAAAGTACACCGTGTTTGCCGGGCATATTCACCGCTATCAAAAGTTCGTTCGTCAGGGGATGAATTACTACCAGCTTGCCACGACGGGCGGCGGCAGCCGGCTGCGCGGCATGCGCTACGGCGAATTCGATCAGATCGCCTGGGTCACCGTGCGCAAGGGCAGCGACCCGATCATCGCCAACCTGATGCTCGATGGCATCTATCCGGAGAATCTGAAGAAGACCGTCACCGACGAGGAGGGCGTCTTCGTTTACAATCGCAGGCCCGTCCATCCGGTCCGCGGAAAGGTGACCTTCGATGCCGTGCCGGCGGCCGATGCGCAAATCATCTTCTGGCGACCCGATCCCAACGACAAGACCGGCAAGAAGGCAACGCGCGTCACCGATTCGTGGGTGGAAGCCGACGGCTCCTACCTTGCAACAACCCATTACCGCAACGACGGCCTACCTGAAGGAACCTACAAGGTAACCGTCACTCTGCGAAAGCCGTTCTTTGAACCGGACGGCAAGCTCGGCAAGAATCTTCTGCCGGCCATTTACGCCATTCCCCTGGCGACTCCGTTACGCGCGACCGTGAAGGCCGGCGTGAATGAGATTAACTTCAATTTGACGAAGTGACCAGCCCATGATTTCGTTTAGCGTTCGCGCGGCGCCATGGGAGCGCTAAACGAAGAGGCGTCCAACCAGGTTGTCCATAAAATTACCCGATGCTGTCCCACCGTTTGCCCCTGCTCATCACCGGCGCCGCCGGGGTGGCGGGGTTCAATGCGTTTCACGCTCTGCAGCGAAAATATTCAGGGCAGGTCATCGGCATTCGGCCGCGCCAAACCTGGAAGCTGGTCGCGCCAGGCATCCTGGCCCAGGACGCGAAAGACGCCGACGAGATGCGCTCGCTTTTCGATCGCTTCGGTTTTCGCTCGGTGTTGAACTGCGTCGGCAACTGCGCTCTCAAGTCGTGCGAACTCGATCCCGCGATGGCGCATACCGTCAACGTCCAGAGCGCGCAGGTCATTGCCGAGGCGTCGCGCCGCCACGGCGCTCGCCTTGTGCATCTATCCAGTGATCTTGTCTTTTCGGGCACGCGAGCCGGCAACCACGTCGAGAGCGACCCCACCGACCCGGTCACCGTCTATGGCAAGACCATGGTCCAGGCCGAGGAAATCCTCCAGGCAAAAACGCCGGACGCCGCCATCTTGCGCATCTCCCTCCCGATGGGACCGAGCTTCAATCGCCATGCCGGCGCCATCGACTGGATTCAATCGCGTTTCCGGGCCCACCGCCCGGCCACCCTGTATTTTGATGAAGTACGATCTTGTACCTACTGCAGCGATTTGACCGATGTGTGCGAGAAGTTCTTGAGCGGCAACGCGAGCGGGATCTTTCATTGTGGCGGACCGGAACCGATCACGCTATATCAAATTGCCCAGGTGGTGAACCGCGTGGGGGATTATCGTCCCGAGTTGCTGAAGGGCTGCCCGCGCATCGAGGCCGGTCCGATCCCGCCGCGCGCCGGCGACGTGAGCATGTCCAGCGCTCGCCTGATCGCCGAATTGGGCGCGCAGCCCTTCGAACGCTGGCCCGCGGGGGATGATCTGGTGCCAGGCGGGCGCGACTGGCACTTCGATCGGCCCGCGGACGAGACCCGATCAGTCGTTGAGATCGGCAGGCGGTTATATCAAAAGCAAAAAGCACTCACCCGCTTCAACGAGGGGTTTTGCGAATCCGAGAAATAGCCACGGATGAAACAGGGATGAAACCCGGATAGGTGATTTGTCGTATATGCGGCCAAAACCTCTTGGTTTTTCCTTGGACCATCCGGGTTTCATCCGTGGCCTACTGATGGGATCGCGAATAAACTCCAGACGGATTTCCCACGTTGGGACGTGATGTCAATGATGGCCGATCTTCCAACAGGTGCTCCCATGAGAATAAGCAAACCCGCCGCATTGGCCTTCGCCCTGGCTCTTGTCTGGATTCCCGCCGTGGGCGCGAGCGCGGGCGATAAGATCGCGGCCGAGATCAAGCCGATCACCGAAACGCACCTGATGATCCCCATGCGCGACGGCAAACGGCTTTCCGCCTACCTCTACATGCCGCCGGGCAAGGGACCCTGGCCGGTGGTCTTCGAGCAGCGTTACGCCGATCTGCGCGGCGCCGCCACCCGGAAATGGGCCGCCCGGCTGGCCAAGGAAGGGTTCGTCGTCGCCCTGGTCAACTTCCGCGGCGCAGGCCTCTCCGAGGGAACTTGGGTCGGCTATCGCGCGCTGGGCTGGGGAAAACTCCAAGACGGCTACGACGCCTGCGAATGGCTCGCCACGCAAAAATTCTCCACCGGCAAGGTCGGCACCTTCGGCAGCTCGCAGGGAGGTTTTGCGCAAAACTTCCTCGCCGTCACCAGGCCCCCTCACCTCGTCTGCCAATACATGGAAGACACCGGCCTGAGCCTCTTTCACGAAGGCTATCGCCTGGGCGGCACGACCCGACCCGAACGCTTCAAAGCCATGCGCAAGGTTTGCCGCGTGCCTGAAGACAATGATCGGCTGCTTGAAGAATGGTTCCGCCATCCGCACTACGACGATTATTGGCGCAACGAGGATTGCACGCTGCACTTCGGCAAAATGAACGTCCCGTGCTTCACCCTCGGCAGCTGGTTTGACTTCATGAACCAGGGCTCAGTCCTCAGCTTTCAGGGCAGGCAACACCGCGGCGGGCCCAATTCCCGCGGCAAGCAGCAGCTCGTCATCGGTCCCTGGCTGCACGGGCGAGGCAATCGCACCAACAAGATCGGTGAAATGGCTTTCCCCGAAAACGCTGTTTGGCCCCAGCACGACTACATGGTCCGCTGGTTCAAATACTGGCTTTTGGGCGAAAAAAACGGCATCGACACGGAGCCGAGCGTGCGCTACTACGTGATGGGCGCCGTCGGCGAAAAGGACGCGCCGGGCAATGTCTGGCGCACCGCGAAGGACTGGCCCCCGCCGCACGTGATGACTCCCCTCTACCTGCACGACGGAGGCCGGCTCAGTCCCAATGCGCCGACCGGCCCAGGCGCCAGCACGAGCTACCGCAGCGATCCCCATAACCCAATGAAAATCTTCGGCGGCGGTTTTCCCGGCGCCCGCGACGCGCGCGCGTTCGAGAAGCAGGCCGAGGTGCGAACGTTTACCACGCCCCCGATTGAAACGTCCGTGCAATGGACCGGGCGCGTGAAGGCGGAGCTATGGTTCTCGTCCACGGCGCCCGACACCGACGTGATCGTTCGCGTCAGCGATGTTTACCCGGATGGCAAATCCATTCTGCTGATCGACTATCCCTGGCGGCTGCGTTATCGCGAGACCTTCGAGCGGGAGGTGTTAATGCGGAAGGCGCAAGTCTACAAGGTCGCCTTCGATGTGGGCTGGCTGAGCCAGGTGTTCAATAAAGGCCATCGCATTCGCGTGACCATCGCCAGCACGGGGGCGCCGTTCTATGAGCCGAACCCGCAGACCGGCAAGGCGCTGACGATCGCGTTTCCCAGGGATGCCCGGGCGGCGATCAATACGATTCACCACAAACGCGGGTACGCTTCGCGTCTGCTGGCGCCGGTGGTCGGCGGTGTTGATTGAGGCGCGCAATCCGAGCCTGAGCGGTAGCGAAGGGCGTTGGGGCGTTGCACCGCCCTTCGCTGGCGATCAGGCTCGAACGAGGGATATCAGTCTCCCGAACCCGGGATGCCCGAGAGATTGACGCGCGATCGGCTGGCGCGGGCGGCGGCGTCGAAGAAGGGCCGGATGACCATTTCGTAGTTTTGGCCATTGGCATTCATGCGCACCTGGGTACTCATTTGCACGCCCGTGCCGGAGCGGATCGAGTTTTGCATGACCGTGGTGGACGGGCGCTTGCTCTGGCTGTCCCGGGCTGCCAGCGAGGCGACGGTCGGGAGTTGCCCGGTCGTGCCGGCGCCGCCACGGATCTTGGTCGCCTGGTGAAGGTGCGGGTTCGCCGCGGCGCGGAGCGCCTGGAAGCCGCCCTCTTCGCTTTCGCGTTTGGTTTGCTGTTTGCTCTTTTGCGCGGCCGGGGAGACGGTTGCCAGTTCGTGGCGTCGGCCATCCTTGAGGCTAATCTTGATCGGCACGTTCTGATCGAGCCGGACGATTTCGATGCGCCGGGTCTGCTTGGCCGTGCCCGCGTTTTGCGTGATGATGAGCCGGGCGCGGTTGCCCAGCGGTTGGCCATAGACGCGCGACACGTTGATCTCGTAGTCGCCCGAAAAACCCTGGGCCAGGACGTACTGGCTGTTGGGTTCCTTGGAGATGAGGTCATAGCCGATCATGATGCCGCCGCCGGGGGATTGTTTTTGCGAAAGCGAACAGACCGTGCCGGTGGGTTCCTTGACAGTCATTTCGAGTTCCGCCGGTCCGCCCGCGTTGTCCCATTTCAACTCGACAATCAGGTCGCGCTGATTGAGCCGGGTGAGCGCCGCTTCGAGGCGGTCGGCCTCGTCGCCGCGTTTCTCGGCCTTGAGGGTGGTCGCCAGCGAGACGAGGCGTTTGCGGGCGTTTTTCTGGATGAGCAGGTTATCGACGGGCCAATCCTGGCTGACGAGATTACCTACCGCCCATTCCATGGCCTTGGCGTCCTTGGCGCTCTCGGCATAATTGAGGGCGACTTCGTAGGAGTGATAATCGCCGGGTTCGAGAAGAGCCGCCTGTTTGCAGAACGCAATGGCGCGATCATGCTGGCCGCGATCGGCAACGGCACGCGCTGCACTCAGGAAGCCCTGCGCGTCGTTGGGATCCAGAGCGATGCCCGAAAGCCGCACGCGGCGAATCTCATCGGGATTCCCGCCGGACGCTTCGAGTGCAACCGCGAGAGCTTCATAAACCCACGGGCGGACGACAATCCCCAGGCGCAAATTGGCCTTGAGGAAATGGGCCGCGTGTTCGAATTCGCCGATCTCGAAGAGCAGGTCGGCCGTGGCAATGATCATGCCCGGTTCGACTCCTTCCTTGGCGAGGGCGTCGTTCCAGACCTTGGCCGGGTCGATTTGCTCTCGCCTTTTGGCTTTCCATTCCTTGAATTTCTTTTCATCGAAGTTGCCGGCGATTTTGATTTCGGGGTTTTCCTTCTTGAACTGGGCCAGCCCCTTGTTCTCGATTTCGGCGCTGGTTGCCGGCGCAACGCCTGGTTTCTTTCCACCTCCTACCACGCCGCCCGTGACGGAGGTGTGGATGCGCGAGGGGGCCCGGATGATTAGCGCGAACGCCGCCGGGAAGTAGGCGATGGAGTTGGCCGAGGCATTGGGGATGAGGTTTGGATCGGTGGGCGCGCCCCCCATACCCATCATCAGGCCTCCGCCCATCATCAAGCCTCCGCCCATCATGAAGCCGCCGCCCATCATGAAGCCTCCGCCCATCATGAACCCGCCGCCCATCATGGCCGCGTTTTGTTGAAGACCCGGGGGCAAATTCCACGGCGGGTCGGTCGGGTAGAGTTGCTGGATAAGGAGGATAAGCTGGTTGGCCTGCATGACGCCGCCCATCTGTAGGCCTTGGGGCATACCTCCGCCCCCACCCATGCCCATGCCGCCCATGCCCATCATTTGTCCGCCCATACCCATGCCGCCCATGCCCATCATTTGTCCGCCCATTCCCATCATTCCCATCATTTGGCCGCCCATGCCCATACCGCCCATGCCCATGCCGCCCATGCCCATGCCGCCCATGCCCATGCCGCCCATACCCATGCCGCCCATACCCATCATTTGGCCGCCCATACCCATCATTTGGCCGCCCATACCCATCATTTGGCCGCCCATACCCATCATGCCCATCATTTGGCCACCCATGCCGCCCATCTGGCCACCGAAGCCGCCCATCATGACGCCGCCGACGATGGGAGTGAGTGGCATACCCATGAGGAGATCGCCGACGGGGTGAATGCGCAGCACCTTATCTTCCTGGTAGGCGTCGGTGGAGGTGATCTCGATGAAGCTGCGCCGGATCACATAAGTCGCCTTGCCCTTGGCAACCTGGGACAACAGGAGTCGCAGGACCGTGGTGAGGACCATCTTCTGCGGATCATCTGGTTGCAGCCCGACTTCTTCGTCTTTCGGATCGGCCACGTCCGCGCCGCCGCCCTGAGCCGCAATGAGGGTTTGCGAATCGATGACGAAGGTAATTTTGCCATTAAGTTTGTCAGACAACACCGAAAGGACCTGTTTCAGTTTCTGTTTTTCCTGCATCCACTTGGTGTCGATGGTTTGTTGCAGCGCGCGGTAAATGCCCGTGGCTTCCTTGCGTCCTTGCTCATCGTCGGGGATCGTCGTGACGTCGTATTTGTCCTTGCGTGCTTTCATCAAGGCCTTCCAGGTCGCCAGGGGCGGGAAGTGGACCGCCGGTTCGTCGGGGTAAGGAATGTGAGACTTCTCGATCTGCATGAGAACCGAGAGCCATTTTTCCTCGCGCCGGCGAATGAGGGTGTTGTGAGTCTGCAAGGGATAAGCGGCCAGGGCGATGTCGTACATGGCCTTGGTCGCGACGGGAACGGTATAGCCCTTGAATCGGGCCTCGTCCTGAATTTGCACCATGGCATTGATGATGTCGAACTTCGTTTTTTCTTCGTAGCGGGCGACGGTCATCAGGTTCTTGTAGATGCGGAACTGGGACTCCACGCGATCCTCGAAGGATTTGCGTTCCTGGTCGCGGACAAGGTTGGCCTGGGCCAGAGCCGAGGCCTGGGCCTGATCCTTCTTGCGCAGTTTGTCGGTTTGAACCTGGGCGGCCGACTCGCGCAGCGCGGTCTGCAAGCGCGTCGTCAGGGCGTCGCGCACACGGCCGCCGAGGTCGGGGTGATCCTTCACGCGATGGAGCAGATTGCGCAAGGCGTCCAGCGTGCCATCGGGGTCGTCGCGCAAATTCCGCTGCGCCCGCAGCACGGCATCATCGACGGTTTGATTAACTTTTTGTTCCTCGATAGCCTGGCGGTCGCGATGTTCCTTGAGTAGGTCTTCCGGCGCCAGGGGCGGATCCTTGGCCGCGGCCTTGTTGCCGGGATCGGGGTCCTTTTTCTGCACCAACTCGACCAGATCGACCTTGACCCACTGAGGCCGGCCGTTGATGAATTGGAGTTGATCGACCTTACCCTTGCGGTTCTCGAATTTCTTGCGGATCATCTCCTTGGTGAGCGTGCCATCCTTGAGGCGATCGATCACCTTGATGCCGGCGTCAGCCTGGGCGTCGTGCGGCGCCAGTTGCCTGGCCTGCTTGAAAAGCCGGGACGCGGCATCGAGCTGGTTTTCGCCGAGTGCCATCTGGGCGCTTTCCATGAATTCAAGGTGTTGCAACCGGGTTTGTTCATAAACGGAAGACAGGGCGCGATCGGCCCGCAGGACCGCGGGGTAATCCGCGGCCTTGGACCATTGATCGATCAGGTTGACCAGAAAGTAGTTGTCGAGATTCGGGGCATGCACTTTTTCCGTCATCTGAATCGTCGTCTCGGTCTTGCGGCCCGACAACGTGCCGGTGACCGTATAGGCAACCGTGGCGACGGGCTTTTTCATTCGGCCCACGACGAGCGTGGGTACGTCGCCACGCAATGGCGGCAGGACGGCGGGGCATACACCGGTCAAGTCCGCGGGCAGGCGAAGTTGCGAGCCGTAGAGGATGCTTCCCGCGAAGGCGATTTCATAGCGTTTGACGGCCTCGGCAACGTCTTCGCTCTCGATGCGCGTGCGCAGGACGACGCCGCCGGTGCTGGTCGCCAGGCCATGCAGCGTATTCGGGTTGAGGTTCACGCCAAGCGGCACGGGGAAGAACGCGATCTTGCGTTCGACCATGCGGCGTGCGATGGCGAGGCGGTCGCTTTCGCTCATCGGGTTGTGCGTGCTCATGCCGTCGCCGAGGAAGAGCAGGATGCGCTGGCGATCCCTGGAGGAATCAAACGACTTGATGGCAAGGTCCAGGGCGTTTTTCAGGTCAGTGTTGCCGGCCGGGTATTCGTTGTCCTGGTTCTTTTTCAGGACCGCGCGGAGACGTTTGCCGTCGGCGAAATCCTTGGGCTGGAGGAAGTCCTTGGAGATGTTTTTGGTGTGTTCGGGTGCATTGGCGGTCCACAGGGAAACGCGATCGCCTTCGCGGGCGTTGTCAATCACGCCAGCGGCAAGCTGATGCGCGGCGCCGAACCCAGACCCCGCCTGGTTCGCGGCAGTGGACAGCATGATGAGGATATCGCGCGGCCGCGCGGGGGTCGGCTCGAGTTTGGGTTGAAGCTGGAGCGCGAAGTAGGTATCGCCTTGCACGGGTTGATAGGTGATGGCGCCGGGCAAGGTGAAGCGCGACTCGCCTGCTTCGCCGAGCTGGCTGACCTGGCGGGCGGGCGTCAGCTGGGGTGTCGTGCCGGTGCCGACGGGTTTTTTGCCCGATTGACCTTGGAGGGTTGTGGAGACAAAGACTGCCAGCCCTAGAAATGCCGTGACGGCGAGGAGACGACGCATTCTGGCCATGATCAGACCCTTTCAAGATTTGCCCGGCGGGCCGCCGCGATTTTGGAATTAGCGCAGCCCGACCTACAACGGTTCATTGTAATCCACACACCGACCGAAATGCCAGCAGTATTTTTGAAAATCCCCCAACCCCGCGGCGGAAAACGGAGCTCCGCTGTCCACGTCCGGTTTAATCCGTCATCTCGGTACAACCGCTTTTTTCGTAACCGGAGAGCTTTCAACCACTTCGACTCTCCCTTGACCGCGCTGACAACAATCTGTTATACCCAGAACGCCGGAGGAATCGCGACTTGCGCGAATTCCCTGAATTATTTTTCATCTGTCTAGTTGGACAGCGCCACTTTTCCATTTGGGGGAGTAAAGAACGCTGGGGCAAAAAGCGGTTGGCATGGAGCACCGAAGGTGCGCAAATAATATAGCCCAGGGCAAGCGAAGCGCCGCCCTGGGTCGCGGCGCCGGGAAGACGAAAAGCCCTGAATGCGCGCCACAACATGGGACGTCGACTTATTGCGCCCTTTCAGGGCTTGGTCGGTGGTGCGCCGAATCACCCAGGGCGGCGCTGCGCTTGCCCTGGGCTTTAATATTTGCGCACCTTCGGTGCTCAACGAAACGCACTCTACATTCCCAGGATTCATGACGTTCCCACTTTGAAAAGAGGCGACGTCCAATTGGCAATCCAAGAAGAACGTCCGCGTTTCGCCGCTCACAGCAAAGCGTTCGCGAGGCGTCTGGCGACCGCCGTGCCACAAGCGGCGAACGAGCTATTTGGCCATGACTTCGTTCCTTACTTTTCCACTGCGTTTCGCGCCGTACCTTCGACCGATGGTCTGGGGCGGGCGACGCCTGGTACGTTTCGTGGGCAAGGCCCTGCCGACCGCGGAGCCGTATGGCGAATCGTGGGAAGTGAGCGACCATGCCTTGCACGCGAGTCGTTTGGCGACCGCATCTTCGTTCGGCGTCACGCTGCGCGAGCTCATGGCACAATATCGGGACGACCTGCTTGGCCCGGCCGGGGAGCGTCACCACGTTTTTCCCTGGCTCATCAAGCTGCTCGACGCGCACGATAACCTTTCAGTCCAGGTACATCCCGACGACGAGGCGGTGCAACGTCTATGGCCGGGCGAGTCGGGCAAGACCGAAGCGTGGTATGTCCTGGAGGCGGCCCCGGGCAGTCGAATCTGGGCCGGGCTCAAGCCGGGCGTTGGCGCGCGCGAGCTGCGCGCCGCCCTCGAAGCGGGGACGGTCGCCGACTGTCTGCACTCTTTTACGCCGGCGCCGGGCGATTTCGTTTTCATCCCGGCCGGAACAGTGCACGCACTGGGCGGGGGCATCCTGCTCGCGGAAATCCAGCAGACCAGCGATGCGACGTTCCGCCTCTTCGACTGGAATCGCCGAGACGCCGCGGGCCAGCCGCGCCCGCTGAATGTCGAGCAAGCGCTGGCGAGCATACACTGGGACGCCGGCCCGATCGAGCCGATTCGCGCCGACGACAAGAAACACCGGCTAGTCATTTGTACCTATTTTGAGATCGAACGTTTCAACGCTGCGGAGACCTTTCGCCTGGCTGGTCAGGGACGGATGCAAGCCTGGATGGTCGTCGCCGGACATGGGCGTTTCGCGAACGGCGAATTTTTTCTGCCCGGCGACGTTTGGATTCTCCCCTCCGCCATGCCGGCGATGACGGTGCAACCCGATTGCCCCGTCGCGGGGTTGCTGTGTTCGTTGAATCACTAACCCCACGCGCGGGCGTGGGGACTGGTCGAGGCGCACGAAAATCCCCACGGTTGCGCGTGGGGCTGGTAAAAGAGGCCACGGATGGAGCGCGTTCTCCACATCAATGACTATCCAGCGGACGGCGGCGGCGGCGCCGAGGTTGTCCTGCGGCAAACGCTGGCGCTCTCACGGCACGCCGGCGTTGACGTGGACGTTTTCACCCGCGCCGATCTCGCCAACCCGCGACTCACGCCGCTGCGCTACATCGACAACCGGTTCGCGCGGAAGGCACTGCATGACAAGCTGAACGCCTTTCAGCCAGACGTTGTTCATTTGCACAATTTCTACCATGTCCTCTCGCCCGGCATCCTTGACACGCTGGCGCAATTCAAGAAAGACAATGGCCTGCGCGTCGTGATGACGGCGCATGACTTTCACCTGGCATGTCCCAATTCCGGCGGCAGCTGGTTTCGATGGTGGACGCGCCGCCGCGAGGCGATTGAGCCGGGCGAGAGCCTCGCCTTGTTCACCCGGCGCTGGGACGAACGCTCGTTGGCGCATTCAGTCCTCAAGGTTGTGCAATACGGGTGGAGTTACCGCTGGCGGCGCCGGCAGGAGGTCATTGACCTGGTGATGTGCCCGAGCCGTTGCGTGCAAGCCATGCTGGCGCCGCTCGGTCTCGCGACCATCGTTTTGCCCCATCCGATTCCACCGCTGTCAGGTGTCGCCGGCGAGCGCGGCAAGAAGTTGAGCCTCGTTTTTGCCGGGCGCATTGAACCGGAAAAGGGCCTAAAGGAATTCCTGCAACAGTTGCCCGGCGACTTCGATGCGGAGTTGACGGTCATCGGCGCGGGCAGCGAACTGGCGCAGTGCGAGGCGATCAGCAAGGCGCGGGGCTTTGGCGCGCGCGTCAAATTCATGGGCCGACTGCCTCACGATGAAACGCTCAAGCGGATCGCCGGCTGCCACGTGCTGGTGCAACCGTCGCGTGTGCTGGAGACGTATGGACTCACGTTGATCGAGGCGCTGGCACAGGGGACCAACGTGCTGGCGATCAACCGCGGTGCGGCACGCGAGATGGTGGAAGACAGCGGCGTCGGATTTCTTTTCGAGCCAGACGACAAGGACGATCTCGCCACCCAGCTCCGCCGGATCCAGCGTGCATTCGACGCCGGCATGCTCAATCGATTTGACATCCACGCCTTTCTGGCGGCACGGCGCGAGGATCGCTACCTCGGGCAGCTTTTGTTGGCCTATGGCGACAACCAATCGCCCGTACCTTCGCGGCAGCGACCGCATGCGGCCTGACGCGCTTCCGGCGGGCTGGTTTCGATATACTGTCAACTCGCGCCGATGCCGTTCGGATTCCCGCGGCGTTGAAAATCTGACGAGAGGTCTCTCCATGAAAATTGCTGACCTGATGACCACCAAGCTTTACACGGTCGGCCCGGACGATTCCGTCGAGGGAGCGGTGCGCATGTTGCAACAGCGCGGCGTGCGGCACCTCCTGGTGCTCGACGGGCACGATCTGGTCGGCATCATCTCCGATCGCGACATCAAGCGGGCCCTGGATTCGACGAAGACCAGGCACAAGAAGGTTTTGAACCTCGGCGGCCTTTTCTTCCTGCTGGAGCCGATCCTGGTGCGCGAAATCATGACCAAAAATCCCACCACCATTGCCGGGTCGGCAACCGCTCAGGAGGCGGCCAAAGTGATGCTGGCGAATCGCTTTGGCGCTTTGCCGGTCACCAAAGCCGGCCGCCTGGTCGGCATCGTGACCGAGACCGATTTGCTGCGTCATTTCGCGGCCGGTAAAGCAAAGTAAGCATCATTAGAAGAATAACTTCCCGATTCTTTGGCCACGCCACGGTTCAGGCGGTTCTCCGGGGTCCGGAGTACCGGACCCCGGCCACGGACTGAACAAATCTGGAAGTTTTTTTTTCGGAAGTCACTAATTGGACAGCGCCACTTTTCAATTTAGGGGAGTAAAGAACGCTGGGGCCAACAAGCGTTTGCCATGGAGCACCGAAGGTGCGCAAATAACTTAGTGGTCCGTTTCACAAATAACGTCGTGGTTAGTTTAGACTTTTGGTATAAGGAGGTGAACCCCCAGAAAAAAACCCGGCAAGGAAAGGAAGCCGCTATGCCAGGTCCACTGCCGACTCCTTGTACCTTCCCCGAC
>JACPPF010000150.1 GCA_016191165.1 Planctomycetota bacterium
GGAAAAAACGCCCAGTCATAAACAGTTGACACTATTCGACATATAACCGGACAGTAGTGACCCAAGATGCCAAAAAACGGCTGGGAAGCCGATACCAATATTTACCTAAACTCCCCTCGTGAAATCTGCGAAACTCGAACTTACCGGAACCCAAACCCGATATGCGCGATCAAAACTCAACCCTTGTGACCATCGGCTGCAATGATGGCGTCTCCATCGAGATCGAACTGGGCCAAATCGAACGCGATCACGTTCAGGTTTGGATTCGTTTGTGCACCGACAACCGCGTTTTTGAAGGGGGCAGCGCCCATTACGGCGTGGACATCCTCAATTTCATCGAGGCCTTGACAAGAATTCACCAACAACTGAGCGGGTCGGCACGGCTTTACGATTGGGATGGTCTACCCGTTCTTTGCTTGACCGTGACGTGGCCAATGAAGGGTCTGATTGCCATCGGCGGACAGCTTGTTCTTTGGAGATTCCCGAATCAGGAATCGTGCGAGGATCGATTTTTGCCGGAGTCGCATTTTTTCGCCAATGATGGTGGCATCCAAATCGCGTTTGACGGGATTATGACCGATCAATCGTTTCTGCCGCCGGTGATAACCGGCATGCGCCGATTCCTTTTAGATTCGCGTATTTCCGTTGAGATCCCTTAGCTTAAAAGGGTCCGACCGCATCACACCGCCACCACCGGCAGCGCCAGTGCTCGCCCCGTCTGCCAATCGCGTTCACTGCGAATCACCTCGTGATACAGCGTATCACGCTCAACGGGCACGCGGCCCGCTTCCTCGATCAGGCGGCGCAATTGCACGACCGTCAACTCTTGCGGACTGTCGCTGCCGGCGTCGTGGTAAATCTTCTCGTGGACGACGGTGCCATCGATGTCGTCGGCGCCGTAGCTGAGCGCAAGCTGGGCGGTTGGGATGCCGAGCATGATCCAGTAGGCCTTGATGTGCGGGAAGTTGTCGAGCATCAGTCTGCTTATCGCGATCATGCGCAGGTCCATGATGGCGCTGGCTTTTTGAATCTTGTACTCGACGCCGAGCTTCGTGTTGTCGGGATGAAACGCAAGCGGGATGAGCGTCTGGAAACCGCCGGTCTCGTCTTGCAACTCGCGCAACTTGCATAGATGGTCGATGCGGTGCAACGGCTTCTCGATGTGGCCATAGAGCATCGTCGCGTTGGAGCGCAGGCCGAGTTCGTGGGCCTCGCGGTGGATGCGCAACCAGGCGTCGGTGTCGGCCTTGTGTTCGCAGATGAGGTCGCGCACCTCGGGATGAAAGATCTCCGCCCCGCCGCCGGGCAGGCTGCCCAAGCCCGCGTCCTTGAACTCGGCCAGGATGTCCTTTGTCGGTCGGCCAGTGAGCCGTGCGAACCAGTCCCATTCGACGGCCGTGTAGGCCTTGAGATGCAGGCGCGGATAGTGCTCATGGACGATGCGCACGACGTTGAGATACCACTCGTAGGGCAACTGATGATGCAAGCCGCCGACGATGTGCAACTCGGTCGCGCCGCGGGCCTGGGCTTCCTCCGCGCGGTGCAGAATTTGCTCATCGGGCATCACGTAGCCCTTCTCGCTTTTGAGGTCGGCGCGAAAGGCACAGAAGACGCACCGATAGACGCACACGTTGGTCGCGTTCAGATGCGTGTTGACGTTGTAGTACGCGACGTTGCCATTCTTGCGCTCGCGAACCATGTTGGCAAGTTCGCCGAGCGTGAAGAGGTCGGCGTGCTCTTCGAGGAACAGGCCATCGTCAAAGGAAAGGCGTTTTTCGGCTTCGACTTTGGCGCGGATATTTTGCAACGTCATGGAACGGCCTCGATGGGTGATTTTGCTCATTGTATGAACCGGAATAGAATGGCGAACATAACACGGCCCCGACGAAGTCGGCTGCGCCCGAGGCGCCCATGAGCGAAAAACAACGAGACGATTCTCATTTCATCACGATGGCCATGACGTTCGGGTGCGGCGTCACGTTCGCGATCCTGTGGCGTCCGCATTTGGCGCGCGTCGTCATGGGCTCAGCATTCATCGTGGTTGTGCTGCTCGTGATCTATTCCGTCCGCTGGATTCAGCAGCATCGCCGCGGCGAACCATCGGATGCCGCGGGAGCAACGTGGCGCTCCCTTGTGGCGTTCTCGTTTCTGGCGGTTACAGCGACGATTGTCAACGGCGGGGCTCGACTTTGCGAGATGGCCTCGGAGCACCCAGAAGCCAATCCGACCACGCTGGGCGGCTTTCTGGTCGCCGAGGTCTTCGCGCTGCTCTGGACCCTCGCGAGCGTGTGCTGGGCGTGCATCACGGTTTACCTGCTTTGGCACCGTGCCTGGAGCGCCGCCGCCGTTGCCGCGGGCGCGGCATTGCTGGGAATACTCGCCAGTGCAATCAACCTGCTCTGGCTATGGCAATGACGCCGAATCCAATTTGGTGGTTGTCGCCCGAAGCCGTTTGCGTTATCCTGAAGGCCGGGAGGGTTAACTATGATCAAAACTCGCATTCCCGAACGGCAAAAACTGATTCTGGAGAACGTCTCGTGGGACGAGTACACTCGCCTGCTGCGAAATTTCGAGCAAAGGCATCTGCGCCTGACGTACGATCGCGGGAGGCTGGAAATCATGACGCTTTCCTATCAGCATGAAAATATGGGCGCTTTTCTTGGCCGATTGATCGTCACCTTGACTGAAGAGTTCAATCTGCCGATCCGGTCCGGCGGTTCGACAACGCTACGTCGGCGGAAAAAGAAAAAGGGCCTGGAATCCGACAACTGCTACTGGATCGCCCATGAGGCCGAGGTGCGAAACAACGAGGTCATCAACCTCCGCATCGACCCGCCACCCGACCTGGCCCTTGAGGTTGATGTCACACGCAGTTCGATGAACCGAATGCGAATTTACGAGAGCCTGAAAATTCCCGAAGTTTGGCGCTGGAACAAAAAGGGCCTGACATTCCTCGTTCTTAACGCAAGCGAAAAGCATGACGCTGTCGCCGCGTCGCCGACGTTTCCCGTGCCGATCAGTCCTGCGGACTTGATGCACTTCATCGCGATGCGTGGTCAAATGGATGATAACGCAGTGATCCGTGAGTTCCGGGCCTGGATTCGCGCGAAGCTCGCCGCTGGCCAATCCTAAAAAAACGCGAGGAAAGCTCGAATGAGTCGTTTTGCTTTGATCCCGATATTTGTCGTGATGTCCGCCGTTTCATTCGCTGGCGGCCAGGAACGAAAAATCCCCGTCACCGGCCTCGCCGACGCCGACCTCGCGCCGTTCGACGAGATGATGCTCAAGTTCCTGCGCGACAACCAGGTTCCCGGCGCTTCCTTGGCCGTGGCGAAGGACGGCAAGCTTGTCTACGCGCGCGGCTTCGGCGATGCCGATCGGCAGCTTGGTTTGCCGGTGCAGCCGAACATGCGTTTTCGCATCGCCAGCATCTCCAAGCCGATCACGGCCGCCATGATCCTGCGGCTCATCGAACTGGGTTTGCTGAAGATGGACGACAACCCGTTCGAGGTTTTGAAGATCGCGGTGCCGGCGAACGCCGACCCGCGACTCAAGAAGATCACCATCAAGCAACTTCTGCAACACACTGCGGGTTGGGATCGTGCGGTCTCGTTCGATCCGATGTTTCGACCTGTCCTCATTGCGAAGGCACAGGGGACGAAACCGCCAGCGAAACCGATCGACATCATTCGCTACATGACCACGCAGAAGCTCGATTTCAATCCCGGCGAGCGCTACGCCTATTCCAATTTCGGGTATTGCATTCTGGGCCGCGTGATCGAAACGGTCACCGGGCAAACGTATGATGCGGCCGTGCAGAAAGGGATATTCGATCCGATCGGCGTCAAGCATACGCAACTCGGCCACACATTGACTACTGCCAAGAACGAGGTGAAATACTTTGACTTGAAGAACCGCAAGGCCAACGCGATCATGGGCCCAAGCTTTGGCAAACCGGTGCCGGCGCCCTATGGGGCATGGTATCTCGAAGCGATGGATTCGCACGGCGGCTGGATCAGCACGGCGCCTGATCTGGTTCGCTTCGGGGCCGCGTTCAACGATCCCCTCGGTTGTAAGATTCTGCGCGCTGGCAGCATCAAGACGATGTTCGCCCGCCCCGACGGGCCTGCCGGGCACGACAGGGATGGCAAGAAAAAAGACGTATACTACGGCTGCGGCTGGCTGGTGCGGACCCTCGGAAGGGAGGACCGGATCAACACCTGGCACAACGGGTCTCTTGACGGCACGGCGACCATCCTGGTGCGCCGGGTTGACGGTCTGACCTGGGCCGTCCTGTTCAACGCCCGCAGCAATGCCAAGGGGGGATACCTTGGCAGCTTGATCGACCCTCTGGTTCATCAGGCGGCCAACCGGGTGAAACGCTGGCCCAAGCGAGATCACTTTGCGCAATAGACGCCCCTATGCTGGCGCGATCTCGGTACGCCATTCCCAGGACGCCGATTGGCCGAAGCTCTCCTCCACTTCGACGCGCATCACGTCAGGCAGAAAGCGATGCGTAGACCGCAAGACCTCGCGCAGCCGCTCGCCGATGTAGCGAGCCAGCAGTTCCGCCGTCGTATTTTCGATGGGCAGGAGCACGCAATCGTCACGCGGAAAGACCCATTCGCGATCCTTGTACCGTACGCGCACGCTCCTGGCCGACTCTTCGAGCAGGATAACGCGGTTCCTGGTCGGCAGCATCATGCGATGGTCAAGTTCGTCGGTGATCGTCTTGGTAAGGGTCTTCAAGGCGATGAAATCAAAGACGTAGAAATTCTCATCGAGCGGGCCCTCGACCTCGACGAAGGCGCGATAGTTGTGTCCGTGCAGCCGCTCGCACTTGTCGCCCTCGTAGCTGATGAAGTGCCCGGAGCAGAAGACAAGGTAGTCCTTGCTGACGTGGACCTTGAAGCGTTCGGGCATTTGCCCGTCCTCCCGACTGCAAGCCCCAGGATGAGCGCAGCGAACCCTGGGGCTCGATCCCGCAGGTTCGCTGCGCTCACCTGCGGGCTTCCTGTTCACTTCTTTGGCAACCAGCCACGCGACACCAAAACCTCGGCGATCTGCACGGCGTTGGTTGCCGCCCCTTTGCGAAGATTGTCGGCGACGACCCATAAGTTCAAACCATTGGCAACCGTCGGATCGCGGCGGATGCGGCCCACGAACGTCTCGTCGCGGCCGAGGCAGTTGAGCGCGAGCGGAACTTCTCCCTTGGCGTAATCGTCCAGTACGATGACGCCTGGCGCATTCCGCAGCGCCGCGCGGGCTTGCTCCGGCGTGATCGGGTTCGCGAATTCCAGGTTGATCGATTCCGAATGGCCAGTCCGCACCGGCACGCGCACCGTCGTCGGCGATACCTGGATCGTGTCGTCCCCCATGATCTTCTTGGTCTCCTTGATCATCTTGATCTCTTCCTCGCTATAGCCATCCTCGCCGAGCTTCCAGTCGTGCGGCAAACAGTTGCCCGCGAGCTGCGCGGCGTGCGCGGTTACCGGCGGGACTTTCTCGCCCTTGCCAAGGGCTGAGATTTGGGCGTCGAGTTCAAACAACCCTTTCGCGCCTTTGCCGGACGACGCCTGATAGGTGGATACGACGACGCGTTTGATGCGCGCCAGATCGTGCAACGGTTTGAGTGCCACCACCATCTGAATGGTCGAGCAATTTGGATTGGCGACGATCCCCTTGGGAATGTTCCTTAACGCGTCCGCGTTCACCTCCGGCACCACCAGCGGCACCTCGGGATCCATGCGCCACGCGCTGGAGTTGTCGATCACGATCGCGCCGGCCCGGGCGGCCATCGGGCTGGTCTCTCGGCTTACCGATGCGGGCGTGCTCGAGAGAACGATCTGCACTCCGACGAACGCCTCGGGCCGAATCGGCTCGATCGTGTAGCGCTTGCCCTGGAAGTCGATCGCCTTGCCCGCGCTGCGTTCGGAAGCGAGGAACTTGATGCTGGCGAACGGAAAATCGTGCTCGCACAGCACCTGACGCATGATCTCACCGACGGCGCCGGTGGCGCCTACGACTGCAACGCTGACTGACACGGGGGGTAGCCTTTCTTCAGAGGGTTAAACACGTTAGCTAGATTCATTGTCCAGTGGGACGCGGTTTTGGCAAGGTCTTCTTGGGTGCGTCCGGTCCATACGAAAAACAACCATCTTTCCCTCCGCTGCCGATCCGCCACAATAAACTCCGTCGATAACCATTCACTTTCTCAAGGACGGGGCCGAATCATGGCGAACCGACCCTTTGTGCATCTGCACTGCCATACCCACTACAGCCTGCTCGACGGCGCCAGCCGCGTGCCGGAACTGGTCGAACTGGCCAAAAACCTCGGCATGAACGCGATCGCGATGACCGATCACGGCAATCTCTTCGGCGCCATCGAATTCTACAAGGAATGCACCGAGGCCGGCATCAAGCCGATCGTCGGCTATGAAGCCTACGTCGCGCCGACGCATCGCACCGATCGCACCATGAAAAAGCGCGGCGAATCGGGCTATCACCTCACCCTCCTCGCGCAAAATATCATCGGCTTCAAGAACCTCGTCAAGCTGGCCTCGATCGCCTACCTCGAGGGCTACCACTACATCCCGCGCATCGACAAGGAGGTGCTTGAACAATACAGCGCCGGCATCATCTGCCTGTCCGGCTGTGCATCGAGCGAATTCAGCGACTTCATTCTGCTCGATCAAATGGACAGGGCACGCGAGACCGCCATCTGGTTCTCGAAAACCTTCGGCAACAACTTCTACGTGGAAATTCAGAACAACGGCCTGGACATCCAAAAACGCTGTGCCGAGGGCGCGATCGCCATTGCCAATGAGCTCGGTCTGCCCCTGGTGGCGACCTGCGACGCCCACTACCTGAGGCAAGAGGACAACTTCGCCCACGACGTGCTCCTGTGCATCAACACCGGGCGGCTCATCACCGACGAAAACCGCATGAAGTACGGCAGCGACCAGTTCTACGTTCGCCCGCCGGAGGAGATGTATCGGCTCTTCCCGGGGCACGAAGAAGCGGTGAAGCGAAGTCAAGAAATCGCGGATAAAGTTGACATTCAGCTCGATTTCAAGAAACGGCATTTTCCCGTCTTCACTCCGCCGGACAAGAAAAAGCCCGAAAAATACTTGCGCGAGTTGTGCGAAATCGGCCTGGAGCAGCGCTACGGCGCGAACGCTTCGGCCGACGCCCAGGCTCGATACGATGCAGCCAAGCAACGGCTTGAACACGAGCTTGGCATCATCTGCAAGATGGGCTTTGCTGGTTATTTCCTCATTGTCTGGGACTTCGTGCGCTTTGCGATCAGCAGAAACATCCCGGCGAGCGCCCGCGGCTCCGCATGTGGAGCGGTCGTCAGCTACGTGCTGAAACTCAGTCATGTGTGCCCGATCGAATACGATTTGCTGTTTGAACGATTCCTCGATCCCAACCGTTCCGAGGCGCCGGATATCGACATCGACTTCTGCCAGGACCAGCGCGAAGAGGTCATTCAATATGTGCGCGAACGTTACGGCGAAGAGTCGGTCGCGCAGATCGGCACCTTCGGCACGATGGCCGCCAAGGCCGCGATCAAGGATGTGGGCCGGGTGATGGACATCCCCCTGGAGCGCGTCGTGCGCCTGACGTCGATGGTGCCCAAGGTGCTGAATATTTCCCTGGAGGAATCCCTCAAGCAAAGCCCCGACCTTCGCAAGGAATACGACAGCGACCCCGATGTGCGCAAGGTGATCGACATCGCCATGAAGCTGGAAGGGACCAATCGCAACGCGGGCACGCACGCCGCCGGCGTCGTCATCGCCAACGGGCCAATCACCGACTATGTGCCCGTGCAACGCATCGTCCGCAAGGATGGCAACAAGAACGGCGACGCCATCATCACCACCCAGTGGGTCATGGGCGATCTCGAAAAAGTCGGCATGTTGAAGATGGACTTTTTGGGGTTGCGTACACTCACCGTCGTCGAGAACACGCTCAAGTTAATCCGCAAAAGAGTCATGCACGACCTGAAGCCCAGGGGTGAGCGCAGCGAACCCCTGGGCTTCCTTGATGCGCGCGAATTGGAAGCCATCAAGGATCGCGACCCACGCACTTACGATCTGCTCAAGCACGGCATCGACAACATTCCGCTCACCGACAAGAAAACCTACGAACTGCTCCAGCGCGGCGATGCCCGCGGCGTGTTTCAACTCGAATCCGACGGCATCCGCGAATTGCTCAAGCGCATGAAGCCGGACAACATCCGCGACCTTATCGCCACCAACGCTCTTTATCGCCCCGGCCCGCTCTCCGGCGGCATGGTGGATTCCTACGTCAATCGCAAGCATGGCCGTGAGAAGCCGACCTACGTTCACCCGATCATGGAGGAAATCCTGAAGGAAACTCACGGCATTCTCGTCTATCAAGAGCAGTGCATGAGGATTCTGAACCAGCTGGGCGGCATCGAACTGGCCAGCGCGTATGCGTGCATCAAGGCCATCTCCAAAAAGAAGGACGAGATCATCAACGCCCGCCGCGCCGACTTCGTCACCGGCGCGCAGGGGCGCGGTATCGCCGAGGAAGTAGCTCAAGAGATTTTCAACCTGATCGTCCATTTCGGCGGCTACGGTTTCAACAAATCGCACAGCGCCGCCTACGCCAAGCTTGGCTATCAGACCGCTTATCTCAAGACGCATTACCCCGCGGAATTCATGGCCGCGCTGTTGACCAGCGAAATCGATGACTCCAACAAGCGCGACATCATGGTCGAGCACATCGACGACGCCCGCCGCCTCGGCGCCGACGTGCTGCCGCCCAACATTCAGGAAGGCGAGGCCGAGTTCACGGTCAAGAACGGCAAGATCGTATTCGGCCTCTTGGCGATCAAGGGGCTGGGTCGTGGCGCCGCCGAGGACATCGTGCGCGCGAGGAACGAGGGCGGACCGTTCAAGGACTTTTTCGATTTCTGCGAACGAATCGACCAGAAGGCAGTGCCCAAAGCAGGCATCGAACGGCTCATCAAGGCGGGCGCCTTCGATTGCACCGGCGCCAAACGTTCCCAGCTCTGGGAAGCGCTCGCCGGCGCGCTTCAGTCGGCAAGCCAGGCGCAAGAGGATAAACGCCACGGACAGATGAACCTTTTTGAGTCGTTCGATACCGGCAACGGCGACGGTGTGGGCGCTCCCAACGAGGGGCTGCGAAACATCCCCGAATGGCCGCCGCTGGAGAAACTAAAATACGAGAAGGAATCGCTCGACTTCTACATCTCCAGCCATCCCCTGGGCCAGTACGAGGACGCCCTGCGCCGCTTTTGCAGCCACGCCGCCGCCAACCTCAAACAATGCGATGCCAACCAGGAAGTCTTCCTCGGCGGAATGTTGACGGTCGTGCGCTTCATGAACACCAAGAAGGCCCGCAACGGCAACTCGCGCTATGCTCGCTTCAAACTCGAAGATTTCTCCGGGACGGCCGAGTGCGTCATGTGGCCTGACGATTACGTCAAGTACAAGGATCTGATCGAGGAAGACAAGATTTGCTTCATCACCGCCGTCGTGGAGCGCAAGACCGACGAGCCGATCTTGCAGGTGACGCGCGTGGTCACCATGGAGCAGGGCCAACTCGAGCGCACCACCGGATTGGTCCTGGTCATGGACCTGACCGACGGCGGCGAGGAAGAGGTCCGCAAAATGGAATCGATACGCACGGTGTTGACGCGAGCGCGCGGCAAGCTGCCCGTGTTCCTGCACATCCGCGACGGCGCTGGCAAGTGGCTGCGTCTCAAGGCCAGCGACGACTTGCGCATCAACCCGACCACCGTCAGCAAGGCCGACCTGGAGACCATCCTCGGCCCAGGCCGCGTCGAGTTCTCGCGACAGAGCAATGGGTTTTCGCAAGGGGTGTGACACACGTTTCATCAACCACGGCGCTGATCGGCGAGCCCGGTGGTGCGGCGCTGGTTGGCCCTCATTTTCGTCGTTGTGTTCGCGGTGGCCGATCGGTATGATTGAAAATGTTACGCCCCATAAAAGAGGCAAGGCCATGACGCAGGGAATTGCTGCACCAGACCCCGCGGTAGTCGACTCATTGATGCAAGATTGCGCCGCGACGCTCCAGAAGGTCGAAGGTTACACGTTGCCGGCCGCCATGGATCGTCGTTTGCTTTGGCTTTCGGAAAACAAGGAGAGCTTGACCCAGACAGAGCGTGAAGAACTACATGCACTGGTCGATTTTGCTGAGGACCGTACTGTGGAAAAACTCCAGGCAAGGGTTCTATTGCAACGTCTGGCTGCGGCGCGAACTCAGCTTTTCGGGTCCACGCCATGAGCGCCATTTCCGCCAGCCTGCGTGAGGCCGTTAGGCAGCGCGCCGGTGACCGTTGCGAATACTGCCAGCTGTCGCAAGAGTTCCAGGTTGCCACCTTTCCGGTCGATCACATCGTGCCAGTGTCCCGTGCCGGCTTGACGGAACTGGCTAACCTCGCGCTGGCCTGCCCGAGTTGCAACGCCCGAAAATGGAAGCACGTGGAAGCGCCCGATCCTGAGACGAGCGCGATGGCGCCACTGTTCAATCCGCGAACACATCAATGGGCCGATCATTTCCGCTGGTCTGGGACGGATCTTGTCAGGATGGAGCCCATCACCGCTATCGGCAGGGCGAGTGTATCCTTCTTGGAGCTGAATTCAGAACAACATTTGGCCATTCGCGCTTTGCTGCACATCCTTGGCCTACATCCGCCTGCTGCCCGGGTTTGAGCGTGAGACGTCATGCCCAACTCCACTGGGTCGTGAGGCACGGCGAGAACCGCGGGCGAAATGCCATTTCTCCACGGCGTAACCAGGATGGCCAGTTTTCCAACAGCCCGAGTCATTGAGGCTGCCAGGGTTTTGCATGGCGATAATCGGGCAATCGTGATATGCTCAAACAAAGACCATTCTTTGCCGAAAGGAGATGTCATGTCCAATCCAATTTCACCTGGCCCCACGCCGATCGGCGAATTCCAGTCCCATTTTGGCGGCCCGCCCGGCTCGTCCGATTTGCAGGCCGAATGCAAGAAGTGGGAGAAACTCTGCGCCGACCTCTTGGCGCAGCGAGAAACGCTGCGCGCGGAATTGGCCGAGAAGCAAGCTGAATGCGAGATGTATCGCAGGTCGATGTTTCACAATCTCTGCAAGGACTATAAGCCCGACGTGGACGAAGCGATTGGATTCGCACACATGGATGACAAACCAACGGTCCAAGAGTTGATTGCAGAGTTGGAAAGCGCTCCGGGGAAATGATTATGCCCTTCAAGGTCGGCAAATACGCGCGTGTCGAAGGACAGATGCGGACGCTTGCGGATCTTGCCGCCCTCGCCGGAATTCGCCAAAGTTATTTGGACGCCCTGCGAACCATGGCGCGAAGGCTGCAGGACGACCCGCTCGAATGGGGTGATCCCCTGTATCAGGCGCCGCATCAGAGCGGCATCGTGTGCCAGGCATTGGTCGGGCCCCTTGTCGTACGCTATTCGGTGCATGAGTCGAAGAGCATTGTGCTCATCATTAGCATTGAACCTTTGTTCGAATGGCACATCCGCCCTTGAATTTGCCGTGATCGGCGGCCACGCGGGTTATCGCCCTGGCGCGACAATGGTCGGCTGGCCCAGCTTGCGAGCGTCTTCGTTGAGTTGCGTGAGATCCTTGGCGACTAATTGCAGCCACCGCCCTTCAAGCCGCGCCAGCTCTTTGGCATTATCCGCGTAGACTTCGCGCATGCCCTGCGTGACGGGCCCGTCGGAGTCCTTGACGATGTCATAGAGCGGTGCGAGCTGTGAATAGAGCTTCGCGCCGCCCTTCTTGGCGAGGATGTCGTAGGTCACCTCCGCCTTCGGGTTGTGCAGCTCGTTTTCGAGAGCGTCGAGTTTTGACACGACCTCTTTCGCTTGCTTGGTCCAAGGTGCCCCTCGCTGGCGTTCGGGCTCGGACGCCGATGCAAGGGTCTTGACGCGCTCGTTGATTTGCCGGCGCACCGATTGCAGGGCGATGACAATCTTGGAGCACTTCGTGATGTCGGCGTGCAGCTTCAGCGCGACCTGGTATGCATCCTCCAATTCGGCAGGCTTTCTTGGGAAACGCGGATCGATGCGCACCTCGACGTTTTGCGTCAACACCTTGCCATCGACATGCAGCTTGAGCGTGTAGGTCCCGGGTAAGACGAGCGGGCCGCGATGCGGCACCCCTGCATCGTTCTTGGCGCCGGGGATGATCGTTGGGCCCATCATTTCCAGATTCCAGGCGACGCGATTGATGCCCTTGTCCCTGGGCAGGACGGTCGCCTTGAAGATCGACCACGGCACGTCCGGCGATTCTTCGTCGATCTTGACGTCGGGCTTCTTGCTCGAGAGTTTTTGAATTAGCGAGGCTTTCGCATCGAAGATTTCGAGCATCAAATCGTCCTTGGGTTTGTTTGGCAGATAGTAGTTGAGAATGGCGCCCTTGGGCGGATTCGTGCCGGGCAGGCGTTCGCCGAGAGCGTAGTTTTCGCCATGGTAACGCCAGCGCGTCGTGGGTTGCACGCCAAAGAAACGCGGATCCCCGGGTTTCGCTGCGCTCAACCCAGGGCTTGGGGAGAATTGTCGAATGGGAGTCAGGTCGTCGAGGATCCAGATCGAGCGGCCATTGGTGCCAACGACGAGGTCGTTGTCCTTGACGACGAGATCGCTGATGGCAACCGTGGGCATGTTGAGCTTGAGCGAGTGCCAGGTTTTGCCGTGATCGTGGGAGCAATGCACCTGGGTCTCACTGCCGGCATAGAGCAGGCCGCGGATTTTCGGGTCCTCTCGCACGACACGCAGATATTCTTCCCCTGGCAGCGTACCGCTCAGCAGCTTCCATGATTTGCCGAAATCCTTGGTCATGTAGAGGTAGGGCGTATTGTCATCGAGGCGATGAGCATCGATAACGAGGTAAGCGGTCTTCTCATCGTGTGGCGACGCCTCGATGCAGCAGACCGTGGCCCATTCCTTGATGCCGGGGATATTTCGGGTGACGTTCTGCCAAGATTTGCCGTCGTCGGTGGAGACGTGAACCAGACCGTCATCGGATCCGGCCCAGAGGACGCCGGGTTTCGTGGGTGATTCGGCAATGGCGAAGATGGTGCCGTAGTATTCGACGCCGGTGTTGTCGCCGGTGATGGGGCCGCCGGACCATTTTTGCTTGGACTTATCGTTGCGTGTGAGGTCGGGGCTGATTTTTTTCCAGGTCTTGCCATGGTCGCGGGAACGGAAGAGGACGTTGGCAGCGTGGTAGAGGGCGCGATCCCCGCCCTTCGTTGCGCTCAGGGCGGGGCTTCGATGGCTTGAAATGAGGAGTGGCGCGGTCCACTGAAAGCGGTAGCGCAGATCCTCGGCGCCTTTGCCGGAGGGGTTGGTCGGATAGATGCTGACGCTGCGCGCTTGCCGCGTGCGGTGATCGTAGCGGGTGAGGATGCCCGCGTATTCGCCGGAGTAGATGATGTTCGGGTCGCCTGGGTCGGCCACCGTGTAACCGGTTTCGCCGCCGCCGACGGTGTGCCAGTCGGCGAGCGAGATGCCTTCGGACGAGAGCGAGTTGGACGGGCCGCGCGCCGTGCCCTGGTCTTGCATGTTGCCCATCACGTGATACGGTGTGCTGTTGTCGACGCTGATGTGATAGAACTGGCAGATGGGCAGCGCAGGCCAGTGCCAGGTCGCGCCGCCGTTGGTGGTGATATCGACGCCGCCGTCGTGCGAGTCGATCATGCGCTTCGGGTTTTTGGGATCGATCCACAGGTCGTGATGATCGGGATGATGCACGCCCTTCAACTGCTTGAACGTTTTGCCGCCGTCGATGCTCTTGGCCAGCCGAACGTTTGGGCAGTAGACGATGTCGGGATTCTTGGGATCGACGTGAACCGTCGAGAAGTACCAGGGTCGCTGGCGCAAATAGCGAGCGCCGTTGACAAGTTTCCACTTGTCGCCGCCATCGTCAGAGCGATAGAGGCCGCCGTTTTCCGCTTCGATGAGGGCGTAGACACGCTGGCTGTCGGACGGCGCGATGGCAACGCCGATGCGGCCATAGGGTTTGGCGGGGAGGCCGTTGTCCTCCGCTCCCTTACGGTCGCGGCTCGTATTGATTTCCTTCCACGTGTCGCCGCCGTCGTCACTGCGATGCAGGCTGCCGTGTTCGCTGGTCAGGCTCCAGGGCGTGCGCCGCGGTCCCCACAGGGCCGCGAAGAGGATGCGCGGATTGTTTTGGTCCATGGCGATGTCAATCGCACCTATGTTGTTGTCCTTTTTGAGTACCTGTTGCCAGGTCTTGGCGCCATCGGTCGTGCGATAGACGCCGCGCTCCGGGTTGGGACCAAACGCGCTGCCCAGCACCGCTGCGTAGGCGATATCCGCGTTCTTGGGATGCACGGCGATGTGCCCGATCTGTCCCTTCTGTTTCCAGACATGCTTCCACGATTTGCCGCCGTTGGTGGAAACGTAGATGCCGTTGCCGGGGGCGACGTTGCCGCGGATGTTGGCCTCGCCGGAGCCGACATAGACGACGTTGGGATCGCTCGGTGCGACGGCGACGGCGCCGATCGAGGAGGTCGGCTGATCGTCGAAGATTGGCTTCCAGGTGATGCCGGCGTCGGTGGTTTTCCAGACGCCGCCGGACGCTGCGCCGACGTAGTAGGTGGTCGGATCGCCGGGGATGCCGCAGGAGCGCGTGGTGCGGCCGCCCGCCGCGGGGCCGATCGAGCGATACTTGAGGTGCTTGAAATGGGCAGCGTGGTCGGCCGTCTTCTTCTTGTCTTCCTGCGACGGGGCGCGTGTCGCCATCGTGATCAGGATCCAAAGACCGCAAAACACTCCCACGCGAAAGGCAACGGATTTCATGCGGACGCTCCCCGAGAGGGTTTGGTTTCCACTGCAACAATCGGATTGTAATCGGATGGGATGGCGGTTACAAGAATCCACCGGCGATATCGAGATTGGCGCGGTCGTCAATCCAGGTCCGCGGTGTCGAGCCTGCCCTGCGATTGCAGGTCGCGGAAAAGCGATAGCGTCAAACGGATCCCTTCCACCAGCGGCGTGAGCGGCATGGGGCCGAGGTCGCGCTGCAACGCGCGATCGTCGAGATCGTAGGCGATGGCAATCTGACGGTCGCCGTGCGTGATCAACCTGGCCGCCGCGGGTTCGACTTCACATAGCGCGCGATGAAACGCAGGCAGATCGACAACATGGCCGCGCAGGTTGTACGATTTCGCGCCGGTGTAGGGCGCTTCCAGGCAGCGCACGACGATCTTGGCGACGTCGTCCACGTACTGCATATCCTGAATGCCGCCGTAGCTGATGTGGTACGCCCGGCCCAGCGCAAGCGACTTGATCGCCTTGGTCGGTTCGCTGGTCATGCCGAAATCCCGGCCGGCGCCGAAGACGGTCCACGGCCGCAACCCGACGCTGGAGATGCCGTTGTCCTGGAAGTAAATCCGGGCGTTGCCCTCGTTACAACATTTGAAGATGCCGTAATGCGTGGAGGGGACCAGGGGCGCGTCGTCGGCGAGCGGGCCCTCACCCCCAGCCCTTATCCCAGACGGAGAGGGGAGATAGGTTTCGGGGGGTCCGAACACCGCGGCGGAACTGGTGTAAACGAGGCGCTGAATCTGCCCTTGCAGCTGCTTGACCGCCTCGAATACCGCGAGCGTGCCAAGGACATTGACTTTCGCGCCCAGGATCGGATCGGCCCGGCAGGTCGGCACCTGCAAGCCCGCCAGGTGAACCAGGTGCGTGATCTGGTTTTGTGCGAGGGTGTCGCGCAATCGATTCAGATCGGTAACGTCTCCCTGCACGAACGTGACCTGGCGAATCCGTGCCTCATCCATGATGAGGCGCATTCGCTTGGGATCCTCCTTGAGATCGTAGATCCAGGCGCGGTCGCCGCGGTCTAGGAGATTCTTGGTAATCCAGCTGCCAATGCAGCCATAGCCGCCGGTGAGAAGGACATTCATGGTGAAAGTGAAATCCGGGCTCGGTTGTTCAGCGCCGCAGCCCCGGGGGATGCACGGGGAGCATCGCGGTGTGGCCTGGATGGCATCCCATGCAAAAGCCAACCCCGCCGGGACTCACGCTGTTATAGTGATCGCCGGCAAAGGTGAGAAAGGTCGCCTGGCGTTTTTGCGAATCCTTCGCGGCGCTGGTCCATTGCCCGACCTTGCCCTCGGACGTGAATCCGGCGAGCACCGTCGGGACGCCCACAGGCAAAAGCGCGACCATTTCGCGTTTTTGGCTCGTCAACGGAACTTTGAGCAACAATTTCCACGGCCCCTCGACACGAGGCCAAAGGGGATGGTCGAAGCGATCACGGTAGGACGCGAAGAACCGGATGTGATCGAGCAGCCCTCCCGGGGGCTCGGTCATGATTGGGCCTTCCTGAGCATCACTGCGCTGGCCCGGCAGCTGGGCCTTGGCCTGCAGGAAAAGGTCGGCGTTGGTCACCTTGCCGACCGGTCCTTCGTAAATGCCGTCCGCGAGTTCGAGCCGGGTCTTGCCTCTGCCAGGCGAGGCAGAAAGGTCGCCCCAGTCGCCGCGCAGTTTCCGCGGCACGACGGCGACCGGCTCGGCGTCCACGAAATCCGGGTCATCAAATAGCAGGCGCAAGCGCAAAGCCGCGGGATCGATCGGCTGGCCTGGCGCCACATCCCAGGTCTCGGACGCCAGGTAAAGCCCGAACGATCCAGGCCCTGGCGACGAGTCGTTCGGATTACTCGCGGCGCCGGACAAAAGAATTTGCCCGTCCAGACACGGCGACGGCGTCGCCAGCGTCAAGCGCCTGCCCTCCGCGTCGAAGCGCGGGGCCAGACTGACCAGGCCCGGTTCCTGGCCTGGCAGTTGAACGTTGTGAGGCAAAGCGCTACCCGAGTTCATGGCCAGGTTCAACGGTGCTTGCGCGATCGTCAATTCCGCCGGCGACTCGGGGTTCCAGTCCGGTTTGCGGTATGCTGACGTCGTCATGAACAGGATGTTGCCGTTGGCCAGCTCGTGCGGGCGCCACACGGGAATCGGCAGCTTCAAGACCATGCCAAACTGATCGCCATTGGGCGCGACGCGCAAGGCCTGCCAGTTATCGGTTGGTTTGGTTGCCGAGTTCATGCCCGGATGGTAGGGCTGAATATCGGTCAGGTCACCGGTGACCACCTCGGTATTGCGGCTCCATTCGCTGAAGGTCAGCGTGTTGAGCGAGCCGAGCTGGCTGGGCCAACGATCGCTGTTGCGATTGGCGGTCACCGCATATTTTCCAGAGCCATCGGAACGCATCACCCACAGGTGCATGGCGCGCCGTGCGTGACCGCGGCCCAGATCGGGAATCCGACTCGACATGAACGCGATCCGGCCATCGGGCAGGTAGAGCGGATCGACGTCATCGTAATCGACCCACTTGCGCTTAGCCTCCGGGAGCGGTTTCGGCCCGCCGACCAGGGCGATCGCCTGATTGATCGGCAATCCCGGTGCGGGAAGGGTACACAAGGCGATCGCCTGAAGCGGCCAGGCTTCATAGCCTGCTTTTTGAAAGCGCATGGGGGGCAAGGCGACCGCGCCGGGGTCCTCCGCCTGGCCCGTCAACTGCTTGAGCCCCGTGCCGTCGATGCCAATTTCATAAAGTCGAAATCGGCCATGATCGCCCGCACGGCGGCCGGCGAAAATGACCCTGGTCGCGTCCAGGGAAACGTTCGGGCACATGACGTCGATCAGGCGATCGCCGTCCAGGAGTGCGACATTCCAGGTCAACTCGCGGACAGCGCCGCGCGGCGTCAACACGCGCAGCCGGCCTTCGCTCGCTTGCCAGTGGGGTTGGCCGGGATAGGTGAAACCGTTACCCGAAGGGGAAGCCGCTCGAAAGCTCGCCGGCTCGGAACGGGAGGTGAAGACGATCGCGACGGGAGGCCGAGCGTGAAGGAAACCTGCCAGGCGTTCATCGCCCTTCTCAGTCCCGACCTGCCAATAGATCACAAAACTTGCGCCCAACAAGAACAACAGCGCACCGCAGACGCAGGCGATCTTTTTCACGGCGGGGCACCTCTACCGGTTTTGAAGCCAACTCGCAGCGCCGCTGAAGGACACGATCTGAGGTCTCAGGGTGTACTGGTAGCGCGCAGCGCAAATGTGGCATTGCTAGCGCCGGACACTCGGGTCGGTTGCGTTATTTGCCCAGGTCGATCTCCAGCGGGGTATCCCCGACGTCGACAACGAGTTTCGAGTTGCGGAAACTGTACTTGTCCTTCCAGCGATCCTGGCCCATGGGATAGGGCGATTGCAGCATCGCGGTGACCTTGTATTTTCCTGGAGGAATGCCGCTACCGTCCGCATCGCGGATTTCAAATTCGCCCGTCTCGGCATTGACCTTGGCGAGGTATTTCTTGCCCGATTCGGGTTCGCCGTCCGGGTGGAAATTCATGAACATCCGATCCTTGACGCCGAAGGTGACCGCCTTGCCCTTGTCCAGGAGTTGGCCGCGCGCGACGACCTTTTTGGAGCAGCCCCCCGCGGCGAACAGGAGGCCCAGGCCAAGGAAAACGGTCCAGCACGTTCGGAGAGAAAGGGTCATGCGCCACTCGGAATCAGTTTGTTGTAATCGGGGTTCTGCTAGCCGGAAGCGCAAGCGACGGAATACTGGTTCCGTCGTATTGCCGGGAAGCGTGCGCCGGGGTTTTCAAGCCGTCGCTGGCGCTTCCGGCAAATAGGGGAGTTGCGATGCGGCGCGGTTCAAAACGTTCAGTCCAGGACCGGATTGGGCTGATTGTCGTTACCGCTGTTGAGCACATACCAGTTGTACTGGCCGATGTCGCTTCGAACCATGCGGACGGTCCCATCGGCGAAGAGGCAGGGGACCATGCCCTGGTGGAGGCTGCGCGCTTGCGCCTGCCAGCTAAGACACGGGGTCCAGTTGCCCATGCCGATGTCGGGGCGGTCAACGGCAAACTGCACGTCGTCGGAATGGGAAGCGGGATCATTGGGATAGCGGGCGTCGCCCGTGGCATGGGAGGAGGTGACACTGGAACCGGGAAAGCCCAGGGCCCAGACGCCACGCGGGTCGGTGCTCACCGGGCCGATGCGCAGGTGATTGACTAGGACCGTGTTTGAGGACCCGTCGGGGATGCGGACCAGATGGCTTCCCCAGTTGATGCCCATGGGGCCTTGACCGTTCAAGCCGAAGTCGGAGGACGCGTTGCGGCCGTTGACGAGGTCAGGCCACCAGGCCGGCCCGGCGTTGGCGCCGTAGTTGCCCCGCGCCCATCCGGTGACGCCGCCGGCGTTGCCCGTGTAGCCTCCGTCATCGGCCTCGGTCGGACAGCGATAGGCGGGAATGGATGCGCCGCGGGCGTTCATCCAGGCGCTGGACCCCTGCTGGGTCTTCCCCCAGCTCTTGATGTCCAGCTGCAAGTAAAGCGGCGTTTGTTCGATATAGGGCAAAATCAGTACCGCCCAGTTCGGGCCAATTCTTCCATCGGTGATGGTGCAGTTCGTCGTCCAGTCCCCAGGATTGGCATAGGGCATGTAAATCGCGGGCGGCAGGGACTTGACGGCATCGTGGTAGCTGTGCAGCGCCACGCCGATCTGCTTCATGTTGTTGATGCACTGCGTGCGCTGGGCCGCCTCGCGAACCTTCTGCACCGCGGGAACCAAAAGCGCGATCAGAATGGCGATGATCGCAATCACCACCAACAACTCGATCAGCGTGAAACCGCCTCTCGGCGGCGGATAGCACCTGCGGGAAAACATGGTTCGACTCCTTGAAGAACACAAATGAACGTGAATAAAAATGCAGCGGCAAAAGCCGCATTACACGCTGATTAAAAAGGCCAATAAACCTTTGTAAATCAGTTACTTACGGCTGTCAACGACCGAGCTCTGTTTATTAAGGTCTTGTAATAATATGAAAGGCAACGTGGTTTGGCTTGCGGTGCAGCGAGATACATTGTTGCTATCAGGACTACAGGCGGCCCGTGGCCGAGGGCCCACGCGGCGCCGGTCGGGGCGCAACGCCGGCGTGCTTCCTCCGAGCCCGGGTTCGCGCAGGGTTTGTCCTGCACGCGTCAGAAAATCCAGCGCCGGGCATCCAGATACAGGACGAAGATCATCAGGCAACCGATCATCGCCAGACCGACGTACGTGGCGACCACGCGCACGGTCTCCGAGGCGGGCCGACCACGTAATTTTTCGTATAGCAAAAACACCATATGCCCGCCGTCGAGGATCGGGATCGGCAGGAAATTGACCACGGCGAGGTTGATGCTGATCAGCCCGATGAAGAAAACGAACTCCGAAAAATCCATGGCGGCGAACCGGTAGGCGCCCGCGGCAATGGTGATCGGGCCGCCCAGGTTGTCCAGGCCGATGCGCCCCAGGATCATGCCTCGCAGGTTGAGAAAGATTTCCGTCATGCGGTTCTTGGTGTCCACGAGTCCGAGCCAGACCGCGTGCACGGGGTCCGACGCCTTGACGCGGCGCGTATCGCGCCCCAGATGCCAGCCTCGCTCCGCCAGCGGCCAGTTCGGATCCACGCGAATCGGGATATCGACCTCCTGGGTTTCCTTGTCCCGTTGAACCTTGAACACCAGTTTCGTGAAGCGGTACGGCCTCTGGAGCACTTCAAAGGAATAGTTGGCCCACTGCCCTACTTCCAGATCCTTGCGCATGAACGGGACTTTAATGTCATCCGGAGCCGCTTCGTCATTTTTCTTCTTGTCTCCGGCAATGTCGTAACGGACGTTCTTGACCACGTCGCCGACTTTCAGAGGCGATTCCGGGTCAACAACCTCTGCCACGGTCGCCCTGATTTGATAGGCCAGGCCCAGCTCCGGGATCGGCATTGGAGCGTTGAGACTGTACGGAGCCGTGCGGTCGAATCGCCAATTGGAGTCCCAGACCAAATCAACCTTCTTCTTCTCGAACTGCTTGCCCGCGCCCTCGCGGTGACGGCGCAGGTGCAGCGTCACTTTGCGCTCTCCCTTGAAGCCGTCGCGAACGAGTTGATCCGACCATAACCGCAGGTCCAGGGGTAGGCGTTCGGGATCGAGCGTTTTGGCTTTGAATTCGATCTTTTTGCCCGCGGCATCCTTGACCGTGACGGCTTCGATCAGATCGCCTTCCAGTTTCTTTTCCACGTTGGGGATGTGAACGTCCATTTTTGCCGCCGGGGATTGCTCGCGAATGGCCAGGATTGGCCCCATCTCCATGCGCACGCCCAGGTCAATTCGGAACAGGGGAGCAACCTTGAGATCCACCGTGGTCGGCGCGTCGTTCGGACCGCGCTGGACGCGGATCACGATTTCCTTGTTCAACAGGAGTTGTAGGCGGTCTGCGAACTCGAAGTAATCGCGTTGCCCATGTCCCTTGAAGCGGGGATCATCGCGCAGGTCCTTGATTCGGTCCGGGCGGTAGTCGGTCTTTTGCTTGGGGTCGTCTGGATCGGTCATCGCGATGATGACGTCACCGAATCCAAACCCGGCCTTCTCGGCGGGGGTATCGCCCCGGTAGGGACCCCGATATCGGGATTGGGCGGTAACCAGCTGCAACCGCGGCGGCGAGGCGACTCCCAGCATCGGACGAGAATCGACCGTGTCCATGCGCGGTTCAATCGTGGTGGAAACGACCGGCCCTCCCGGAACTTGATAGCTGATCGGAATCGGCTCGCCTGCCAGGCTGTTGATGACCTGCTGCATCAGGTCGGAGAAGGTGGGGTTGTCGACCGAGCCAATGCGAGTGATTTCGGCGCCGGTTGGTATACCCTGGGTGAAAGAAGGCGACCTGGAATCGACATGACTGATCACCGCCGCGGGGTGCTGTTTGCCCGGGCCCATGTAGACGCCGATGAAACAGCAAGCCGCCAGAATGGCGTTCATGATGACGCCGGCGGAGATGATGAGCATGCGCTGGCCGACGGTCTTCTTGCGGTAGGAACGCGGATCGTCGTCGCTGCCGTCGCCCGATTCGTCGCCGTCGATCTGCCCGACCATTTGCACATAACCGCCCAGAGGCAGAACGGCAAGGCGATAGTTCGTTTCACCCCATTGGTATTCACACCCTGGTATGGCGGGCCCGAAGCCGATGCTGAAAGTAGTCACGTTGACGCCGCACCACTTCGCGGCCAGGAAGTGGCCCAGTTCGTGAATGAAAATGACAAACGACAGCCCGAGCGCCGCCTTGATGAGAGGCCAAATCTCGAAGTTGTAAACCAGGTAGCCGACCAGCGCCACCAACCCAGTCAAGAGGACAATCTTGGTGGGGGAAAAAGCGTTCGGTTCTTCCGGGGGGAATTCCAGATCGGCCGGATCGGCCGGCGGCGACCCCTCGCGCTTGCCCTCGAACGGGACGCCAGGCCGGGGGTTTAGCGATTCGGGCTTGATGCCATCGTGGTTATCCAACGCAACACCTCCTGGCGAGACCACCGATCGAGCGTGTGTAGTTCGCTCAGGGTCGGCCTCTCGCTGTAGTGATGAGAATCAAGAACTTCTCGACAAACGCGGGGAATATCCAGAAACGGTAGATTCCCCTCCAGGAACGCTCCCACCGCCGCCTCATTGGCTGCGTTGAGCACGGCGCCGCACGTGCCACCGCGCCGCGCAACCTCATACCCTAATTGTAGCGCCGGAAACGTCTCCAAATCGGGCTGTTGAAAATTCAGGCTGCGCAGCTCCTCCCAGCACAGGCGTTTGGCTGGACCAGACACCCGCTCAGGATAGGTTAGCGCATACTGAATCGGCAGGCACATATCCGGCGGCGACAGCTGAGCGAGAATCGATCCGTCCGTGAATTCCACGAACGAGTGAATGATCGATTCCGGGTGGATGATGACCTGAATCTGTCCCGGTTTCAGGTCGAACAGCCAGCGGGCCTCGATCATTTCCAGGGCCTTGTTCATCAGCGTTGCCGAATCGATCGTGATTTTGGGCCCCATATTCCAGGTGGGATGCTTGAGCGCCTGGGCGGGAGTCACGTTGGTAAGTTCAGAGCGCGTTCGCCCGCGGAAAGGTCCGCCGCTGGCCGTGAGCACGATGCGTTCGATTTCACCTGGCTGGCCAGCGTGCAGTGCCTGAAAGATGGCGCTGTGCTCGCTATCGACGGGCAGAATGCGGGCGCCCTTGCGCCTGGCAAGGTCGAGCACGAGCGGCCCGGCCATCACGAGCGTTTCCTTGTTGGCGACCGCGACTGTTTTGCCCGCGTCGAGCGCCAGCCACGTGCCCGCCAGCCCCGCCGCGCCCACGATCGCGGTGAGGACGACATCGACATCGGGATGCCTGACCATCGTGCCAACGGCGTCATCGGTCAGCAACTGCGTGCCATCAGGCAGCGCCTGCCGCGCCATCGCATCGGCGGCCCGGGGATCGGTCAGTGCAATATAGCGCGGATGGGTGCGCCGCGCTTGCTGGAGCAGGCCCTCCCAGCGCGAATGGGCGCAAAGGGCGAAAACCTCCAGCCGCTCCGGCAGACTTTCGATCACCTTGAGCGTGCTGACGCCGATCGAACCCGTCGAGCCCAGAATGGCCACGCGCCGTCGGCGTCCAGATGCCTGCGGGCCGTTCACCAATAGCACTCCAAGGGTTCGTGTGCCGAGCCTGAGCGCCAGCGAAGGGCGCCTTACGGCCATTCGATGGCGCTCAGGCTCGGATGTCCCGAGTATAATCTATTCACCGCCGACTAAGTGACCATTTTAGCCGCAACGGGCAAATTCTCGCAAGGACACTTTTTGGGCAACAAAAAAGGCCAACCTCAAAGGGTCGGCCTGTCCGTGTTGTGCCGCACGCGGCAATTCAGAGTGTAATGTGAGCACGTGGCGTAAGCATGTGTCGCACTTGCTTACGCCGCGTGCTCAGATCGGTTGCGCATGTTGCGCAGGAACCTGTAGCAGAGCTAATTGAACAGTCGGAACGCCAGATACCCGACGCCACACGCGATCAGGGCGGTGAAGAATACGCCGACGGGTCCCATGCTTCCTTCCCAGTAGGATTGCGGTGCTTCCATGTCGGCTCCGGGAACCGGAAGGGGCGTGGATGGTTCCGCCTGTGCCTTGGGCGCTTCGGGCTTAGGCGCAGGCGTTGGCGCTGGCTTCGGAATGGACATCATCGTTCCGTTGCGCAACGACGTGCGCGTGGGAAGCGTGCCCATCGCCTGGGGGCGCGGCGTTGGGGCCGACGGGGCGACTGGCTTGGACGATTCGGATTTCGCCTCCGCCGGACGTTTGCCGGGCGCCGGCGCGTTCATGGCGGGCCGTTTGTGGACCCCGCTCGGTTTCCGCGCCAGTTCGTGAAGCTCGGCCACGATCTCGCCGACCGATGCGAACCGGTGTTCGGGCTTCTTTTGCATGAGTCCCTCGACGACCGCGATCAACTCGGCCGGCGCGTCGGGCGCCAATTCGGCCAAGGCCTGGGGCTGCTTCAACTGGTGAGCCATCATCTTCTCGGCCGCGCTGCCGTCGGGGAACGGATACTGTCCCGACAGCATGTAATACATGACGCAGCCGAGGCTATATTGATCGCCCGTGGGTGTCAGATTGGTCGGCTCCATGATGCTTTCCGGGCTGGCGCAATCCAGGCCGCTCGCCACCGAGTTCGCGCTCAACATCGTATCGACCAGGGATTCGCCCTCGGTCTCGGCCAGGAGGCAACCGATGCCGAAATCGAGGATGTAAACCTGCTGATCGGGACCGATCATGATGTTGGACGGCTTGAGCAAGCCGTGGAAGAGCGCCTGCTGATGACAGACCTCAAGACCATCCGCGACCTGCAGCGCGATCTGGGCGGCCTGATCGGCGGGAAGTTTCCCCTCGCGCGCGACGATCTTGTCGAGCGTTTCGCCCTCGACATGAGGCCAGGCCAGATAGTGCATGCCGCCCGCAGTGCCGACGTCGACAAACGGCACGACGCTCGGGTGTTTGCATTGTTCGAAGGAACGGACCTTGCGGCGCGCGATGCGGACGTTCCACATGCTGCGGCGTGGCAGCACCTTCACGGCATACCACTTGTTGTCAGTCTTGTTGTGGGCCTTGTAGACGGTTCCCATGCTGCCCGAACCGAGCGCATCCATCAACGTGAACGGGCCGAGCACAAAGCCCTGGGTCTTTCCCTGGAGAAGCCGCTCCGCCTGGAATTCGGTCAGGATGCCCTGTCCGATCAGGAATTCGGCAAGCGCGGGGGGTTCGCCGCGCGGATTCTTTTGCAGGAATTCGCCAACGATTTGATCAAGCTGTCCCCGGTCAAGGAGGTTGCTTCGCCGCAAATCCCAGACGAACCATTCACAAGCGCCAAGTTCAGTCGCGACCATGAGTGAATCCTTTTTTTGGACGCCTGCCACGGGCAAGCGTAAAGCCTCGTTCGCTTTTGCGAACGTTTCAATGGGGAGGGGGTAACCGTTCCGCTCTTTGGCGTTCGATGTCGGCCTTGCCGCCTCTGGCTGAAGCATGGGACAAAAAAAGGGGTCTGTCAAATTATGCCAGTCGCAATGAATGAAGCGGGCAAGAAAACTGAAATGGAAGTGTTCAGTTGGCCAGGTACGAGATGGATCGCCGAGCAGAAAACTGCCGGGCCGGTGATGTCATACCGCGCCCGGGGTGTTTGACGTTTAGCCGCGACCCGAAGGGGAGCGCGAGCAGGTTAACGCACGGGCGCGCCAGCGTTCCCCTTCGGGTCACGGTTAAGCGATGTGCCTTTTCTCAACGCGCGGCGTATACCTGACCGCGTGCAGAACGAATCCACGTTGTCACTTCCGCCTGCGCGGCCTGGCGAGGTCAAGCCAGTCCAGCACCTCGGGGCTGTTGTCGCCGGGCGTGGCGGTTTGGCTGGGCGGGGAGGCGAATATCGCGTCGATTGCCGCCGACGTCAAGGCCGGCGCCGGCGTCAGCTGCGGTGAAGGCGGACTCGAGATAGCCGCAGGAATGCCGGGCAACACGGCGCTGGGATTGGCACTCGGCGCGGCGCCAGCTCCGGACACGCTGCTCGATAGCGGACCGGGGAGAGGTTGTTGGCCTGGCGCAATGCCCAGGGCGATGCCGTCGAGCCCCAGGCCGGTCAAACCGAATTGGCTGGCGTCAAGTGAGAGGTCGCTGCCAAACGTCCCCGCGGTGTTTTGCCCGAGGCTTGTGGGTCGAAATGCGAACACATCTTCGGGCCCGCCCGCTGCCCCGGCCACCGCGAAGTTGCCGACCGTGGAAAAATGCAACGTCGGCAACCCGCTGCCGGGAGCGATTTCGACGTAAAGCCCGTCCACGTCCTCGCCGGCGTTGGTCGCCAGGCCCACGTCGCTGCCGTCAAAATACAGCGACCAGAGACCACTCGTACTGGCTCCAAGGGATGTCGGTGTGAACACCAGCAAATCTTCGTCCTGTGCGCTAACCCCCGGCACGGCGGCGGCGCCGGAAGTCGAAATCAGGATTCGGCCATCGGGCAAGACAGCGAGGGCATCCACATTCTCGGCGCTTCCGGAAAGTCCGACATCGCTGCCGTCGAAATAAAGACTCCACGTACCCGCCGTGTCGGCGCCGAGCGTGGACGGGAAGAACCGCAATACGTCCTCGCCGGCCCCCTTGATGGAAGTGCCAGCCGGGCCAGGGACAGTGAACGAACCAAGGGTTGAGATCAGGATGCTGCCGTCAGCAAGAAACGTGAAGGCGTCGATGTTTTCCCCGGCCGTCGTCAGGCCAACATCACTTCCCTGGAAGAACGTCTTGTATGCGAAGGCGCCGTCCGTCTCGACCGTCAGGCTGACGAGATCGGCCGGGGCCACGGGCAGCGTGCTTCCGTCGCTGCCGACCAGCGTGCCAGCGACGTTGGTGGAAAAATACGAGACCGCGCGGACGTTGACATCGACACGCCCGACGCTGACGGCCTGACCATCGGACACGGTATACTCGAAGCTGGCCCAACCAGTGAACCCGGGATCGGGCGCGAAGACGATCTGGCCGGCCTGGAAGGTCGCCTGGCCATGAATCGCGCCACCCACGGCGACGACCCAAAGGAAATCGCCATCGGCGTCCGTGTCGTTGCCGGTCAGCTGCGAACCCCAAATTGTGATCGGCGTGTTGCGGTACGTGCTGACCAGATCGCTGACTGCCAACGGTGCATCATTGACTGGTTGCAGCGTGATCCAGACCGTCGCGGACGATGAGGCCTGGCCGTCGCTGATCGTGTACCCGATCGTCGCGCTGCCGACGTAGTTGGCGGCGGGCGTGAACGTCACGGTTTGATCGGCGTTGATGACCGCGGCGCCGCCGGTAACGAAGTCGATCGAAGCGACGCTCAGAGCATCGCCATCCGGGTCGGTGTCGTTGGCGAGCACGTTGATGATCTGGGCGGCGTCCTCGAAGCCGACGACGACATCGTTGACTGCCTGCGGCGCGTCGTTGATCGGAATGATCTCGAGGCGAGCGATGGCCGAGGCGGTGGCTTGACCATCGCTGATCGTGTACCCAAACGAGGCGCTGCCATTGAAATTGGCGGCGGGCGTGAACGTCACGGTTTGATCGGGATTGATGAGCGCGGTTCCCCCGACGCTCCAATCGATTGAAACCACGAACAAGAAGTCGCCATCCAGATCGCTGTCATTCCCCAGGACGTTGACGACGACCGGCGCATCCTCGTTTGTGATCGCGGGATCATCGGTCGCAATCGGCGCATGATTGGTTGGCGGAGGAGGCAACGGATCCCCCGGCGGCAGTAGTGGATCGCCCGGTGGCGGCAGTGGATCGCCTGGTGGAGGCAACGGGTCGCCCGGCGGCGGCAGCGGATCGCCCGGCGGCGGCAACGGATCGCCCGGCGGCGGCAGCGGATCGCCCGGGTCGGTCGGTGGCGGCGCCGGGTCGCCAGGATCACCCGGCGTGTAGCCGTTGCCCGGCGTGATGGTCAGCGACCACGAATTCAGCGTCCCAGCCATGGCCCCCTGGTTGCTGATAAGCAGCCCCCACTGGCCCAAACTACTGCGCTCGTTCAGGGTCCCCAACGGATCGATCGGGCGGAACGTTCCCGTGTACGGCGCCGTTCCCTGCGCAATGGATTGCGATGCCTGGTCGTCAAACGTGGTGCTTTCAAGATTTGCCCCAAGCGTGCTCCGGTCGGTTAACCGAATCAAGGCGCCCGTCGGATGACCCAGGTAAATCAACAAGTCGCCGGTGTTTGGATGCGTGAGGTTCAGCGTGACATTGACGTCGGCAATCGTGAAATCGGAATCCACATTGATCACCGAGACCGCCGACCACGTCGGATCGATCGTCACCGGCACATCGGTGGAATGAAACACCACCGTGTCGGAAATGGTGAAACGCAGGTGAAACTGATCCTCGATAGCCTCGCCGTTGGCGGTGTCGTTGTCCTGATTCATCGCGACGCCCGCCGGGTCGAAAATGTCGGGCCCGATGACGAGATCGTAATCACCCAGGCCGGTTTGGCTGGCGAAGGAAAACTGGAACTGGCGATCATTACTGTTCGCGACGGCCTGCAAGCCGGTGACGGCAATGGGCCCGGCGGGGCCAGTGAAGCTGACGACGTCGTCCAGGGTAAACGTGCTCGGGTCGATTGCCTTGTCGAACGTCACGATGGCCGTATCAACGGGACCGGGCGTGACTTTGTAGGGCGTGGCGGCGGTAACGCGCGGGCCTTTGACGGCAATCTGACCACCCAGTGCCGCCGCCGCATTGAGCCGGCCTCCCGTGGCGGTCACTTGCGAGAGATTGGCTACCGGATCGACCGTTCCGAGCACCTGACTGATGACCTGTTGATAACTCCATTCGGGATGTTGCCCGCGCACCAGGGCGACGACGCCGGCGACATGGGGCGACGCCATCGAGGTCCCGCTCAGCGTCGCGTATCCGCTGGGGTCGCCCAGCTGACCGGACGTCGGCACCGTGCTGAGAATATCGACGCCCGGCGCGCCCAGATCGACGCTGGAAGCTCCATAGTTTGAGAAGGACGCCAGTTGGTCGTTCTTGTCCGTGGCAGCCACCGAGATGATGTTGTCGAGTTCGTAGCTGGCGGGGTAGCCGGGCACCAGGTCGTTGTTGCTTCCGGCGTTGCCCGCGGCGGCGACAAAGATATGCCCCTGGTTGGCGGCTGCGGCGATGGCGTCGTTGAGGGGAGCGTAATACCCACCGCCGCCCCAGCTATTGTTCGAGATGGTGGCGCCGTTGCTGACCGCGTAGTTGAGCGCGTCGATGGCCGTGTCGAGGCCGCCGCTGCCATCAGCGCCGAGGAACTTGACCGCCATGATCTTGACGTTCCAGGCGATGCCGGCGATGCCGACGCCGTTGTCGGTCACCGCGCCGATGGTCCCGGCGACATGGGTGCCGTGGCCGAAATCGTCCATGGGATTACCGTCGTTGTTTGCGAAGTCGTAGCCGTGGACATCATCGACGAAGCCGTTGCCGTCGTCATCCACGCCGTTGCCCGCGATTTCGCCCGGATTGGTCCACATGTTGGCGGCCAGATCGGGATGATTGTAATCCACACCCGTGTCGATGACGGCGACGATGACGCTGGAACTGCCGGTGAACTGGTCCCAGGCCTCCGGAGCGTCGATATCGGCATCATTTAGGCCACCGGTCTGGCCGGTGTTGTCGAGGTCATATTGCTGCGAAAACAGCGGATCATTCGGCGTGACCAGGGCATGAACTCGGTAATTTGGCTGCGCGTAGACGACATCGGCCCGGCCCCGGAGCGTTGCCAGCGCGACATCGACGCCAACACCCGGCTGAAGGTTGACCCGATAGAGCCCGTTCACCAGAGGCAACGCGGCGCCAACTTCGACGCCGGGCGCCAGCTGCTGGCCTGGCTGAACCGCGCCGGGCTCAAACCGCACCAGTACCACTCCGGGGTCAAACGTGGCTGGATCGACCTGCATTTGGCCCAGGGCAGGAGCCATCTGCACGTTTAGCAGCCGACGATCCTCAAGCAATTCCACGACCAAAGGCCTTCGCCACGTGCGCCCGCGCATGTTGGAACGTTTCATAGACCACCTCGTCCGGTGGGCGGAATGAGAATTCCCCCACACCGCAGGCGGTCGGTTTCCGCCTGGGATCAATGGAATTGAAAATATTGGCGGTATTATTTCGTTGTGTTTACAAAAATTGCAAGAGAAATCTTAAAGGATTCTCATTTTATTTGGGAGGGCTGTTTTTGCCAGGCGGCAGTTTGCCTGGCCGTGGGACCGAGAGGCAGCGCGGCTTGGCGATAGTTGATTTGATATCTCGGATTTGTTCTGGGTTTTTTTTTCTTTTTTTCGGATTATCAGCCACGGCCTCGGTAACTCCTGATATCGAACTCCTGGCGCCTTAAATCCGTGCCGTTTCGCTGCCGTCCGAGTTATCCCGTTGCAGGAGACGGCGTGCGATTGTATTTCGGTGAACGATGCCATCGTTCCTGTCGAGAAGCATGACGAATCCGCACCGACGGGGACGCTCGTCAAATAGGGTGCGATCAGTCCACACCGGCAATTTTCAGGGAAAAGGAAGCACCAACAAGGAGATTTGGGTGATTAGTCCCGCTCGTTGACATTCTGGTATTGCAAACAAAAGGCATCCTGCCCGACACTGGGGTTTCCAAACAAC
>JACPPF010000151.1 GCA_016191165.1 Planctomycetota bacterium
GTTGGCCATGGCCGTCCCTGGCAAAGATGAAGGCGCGACCGACTCCTTGCCGGCCGCTCAGCTGCGATTAATGTATGGACCATCCAGACCATGAAAACACCCTGGGCGCCACGGATTTGCACCTTAAAACGGAACAGCCATAATTCCTGGCAGGGAGTGACGGCACCCGTTGCGAGGCGCGTCGAAGCCGGTGAGAAGCTTGTCTACGACGATGATGATTTCCGGCTCGTCGCCGCTCTTGAAACTGTTGATGACGTTCTTGTTGTATTGGTCCTCGCTGCCGTGCTTGGCCATCATCTTCTTCCAGAATTGCTGCACCGCCGGCATGTTCTCTTCGTCCACCTCCTCGTTGCCTTCGCGGTCATCCGGGCCGGAGATGAGTACCTCCGATGAGACCATTCCGAACTCGTCCAGGCATTTCTTGTAAAGCAACGCCGTCGATTTGTCCTGCGTCACGAGCTGGGCCTTGTAGGGCGTGCCCTGCCAGTTGTCGCGGTAGTGCATGCTGATGTCGAGGGCGATCTCGCGGACCTTCTGCTCGGCCTTGTTGAGTTGGTCGGTCGTGGTGAACTTCTTCTTCAGGTCGGCCTTCTGTTCCCTGGTCAGATTGGCGGTGATGATGTCGAACCATCGGTCGATGCTTTGCCGATCGACACGCTGTTCCACGTCCCGCCCTTCGTAAAGGAGCGGCACAACGGCCTTGTCCTCCACGGCTCTGCGAATCGAGTAGATCGGCTGAATCAGGCCGCCGAATTTGTTGATCGTGTCCTTTTCCTTCTTCCGAACCGGCGTGCCAGTGAAGCCGATAAAGCATGCATTCGGCAATGACTTGCGCATCCGGCCGTGCATGGCGCCGTACTGGCCTCGATGACTTTCATCGACCAACACGAAGATGTTGTCTCCCTCGTTGCGTAGATTCCCCTTGAGCACGGCGTTTTCAAATTTGTCGATAATGGTGGTGATCACCCGGCTCTTTGGGCCGGACAACTCCTTGGCAAGGTCCTTGCCGCTGCGGGCCTGGTGAGGCTCCATGTCGCAGTGGGTGAACGTCTTGTAGATCTGATCATCCAGGTCGACGCGGTCGGTGACGAGGACTATCTTGTAATCGGGCAACTTCTCCTGGGCGATGGCTTTGGCGAGCATGACCATCGTCAACGATTTACCGCTCCCCTGGGTGTGCCAAACGACGCCGCCGCGCCGGCGGCCCGAGTCGTCGCGTTGGCGGATTCGTTCGATGGCGTTCTTGACCGTAAAGAATTGCTGGTAGCGGGCGATCTTCTTCTCGCCCGAATCGAACAGGATGAAGTTGAACGCGAAATCAAGCAGGCGCTCGGGCCGGCACTGGCTGAAAAGAGCCCGGTCCTGGGCGGTGATCCCGCGCGAGCTTTTTTCCAGCTTGTCGAATTGTCGTCGCACCTCGGAGGGGCGCGTTCCAAACAGTGCCGTCTTCTGGTCCGGCGACAAAGGGAGTTTGATGAGCGACGCCAGCGGCTTATCGACCTCTTCTCGCCAGGCGGCCCAGAATTTCGCCTGCGTTCCGACCGTTGCGTATTTCGATTCGTTCTTCGAGATCAACAGGAGAAGTTGGGCGTAAAAGAACAAACGCGGAATCTCGGATTCCTTTTGATAGCCAATCAGTTGCGACACGGCCTGCTTTTCGGCCCCGGCTTTGTCAGGCCGTTTGCATTCGATGACCGCCAGGGGAATGCCGTTGACGAACAACACGATGTCCGGCCGGCGTGTCTCGTGACTGGCCGTCCGCTCGACCTCGAACTCCTCGGTGACGTGGAAGACATTGTTCGTCAGCCAGGTGGCCGGGTTCCAATCGATGTAATGGAGCGGGAAGCTCTTGGTGTCGCCATCAATGGTCTGCTGAAGGCTTTTCCCCAGGATGAGCAGGTCGTAGATTTTCTCGTTCGTCCGCACGGGCCCGTCATACATCACGTCCTTGAGGGCGTGCACGGCCGTCTGGATGTTCGCTTCAGTGAATTCGTGTTCTCGCCCGTCAGCTCGGCGAATACGGTTCTGCTTGCGCAACTGGTCAATGAGGATCGGTTCCAGCAGCACGTTGGCGAGCTTGCCCGAGCGCAACGTGACCGCCTCAGAGGGCGTGAGGTAGCGCCATCCCAGGTTCATGAGCAGTTGCAGCGCCGGGATCTGCGAAATCTGGTCTTCCAGAAAGGAGGGAAGCGATTGGCTCATGGCAGCTCCCTTCCGAATTCCGCCTCGATCTCTGCGATGCTCGGCAGACTCCCCTTCAACGGTTCTGGCAACGACTGCACCAGCTTGGTCTGCCACTCGGCCACGCCAATCGGCTTGGCGATGTCGCGCAACGCATATTCGGCTCGAATCCGGTCGCGCGTCTTGCACAGGATCAAGCCCATCGACGGCGCATCCGTCGGATGCTTCATCAGGCTGTCAACGGCCGAGAGGTAATAGTTCATCTTCCCGGCGTCTTCCGGGGTGAACTTCTTCATCTTCAGATCGATCACGATGAAGCAGCGGAGCCTGAGATGGTAGAAGAGCAAGTCGAGGTAATCGTCGTCATCCCCCACGCTCAAGGGCACCTGCCGGCCCACGAACGCGAACCCGGCGCCGAGTTCCAACAAGAACTTCTGAATGTGGTCGATCAACCCCGTTTCCAGGTCGCGTTCGACGGCGTCCTCGTGGAGCGTCAGGAAGTCGAAGAGATAGGGATCCTTCAGCGATTGCTGAGCCAGGTCCGACTGCGGCGGCGGCAGCGTGGCGACGAAGTTCGTGACGGCTTTTCCCTGACGTGCGAAGAGATCGCCTTCGATCTGCACCGTCAGGATGGTTCGGCTCCAGCCGTGCTCGATCGCTTTCGCCGCGTACCAGAGTCGTTGCGATGGGTCCTTCACCTTCTGCATCAAGACGACATTGTGCCCCCAGGGAATGCTTCCGACGGCTGGTGGCGGAGCCGTTTCCGGCAATTCTGGCACAGGCTGTGCCACTTTTCGGCTCCGTGGCTTTGACTCCAATTCTGGCACGGGCTGTGCCAGAATTGCCGGCGGGGACCGGTAGGCCAGATAGAACATCCGCATTCTCCAGATGTTGTCTTTGGAGAAGCCTTGGATGCCAGGGAACGCCTTTTGCAAATCGGCGGCGAGCCGTTCCACCACGCTCTTGCCCCAGCCCTCCTGTTCTTGCCGCAGGACAATCTCCCGGCCGATGTCCCAGTAGAGCTGGATCAGCTCCCGGTTGACCGACAGCGCCGCCTTCGTCTGCGCCTGGCGCACGCGGGTCTTGAGCGAGTCCAGGAAGGCGGAGTAATCGCCCGGCAACCCGGTGCCCGTTAGAGCGGCGGCATTTTTCTTTCGTGCCATAGAATGCTCCCACCATGTTCCTGACATCAAGAAAATGGTCTTATTATCTGATCTTCACTCTCACTTGACCCGACAACAGCTTCTGCATCAGGCCCTTCTTCTGCTGCTTGAGGGCGCCCAGTTGCTTTCGCAGAAGGTCGATTTCACGGTCGGCCGCGTTCAATACTTCGGCGATGCGTCTCTGCTCGGGTAGCGCGGGAAGTAATGTCTTCCAGTTTCTAAGTTCGAGTTTCGCAGATTTCACGAGGGGAGTTTAGGTAAATATTGGTATCGGCTTCCCAGCCGTTTTTTGGCATCTTGGGTGTACAAAAAAAAGCACTCAAGATCGCCCGGCAAGGAAGCCGACTCATGGAACTTACCCA
>JACPPF010000147.1 GCA_016191165.1 Planctomycetota bacterium
CGAGATCTTGCAAATTCTCAGCATCACGCTTTTCGAGAAAACCCAGCTTTTTACCATGTTAAACGCACTCGGCGAACAGAAGGAAAAAACGCCCAGTCATAAACAGTTGACACTATTCGACATATAACCGGACAGTAGTGACTCTAAGCCACCAGCGACTTGATTTGGAGAACGCAAGTAGATGCGCAAGGAAATCGCCGATCTCGTATTCCCGGTTTTTCGCAAGGCCATCGAAATCAAGGAGGGGCTGCGCGCCAATCCGCGCCAGTACGACTTTGCCGACTCGCAGAAACGCCTGCTCGCCTTGCTCCAGGCGGCGGCGCCGGATCACCTGCGCTCGGACCTCCTCGGAGATGTGCGCGCCTACGATCAATCGGTGAGCAGCATCAGAAACGTCTTCCTCGGCATTCGCTACGCGCTGGCATGCTGGCTGGACGAAGTCTTCATCGCCGACTCTCCCTGGAAGGATCAGTGGAATGCCAACAAATTCGAGACCACGGTCTTTGGCATGAACGAGCGGGCCTCGGAGTTCTGGAAGCAGGCGCAACGCTCCCAATCCCGGCCCACGCGCGACGCTCTTGAGGTTTACTACCTGTGCGTCATGCTGGGTTTCCGCGGAGAAATGGCCGACAATCCCGGCGAACTGGCGAACTGGCGCGACAACGTCGAGCCGCTGATCTCCCAAGCGGAAGGCCGGGCCTACACCGCCCCGCCGGGGTTGACCGTCACCCCGAATGTGCATGCCCTGAAAGGGGCGGCGGCAATGCAGAAATGGTTCATGATCGCGACGGTGATTGGCCTGTTGCTCATTCCGCTCGTGATAATCCTCGTTTTGCGCTGACAATAGCCTGGGGACAAGCCGTCACTCGCGCTTTGACACTCTTGAGAGATTTTCTAGATGACCTTCTTCCTCACGATCTGGGAATGGATCAAATGGGCCGTCGTCGCCCTCACCCCGTTCAAACCGAGCATGGAGCTGTCAGCGGGCGTGCGTTGGTTCATCTGGATCTTTCTGGATGTTCTGTTGCTCGTGATCCTGTGGGTGATCAACCACTACGCCGGCTTGAGCGGAGCCGTTGCCAGGCCCCCGCAGTTTTTGCAGGGCTTTCCGATCGTCCGCGAGCTTTGGCTGCCGATTCTTGGGCAGCTCTTCATTTTCATGATCATCGCCCTCTACTGGTTTTATCTGGTCTGGTTCGCGGAGATGGACGATTCGCAGTTCCCGGACATCGACGCGGCGTGGGAAGAGGGCATGCGCGCCCTGGAACACGCCAAGATCAACCTTCCTGACGTGCCGTTGTTTCTGATTTTGGGCAGACCGGAGGCGCCGGAAACCCATCTCGTCGATGCGTCGGGCGTGAAGCTGGCGGTCCCGTTGACGCCTGCCGACCCCAACGCGGCGGTGCATGTGTTCTCCGATCGCACCGCCGTCTACGTCACATGCCGCGGCGCGAGCGTGCTGGGGAACGTGGCGGAGTTGCTGGCCATGGAGACCACGCCCGAAGGCACGTCCGCCATCGTGCAGGAGGGCGCGGAGGAATTCGATAAGACGATGCGTCCCGGGAGCAAGGAACAATTCGTGATCGAGATGCTGCGGGCGCCGAGCGAGCACACCACGCCGATACGCCGCCGTGCCTTTCGCCGCGCCGTGCTGGGCAAGCCGTTGACCAGCGATTTCATGTCCAATCCGAAATTGGTCGCCCGCTTCAAGGCCCGGCTCGCTCACCTGTGCCGATTGATCGTGCGAGACCGGCAACCGCATTGCGCCGCCAATGGCATCCTGCTCATGGTGCCCCTCGCGGGAACGGATACCACCGGCGAGGCCCAGTTCACAGCCCAGGCGGCACAAGAAGACCTGAGCGTCACGCGCGCCGAAATGAAACTCGATTGCCCTGTCGTAAGCCTGCTCGTTGACATGGAACAACTGCCGGGCTTCGAGGACTACCTTCAGCGGCAGCCGCCCAAGGAACTGGGGAACCGCCAGGGGGGCAGCTTTCCGATGGCGACCCGGCTCTCGCGCGAGGAAATTGTCCAGCACGTGCGCGCGTCGCTCGCCTGGGTTTGCACCTCTTACCTTCAAGACGGCGCCTATCGTTTATTTCAGACCGAAACGCAGGCGAATCCAAATCCCACGGTGCTCATGCCAGGCAACTCGCGGCTTGTCCTGATGCTGGACGAAATGAACGAGCGGGCCGAGGCCTTGAGCTGGATCGTAAGCCGGGCGATCGCGCCGGACAACGATGCGCTCTTCCGTTATTCGGGTTGCTACCTCGCCGGAACGGGCCCGAAGGGAGGCCAGGGCTTTGTGGCGGGCGTGTTCCAGAAGATGGTGCGCGAACAGAGTTCCGTCGGCTGGACCGAAGTTGCCCTTGCCGAAGATGCCCAAATGCACACCTGGAGCAAATACTATCTCGTTCTGTCGATCGTGTTGTTGCTGGCCGGTTGTGCCCTGCTGGCGTTGATCATCATGCGGTAGGCCCCGTCGCGGCGTAGCATCTCTGGGAGAGGGGTGAGGGCGGGGCATCCAAAGGCCGAGCGAACTCCACCCTCACCCCCAACCCCTCTCCCGGAGGGAGAGGGGGAAGGCTAGAAGCGCAGGCGGAACTCGGTGCGGTAGAGTTGCTCGGGCCCGAAGTCGGTCAGGCCGAAGGCGGCGCCCACGCCGATGTCGGCGCGCTCGCAGAGCTGGATGCGCAGGCCCGGGCCGATGTTGACGTA
>JACPPF010000001.1 GCA_016191165.1 Planctomycetota bacterium
ATCGGGATAGGGGGGAGCCTCGCGGCTCCCCCCCTCCCACACCACCGGACATGCGGGTCCGCATCCGGCGGTTCGGCGGGTTGAGCAATCAACGAACAGTTAATCTTGGAATCCCAAGCGAGTCGAAGTAAGCATTGGGCAGCGCGATATGGAGGCCCGGCGAGTCGGCCAAGCGCCACGGTCCGTGTCCGCTGCCCGCCGTTTTCGCGGCCAGATCGCGTGTCACGCCCCGTTTGCGCAGTTCGGCAAACCGCGTCGTCCCCCGTTTCCACTGCTTCCAGATCGCAGACCGCAGTCTGCGCCGGAGCCACTTCTCAAGACCCTCCAGCACCGAAGGTGTTTCACACTTGCCGAAGTAGCCGATCCAACCCCGTAAATACCGAGTCAGTTCTTCGGCCATCCGTTTTATGCTCACCCCTCGGGTCCGGCCCGTCAGTTCCCGTACCCGCTCCTTGAACCGGTCCACCGCTTTCGGCGCTATCCGCCGCTTTGGTATGCCTGCGCTCGTAAAGCTGAATCCTAGAAACTTCCGCGCCCATGGTCGAGCCACCGCGCTTTTCCGCTCGTTCACCTTGAGTTTGAGCTTTGCCGTGATGAATCGCGTAATGCGCTCCATCACTCGTTCCCCGGCCCTCCGGCTGCGAACGTAGATATTACCGTCGTCGGCATACCGGACAAACCGCAGGCCGCGCCGCTCCAACTCCCGATCGAACTCATCCAGCACGATGTTGGACAGCAAGGGCGATAACACTCCCTGAACGCAAAAGCGAACTTGTACCGGTGAGCCCTCCTCTGCCCGGGAATGAAGACGCTGGTGGGGGCACATTGGAAATCGGTGGCATAGGGAGGCAGTGGCGAATCGTGATCGACTCGGGTCCAACGATTACTTCCTTGACCAGTAGGCGGACGATTCGTTGCCGCTCTCCAATATCCATGGATTCGGCCCTCGACCGCAAGCGCGCCTGGAAGGGCGCGAGGCCCTCAACCAATTGGAGGTATCTTTGCTGATCGGCCACCGCTGTTTCGATTGCCTCCAACTCGGACTGGACGGCCCCGTGCTGTTTGCGGAGTGGCTCTATCCGTTTTCGCAGTTCATCGAGCGACAGCAGGCTTTCCTGATAGGCCGTCAAGAGCCGCTCGATACTCTTGTCCAGCCGGGCTTGGTCGCGCAGCAGATGCTGCTGGCGCTGTTGCGCCGGATCCGCCTGCTTGGCGGCTTCCAGCCTCCGCGTGATCTCGGCTTGCAATAGGTTCGGATCCTCCAGAAGGCGAATCACTTCCGCCCAAACAATGCCATCCAGATAGTCTTGACGAACGGGAGGACACTCGCAAACGGCGTGCTTCAACTGCCTCCAAGCGTCCGAGCCGAGGCAACGGTAGTAGTACAGCTTTTGCTTGCTGCTGCGGGTCGAAGCTCTGTACAAACTGTATCCGCAGTGCCCGCAGACCAACATGCTTTGCAGCAGGCTGGGCTCGATAGTTCGCCGCCGAGAAAACTGCTTGTTGGTTTCCAGCCGTTCTTGCGCCAGGGCAAAGTCTACCTCGGCGATTAGGGCTGGAACGGCAATCTCAATCCAATCCTGTTTGGGCCGTTCCTGACTGGCGCCGGAACGATTGCAGTAGCCGCCGCGCAAGCGCAGCGGCCGTGTAATGCGCTGGCGTGCTTTGCGTTCGGTCTTGCCGAAACACGCTTTGCCAATATAGGCCGGGTTGCGCAGCATCGCCCACACCGTGCTCCTCTCCCAGCGTGAATCTCCCGTGCGTGTCGTGATCTCCTGCTCATTCAACGAGCGTGTAATGGTGCCGATGCTGAGATGTTGCACGGTAAACATCTCGTAGACTTGGCGCACGATGGCCGCCTCGGCTTCGATCACTTCATAGTAGGCATCGCCGTTATCGCTCTTTTTCACATAACGATATCCGTAGGGCGCGCCCGACAAGACATTCACCAAGCCCTGCCGGGCACGATGCCGTTTGCCGCGCCGGGTGCGTTCGACGATCTGGGCTCGCTCGTACTCGGCAATCATTCCCTGTACCTGCACCAGCAACTGCTCTTCTGGCGTCGTGGCTGGCGGCGACTTCACGAATACCAGTTCGGCTCCCTGCCTGTGGAACTCCTCGGCCAATAGAATCTGATAGGCGTACTTCCGGCTCAACCGGTCCGGCGACAGAACCAGTACTGTCTCGATTTGTCCTTCTGCAACACAATCACGCAGGCGGTCCAATCCGGGCCGCACCAGACTGGCTCCGCTATAGCCTTCGTCAAGGAACCGCCACTCGTTGGGGACGCTCCAACTCTGGCTCGCCGCATACTCCAGCAGCGCCGCGGTTTGGCTGGCGATGGTCTCCTTCTCCTTCTGTCGTGCCGACGACACACGGGCGTAGATCGCAATCGGTTTCATGATTCACCTCTGGGAAGTCCCGCAGTTCGCCCTTTCGTTCGGGAACGAGCAACTGGTAGGCTTGCCGGAGCTTGTCCGGCTGCAAACGATCAGGGCGATATTCCAACTGCACTCGATGGGTTGGCGGCCGCCGCTCAGCCACGGCCCCCTCGCCGGAACAGGGCCCATAAGGCCTGGCTGACGATTTGGCTGAGGGTTTGCCCCGTCGATTCGGCATACCGATGAAGCCGTTCGACCAACACGCCGGGGAGCTTGACGGTGAACACGACCTTGGCATCCACGGCCAGCGCGGGCGCGTCGAGTTCCCGTGCTTCTTGAACATAACGGTGGGCTTGGCGATAGGAAATACCAGCTTCCGCCGTTAGCCGCTCGGTGGCTTCGGGAGGAGACAATCCCTGACGTAGCCAATCGAACGCCAAGTTCAGGCGCGTGATCCGCTGGGCCTCGCTTGCCCTGGACATATGACACAAACATACTACCGTATGTGGCATTCGTCAAGGCTGCTTCCCCTTTCGGCGGATGCCCACGACCCGGTCAAATTCAAAGTTCGCTTTTGCGTTCAGGGAGTGAAAGGTCCGCCTTGCGGCGTTCCTTCTTCGACCGAACCGACCAGCCCATTCTCCATGACTCCAGCCGTGAGAAACGTCCGGATCAGCTTCAATAACCGCTTGTCGCCGACCCGTTCGGCAATCTTTGCCATCAGTTTGTCGTGGTTGACCCGGTCGAAGCATCATCCGCAGACATCATCCATTTGAAGGACAGTGCCTCGAAGTCCTGCGTCATCTAAAGAAGCGGAACCGATTGCTCTTCGTCGTCCTTCTGCCGGACGGCAGTAAATCGCATATACCCGCAGAATGGACCGACTTTGCCGCAGGCCCATCCACGGCGGCGAAGAACACGGCAATCGTCGGCGCGCCTGAGCACTTGCTTGCCCTCCGCTTTTTAACAGATGCTCTCTTGCAACGCACCGCTTCAGCGGCGGTGACGCCACAGTCGAGTCCGGAGCAGGAGAGCCATGCCGCAACTGAATCTGAACTTCACCGACATTCCTATTCCACAGGAGTCTTTGTGGGAGGACCTCCACAACGAACAAAAGCACCTCATCATCGAGACCTTCGCGCGACTGATGTTGAAGGCCGCGACAGCTTCGCCTTCGCTCAGTCCGGCGGAACCAACAAAGGGGGCGGCCAATGACTGACCTCTCGAAAGTGAAACCGTCTCATTCGGCGCGGCAGGCCTTCATTTACGTCCGCCAATCCTCCGTCTCGCAGGTAGAACACAATCGCGAATCCACGGCGCGCCAGTATGCTCTGGGAGATCGCGCGCAACAACTCGGCTGGCCAAAAGACAACGTCGTCATCATCGACGACGATCTCGGCCTCTCCGGCGCCACGACCAACAAACGTTCCGGTTTTGCGCGCATGATCAGCGAGGTGGCTCTCGGCCACGTAGGGATGATCCTCGGCCTCGAAGTCTCCCGCCTTGCGCGCAACAATGCCGATTGGTACCGCCTCCTGGAACTATGCGGACTCACCGACACGCTCATCGGCGATGCCGATGGCGTTTACCACCCCGCCCTTTTCAATGACCGTCTCCTGCTCGGACTCAAAGGCACGATGAGCGAAGCGGAACTCCACATCATTCGCGCCCGTCTCGACGGCGGCATCCGCAACAAGGCCGCGCGTGGCGAACTGCGCCGCGGCTTACCGGTGGGTTTCGTTTGGGGGGATGACGATGGGGAGGTCCTCTTCCATCCCGACGAGGCAGTCGTGACCGCGGTCCGCTCGGTCTTCGAACGATTCGCGGAATTCGGCTCGGCGCGGCGCGTCTGGCTATGGCTGCGCGCGGAGGCTCCGTCCTTCCCGCTGCAGGATGGCCCGGACGGCCAGATTCGCTGGGTCGCGCCCACTTACACGGCGGTCCATCATATTCTGACCAATCCGGTGTATGCTGGCGCTTATACGTATGGCAAGAGCCGCTGTGAACGCTACGTCGATGAGAACGGCACAGTCAGGAAGCGTATTCGCAAGCTCCCGATGGACCAATGGGGCGTACTCATTCGCGAGCATCATGCGGGATTCATTGATTGGGCCACATACGAGTCGATTCAAAAGCGGCTCGATTCGAATACCCGTCCCGGGCCACACCGCAAAGGAGGTGTGGTGAGAGAAGGCGCGGCGCTTCTACAAGGAGTCGGTGTGTGCGGGCATTGTGGCCGGCGATTGAGCACTCACTATCGAGGCCGTAACTCCACGCCGGGCTATCACTGTGCCGGCAAGAACATTGTCGAAGGTCGCGGACTCTACTGCCTCAATGTAGGCGGCGTGGCGATTGATGAAGCCGTTGCGCAGGCGTTTATCGAAGCCGTCACGCCCGCCGCCGTGGATGCGATGAAAACAGCAGTCGAGCAGGCGCACGGCACTCACGACACCGCGTTGATGCAGTGGCGCCTTGAGATCGAACGGCTGCGCTACGAAGCTGGAAAAGCGGAACGGCGTTATCGTGCAGTGGAACCGGAAAATCGTCTCGTTGCGCGCGGCCTGGAAGCAGACTGGGAATGCAAGCTGCGCGAGCTGGCCAACGCGGAGGCTGATCTTCGACGACGAGAATCCCAACGACTGGCCACGGTCAGCCCCGACCAGCTACATCGGCTTCGCGTTCTATCTACAGATCTGAAACGCGTCTGGTACGCCGCCACGACGACGGATCGTGACCGCAAGGAACTGCTGCGCACGATTCTGGAGGAGGCCGTACTGAATCTGAAGAGAACCGAGGGGCAAGCACATCTGATTCTGCGTTGGCGCGGCGGAGCGATCACGACGCTCGATGTAGCTGTCCCGCGGTTCCGGCCGGAAGGTCCGCGAACGGATGAGGACACGATCGCGTTGTTGCGGCGCTTGGCTCTGTTGTATCCGGATGAAGTCATCGCAGGCATTCTGAATCGGCAAGGCCGGAAGACCGCAATGGGCGAACGCTTCACCGCCAATCAGGTGGGTTCCCTTCGCCGTTATCGGGAGATCCCGCGTTTTCAGCCATCCGATGAGCCGCCGCCCAACGGCGAGTTAGTTTCAATTCGCAAAGCGGCGGAGGTCCTTGGGATGAATACTTCAAGCATCCATCGTTGGCTCGCCGACGGTTTCATTCAAGGAGACCAGGTCACGCCGGGCGCGCCATGGCAAATCCGGATCACCGAGGAGGTGCGTTCGCGCGTTGTCGCACAGGCTCCGCCAGAGTTTCTTCCGATGCTTGAAGCGACCATGAAGCTCGGTGTTTCGCGACAAACGGTGTTGCAGCGTGTCAAGCGCGGGGAACTGGAAGCTCTGCTGGTCCGTCAAGGCCGCCGCAAAGGCTTAAGAATCAAGGTAATCAATCAGCAGCCGCAGCTATTCGACTAACTTTCATCAACGAGGGGGCAATATGAAGCTGGATCCAAGAATTTCTCCAAGTCCAGATCCTCCACCCAGCGGTAGCCCGCGGCGATATACCGCTGCGCCGCCTCCACCGCCTGATGCGCCGACCGCCCAGGACGAAACCCGTAGCTGTGTTCGGAAAATGCCGGGTCCCAACTGTGTTGCAGTACCTGCATCACCGCCTGCTGAATCATTCGATCCAGCACCGTCGGGATGCCAAGCTTTCGCACCCCTCCGTCCGGCTTCGGCGCAGACTTCCTCCATCCACCGTTCGCCAATGGCCGGGCTTTCTGTCCCGCGCTTCGCCATAAACGATTCGGTCCCTTCCCTGGATACCCTCGGAGCTTCACTCCTACTCTCATCCCCGAAGGCCAACACCATTTGCTGGTTGCGCACAGCGCTGCCGCTGTGCGCTAGCTGGTTATTCTGCCGCTTGTCGTTCATGAGTTACGCTGCTTACTTGCCTCTCCCATCAACCCCTTGCGGGGACCGTTCGGGCCTTCAGCACTCTCGTGCCTAGTACGCCCTCTGCTGACTTCTGCCGCCCGGTCAGGACCGATTGCTCGTTCCTCAGTCTCGGTTTCGAGACAAACGGCAGATCTCCCGAGGTAATCTCGACCGCCTTCCGCACGCAACCGCCGAATCTACACTCAGTGCCCTTGATGGATATGGACTTCGCGATCATTTGCCCGCTCGTCCGGCAAAGTATGCCTCGAATTCGGTTCTTGTACATCGGCTCCTACGTTTGCTCCACGCTTCTTTCGGACCCCGCCTC
>JACPPF010000152.1 GCA_016191165.1 Planctomycetota bacterium
CTACTTCAGACAGTTTGCCGTAGGTCAGGCTTTCCAGCCTGACATTTCGCGGCTGCGGTCAGGCTAGAATGCCTGACCTACTTCAGACAGTTTGCCGTAGGTCAGGCTTTCCAGCCTGACATTTCGCGGCTGCGGTCAGGCAAGAATGCCTGACCTACTTCAGACTGTACCACTACCTAAATAGTGCGCGGCCTCGCTTTTCAAAGCAAACCATACGCCGTCAGCGTTTGCCGCAGTTTCGCATCCAGGTCGGGGCTCATCGGGCACATGGGCAAACGCAACTCGCCCGTGTCGCGGCCCACCATCTTCATGGCAGTCTTGATCGGGATTGGGTTCGTCGCGATCCCCAGCATGTCGCGGCACAAGGCGAAGAGCTTGTAGTGCCAGCGAATCGCATCGGCGAGTTTGCCCGCCTCCCACGCCGCGAGCATTGTCTTCATGTCGCGCGGCACGATGTTGCCCACGACGCTGACCACGCCGCGCCCGCCGATGCTCATCAAGGGAAGCGTGAGGCTATCGTCGCCGGAGAGGAGCGTGATGTCGCACAAGGCGGCAATACTCGACGCCTGATCCAAGGAGCCGGTCGCCTCCTTCACGGCAACGATGGGCGCGAGCTGCGCGAGCCGGGCGATGGTCTCGGGCAGGATATTCGACCCCGTGCGGCCGGGAATATTGTAGAGCACGATCGGCAGATCGCAAGCCTGTGCGACCGCGGCAAAGTGTTGGTAGTATCCTTCCTGTGTCGGCTTGTTGTAGTACGGGCCAACCATGAGCGCACCGTCCGCGCCGGCCTTCTTGGCGGCCTTGGTGAGGCGAATCGCCTCGCGCGTGCTGTTGGAACCGGTGCCGGCCATCACCTTGATTCGGCCACGCGCCTGTTCGCATACCGTGGCGACCACACGTTCATGCTCGTCGTGGTCAAGCGTTGGCGACTCGCCCGTCGTGCCGCACGGCGCGAGGCCGTCGGTCCCCTCGGCGACGTGCCAGTCAACAAGCTTGCGCAAGGCGTCGTAATCAACCTGCCCGCTTTTGAATGGCGTGATCAGCGCGACCGTCACGCCCGCAAACATTTCGCCCTTGGTGGCCATGGCGAGAACCTTTCATCGAGGAGCCGTACAATGCAATGCAATCCATCTTATGCCTGTGGATCGTGAAGGAAAACACCCATGCTGGCTCGCGTTTTTGCCGTATGCGCCTACCTGATTGGCATCGCCGGGGCGGGTTTTTTTTTCATCTACGTCATTGGCATGGGAACCGGTCACTGGCCGCGCCCGGAAGAATCGAACCTTTCAGGTGATTGGGGCCATAATCTCCTGCTCCTGCTTCTCTTCGCCTTTCAACATAGCGGGATGGCGCGCCGCCGCTTCAAGCAACGGCTGGGCGTTCTGGCCCGGTCATTCTATGTTGCCGCCTCCGGCATCGTGTTGACAGCTCTGGTCTTGTTCTGGCAGCCACTGCCCGGCGAACCACTCTGGCAGGGACCGACCTGGATTGTCGGCATCAGTCTCATCGCCGCCGCCCTGACCGGATGCTGCGTGTGGCGTTTCGATCATGCGAGTTTTCTTGGCTTGACTCAGGTCTGGACCGGTCGCGCGGAGATTCCCACGCCCCTTTGCATCGATGGACCCTACCGCTATGTGCGCCATCCGCTCATGCTTGGATTTCTGATCGCGATCTGGACCCAGCCGATCATGTGGCCGGAATTGGCCATGATGAATGCCGGCATGACGATCTATGTGCTGATTGCGATTGAATTGGAGGAGCGCGACCTCGTCGAGGAGTTTGGGGAGGCTTATGGGACCTACCGGCGGCGCGTACCGATGCTGATTCCGTGGAAATGGTGGTGAGGCCATCCTCGTTTAGCGCCCGCGCGGCGGCGTGCGGGCGCTATACGGGGAATCGGCTACAGAATCTCGTGAATCGGCGCTCCCTGATCCAGGATCGCGTGCGGTCGGCCCGAGTGATCGCGGAAGGTTTGCGATACATCGACGCCCAGCCAGCGATACACCGTATGCAAAAGATCGTGCGGCCGCAGGGCGCGACGCACCGGATGCTCACCGCGCGAGTTGGTCGCGCCGATGACCTGCCCGGCGCGCAGCCCGCCGCCCGCCATCAGCACCGAGAACCCCTGTCCCCAGTGATCGCGGCCCGGGATCGGGATGCCCGGCTGTCCGGTGTTGATGCGCGGCGTTCGACCGAACTCGCCCATCACGATCAAAAGCACATCGTTGAGCAACCCGCGGTTTTGCAGGTCCTCAAGCAAACCGCCGACCGCCCGATCGACATGGGGCAACTTGTAGCCATGGCCTTCGCGGATGTTGGAATGGTCGTCCCAGTGGGGCATATCGACGGTGACGAAGGTGACGCCCGCTTCGACCAGCCGGCGCGCCATCAGCGTATAACGCCCCCAGGGGCCCTGGCCATAGCGATCCGCCAGGCGTGGATCCTCGCGGTCGATGTCGAAGGCGTCCCGGGCCCGCGGGCTGGTGACCAGTTCAACGGCTTGCTGTTGATAACGGTCCATCGACTCCATGACGCCGGAGCGGTCGAGGTCGCGCCGCATCGTGTCGAGCGAACGCAACAGACTTACCCGGCTGCCCATCACGCCCGACTGCGACCGCAAAAGGCTTTGCAATCGCCGCGGCGAGCCGATCCGGACCGTGGAATTCGCGCCAAGATATTGTTGCTGCCGATCGACATCGAACGGATTGTACTGCGCGCCCAGATAGGCCGCCCCCATGTAGCCGGGGAATAGGTAAACGCTCTGTGCCGACGGCAACCCGACATAGGCGGGCAGGCCAGGCTGATTGGGGCCGACGCAGCGGGAGACGTAGGAACCCAGGGACGGATACATCTGCGGCAAGTTCACCGCGTTGGAGCCGGCGCGCCCGGTCAGCATCCAGTGGGCGCCGGCGAAATGGTCGCCCGTGTCGTGGTGCATCGAGCGGATGAACACCATCTTGTCCGCGTGACGGGCGTGCTGGGGCAAAATGTCCGCAATGCGGATGCCTGGCACGTTGGTGTTGATGACGCCATAGGGGCCGCGATATTCCGTCGGCGCCTCCGGCTTCGGGTCGTAGGTCTCCAGGTGGCTGGGACCGCCGTCGAGCCACATCAGGATGATTGACTTCTTGCGCGTGGCATTCGCCGACGCTTGCAGCCTGAGCATGTCGGAAAGCGATAGCCCGAGCAGCCCGCAAAAGCCAGCCTTGAGAGCCGTGCGGCGTGAGATGCCTTGACAGTTGGTTTTCGCGGCGCCGTGTTCCAGTTTCAGCATAAGAGCCCCCCTTGGTGTGACGAAGCAAGTTTACACCATCGAGGTCAAGTTGGCAATCGAAAGTCTGGTAGTGTCTCAGTTTGACGGTAGACCTCACGCTCCCCGCGTGAGGAATTCCTCACGCGGAGCGTGAGGTCTACCATGCGCCGAAGCAAAGTGAGACACCACCGAAAGTCTTCGCCACTTGCGGCGGAGCATTCGTGGTGCGGTGATTTTTGCTTGCTTTTTCAAGGGAGACGTGGGAACCTGAAGCCATCCCGTTGGCGAAGCACCGTGCCCGAATCAGGAGGCCGCCGCTCATGTTTACTGTGCATCTCGCTTTGGCGCCGTTTTTCCTGTTGGCCACTCCCCCCGACAAGACGCCGCCGGTTGCCAGCTGGGCGGGCAAGACGGTTCTCATCAAGCAAATCGGATCGCGCCTGGTTCAGCTTGACGACAAGGGCGCCCCGACCAAGTCGGTGCCGCTCACGTCGCTGGAATACCGGGTACTGGCTGATCGCAACGATCGGATTCAGTTGCGCACCAACCAGGGCATCACCGGCTGGGTGAGCAAGTCGGAGGTGGTCCTGCTGGACGATGCGGTGGCGTTCTTCTCCAAACGCATCCAACAAAACGCCAACGACGCCGACGCCTATGGCCGGCGCGCCTGGAGCTGGAAGCTCAAGGGCGAGAATGACGCCGCCATCAAAGATTTCAGCGAGGCGCTGCGGCTTCGACCCACCGCCGCCAACTACAGCAACCGCGCCATCGCGTACCATGCCAAGAAGGAGTACGACAAGGCGCTCGATGACTATTCGCAGGCGCTGCGCCTGTCGCCGCAGTTTATCGGCGTGTACAACAATCGCGGCATCCTCTGGGCCGCCAAGAAGGACTACCTGCGGGCGATTGAAGACTACTCGGCGGCGATACGTCTTGATCCCAAGTTTCTGATCGCCTACCGCAATCGCGGCCTTGCCTACAACGCGCGACGAGATTACGACCGCGCCATCGCCGACTTCACGCGCGCGCTCGAACTCGATCCCAATTCCGCCCTCAGCCGCCGCGAACGCGGCAAAAGCTGGGCAGGGAAAAAGGAGTACGACAAGGCGCTGACCGATTTCAACGAAGCGATCCGCCTGGACCCCAAGGCCCCCGCCAGCTATTGGGCCCGCGCCCTGTTCTGGAACAGCAAAAAGGACGACGACAAGGCCATCGCGGATTTCACCGAAACCATTCGCCTGTCCCGGAGTTTCGCACCAGCGTACACCGAGCGCGGCATGGCGCTGGGCCGAAAGAAGAAGTATGAATCGGCACTCGCTGATTTCAACAAGGCCCTGGAGATCGATGGGAAGTCCGCATCGGCGCACAACGCCGTGGCCTGGTTCCTGGCGACCTGCCCCGAGGAAAAATGGCGCGACGGCAAACGCGCCGTGGACCTGGCGACCAAGGCTGTCAACCTCTCCCGACGCAATCCCATCTTCGTCGATACCCTCGCCGCCGCCCTGGCGGAGACCGGCAATTTCGCGGACGCCGCCCAGCTGCAAGAAGAGGTGCTTCGCGACGCGCGCTGGAAAAACGACCCAGCCGCACGCGCCCGGCTGGAGCTTTATCGGAAGAAGCTGCCGTATCGCCAGGCGAATTGATCAGGGCCTGGCCCAGGTGCAGGGCACAGCGAGCCGCCAGTTGTGCCGCGCTCGCCGTTTGCTTCAACTGCGTTTCAATAGTCCCAGCCCGTTGCATTCCCTGGCGTTTCGTTTGCCAATGATGCCGACGATCTGGGTGCCGTCGCCTCCGAGGACGGTTGGCCCGTTGCCTCCCGTCTGGTCGCCGATCCACGCGCTCGTGTAGGAATCGGTCCGGTCCAGGGCGTTCCCCTTGAGCCGCATGAACGTGACGGAAAAACCGTTCACAACCAAACCTGCCTTGACGTTGATGGCGCCGACGGCGTAGCCCGGCCTGGCGGTCACCGAGACGGTCTTGGTGAAATTGGCGCCAAATTTCCTGCCCATCACCTCCCCATTTGGGGTTTGGTATCGGGGCTGAATGGCCCGGACCAGCTCCACGCCGAAGGCCTGTCCCAGCCTCACGTCGAAACCGACCAGCACGCCGCCGTCCGGGGCCTGGTCCTTGAACGTCGGATCCTGGGTGGCGCCGACAATTGGCGTCTGAGCTGCCTTCGGGCCCAGGTCCTCCGGCGCCGGCTCGACGGGATTGATCGGGATTCCGTCCTTTGGATGTCCAGGCGGATCGCCGTTCGCCCCGTGCTGCTCCGGATTCGCCAGGGATTGAACGATGATCATCACCGCGGCAAAACCTGCAAGACTGAGCAAAAGCAGGCCACCCGCCACCCCGCAACCAACGAGCACCGGGACCGGAATCCGCGCGGGTTCTTGGACCGATTTGCGGCGCCGCGCTGGCCGGCTTTCTTCATCCCCGTCCTCGTCCTCGTCCTCGTCCTCTTCCTCAACGTCGGTGCGATCACGTTTCTTCTTCGCCTTGATTGCAAGCTCGTCACCGCGATCCCGCGCGTTCTTGGCCCGGATTGCAATGACGAAACCCCAGATGATCTGCACGAGGCCCCAGACGATGGCGCCGTAAAAGACCGTCCACCGGCCGCGCCCCTCCGCGGCCGCAAAGAGAAAACTACCAATGGTGCCGCACAGGCCGATGAAGAAAACCAGGAAGCCCAGCAGGCCAACGACTGCCCCGGGATTGCCGTCCTCATTTTTGCGGCCCATGATGGAGTCCCCTTCGCCAAACGGAGGGACACCAGCCCCACACGCAAGCGTGAGGGGGTTGGGCAGCCCCCCAGAACCCCACCTTGCTTTGGGGGCTGATCAGGTGTTCTTCGACAATCGGTAATGGGTCTAAACTACGAATCGATGATGACTCACGTCAACGATCTTTCGGGCGAAAACGCAAGGCTCTCGGAGAATGACGACGAGGAAGGAATTGCCCACATGGAGAAGTTCATTTGCTCGTCGTGGTCGCAAAGTAGCTGTCGTTCAATTCCCAGATCGCCTCGGCGGGGCGGCTCAAGGGGCGGCCGTTCTCGGGGCCGGGATCGCGACGATCGCGCAGGACCAGAATCAGGTCCGATAGGCCCGCAGGGTGATCGAACACGTAGCTGTGCCCAATCCACAGGCCCGACAGCCGGCATTCGATGAATTGAACATTCGGCAACCGGGCGAGGGCGTGCTTCATCTTCGGACTGAAATCCTTTTCCTCTAGCATCCCCAGCCTGCGCTTGCTGGCAAAGATCAGATCGGCCAGCTCGATTGCCCGGTCCTTCCGCGAGGAATAAATCGTCGTCCGCCGCGCCACCTTCAGCAGCCGTTCGCTGACGAAACGCTGGAGGAAGATGTCCTCGGCAATATCGGGAGCCGCGAGAACGAGGTTCTCCAGCTTGAGCGCTTGCTGGGTGTTCTTGTCCTGCGCCCGGTGGACGAGATTCAACTCGCGCAGGGCGGAGATGGTGACATCGCACCCACGGCTATGAGCGATGAGGTGGATGCGTTCGACATCGGGACATTCCGCGATGGTCTGGATGAAGCGGCGCAGGTGCGTGACGGTGAACTCGCCCGACTCGCGATCGTAGGCGTAGCCGCGCAACCCGCCGAGTCCCGCCGGCCAGCTATAAGCGACGGGGACGCCGACGCGGCCCATGAAATGCCAGACCTCCGCGGCGCGGAAGACAGCATCTTCAAACGTGTTGTTGTAGCCGTGGATGAAGATGAACACATCCTTGTGGCTTGTCTGCGCCAGCCGACCGCGCAGAAGCTCGCAGAATTCGTTGCGCTGGGCGGCGATCTCCTGGGCGGCGGTCTGAGTGATCACGCTCTTGTCGTCGCCGGCGGCAACCTGGGCGACCGGAGGCTTGAGACGGCCCAACTCCTGAGTATTGGCCAGGGTGAGCGTGTAATCGCGCTTGCGTTTGGCGCGCGTGCTTTCGCGGATTAGCTCGTTCCACGACGGACTCGGGTCCAGCCCAACCTTGGCAAGGCCGAACGCGAGACTGCTGGAACGCCCGTACCCATAGCGCGGCGAGGCGCCGTTGCGTCCCTCGACGGAACGATCGGTCGCATAAAGAACGAGCGCGTCGGGCTTCTGGCAATCCTCCGGACATGTGCTGTAGGCATGCTGGGCACCGGGCATCTGGAGCAGGTTCGGCGTCGCCACGAGGTAGCGGCCACAACCGGGCGCCGTCGGCAACATCAGCAAAAGCAACACAATGGTTTGAGGTTTGGTCTTCATGGCAGCATGAATGTCGAGTGGGCGCCGACTGGCCGGGTCCCGGACGCGGTGATAGCCGGGGCAGGTGGGTTGTGCAAGAGCGACTCCGAAACGCTGGCGACTCCCGTCGCTGACCGGGATTTTGCCCGGTAGTTTTGGCAAACCTCCAAAACCTTCCAATCCCCGTGAACGACGCAGTCTTCGGAGGTTTTCCCAGCCGGTTCATGCGCCCCCGGTCGCCTTGCCGATGATCTTGCTCTTTTGCGATTCGCTGGTTATAAGAATGAGGAAGAAAGATTGGTACTACTTCGGTCACGATTGGGGATAGGATGTCCGCGCTCGCAACGCAAACCATCGTCCAACCGCTGCCGCCCTCGGTCAAGTCGGCTTCACGTCTCGAGTCGGTGCTGCACACGTTTGGTCTCGACCCCGCTTTGACGCGCGCGCGGCGATGTCTTTTGTCCTTGCAAAACCCCGATGGGCACTGGCGCGGGGAATTGCAAGGAGACACGATTCTCGAATCCGAGTACATCCTTCTGATGGCGTTCCTGGGTCGGGAAAACGAGGTGAAGGTTCGCAAGGCAGCGAACTATCTACTCTCCCAGCAGCGCCCCGACGGAGGCGGTTGGAGCAATCACCCCGGCGGGCCCGTGGACATCAACGTGTCGGTCAAGGCCTATTTCGCGCTCAAGCTGGCCGGGTTTTCAGCGGACGAACCGGCCATGCGCCTGGCCCGGGCCGAGATTTTGCGGCTCGGCGGAGCGGTGCAGTGCAACAGCTATACGAAGTTTTACCTGGCGTTCCTGGGCCAGTTTCCCTACGAGAACTGCGCGGCCGTTCCGCCGGAGATGTTGTTTCTGCCACGCTGGATGTATTTCAACATCTACGCGATGTCGGCCTGGACGCGGACAATCATCGTGCCATTAAGCCTGTTCTACGCGCACAAGCCGGTGCGCAAGATTCAAGCGGAACGAGGCATCGCGGAGTTGTTTGTTGACGACCCGCACCGACCGCTGTGGCCGCACACGCCGACGCGCCGACTTTTTACGTGGACCAACTTTTTCCTGGCGGCCGATCAGGTCATCAAGTGGCTCGAAGTCTGGGGCCCGCAAACGGTTCGCAAGAAGGCCATCGACATGGCCGCCGCCTGGATGGTGGAGCATTTCACCGATTCGGATGGCGTTGGTGCGATCTACCCGCCGATCATCTACACGATCATCAGCCTGCATTGCCTGGGGTACGCGAACGGATCGCCCGAGATGCAATATGCCTTGAAACAGCTTGACGCCCTGATGATCGAGACGGACGATACGCTGCGCGTGCAGCCCTGCTTCTCGCCAGTTTGGGATACTGCCCTTTCGCTGAACGCGCTTGCGCAGGCCGACGCCGCCTGCGGTGTGGCGCTCGCGCCCCAACCCGGGAGCGCCAGGCCGCAAGGGGCGATTGCGAAAGCGACACGCTGGCTGCTGGAACGCGAGGTGCGCCGTCCTGGCGACTGGAGCCTGATGAACCCCGGCATCGAACCAGGCGGCTGGTTCTTTGAATACCGCAACGGCTTCTATCCCGACGTCGACGATACCGCGATGGTCCTCATGGGCCTGGCTCGCAGCGGGCAGGCGTGGGATCGGTGCGGGACACCCCTCACCCCCGCCCCCTCTCCCGCAAGGGGAGAGGGGAGTTTGAGCCCCGACGCCCCTTCCGCAAGGGGAGAACGGAGTTTGAGCCCCGACGCCCCTTGCGCAGGGGGAGAGGGGAGCTTGAGCCCCGCAGTTCAACGGGGCATCAACTGGCTCCTGGCCATGCAAAACCGCGACGGCGGCTGGGCGGCGTTCGATCGCGATATCAATCACGAAATCCTCACCAAGGTCCCGTTCGCCGATCATAACGCGATGCTCGATCCGAGCTGCCCCGACATCACCGCCCGGGTCCTGGAAGCGCTCGGGCAGTTCGGGATCCGCGTCGGGCATCCCCAGGTCGATCGCGGCATCGACTTCATCGCCAAGATGCAAGACGCGCGCGGCTGCTGGATCGGTCGCTGGGGCGTCAATTACATCTACGGCACCTGGCAGGTGCTCCTCGGCCTCGAAGCGTCCGGGTACGACATGAACCTGCCGATGGTGCGCCGGGCGGTGGCGTGGTTCCAGGAGGCGCAGCAAGAAAACGGCGGCTGGGGCGAATCCTGCCAAAGCTATGACGATCCGTCGCTGGCCGGGCAAGGCGTCGTCACCGCCTCGCAGACCGCCTGGGCGCTTGCCGGGCTGTTGGCCGCTGGCGAAGCACACTCCGATGCCGTCCACCGCGGCATCCATTACCTGATCTCCACCCAAGGGCCCGATGGCAACTGGATCGAGGATCAATTCACCGGCACCGGGTTTCCCAAGGTGTTCTATCTCAAGTACCACATGTATCGCCTCTACTTCCCGCTGATGGCGCTGGCTCGCTACAAAAACGCGCAAACCATCAACAACGAGAAGGCCGACGATTCCGTCAATTACGCCTGGCCCGCAACCGTGCAACGATAGCTGTTTTCGTTTAGCGTTCGCGTGACGCCGCGCGAGCGCCAAACGCAAGCGGCCAAAATAGGAGCATTCCGATGCGTTTTCCCCTGAGCCTCACGACCGCGATGGTCGGCTATATCGCCAAGAAAAAGATAACGCGCACCCGGCGCTTCCCACTCGTGTTGATGCTGGAACCGCTTCACGCTTGCAATCTCACCTGCACGGGTTGCGGGCGCATCCGCGAATACGAGGACACGATCAAGGAAAAGCTCAGCGTTGAGGAATGCCTGAACGCGGTCGATGAGGCCGGGGCGCCCATCGTCAGCTTGTGTGGCGGCGAGCCGATGATCTATCCGGAGATCGGCCGGCTCGTCAAGGAAATCCTCCTGAGACGCAAGCACATCTACCTGTGCACGAACGGCATGTTCATCAAGAAGAAGCTACACGAGTTCAAGCCGACTTCGCGCCTCTTTTTCAACGTCCATCTCGACGGCATGAGAAAGACCCACGACCTGGCTGTCGAACGCGAAGGCGTCTTCGACGCCGCCATCGAAGGCATCAAGGCCGCCAAGGAGAAAGGTTTCCTCGTCTGTACCAACACGACGGTCTTCAAGGAAACCAATCTTGCCGAGATCGACGAACTCTACGCCTACCTCACCACGCTTGGCGTGGATGGATTCATGCTCTCGCCCGCTTATGGTTACACCGCGGTTCACAAGACCAACCCGAACGGGGCAGCCGAGATTTTCCTGACGCGCGACGACATCCGCGTCAAGTTCAAGGAAGCCAAGAAGCTGTTCAAGAAGTACAAGATGAACAATTCGCCCGTCTACATGGAGTTCCTGGCTGGCGAACGCGAGCTGACCTGCACCGCCTGGGGCAACCCGACGCGCAACGTCAAGGGCTGGAAGGGTCCGTGCTATCTCATCACTGACCAGCATCATGCCAGCTTCAACGACCTCATGGAGAAAACCGAGTGGGACAAGTACGGCGCAGGCAACGACCCGCGCTGCGACCATTGCATGGTCCACTGCGGCTTCGAACCCAGCGCTGCCCTGGGCGTCAACAGTCGGTTGGGCGATACTTTCAAGATGCTGATGTGGCAGATGTCATGACGGGTTTGCTTTTCAACTGGCTCCCAAGACTAACCGCCCGTTGGCCTGGTGCGGCGCAATAGACGCACCACCCATTTGCAAGCGCAACGGTGCGTCCGCGCTGCGCTTGACGCACCCTACGGTCGGCACTTTTCTTCCACTGAGGTTGCACGATTCTCGCAGGGATCAGTGGCCTTCAAGCAGCGGATTGTTTTTTTGTGAATTTGCCTTGAACTTCTTGGCCCCCGGCGCGGTAGAATGAATAGGGACGACGGGGGCCCTGGTTCGGGAGCACGCGAAAGCCGTGAACCAGCATATGCCGGGACGTGTCCCCAGGTTGAGGAATCCGTCGCAAAAGCCAGTCAGCGAATCGTCGGCCCATTGCCGCATTTCCCGCGAACCCGCCAGCGGAAATGCCAGGTAACTCGCAGGAGGTACATTGAGCAACCACGCCACCGTAGTCTCCGATCCGACCCGTGCAGACATCGCGCTCGAGCAGGCCATCCAGTGTGCCCGCATCGGCGACGACAACAAGGCCAGGGACGTTGTTATTCTCGACCTGCGCGGCATCACGCCTCTTTTCGACTTCTTCGTCCTCATGACCGGCTCCAGCCGTCGGCAGCTGCACACGTTTGCCGAAGAGATTGACGCGTACATGAGCGGCGAAGGCGAAAAACGCAAAAGCATCGAAGGCTATCAGGCGAGCCGGTGGATCGTGCAGGACTACGGCGACATCGTGGTCCACGTGTTCGATTCGGCCTCACGCGAGTATTACGCCCTCGAAGAGCTATGGGTGGACGCGCCGCACATCGATTGGCGGCGCGATTGACCGGGACGCCCGCAGGCGAGCGCAGTGAGCCTGCGGGATGCGCAACGCCGAACGCCACAGGCTCGCCTGCGGGCGTCGGGCAAATATCATTTCCCACATGAACCTCCTCAATTCCATTCAAGACAGATTTCGCGCGGCACTCAAGGATCTCGTCCCCGACGCGGGACCCTACGTCGCCATGGTCAAGCCAACGCAGGACACCAAGCACGGCGATTACCAGGCGAACTGCGCCATGGCCCTGGCCAAAACGCTGGGCAAGAAGCCACGCGAGATCGCGCAGGACATCGTCGCTCGCCTCGATCTGGGCGACCTCCTGGAAGCGCCCGAGATCGCTGGCCCGGGCTTCATCAACCTGCGTCTCCAGACGGCGCACATCGCCGGCGCCCTGCAAACGATCAGCCCGGACGATCGTCTCGGGGTCACGAAAACGATGACGCCAAGAACTTATGTCATCGACTACAGCTCACCCAACGTCGCCAAGCCGCTGCACGTGGGACATCTGCGCAGCACCATCATCGGCGACGCGCTCACGCGGTTGCTGCGCTTCCTGGGGCACACCGTCATCACCGACAATCACCTGGGCGACTGGGGCACGCAGTTCGGCATCCTCCTTTACGGGTACAAGAATCTTCTCGATCAGGAAGCCTATGCCAAAGAACCGGTGCGCGAGCTGGCGCGCATCTACATTGAGGTTCGCAGGCTGATCGGCGCCGACGAGGACGAGGCGAAAAATCCGATCGCCGAGGCATGCCGGGCCGAGACGGCAAAGCTGCATCACGGTGATGTCGAAAACAATCGGCTCTGGAAAGAGTTCATGCCCCACTGCCTGGCGGAGATTCATGAGGTCTACGAAAAGCTCGGCATCTTACCCTACGACCATGAACACGGCGAGAGTTTCTATAACCCGCTCCTGCCCGGTGTCGTCGAGAGCCTGCTCGAAAGCAAGGTCGCCGAACCTGGCGATGCCGGTGCGATCATCATTCGCTTCAACGAAAACAACGTGGCCCTCGTCCGCAAGCGCGATGGCGCTTTTACCTATACGACGTCGGACCTGGCCACGATTCAATACCGCCTGGAGCATTTCCACCCGCAGGCGATTCTTTACGTCGTCGATTTTCGCCAATCGCAACATTTCGCGAACCTGTTTGAAGCTGCGCGGCGCTGGGGCGTCACGGGCGTCGAGCTTTCCCACATCAGTTTCGGCTCAGTGCTCGGCAAGGAGGGCAAGCCGATCTCCACGCGCAAGGGGGACGGGACCGAGCTGATTGACCTTATCAACCAGGCGGTCGAACTGGGGCTGCAAAAGTACCGGGAAAGCTATGACGACCGCAAGGCCCAGGGCCACGAGGTGCCCGACTTGACCGACGCGGACCAGCGCGCCATCGCCGAGGCGGTCGGCATCGGCGCGATCAAGTACGCTGACTTGAGCCAAAACCGCACGAGCGATTACAAGTTCGACTATGACAAGATGCTCGCCACCGAGGGGAACACGGCGACCTACATGCAATACGCCTACGCCCGCAATCGCAGCATCTTCCGCAAGGCTGGCATCGACGCGGAGACGTTGCGCACCGATCCGCCCACCGTCACGCTGGAGACGCCCCACGAACGCGCGCTGGCGCTGCAACTGCTGCGTTTCGAGGAAGCGCTCCTTTCAGCCGTCGCGGAGTATCAGCCGAGCGCCATCACCGCGTACTTGTGGGACCTGGCGAAGACCTTCAGCGGCTTTTTTCAGAACTGCCCGGTGATCCGCGCCGAGAGCGAGCCTCTCAGGAAGAGCCGACTGCTGTTGTGCGATTTGACGGCGCGCGTGCTTCAGCGCTGCCTGGACCTGCTCGGCATCAAAACCGTGGAACGCATGTGAGGTGGCGGCGACCACCGGGATCGCCCATCGCCCGTGGAGACTGGCATTTTCGGTAGTGTTTCAGTTTGACGGTAGACCTCACGCTCCGCGCGAGGAATTCCTCACGCGGAGCGTGAGGTCTACCATGCGCCGAAGCAAAGTGAGACACCACCGCATTTTCGTTGACATTTTCGCCCAAAGCCGCTACCTTCCATGAGTGGCTCCGGATCTTTGTTGTTGCCGGGGCCAATCGCTTCATTTCAATCATTGATCTCGTCCGGAGGGTTTCCCATGGCTGTCCACAGTTCGCGGCGGCGATCGGCTTTTACGCTGATTGAGCTGCTGGTGGTGATCGCGATCATTGCTATTCTCATCGCTCTGTTGGTCCCCGCGGTTCAGAAGGTGCGCGAGGCGGCGAACCGCACGACCTGCTTGAACAACTTCAAGCAAGTCCTGGTCGCGACACATTCGATTCATGACGCCCGCAAGCGACTGCCACCGTTGTGCTCCCCGTGTGCCGACCCCAGTTACGCTGGATGTTATCTCCCGGCCACGCATCCGTATGGCCGATTCAACTACACGATGTTCGCGTTTTTGATGCCCTATATCGAGCAGGACAATGTCTACCGCGCCATGTCGCCGGGCGGGTACGCGGGCGGGCAGTATTTTCGGCCCATTCCGGTGCTGGTGTGTCCCTCCGATCCGTCGGTGATCAACTTCATGAACACCACGACCTATGGCGGGGCGAACAGCTGGGGCGCCAGCTCCATCGCGGGTAATAACTACGTCTTCGGCGACCCGGTCAAGCAGACGACCTATGGCTACGGAACGATGACCCAGGGGGTTCCCGACGGCACGTCAAATACGATTTTCTTCGCCGAGGTTTACGGAACTTGCTGGAACACGGGCAATACCGCCCTGCTCTGGGGCAGCCTGTGGGCCGACGCCAACAGCGTATGGCGACCCGGCTACAACCTCGGCGCGGGCAAGGGTGGGTACGGCCTGCAAAACTACCCGCCGTCTCCCATTCCCCAGGACAGTCCACACTATGTCAATAGCTGCGATCCCGTGCGCAATCAGTCAGGTCATACCGGCGGCATCGTCGTCGGCATGGGGGACGGCACGGCCCGTTTCGTCCCCGTCTCCGTAAGCCCCACCGCCTGGGCGGCCTTCAACGATCCACGCGACGGCGTCCCGGCGACTCTCGATTAGCCGCAATACTTTTGTCAAACGGAGCGATACCAGCCCCACGCGCAAGCGTGGGGGTTTGGCCTGACAGAAGGGGAAAATATGCCTGCGGTTTTACGCCTGAGTGTCCTTGGAATCGCGCTGGCGTTTATGGGCGCGGGCTGCGCGTCCGATAGGGACGATCCCAAGGTTCATGCCGCCAGGGGTACCCTCAAATTCAAAAACGGCAAACCGATCGTCAATGCCGTCCTGCAATTCACCGGCGCCAAACAACAAGAGATGACCGTCAACGGCTTCACCGATGACTCGGGCAACTTCATCCTGCAAACGGTGCTTGCCAAGAAAAAAATCGCCGGCGCGCCGCCCGGCGATTATGACGTGACCATCGTTTTGCCAATGGATGAAAAACAGTCCGGCGGCGGCCCGCCCATCAAACTTGCGAAAAAACTGACCGTCAAGGCGAGCGACGACAATGTCTTTGACATCGCCATCGACTCGCCGCGCAAATAACGCCCGCTTGCGGTTTCGCGCGCAGCGCCACGCGAACGCTAAGCCGCCAGCGGCGACAAGGTCAGTTGCCGCGGCTCACCAGACTCACCTGCCGGAATTGAGACCCAGACACGTCGATGCGCGTGTGGTAGACCGGCAGATCGTCGGCGCCATGCACGTAGACATGCCAGCTACCCGTCGGCAGTTCGACCTGGAAACGCCCGGCGGTGTTGGCGCGGATCGCATGGCGCGTCCCCGTCCCCGCGTTGACGAACAGCACCTGGGCGTTGGACTTCGGGCTGTTGTCGCTCCGGAGAACCTGGCCCTCGACCTGCGAGTTCGGTCCGACCGCGATCTGGTCCAACTTCACCGGCGGGTTCGGACGCGGCACGGGATTCGTCTGGATCGGCTGCGGCAACCCAAGCTGCGGCCGCCACGACATGCCAGGCGTGCCGCGAATCTCGGGCGTCTTCTCGATCTGCGGATAATACTGCTTCCACTGGTCGTTCAGGTTGGACGTCTTCGACCCCGAAATGCTCGGCGGTCCTTCAGGCGTCGGCGAGATCGACGGCGGTTGCGGCAACGGCTGTTGGGGGATCGGGCCGTAGATCGGCGCACCCTGTGTCGTCTCGCAGCACGTGGTCTGGGGCTGCCAGTAATCCACTTTCTGATACGATTGCACCGGCACCTGCACGCAACGCGACACCCAGCTTTGCACCGGGCAGTTTTGGGCGCGGAGCTGATACGAAGTCGTCGGCACCGCGACTTGCGTGTAGCCGCACGAGCACGGGTCGTAGTAGGCGCTGTAGCGGTAGGTCGTGACCGGTTCGTAATAATAGCTAGTACGCTGCGTCGTCACCTGTTCCATCACGGTCTGGGTTTGATAGGTCGTGACGGGCTGGTAGTAACTGCGCTGCACATACTGCGTCGTGCATTTCTTTTCCGGACACGGGGGCGATTGCACCACCACCGGCGGCGCTTGCGCCAGCACGATCGGCGACGATTGCACCACCACCGGCGGCACATAGTACCGCGACGTGGAGGGCTGTTGCCTTAGCCGGCCGAACAGCGTCGGTTGAAAAACATTGTCCCATCCCGCGGAGGCCGGCGCCACCGCCGCGGCGATCACGCCCAGCGCACACACACTAGCTGTCAAAAATCTCATGGCCCTTGCACTCCTCTTGGAAGTTGACGTAACCGTGGCGCAAGAGGGGCCATCCTACCCGGTCAGGCATTGCTGACAGCACCGTCGATAATACCAACCTAATTCTACCTTGGCGCGATGCAAGGAAGCGCTGGGAAGAACCGACAAAAATCCGAAATCGCGACACCTAAACATAGCACAATCGGCAAAGTCGTTGCAAGCCGCACAAATTAACAGGTAGGTATTTAAGCTAATTGGGAAAAACTCTTGCACGACGGGCAAATATGCTGACATGGAGAATATTGACCGAAGACAAATACGCGGTTTTGCGTTGCGATGCGGAGGCCCGCCTGCTAGGATATTCTCGGTATTTGTTTAGCGCCCGCATGGCGCCACGCCGGAGCTTTGCGACGTATTTCGTAGGTCAGGCTTTCTAGCCTGACAGCGTAGCCCATGTTAATTGAGAATGGGCGCTTCGCGTCAGGCTGGAAAGCCTGACCTACAATTGCGTAGCAAAGCGCCACGCCGGCGTTAAAGAAATTTGACTCGAAAAATGGCCCAGCAGGGTTCAGCGATGCCTCATCATCACCCCCATGCATTCCAAAACTTCAACGCGCGCCAGCGCGAAGGACTGGTGGGCTACAGCCGCCGCAATTTCCTCAAAGCGAGCCTGGCCGGCATCGCGGGTTTGAGTGTGCCGCGGCTTTTGGAAAGCCAGGCCCACGCCTCGGCGGCGGGTCAATCGCCGCGCCGCAACAAAAGCGTCATCCTTTTGTGGATGGCGGGAGGTCCGAGCCACATCGACATGTGGGACATGAAGCCCGATCGCCCGCCGGAGAACCGCGGGCCGTTCTCGCCCATCGCCACGCGCGTGCCCGGCGTGCGCATCTGCGAGTACATGCCCAGGCAGGCGGCGATGCTCGACAAGTTCACGATCATCCGCTCGATGGACGCGACGCATTCCAACCATGAGCCCAACATGGTGATGCAGACGGCGAACCTCGACGCCGCCCCCCGGGTGAGCCGAACGGGGCATCTGTATCCCGCGATTGGTTCGATTGTCGCCAAACATCATGGCCCGAACCATCCATCCATGCCCGCCTATGCCGCGTTCATGCGCTCGCGCAGCCATCTCGCCTTCGCGGGCTATCTGGGTCGGCAGTATGACCCGTTCATGGCCCAGCAGGCGGCGCGGCTGCCGATCTATGACCTCGTGGGCAACGATACCGGCGCGGCCTCCAATCCAACGCTTTTTCAGATGCCTACAGGCATCGACCTCGCCCGCGTTCAGGAACGGCGCGCACTGGTGCGCAGCTTCGATTCGTTGCGTTCGGAATTAGATGTCAGTGGTTCGATGGCGGCCATGGATCGCTACGGGCAGCAAGCCGTCGAGATGATCGCGGGCCGGCGCGCCCAGGCCGCGTTCGACATCACGCGCGAGCCCGCCAACCTGCGCGAGCGCTATGGGCCACACCTCTGGTGTCAGCAGGCGCTGTTGGCACGGCGCCTGGTCGAGGCGGGGGTCGCGTTCGTGACCATCGATCTCAGCTACCACACCGCGTCCGGCACCTGGGACACGCATGGCGACAACATCCCACCGTACGGCGGCATCTGGAATGGCTTGCGGCCGCTCCTGCCGCTCTTCGATCACCTCACGTCAACACTCGTTGGCGATCTCGATCAACGCGGGATGCTGGACGACGTGCTGGTCATCGCCATGGGCGAGTTTGGTCGTACGCCGCAGACCGGCACACAGGGCAGCACCGACGGGCGCAACCATTGGCCCGTGGTGATGTCGCTGTTGCTGGCAGGCGGCGGTTTTCGCCACGGGCAGGTCATCGGCGCGACCGAAGCCGACGGCGGCTCGATCAAGGAACGCCGCGTCACGCCGGGCGACCTCGCGGCAACGATTTACCACCACATGGGCGTGCCCCTTGACACGCACTACCTCGATCCCACCGGCCGGCCGCGGCCGATCATCCAGAGCGGCGGCGTGATTCGGGAGTTGGTTTGACGGGATTTGATCTCAGGCCCAAATAGGCTCGACCGCGATGTGGATGCCTCGCCCGGGTTCGGCCAACCGCACCGCCGCGTCCCAAAGGAATGCCCGTGGGTAAGCGCAGCGAGCCCTTGGCCGTCGCTTTGCACATGAAGATTCCCACCCTTCATTCCTGGGACCTGGCGCCGAGGGATGCAATCACTCTGCAAAGAGAGTTCGCTCAGCAGATCGACGTGCATCGTCCGCTCAGAAAATGCGCGTTGCTCGCCGGCGCCGATTGTTCGTACAATCGCTTTTCTCCGAAGTTCTACGCGGCCGTCGTGGTCATGCGCACCACCGATTGGAGCGTCGTCGAAACGCGGGGCGTGGTGGGTGAGAGCGCGTTTCCTTACGTTCCAGGGTTGCTCTCCTTTCGCGAGACCCCCATCGTCTTGCAGGCATTCGCCTCGCTGGACCATGAGCCTGACGCGGTGATGTGCGACGGCCAGGGCTACGCTCATCCACGCCGCTTTGGCCTGGCGTGCCACCTCGGCCTGTGGCTCGGCATTCCATGCTTCGGATGCGCCAAGTCGCGCTTGATCGGCGCGCACGACGAACCGGGCGAAAATGCGGGCAGCACCACGCCCTTGCGTGATGGTGATGAGATCATCGGCAGCGTCGTTCGCACCAAGAATAAGACAAAACACGTATACGTGTCGCCGGGGCACCTGATCAATTTGAAAAGCGCCGTACGCTGGACCTTGGCGAGTTGCCGGGGTTACCGCATCCCCGAACCGACCCGGCAGGCGCATCTGGCGGTAAGTCGAATGCGTTTGGCCGACTTTGTTTAGCCGCTTGTCTTTGGCAAGCGTGGGTTCCCGCTCGCCAAAGGCGAGCGGCTAAACGGCGCCGATTTGCACCAATTCCTCTCGCGGCGCCGGCGGCTCGGCCTCCTCATAGAGGTGTTCATTCGTCGGATCGCCGAGCCCCTCGGGCCAGATATGGAAGCCGCCTCGCGCCAGTTCGCCGATCTCCCACACCCCCCAGATGCCCTTTGCCTCGCCGTAGCCCTTGTAGAAAACGTCGTGCTTGCCGAGGTACTTCTTGGTCCAGTAGCATTTGCCATCGGCGACATCGTATCGGCCATCAAAGAAAAATGGGCCGACCCAATCACGTCCCTCGCCGGTCAGGTTGCCGTTCTGAAACGTGAGCCGCAATTCCATCAGGTGTTTGCCGGGCAGCTGCTTTTGCAGCCAGAAGCCGGTCCAGGGTCCGGACGGGAAGCGCGGATCGGTTTCGAGGGTCGGCGGCGGTTCGGTTTTCATGGGATCAGAGCGTCCAGTCTTCCACGTCCAGGGCCGGGACCTTCTGAAAATAGCGCAGGTTGCGCGACAGGAGTTTGGCGTTGTTGGCCTTGGCGATGGCCGCGATGCGGAGGTCCGCCGTGCCGATGCGGATGGACTGCCCTTTCAGCGTCGTGAATTCATCCATGGCAGACTGGTCGAACGGGAAAACGGGCAGTATGGAATAGTGTTTCAACAATTCCTGCAAGTCAAAGAATCCTCTCAGCACGTCGGGAGGTTTTCGGGCGCGTTTGATATATGCCAACCACCCCTGCGCTTGCTCCTGAAAGGAAATGATGGAAACGTGAACAGCCGCCAGGGGCAAGAGCGACAGGCGCGCAGTCAGGCTACCGCCGCCCATTGAACGCTGGCGCAGAAGGAGTGTCATGGGATCGGTATCCAGGAGAACAACCACGGCATGTTCCCTCGGTCATTCGGCCTTCTGCCTGTTGCGCTTGCGGCGCGCCTTTTTCCTTTCATTCTCGCGAATTTCGGCGCCGAGGCGGGCGATCTCATCAAAAACGGGGTCGTCCGCGAACGCTCCCACGATCGCTGGCCAGCCTTGTTTGGGTGGTTGTTGGGCGAGCAGCATCGCCTTGATTTCTTTGACGTCGCCTTCGAGGCGTTCGAGCCGCGTTTCCAGATTGACGGGTTTGCCGTTCTTCATCATGCACCGCCCTTTCGCATTTATTCTGACCGCGCTGGCTCACCTGGTCAACTGGGTTTCAATCAATTGCAGGGCTTTCGCCAGCGCCTCGCTGAGTTTGCCGGGGTCCTTGCCGCCGGCCTGGGCCATGTTGGGTCGCCCGCCGCCGCCGCCCCCGACTATGGGTGCGATCTGCTTGATGAGATCGCCTGCCTTGATGCCTTTCTTGATCACGTCATCGCTGACTGCCGCCAGCAGGCCCACCTTGCCCTCATCGACCCAGCCGACGACGACCACCGCGGCGCCGGCCTTTTGCTTGACGCGATCGACCTGGGTGCGGATCGCGTCATCCGGCCCGGCAGGGATTTCGCCGATGATGACGCTGACATCGCCGGCCTTCGTCGCGCTTGCCAATAGCTTGTCGAACGTGCCGGCCAAATCGCTCGCAGCGCCTTTCTTGAGCTGTTGCTGAAGCTTCTTGAGATCCTCTTGCAGCGACTCAATGCGCGTTGGCAACTCCTCGGGCCGGCAGTGGAAGCGATCCGTTAAATTACCTACGACAGTCGCGAGCTGCCGATCGTACTCGATCGCCTTCGGGCCCGTGACCGCGGTGATTCGCCGCACACCCTTGGCGACGCCTTCTTGCGAGATGATCTTGAACAAGCACGCCTGGCTTGTGCGCGTCAAATGGGTGCCGCCGCAGAATTCCACGGATGCATTACTAGCCCCGAGCGCAAGCGAGGGGTTTTCCCCCTCGCTTGCGCTCGGGGCTGGTTGCCCGATCACGACAACCCGCACCGGGTCAGGATATTTTTCGCCAAACACCGCACGCACGCCGGGGATGCCCCTGGCTTGCGCCAGGGGTTGGTTGGTCGCCGTGACGGGGAGGTCCGCGAGAATCTTTTCGTTGACGAGCCGTTCGACTTCCGCGATCTCCTCATGCGTCATTGGTTTGTCGTGCGTGAAATCGAAGCGTGTCTTCTCCGCATCGACGAGCGACCCCTTCTGCTCGACGTGTTCGCCCAGGACTGCGCGCAGCGCCCAGTTGAGGAGATGCGTCGCGGTGTGATTTCGCATGGTGTCGAAGCGCGCGGGATCGACTTCGAGCGTCGCGTTCTGACCGGTCGCGATCGTGCCATCCACGACCTTGCCCCAGTGGATCACACTATCGCCAAAGCGTTGCGTGTCCTCGACCTCGAACGTGCCGGTGTCGGTCTTGATCCAGCCGGCATCGCCGACCTGGCCGCCTTGCTCGGCGTAGAAGTTGGTCTTGTCGAGCACGAGGCCCGCGGCTTCACCGGTCGCTAACGCTCCCGGCTCGTTGTAGACGACGTTTTCTTTGACCCAGGCGGCGATTAGTGCTGAGTGCTGAGTGCTGAGTGCTGCGAATTTGGGCGAGTCGTCGGTGGGTGGGAGGTCGCCCTGGATGGCGGTTACAAGGTGTTTTTTTTCGCCGGCGCGGGACGTTTCCTCGTGTTCGGCCATGAGCGCGCTGTACCGGGCCTCATCAATCGTGAGATCCCATTCACCTGCCATCTGCCTGGTGAGGTCAGGCGGAAAACCATAGGTGGTGTGCAACTTAAAGACGGCGACGGCCGGCATTACCATTCGGCCCGCTTCTTCATAGATAGCCAGCTCCTTTGGACTAGCAAATCTCACGGAGCCCGGAGAATCCTTGCCATCACCAATGACATAGTCGCCCAAACCGACTCGCTTTGTAAGCATTGCCGATTCGTTGAACAGGATGATGCCTCGCTCAATCGTCCTCAAAAACTCCTTTTCTTCCATCTCAAGCACGACCGTGGCGTCAAGATAGTTTTCGAGGCTTGGAAACGCACGTTTCATTTGTCCAACGACCGTTGGAACCAGACGGCAAAGAAAAGGTTCTCGTAAATCGAAATACTGATAACCGAAACGAAACGCCCGCCGAAGCACGCTACGTACTACAGCACCACGACCCTTATTACTCGGGAATGCGCCGTCGGTCATTGCAAACAGTAACATGCGGATGTGATCAGCCACGACGCGGAACCCGACATCGACCATGTCGTCGAGCTTGCCGCCATATTTCTTGCCCGTCATCTTGGCGAACGCATCAATAATGGGCGTAAACACATCCGTGTCATAATTACTTTCCTTGCACTGCAACACCTTGGTGATGCGTTCAAAGCCCATGCCGGTGTCAACGTGCTTGGCAGGCAGCAGATCAAAGGTGCGATACTTGGCCAGAATCGCATCGCGGTCTTTGTAGGGATACCGATTGCGCTCGCTTTGCGGCGTGCAATCCCAAAGGTTAAGTTCTTCCACGCCTTTATCAGAGATGACCGCGTTGAATTGAATGAATACGAGATTCCAGATTTCGATTACCTCAGCCGTGCCCTTATTGACAAGTTTTGCGCCGCTTAGGTCTGGTGTGTTGTCATAATGGATTTCCGTGCATGGACCGCACGGCCCGGTGTCCGCCATCATCCAGAAGTTGTCCTTCTTGTTGCCCAGGTGAATGTGATCGTCCGCGACGCCGACCGCGCGCCAGTAGCCCGCGGCTTCGTCGTCGCGCGGGATGTTCGCGTCCGGGTCGCCTTCAAATACCGTCACGTGCAGCCGGGCCTTGTCGATCTTCCATACTTCAGTGAGCAACTCCCAGGCCCAGGCGATCGCTTCCTTCTTGAAGTAATCGCCGAAGGACCAGTTGCCGAGCATTTCAAAGAAGGTGTGATGATAGGTATCTTTGCCTACATCGTCCAAATCGTTATGCTTGCCGCCGGCGCGGATGCATTTTTGCGTGTTGGCGGCCCGTTTGTAGGGCGGCTTCTCCGTGCCGAGGAAGTAGGGCTTGAACTGGTTCATGCCGGCATTGGTGAACAGCAGCGTTAGATCGTCGAGCGGCACGACACTTGAAGAAGGCACGAACGTGTGGCCGTGCTTCTTGCAAAAGAAGTCGATGAACTGCTGGCGGATTTCGTTGGCGGTTGGCATTTGGACCTCGAAACGCCGCTTGCGGCTTAGCGTTCGCAGGGCGCCGCGCGATCGCTAAGCCGCAAGCGGCAAACTGGGCTAAACGTTTTTATATGATTGCGTGACGACGCGGAACACGTCGGCAATGGCGACGTTGTTTTCACGTGCGACGCGCGCGCAATCCTCGTACTCCGGCGCAACGACCGGCGGCTGGCCCTCACGCCAGCCCTTCTTCGCTTTGACCGCCCCCCACGGCGTCTCGACCGTGATCGCCTCGCGTTGGAGCTTGTGGCGTTCCCAGCGTTGCCGACGGATGCCAAAGGTTTGCGTCTCTCGAAAGAGGATCGCCTCCAGCTCCGCGAGGTTCGTCTCGGTCGCAATCAGGCTCAGTAGGACGCCGGGCCGATTCTTCTTCATCTGGATCGGCGTCGTCCAGACATCCAGGGCGCCGGCTGCAAGGAGTCTTTCAAAGCAGTAGCCGATGATTTCGCCCGGGACATCGTCGAGGTTGGTTTCGAGGACGTACACCTCATCAACATCACACCCCCCGACGCCCACGGCCGAAAGGCCGTGGGATTGTGCAAACCCAGAGTTTGATCCCGCAGCCTGTCGGCTGCGGGCGTCTTTGCCCACAAAAATACGCAGGAGATTGGGTTGCTCCAGAAAATCCTTGCTGCCTGCGCCGTGGCCGACTTGCTCGATTGTCAACGGCGGCGTGTCCAGATATTCCGTCACGATGCTCGTCAAGATCGCGGCCCCGGTTGGCGTCGTCAGTTCCGATTTCACCGGGCACGAACGCAACGGCACGCCCTTGAGCAGTTCGGCGGTCGCGGGCGTCGGCACGGGCATGATGCCGTGCTCGCACTTGACGGTGCCGCTGCCGACGGCGACCGGGCTGGAGGTGAATTTCTCGACGCCGAGCAAATCCAGCGCGATCGCGGAGCCAACGATGTCCGCGATGCTGTCGAGTGCGCCGACCTCGTGGAAGTGGACCTCCCCGACCGGAATGCCATGCGCCTTCGCCTCGGCATCGGCGAGCCGGCGGAAGATTTTCAGGGCCAGGTCGCGCTGGCTCGGAGTCAGGTTGCCGCGCGTGATGATGGCTTCGATATCGGGCAGATGGCGATGCTCGGCCTCGTCTTCAGCGTGGATGAAGACCTGCGTGGCCGCGAAACCGCCTTTTTGCACGCTCTCCGCATCGATGCGCACGGGCAGCCCGAGCGAGGCGATGCCGGCGTAGACGGCCTCGGTGGAGGCGCCGAGATCGAACAGGGCCGCGAGCGTCATGTCGCCGGAGATGCCGCTGAAGCAATCGAAATGGGCAACGCGCATGGTGAGTCCTCCGCCTTATCCGTTTAGCGCCCGCGCGGCGCCGCGCGGGCGCTAAACGAATACGGCTTGGTGATTTTACGGCAGGTGGACCGCGCCGTGTTCGCGCTCCCCTTCGGGTCGCGGTTAAACGCGCGTCGTGCGGCGCCGGAATTCTTGCACTTGCCACAGCGCGAAGATACCCACGGCGATTCCCGCCGCCATGCCCACTGCCAGGGCGCGCCACCAGTCCTCGTTCGGCAGGCCGACCGGCGGCTTCGCGTCATCCCCGTCCTTGATGCCCAACTCGCGCGGCGTGATCTCTAGCGGTTGCGGCAACGTCGCCACGTGCTCGGCCAGCTTCTTGTAGTGGGCCTGAACGATCGCCCGGGCATAGATCTTCTGCTTGTTGAAATCCTGGTCGTACAGTCCCTTGAATATCGCCAGCGAGTTGCGCAGCAATTCGTTTTTCGTCTTGGCGTCCGGTTCAAACATGGCGCTGGCGTTGAACGCCTCCGCCAGCAGCCACATGAGACGATCGTCCGTGGGCATCCAGATCAGGAGTTGTTCCACCGCCTGGATGGCGTCGCGCGGCAGCTTGTCCTTTTCCGCTGCCGTGATCTTACCGGGCTCGAATTCGCCCGCGGCGTTTTTGAACGTGAGCGGCTTTTCTTTCGGATCGGTAAAGATCGGATCGAGCGTATCAGGCACCACCTCCTTGCGACTGAGCCGGCGCTGTTCATTCATCCGGTGCGTTATCAAGCGCGAGAAATAGGTCTCATATCGGCGAAAACGTTCAAAGGCCGTCTTCTCCCAGCCGAGCTTCGTTTCAACGAAAACGCGATCGGCGTCCTTGAGTTCTTCCCAGGTTTTGGGCCAATGCTTCAGCGATTGCCTCATGCAGGACGCCGCCTCGCGTTTGAAGTCGGGCGAGCCCAGGAAGCGAGCCGAGGCACAGTGAGCCTGGACCAGGAAATTCTCCGGCATGGCGCCTTCGAGCGGCAGGAGAAACTGGACGGCCTCGTCAGGCTTGCCGCGACGAATGAGCACGGTGCTGTAATCGAGCTTGTCTTCAATATCCTGAAACTTTAACCCGCCGGCCTGGGCCAGGGTTTCGATCAGGATGTAGCGTTTGCGGATCGGCGGGCTGCGTTTGGCGTTGCGCTCTCTGATGATGATGAGATCGTCCAGGATCGGCTTGAACACATTCCCGAAATCGCGACTCCAGGCCAGCTCCCGTGCGGTGTCGAACGAACTGTAATAGCCCGCCATGGCTGGGGACGCAAGGCAAAACCCCATCAAACCCAAAGCAACACCTACTGAACGAAAAAACATGCCGCCATCTCCATGCGATTATTTCGACTTTGCAAATTTATTCCGCCCCGTGGTCCGAAAGTTGCTCTTCCATCATACCAAGACCTTGAACCAGCCTTTTCATCGCGAAGTTGCCTGATCGTCACGCAAACGCTGCTCAAGATACTTGCAAGGATTTTTGGAGCCTTTCATGTCCGCACTCGACTTCCGAAGCCTGAAACAAGAACTCGAAACCCGCGTCCTGGCTCGCACCGGCAGCCAGCTGCAAAACCTCGGCATCGAACTGTCGCCCGAGGGCGTCCGTATCCTGGGACGCACGACGACTTTTTACGTCAAGCAACTCGCCCAACATTGTGTGCGGCAACTGTTGCCTGATGTGCGGCTCGTGAACGAAATTCACGTGTTGTAGGTCAGGAATGGTCAGGCTTGAATGCCTGACCTACGTGGACGCACGTGACGGTCGTGGTAATGCCCCCGCGCGGCGTGAAGGCGCCGATCACCTTGAGTCGGCGCGGCTGACACGCGGCGACGAAGTCTTCCAGCAGTCGATTGACCACATTTTCGTAGAAGATCCCCTCGTTGCGAAACCGCTGCAAGTATAATTTCAGCGACTTCAATTCCACGCAAAGCTGGTCCGGCGTGTAAATATAGGTAATCGTGCCAAAGTCGGGTTGCCCGGTCTTCGGGCACATCGACGTGAATTCCGGACAGACAATTTCAATTTCATAGTCGCGTTTCGGAAACTGGTTGGCGAAGGTTTCCAGGTGCGCGCTCGACGGCGTTTCCGGCATGACAACTCCCCAGGCGGACGCGGGTTTACGCTTTTAGGATAGCAAAATCCGCGCTTCCCTGGTACTTGCGATTGACACGGCGAGACCGGCGGCGTATCAGCCTAGTCGGGCGTCGTGTCTTCAGGTTGGAGGGTTTCGCCATGAAACGCTGCTTGGTTGTCCTCGCTTTCTTGCCCCACTTGACGGGCTGTCTGGGTTACGTCTATCCCACCGTAAACTACGTGCCTGAACAGGTAGTGCCCAACAAGGACGGCAGCGTCCATGCGTTCCGCGTCGATATCGACCGGACTGAGCGTAAACCCGCTCCGCCCAGCACGGTGTACACGCTGACGAAATTGCCCGTCGACTACCGCGGCGTCATCCCCAGCCAGCTGGAGATCGGCCAGGTCACTGGCGTGCTTGACCCGCTGGGAATTGCCCTCAACGTGGCACACGAACGCAGCGAATATTCGATGAGCGTCCGATTCTATCGGCCTGGCTATCAGATGATTGAAGTGAAATCATGGGACAAGTCGCGGCAACTGCAATGGCTGCCGGCGGCGGACCTGTCGGCCCAGGAACGAGCCATCGACGATCTATTGACCGACCCGGAGGCCCCCGTCCTGCCCATGCAGAAAAGCCAAACCGTTATTCCGCAGCGAGCCTCGTGGTGGGAGCTGAAGGATCAAAAAACCCCGCCGCTCGGGTTGCAACCCGGCGCCCATTCGCCAAGCCAGCGCGCCGCCCTGATGTTCGCGGCTGGCGAATATGAACGGCTCGCGACCAGCCCGGGGGCGAACGCGCCTGCGGCCCAGACGAGCAAGGAACGCTTGCAGCAAAAAGCAATCTGGCTGCGCCGCTTCGCCGAGCAGGCGCCGCTGCGCTAACGGCTTTCTCCCCTCTCCCTCTGGGAGAGGGGCCGGGGGTGAGGGTGTTGGGCACATTGCTTGATTGACGAAAAACTGAATTCTCGAAAGCCGAACACCCTCACCCCAACCCCTCTCCCGAAGGGAGAGGGGAAATCACTTCTTCCCGCTAAAATCCTTCGCAAACGCCTCGGGGCTAAGGTCCGCGCCCGTGGCATGGCGCGTCAGGGCGTTCCAGGACAGGGTGCGACCGGGATCGAAAACGTATTGCCTCATGAACGCGCCGACCGCCTTGTTGCCGACGTAGACAACCGTGTTCGGGTTGGCGCCCTTGTAAACCTTGCGGGCGATGGCGTGATGAAGCTGCGACGCGAACAGCTCGCCCATCATGTAATTGTGGTAGTAGACCGGCGCGCCAACGATGTGGTACTTGCTCGCGTAATCCGGCGCGTTGCGACCCGGCGGGCGGCGGATCATTTGATACCGCTCCACCAGATCCCACCAGAGTTTGTTCAGGTCTTGATCGGGATTCTCGTACATCCCCTTTTCAAAACGCAGCATCACCTGGCACCAGCGTGAAAAAATCAGCAGCTGGTAGCGCAGCATCTTGGCGCCGGCCTGGTCGAATGCCTTCGGATCCTCGACCTTCACGCCCATCTTTTCGAGCCAGGCACGACGTTTCGACATCTTCTCGAACATCATCGCCACGCCTTCCGTTGTGAGGATGTTCGACTCGCTACGCAGCACATACGGCAACTTCGACGGAATGTTTATACTCGAATAAACCGAATGCCCAAATTCGTGCAGCATGGTGCTCATCCAATAATCGCCCGGCACCACATTGGCGAGGACGCGCACGTCGGTGCCGTCACGCGTGATGTCGGTGCAGAACGCGTGCGGATTTTTGCCCTTGCGCGGGGCGAAGTCGTTGCCTGACTTTTCGATCACGAGGTCGATTGGCAAATCAATGCCGCGATAGAATTCCCGGCACAGGGCGATAAGGTCCTGCTTGGCGTAGATCTTGTCGAGATCGGCCTTGAAAACGGCCGGAACCTCCTGAAAGAACGGGTCATGGTAGTGCCAGGGCATCAACTCGCTGACCTTGACGTTGCACGCCTTCGCCAACTCGACATCGATCTCTGCCTTGGCCTTCTTGAACGGTTCGCGCGTGAGCTCGTCGAGGCGGTCGAACAGCTTGATGAGGTCATCGCCATCCTGCTCGTTGAGGAAAAGCTGCATCTGGTGGTAGTTGCGGAACTTCCCCGCGGCAGCCTGGTTGCGAAGCTTGACGAGTTTCCGCAGGCCCGGTTCCACGACCTTGCCCAACTCCTTTGACGCCTCCCAGGCGGCCTGCCGGCGGTCGGAAAGCGTCGAGGTCTTGAGGATATTGCGAACCTCGGCGTCCGACAGGGTCTTGTCATCGACGCGAGCGCGAAAGTTGGTGAATTTCTCTTCGATGTCATTGGAGAGCCTGGTCATCTCCTTGAGGAGCTTGGCATCGACTTGCTTTTCAAGCGTGGCCAGGTAGATGACGTCGATGGCGCGTTTGGTGATCGGGTCGTCGATCAGGCCGGTGCGCCGGATCGCTTCAATGGCGTCGAACTGGGCGCGGTCCGCCAGCACGGCGTCGAGTTGGTTCTGGGCGTCCTCTTTGGCCTTGAACGCTTCCTTTTTTCCAGTGATGTTCGCCTGCCACCACGCGCGATTGGCCGTGATTTCGAGCGGCCGAACCCGCTGGGTAAAGTCGGCGACGATTTCCCTGGCCAGGCGCGTGAAGCGCGGGTCGGCCGAGGCGCACGGGGTCAGGATCCAGAAGAAAACGCACAGGGATGCGATGAGCAAAGGGACCATGCGCAAGGATAACATCAAGGGATCTCCTTATCCCGCGGGTTCGCTGCGCTCACCCGCGGGCTTTCAGGGCGATGATGGGCGTTCATCCATCCGCGGTGATGATGATAATGCCGTTGGCGGTCAACGCCAGCGTGTGCTCGACGTGGACGCTCGGCAAGCCGTCCTTGGTGACCACGGTCCATTGATCGTTCAGGGTGCGCGTATCGGCCTTGCCCATGTTGAGCATCGGCTCGACCGCCAGGACCAGGCCGGGCTCGAGGCGGAAGTCGGTCTTGCGAAGCTCCTTGTGGTTGCGAACCACGTAGTTGGGCACCTGCGGGTTTTCGTGCATGACCCGGCCGATGCCATGCCCGACGTATTGCTCGACGACGCTGTAACCGGCCTGCTCGGCGTGGCGTTCCATGCGCGAGGCGATCTCGGACCACCAGCGGCGTTTGGGCATTTCCTCGATGGCAATCTTGAGAACCTGTTCCCCGGTGTCCAGGAGGCGACGCCGCTCGGGGCGTCCGTTGCCCACCAGGATGCTGATGGCCGCGTCGGCGCACCAGCCGTTGAGCTTGCAGGCGGTATCGAGCTTGATGAGATCGCCATCGCGGATTTCGCGCTGGCCGGGGATGCCATGCACGACCTGTTCATTCAGCGAGATGCAGGTCGAGGCGGGAAAGGGGTGCTTGGGGTCCTGGCCTTCGTACCCCTTGAAGAGCGGCTTGGCGCCGTACTTGGCGTAAAGGGCATCCACGCCGCGATCGATGTCGATCGTGCGCACGCCCGGCCTGGCCATCTCGCGACAGAGACGCAAGGCTTCGGCGACAATTTTGCCCGCCTCGCGCATCAGGCCGATTTCCCGCGCCGATTTCAGCTCCGGCGCTTGCGAAAAAAACTGGCGGAACAACACGGAAACCTCATCGTTGAACGCCAAGCCTGGCGACGGCTCAGCTGGGGTCTGAACTGCGTGTCAACGCCTGCACGATGTTGCCATAGATCACCTCGATGTCGCCCGTGCCGGGGACCTCCACCAGCAGGCTTCGCTTCTGGTAATGCCGGAGGATATCGTCGTGTTGGGCGTGGAACACATGCAAGCGCTTGCGAATGGTGTCGGGCTTGTCATCGTCGCGCTGAAACAACAACTGCTGGCACAGGTCGCACCGTCCAGGGACCTTGGGCGGCTTGGTAATGGTATTGTAGGTTGCCCGGCAATCCGGGTTCAAGCAGGTCCAGCGCGCGCCATTGCGGCGAACGATTTCCTCATCCTGGACTTTGAGAAAAATAACGGCGTCGGGTTCCAGGGCTTGTTTCTGGAGGACCGCGTCGAAGTAAACCGCCTGCGCCAGCGTGCGCGGATAGCCGTCCATCACGAACTTCGACGGCTTTTGCACGCCGTTGAATCGAGCGTTAACCAGCTCGTTGATCAATTCGTCCGGCACAAGCTGGCCAGCCCTCATGTGTTGGTTAGCGCGAATTCCCTCGGGGGTATCCTTTTGAGATTCATCGCGCAGAATGTCGCCGGTCGCGAAATGGACCAATCCCAGGCGTTGACTCAATAGTTTCGCCTGGGTCCCTTTACCACTGCCCGGGGGACCGATGAGGATTAGTCGCATAAACCGCTTCTTTGCCGGGTCGAACCGGAAACCAAGCTGCATGGAATCTTGACGCAAAATTCATTTTGGGAAACCAACATGATCCTAGCAAGGTGCAATGTCGTCAACAAAAAACAAAACCCGACGCCGAAAATTCGCGGGTCGGGTTGGCGGTTCGGCGGGTTGGCCGCTCGTCACAGGCGGGCGGCATCACCGTGAGATCAATCCTCGGTCAGACCCGGATAGTTTCGCATGACCAGATGGCTGTTGATTTTCTGCACCAGGTCCAGGGCCACGCTGATGACGATCAACAACCCCGTGCCGCCGTAGAAGCTGGCCACGACCGGATTGACTTCAAGGGACGCTGAAATCAGGCTGGGAATGACCGCCACGATCGCCAGGAACGCCGCACCAACGTAGGTGATTCGCATGATGACTTTTTCCAGGTAGTCGGCCGTGCGTTTGCCAGGCCGATAGCCGGGAATGAAGCTGCCGTAGTCCTTGAGGTTGTTGGCAATGTCCTTGGGATTGAACGTGATCGCGGTCCAGAAATAGCAGAAGAAATAGATCAGCAGGATGTAAAAGATGTTGTAAAGGTAGCCCTGGCGTTCCATGGCGTTGGCGAGGTTATGAGCCCAGTTGGCGTTGGGCCATTGCGACCCGATCGCCTTGAACACGAACGTTGGCAGGATCAGCAAGCTACTGGCGAAGATGACCGGCATGACGCCCGACTGATTGAGGCGCAGCGGCAGAAAGTTGCGCGTGCCGCCAAACACCCGCCGGCCGCGCACATGCTTGGCCGATTGGGTCGGAATGCGCCGCTGGGCCTTGGTCATGGCGACGACGCCAATGACGACGCTGATGAACAGGAAAATCAGGACGAGGATTTTTTCCAGGCCGATGTCGCCGCCGGTTCCCGATCCGCCCAGGGTGAAAATACTCGCTCGCAGCTTCCAGCCCAGGACCGGAATGACGACCGCGGCTTCGGAGCCGCGCGCCATGATGAGGCTCTGGGTCGCGTCCGGGATGCGAGCGATGATGCCGGCCATGATGAGCAGGCTGATGCCGTTGCCGATTCCGTATTCATCGATCTGTTCGCCGATCCACATGAGGAAGACCGTGCCGGCGGTCATGGTCAGGATGGTGGTGAACACGAAAAACCCGTTGTCGTAACCTGGAATCGCCAGCCCCATGCCTCCGTCTTGTTTTGAGCGCACCAGCGTGGATACCCACATCCACGATTGGAACAGACAGATGACGACGGTGGCGTAACGCGTATATTCGTTGATTTTTTTGCGGCCCGCCTCTCCCTCCTTTTGTAATTTCTCAAGGGGAGGCCAAACACTGGCGAGGAGCTGGAAGATAATCGACGCGGAAATATAGGGCATGATGCCCAGGCCGAAAATCGTGCTCTGGCTCAGGTTGCCGCCGGAGAACATGGAGATCATGCCCAGAATTCCGGTATCGGAGCCGCGCATGGCCTGAAACATGGCGACCTGATCAATCATCGGCACTGGCACGTGGAAACCGACGCGATAGATGGCGAGAAACAAAAGAGTGATGAAGATCTTGGTGCGGAGCTCCTTGATCTTGAAAACGGAAGCGAGCCGGCTTTGTCCGAAGGAATTCAATCCCGTTTTCACCAGCGCCGTCGCGGTCGCCATGATCATTTCCTCTAAGCGGGGATCCCGCAGCCTTGCGAGTTTAGCATTTCGCCCTGGGCGAGAGCTCGGAAAACGCGCTCGCCCGGGGCAAGCGGCTAAACGATCCTGTTACGCTTCCTTGTTCTTGGCTTTCATCTTATTCCGGACCGGCTTTTTCGGCGGCGCGATTATTTCGGTCGTGCCTCCTTTGGCTTTGATTTTTTCCGCGGCGGACTTGGAGAAATGGCTGGCCTTCACCGCGAGCTTCTTGGACAACTCGCCGTTGCCGAGGATGCGAACGCCATCCGCCGGGCCCTTGGCCAGACCGACTTTTTTGAGTGCGGCGGGATCGACGGAATCGCCGTCGTTAAACGCCTTGTCGAGGTCGCTGACGTTGACGATGTGAAATTTTTCGTCCCAGGTCTCATGGCTGAAGCCGCGTTTGGGGATGCGGCGGAAAAGCGGCATCTGTCCGCCTTCAAAGGTCCAGCTGGGCTTCTTGGCGCCGGCGCTGGCCCATTGCCCCTTGCTGCCGCGCGACGACGTTTTGCCGTGCCCGGAGCCGGGACCGCGTCCGACGCGTTTTTTGCGGGTCCGCTTGTTGATGCCGTGATGGATGGTTGAAAGGTCCATGACTATCTCTTTCCGTTAAGGCGCTACAAGGTCACGCCGCGCAAGGCAGCGACTTCATCGCGGGTGCGCAATTGCTTCAAGCCATCGATGGTGGCCTTGACGAGGTTGATCGCGTTGGTACTGCCGTGAACTTTGGTGAGGATATTGTGGATACCGGCAGCGACGAGCACATCGCGCACGCCGGGGCCGGCCTTGACGCCGGTGCCCGGACCAGCCGGGACCAGGATCACCTTGCTGGCGCCGTATTTGCCCACGACCCGGTGGGGGATGGTCTCGCCGGTCAGGGAAAGCTTGGGAAGTTGCTTGAGGGATTTCTCGGCTTCCTTGGCGGCCTTCTCGACTGCGGGGGGAACTTCGTTGGCCTTGCCATAGCCCCAGGCCACGCGGCCCTGGCGGTCGCCAACGACAACCATGGCGTTGAAGCTGAAACGGCGCCCGCCCTTGACGACGGCGGCGCAGCGGCGAATCTTGATGATTCGCTCTTCCAGCCCTTCCGAGCGCCCTTCCCGTTCACGATTGCCACGTTGTTCTTTCGCCATGTTAAATCCAGTTGAATTGCCAGGAAACCCGGAAAATAGTCCGCCGCAGACGGGCAAATCCAAGGGTTTGGGTTAAAATTTCAAACCGCCCTCGCGGGCGGCGTCGGCGAGCGCCTTGATGCGTCCGTGGTAGCGGAAATGGCCCCGATCAAACGCCGCCTTGGTGATTCCTTTGGCAAGGGCCGCCTCGGCGATCTTCTTGCCGACCACTTGCGAGCCCTTGATGTTGCCTCCGTAAGGCAGCGTCTCGCGCACGTCCTTGGTACGACTGCTGGCGGAGGCCAGCGTCACGCCAGAGATATCGTCGATCAGCTGCGCGTAAATATGCTTGGAACTGCGAAAGACCGTCAGGCGCGGCCTTTCCGCGGTGCCGACGATGAGACGCCGAACATGTCGGCGCCGGCGCAGTTGCCGGCGATGTTTGGTTTTTTGAAGGTCCATAACGCTTTCCCAATGACATTGCAATCGCCACGCCCGGAGCGGCACTGGCAAGGTTAAGAAGCCCCGCTGGCGAAGGACTTGCCCTCTTTACGACGAATCTTCTCGCCTTCGTACATGATTCCTTTGCCCTTGTAGGGCTCGGGCTTGCGGACCTGGCGAACTTCGGCGGCGAACTGACCGACCTTTTGTTTGTCCGCGCCTTTGATGACGATCGTATTCAGGTCCGGACACTCGACGGTAACGCCTTCGGGTGGCAGTTTCACCACGGGATTGGCGTAGCCCACCATCAGGACCACGGCTTTTTTGTCGATCTTGGCCTGGTAGCCGATTCCCTCGATTTTCAGGCGTTTTTCATACCCGGTCGTTACGCCGTCAACCATGTTTTTGATCAGGGATCGCGTAAGACCGTGCAACGAACGATTGAGGCGTTCATCGTCGGGCCGCGTGACCTTGATCGCCTTGCCGTCGGATTCGACTTTCATGTTGGGGTGCCAGGCCAATTCGAGTTTGCCTTTTGGGCCTTCGACGCGAATTTTGCCGGCATCCAAAAGGACTTTGACCCCGGCGGGAATGACAACCATCTGTTTGCCGATGCGGGACATAACCAACCTCAAATCCGAAATTCGAATCCCGAAATCTGAAACAAACCCGAATCCTAAATCCAGATCGGCCACTCGTTACGTGGCGTTTGAATTTCGATGTTCGAGTCTGCTTCGAGTTTCGAAATTCAGATTGGGGATTTCGCTTACCACACGTAACACAACAGTTCGCCGCCCAGGCGTTCGGCGCGGGCCTTGCGATCACTCATGACGCCGCGGCTGGTGCTGACAATCGAGATTCCCATGCCCTGGAGGACGGGTTTGAGTTCCTTGTAGCTGCAATAAAGCCGGCGACCCGGCTTGCTGGCGCGCTGAATGCGGCGAATAACGCGCTCGCCGTCCGGTCCGTATTTCAGGAACACGCGCAACACCTTCTTCGGGTCATTCATTTCGACTTCGGTCTGAAAGGTGTTGCGCCCGTCTGGCGCGTGCACCGGTTTGCCGACCTGAAAATCCAGCACGAAGCCCTCGTCCTTGAGCACCTGGGCAATGGTGATTTTCACTTTCGTGCACGGAATATCCACCGCCGGCGACTCGATGCGATTCGCGTTGCGGATGCGCGTCAACATGTCGGCGATCGAATCGGTCATCATGGCTCGGTTCAACTCCCTTTCGGCGGGCAAAACTTCATTATCCAGGCAGGACCGTTGCGCCCAACGCGGGCGCTCAAGCTCGGGAAAATCGAAAAAGCGGGATCACCAACTGGCTTTTCTCACGCCGGGGATGAGGCCCTGGTTCGCCATGCTTCGAAAGCAGATTCGGCAGATGCCGAACTTGCGGTACACGGCCCTGGCGCGGCCACAAAGCCGGCAGCGCATACGAATACGGATACGATCCCGGGGCCGAAGCTTTTTCTTGCCCGCCTTGTGCAATTCGATCTTCTTCAGATCGCGTTCGTGCTCGACTTTTTTGGCTAACGTTGACATCTAAGGTCTCCGCGCGGGAACAACCCCGCGGCGTTTCAAGGGTTCACGCATCCCGGAAAGGCATGCCAAATTGACGCAGGAGTTCGCGGGCTTCGTCGTCACTGCGCGTGCTGGTGACGAAGGTGATATCCATGCCCTGGGTGAAGTTGACCTTGTCCGGGTCAATCTCAGGAAACACCAGCTGTTCGCTCAGGCCAATCGTATAGTTCCCATTCCCGTCGAAGCTCTTGGGATTCACACCGCGGAAGTCGCGAATACGGGGCAAGGCCACGCTGACGAGGCGATCGAGGAATTCGTACATTCGCTTGCCACGCAGGGTTACGCGGCAACCGATCTCGTTGCCTTGCCGCAGGCGGAACGCGCTGACCGCGATTTTCGCCTTCGTGATCTGTACGCGCTGGCCACAGATGGAGGTCAACTGCTCGGCTGCCTGTTCCATGCGGTTCTTGTCTTGCAGCGCCTTGCCGACGCCCATGTTGACGACGATCTTCTGCAGCTTCGGCAAGCTAAGGACGTTCGTGCGTCCGAGCTTTTGCTGAAGTTGCTCGCGGATTTCCTTTTGATATCTTTCCTGCAAACGGGCCATGAATCAACCTCCGTCAAGGGACGGAACCAACGCCAGTTCTCGCTAATTTTGTTCGCCACCGTTCGAGCCAAAGGCGTAAGCGTGAGGTGCTTTCGCTTCAGGCGCGAACGTCTTTATGACTTCACGTAGGCCGTGCGCGCCTTGCTGAGCACGCCGAGGCCGTTGCCGCACTTCTTGCAAAACCGCTCCTTGCTGCCATCACCGGCGTACCGTTTGCCGATGCGAACGCCGCGCTGGCAGGTGGGGCAATAAAGGAGGACATTGGAGACGGCAATCGGCATTTCCTTCGAGAGTCGGCCGCCCTGGGCGTTCTGGCGACTCGGCTTGAGATGCCGATAAACCCGATTGACGCCTTCCACCACGACCTTGTTTTTATCGGTCAACACGCGCAAGACTCGTGCCGTGGTGCGCCGTTTGGGCGTGCTGGCGTCGTCGCCGGTGATTACTTCCACAATGTCGTCTTTGCGAATATTCATGACAGAGCCGCTCACCCCTGGGCCTTGTTTTTTTATACCACTTCCGCAGCAAGACTGACGATCTTGACAAAACCGCGGTCGCGGAGTTCGCGTGCGACCGCGCCGAAGATGCGTGTGCCGCGCGGGTTATCGTCCTCCTTGTTCAGGATGACCAGCGCATTGCGGTCAAACCGGACATAGCTGCCGTCGTCGCGGCGCATCGTTTTCTTGACGCGAACGATGACGCCCTTGATCACATCACCGGGCTTGACATCGCCGCCCGGAATCGCCTTTTTCACGCTGGCGACGATGATGTCGCCCAGGCTGGCCGTCCGCCGTTTCGTGCCGCCGAGAACCTTGATGCACATGCATTCCTTGGCGCCGGTGTTGTCGGCCACATCGAGGTAGGTATACATCTGAATCATCGAAAATCATCCCAATACAAATTCTTGTGGAGCACGTTGTCAACCCGCCATTTCTTCTCCAGTGGGGCCGACGCATCCGCAACCGCCCCACGCGGGATGAAATCATGGGGCCGGAGGCGCCAATTCGCTCGGCGCGGCGGCCTGGGTCGGCGCTTTCTTGACCACGCTGACGAGACGCCAGCATTTGAGCTTGGACATCGGCCTTGATTCCATGATTTCCACCGTGTCGCCGGCACGGGATTCGTTTTTCTCATCGTGAACGTAACAGATCGTTCGGCGTTTGATGTATTTGCCGTAACGGGGGTGTTTGACGAGGAACGGCAGTTCCACGCGGCGAGTCTTGTTCATCTTGTCGCTGGTCACCACGCCCACGGCGGTGCGGCGACTGCCTCGTACCTGACTGCTCATTCCTTAATCCCTCACGAAACCTGACTCGGTTGTTGCCCGCGAATGCCTTTTTGCCGTTCCACCATGATTGTCTTGATGCGTGCGACCTCGCGTTTGGCTTTCTGAACCTCGCTTGGCGTTTCCAGCCGATCGGTGGCGGACTGGAAGCGCAGGTGGAACACATTCTTTACTGTTTCCTTGAGCGTCAAGTCGAGCTGCTCGTCGCTCATTTGGCGAAGGTCTTCGGCTTTCATGATCGTTTGCACCTCGACAAAAAACGCACCATAGCAGAATGAGGCGTGGGTCAGGCTTTCCTGCCTGAAGTCAGGCTGGAAAGCCTGACCTACTTTTTTCAACACCCTAAATGTTGGGCCTGCGGGTCACAAACCGGCATTTGAACGGCATCTTGTAGGCGACCCGGGCCAGGCAATCCCGCGCGGCCGCTTCGGGAACGCCGGCGATCTCGAACAGGACCATTCCGGTTTTAATGACCGCAGCCCAGTATTCCGGTTCGCCTTTCCCCTTGCCCATGCGGGTCTCGGCGGGGATCGACGTCACCGACTTGTGCGGGAAAATCCGGATGTAAAGCCGACCGTCACCGCGCATGAAGTGACTTGCCGTCACGCGTCCCGCTTCGATCGCCTCGGCCGAAAGCCAACCGCTCTCCAGCGACTGTAGGCCAAACTCGCCAAACGCCACGAAATTGCCCCGCGACGCCTTACCTTTGACTTTTCCGCGATGGCTTTTTCGAAACTTTACTCTTTTGGGCATTTGCGGCATTGTTATCCCCCTCGGCGTCCAGGAAGTCGCCGTTGTTGACCCACACCTTGATACCAATGTGTCCCTGGGCGGTTGTCGCTTCGGTGAAACCGTAATCAATCTTGGCGCGCAAGGTCGAGAGTGGAATGCTCCCTTCCATGGCGCTTTCGCAACGCGCCATTTCCGCGCCGCCCAGACGGCCGGAAAGCTGAATGCGAATCCCCTTGGCGCCGGCCTCCATCGTTTGTTCCAGACCGCGCTTCATGGTGCGGCGAAAGCTCTGCCGCTTCTCAAGCTGGTCCGCCAGATCTTCCGCGACCAACTGGGCATCAACTTCGGGCCGGGCGACCTCCATGGTCTTGACCTCGATGTGCCGATGCGTGAGGTCTTCGAGCTCCTTGGTCAGCTTGTCCACCTCCTGGCCTTTTTTGCCGATGATGACGCCGACGCGTGCGGAGAAGATATAAACCACCACTTTTTCACGGGTGCGTTCAATTCGGATCGACGAGATACCCGGCCTGCCCTGTTTGACTCGTTTGCGGACAAACTTCTGCACGTGCTCCCGGATCTTGAAATCCTCGATCAGGAGCTCGGCGAATTCCTGTTTGCCCGCATACCAGGTGCTGCGCCAGTCGAGCATGATGCCCGTGCGGAACCCGGTCGGATTGACTTTTTGGCCCATGAAACCCTCTCGCAAAACCGTCCGCGGCTTCACTTTCGCTGATCGCCCGGCGAACGTGAAGCCGCACACGGAAAATCACCAAGCAAAGGCTCGCTACTTCGCCGCCGTTTCCGCGGGCGGCGGCTCCAGGTCGGAAACCGTGACGACTATGTGGGCATAACGGCGCTTGATCGGATACGCCGACCCGCGCGCCCTCGGCATGAATCGTTTCATGATCGGGCCGCCGTCCACACGCGACTCGACGACCACCAGCTCTTCACGATCCCGCGCTCCGCGATCTTCGGCATTGCCAATCGCGCTCTTGAGCACCTGCTCCAACAGGCGGGCACCCTTGTTCGGGTAAAAACGGAGGAGTTCAAGCGCCTCGTCCGCCTGCAAGCCGCGAATCAAATCCGCGAATTGCCGAATCTTGCGGGCGTTCATGTCGGCGTGCTTATGTTTCGCCTGGTAATCCATCTTTCCACCCTGTCTCGTTTACAGCGGGAGAGGATTGAAATCCTGTCTCGCGACTCAAGTTCCGGGGGCAGGATTTGAACCTGCGACCTCCAGGTTATGCCTCCCACTTCGGCTTTCGCCGCCCGAGCGATCTCGGTTTGTGGTCTGGACTTTCCCTTCATCTTTCGGCCTTGTGGCCGGGAAGATGCCTGCCGTCAAGTCTCTACACCTTTCCGCTCAACGCGGACTTGGCTCGGGATTACCACCGCAAGAGGCTTTCCCGACTTTGACAGGTTATCACACGCAAGTCTCCTCACGTGCAGCCCATTTGGAGATCAAATCCCAGGCGTCTCGATATTTTGCGGATCGAGGCCTGCGCTGGCGTTTGCCGGATTCAACAAGATAAATCTGGCTTCCGTAAGCGATGAACACATCAACCGGAAATATGTAGAACAGCGACAATTCTTCCAGAAAAACGAGTGCGAAATCAAAATCAGTGCATATATACGCCTGGCGTCTCATGATTCGTCGATTTGTCTTCGTGCGACGGTTGTCCACGACGAACGCATCATCCGAAACCTGATACCAGGCAGCCTTGACCTGAATCCGCACCAGGACGCCGTCGACATCGAAGACCAGATCATATGGCAATCTGTCTCCCACCGTTCTCAGGACGCCCCAGCCTTTCTTGAGGGCATTAAGAATCGCTGCTTGCTCTGCAATATCTCCTTTCAATTTCGTGTCCACAGACTAATCTCCGGTTTGAGCCTGGCGAGCTACCACTGCTCCACCCCGGGATATTTCCTTCAACTCACTTGGGTCCCGCAGCCGCGGCGGCCTTGGCTCGCCCGCCGGAATGTCCCTTGAACATCCGCGTCGGCGCGAATTCGCCCAGTTTGTGGCCGACCATGTCCTCGGTCACGAACAGCTTCATGAAGTTCTTGCCGTTGTGAACCATGAAGGTGTGCCCGATAAAATCAGGCACGACCGTACAATCGCGCGCCCAGGTCTTGATGGGCTCGCGACTGCCTGAACGCTGCTGTTTTTCCACCTTGCCCAGCAGGCGTTCATCGACATAAGGGCCTTTCTTGATCGAACGTCCCATGCGGCTACCTCAAAAGCGAGACCGAATATTTTACAAACCAGACATTTTTCGACCAGGGCCAAAGGATGCATTGGCAGCAATTCTTGCCGTCGTTAATGGTGGGCGCCAGGCCGGCGTCTCCGGATGATCGCCTTGTTCGAGGGTTTCCGTTTTTTGCGGGTCTTGCCGCCCTTGGCCAGGACGCCGGTCGGCCCGCAGGGATGGCGACCGCCAGCGGTTCGGCCTTCGCCGCCGCCCATCGGATGATCGACGGGATTCATCGACGTGCCTCGCGTGTGGGGCCGTTTGCCCATCCAGCGCTTGCGCCCCGCCTTGCCAAGGCTGATATTCATGTGATCGGGGTTCCCAATCACGCCGATGGTGGCCCGGCAATCGGCGCTGACGCGCCGGACCTCGCCGGAAGGCATGGTCACCTGGGCCCAGTCTCCCTCGCGCGCCGACAGGGTCGCGGAGCACCCCGCACTGCGGCAAATCTGCCCGCCCCGGCCAGGTTGCATTTCAATGCAATGCACGTTCATGCCCAAAGGAATCTTCCGGAGCGGCATGCAATGTCCCATGCGCGGCTCAATGTCGGTCCCGGAAATGACGCGGTCGCCCGCCTTCAAGCCGTCCGGTGCCAGGACGTATGACTTCACCCCATCCTCATATTGCAAAAGCGCGATGCGACAGGTGCGGTTCGGATCGTACTCGATGGAAACCACGCTCGCCCAGACATTGTCCTTCACCCGTTTGAAGTCAATGACGCGGTACATCTTCTTATGGCCGCCGCCACGGAATCGGGTGCAGGTCACGCCCTGAAAATTGCGGCCGCCCTTCTTCTTGCGTGGCGTCAGCAGCGATTTTTCGGGCTTCTTCTTGCGATCGGTGATCTCCACAAAATCGCTGACCGACCCGCCACGGCGTCCTGCTGTCACCGGCTTGTACAAACGAATGCCCATGGAACTCTTCTCCAATAGCCGCTCGCGGCCTACCCATCTCAATAAAACTCAATCTTGTCATCGGGATGCAGTTTCACCACCGCTTTTTTCCAGTTGGAGAGCTTCCCCTGGCGAAAACGATAGCGGCGTTTCTTGCCGAGGCGAAGCTGGGTGCGCACTGCCAGGACGCGCACCGTGAACAATTCCTCCACGGCGTGCTTGATTTGCGTCTTGTTGGCCCAGAGGTTCACCACGAACGAGTAAGCATTCTGATGCACATTCGTCGATTGGTGGGTGCCCTTTTCCGTCACGAGCGGCGCCAGGATGATCTGGTGTGGCTCAAGTTCGGGGCCGAAGGTCGTTTTTTCTTTTGCAGTGGCCATGACATCACACGTTAAGCAAACCCCCGTGAATCGCTGCGCTCATCACGGGGCTTGAGGGTTATTTCCAGATTGCGTTCTTGCACAATTCTTGCAGGGCGGCCTTGGTCAATACGAGCCGTTTGGGACGCAACACCTTGTAAGCGTTGAGTTGTGACGCGGGCAGAACTTCCATGCCGCGAATATTGCGGGCGGAGAGGTAAATCGTTTTCTTGTCGTCAATGTCCGTTCCGCCAATGCCCAGCAGGCAGGTCTTGTCGGAGATTTGCAAGGCCTTCAACACATCGGCGACAAGCTTGGTTCGCACTTCCGGGAGTTTGAGGTCGTCCAGGATGACGGTTTCTTGATCCTGAAGTTTGCTGAGGATGGCCATGCGGGTCGCGCATTGAACGGCCTTCTTTGGCAGGTGGTATCCATAATCGCGGGGCTTGGGCCCCTTGGCCGTGCCGCCGCCGCGGCGTTTGGCGGAACGGCGCGTGCCGATGCGGGCGTTGCCGGTCCCTTTTTGGCGAAAGAGTTTCTTGGTGCTGCCCGCGACTTCCCCGCGGCGCAAGGTGGAGTGGGTCCCAGCGCGCTGATTGGCCAGGTACATCAATACCACTTCGTGCAGCAGCTGCTTGTTGATCTTGCCGCCGAGGTCCGCGGGATCGACTTCCACTGTCCCGACGTTTTGCCCCTGCGCGTTCATCACGGGCAGGGTGATCGGCGTCGCTTTTTCGGTCGCCACGATGCTCTCCTCGCCTACTCAATACCCGCGGCTGCGAAGCCAATGCGAACACAGTTCGCGGGCCTGATTTTCTATGACAAACGCTGCTGTGCGTCCAATAAAAAACCCAGGCCCTGATGCCTCATTGGCGCCACGGCCTGGGTTTCGGCGTTTTCCACTCAAGCGTTCGTGGACAGAACGCGTATCTTGATATCGACGCCCGGCGGCAAGCTCAGGCCCTTGTTCAGCGCCTCGATTGTTTTCCCGGTCGGTTGCAGGATATCGATCAAGCGTTTATGCGTGCGGATTTCAAACTGTTCGCGCGACTTGCGATCGATGTGCGGCGAACGCAAGACCGTGTAACGTTCGATGCGTGTCGGCAGCGGAATCGGACCGTGGACGATCGCCCCGGTGCGCTGCGCAGTGTCCACGATCTCGTGGGCCGTGCGGTCCAGCACTTCATGATCGAACGCTTCCATCCTGATGCGTATCTTTTCGCTCGCTTGGCCTGCCACGGTGAATCCTCAAAAAAAACAGTTCATTCGAGAAGCTTTACGATAGGAAGATTGCGGATGGCCGTCAAGGTGAAGAATGCCATTTCGCGCATTTCACAACTCGCCTGGCGCGTGCGCGTGCCAACCAGGACGCGTGCAATATAATTGGCGTCATCGGAAACCAGCTCCCCAAGTCGAATCCCGAGGACCAGCCATGCTCGTATTCAACTGCCCGAAATGCGACACGAAAATGCAAGCCGCCGAGGAATACGCCGGCAAGACGACGGTTTGCCCGGAGTGTAACGCCAGCACGCAAATTCCTTCAACGGATGCAATCAGCGCCGATCCGAAAGTGTCGGTTCCCACGTCCGCGCCGGCCGACGGGATCACCACGCCGGACCAAACCCAAACACGCAAGAAGCCGGCCGGCGCCGGCCGCGATGATGATGACGACGATGACCGCCCGCGGCGTCGCGATCGCGGTGCGGCCGACGCGAAAAAAGCCGGCATGGGCGCGGGCATGATCGTGCTTCTCGTCGTCGGCATTGTCAGCTGCGTGCTGTGCGTGCCGGCCATTCTCATCGCGCTGCTGCTCCCAGCGGTTCAAAAAGTACGTGAAGCCGCGTCGCGAACCCAGGCGATGAACAACATGAAACAGATCGGGATTGCCGTGCATAACCACAATGACAATTTCAAAACGCTGCCCAGCCCGCGGCTCAATCCGCAGCTTGTCGGCGCGCAGCGGCAGGCCGAGTTGAGTTGGAGGGTTTCGATCCTGCCGTTTGTCGAGCAGGCCTTCCTTCTTCAGCAGATCAACAAGAACGGCGACTGGGACAGTCCTGAGAACCGCGCCTTCCTATCCAGGCAGCCGGTGGTTTTCATGCTGCCGTCCAAACAGGGACCCGGCGCGCAGGACACGCATTTTCAGTATTTCACGGGTCCAAACACCCTTTTTTGGGCTGTTCCGTTTTAAGGTGCAAATCCGTGGCGCCCAGGGTGTTTTCATGGTCTGGATGGTCCATACATTAATCGCAGCTGAGCGGCCGGCAAGGAGTCGGTCGCGCCTTCATCTTTGCCAGGGACGGCCATGGCCAACC
>JACPPF010000153.1 GCA_016191165.1 Planctomycetota bacterium
ATTGCAGCTCCATAGCAACCGGCTGTGGCATCCGCGGTTCAGTTCAACTAGATTTTATCCTGCGTGCTCCGCCACGACGCGAAAGCACGTGAGTGAGTCTTTGCAGGCGGAGCACGCAGGATAAAATCCTTAACGTTCGGCTTGGTTTCGTGGCTTCAACGATGGCGATCTACACCCCGCGTGGCCTGAAGATTCGTTTGCCCCTGAATTTCGCCTTCGCCTTGATGGCGAGACTTTACCCTCGCGTCAGCCCCTTCAGCGTGCTCAAGACCACCGAAGGGATTGAACTGCTGCCGTCCCTGTTTACCTTTGTAGCGGCGGTGACAGCATGCGCGTTCAAACTTGATCCGTTGGTATGCGGCGGAATCATCTTGGGTGCAGGTGTCGTAGGAACCCTAATTACACTCAACGGATTCTTTGCTATCCCTGGTTTGGTGGAACTCTCAACGTTGTTCAGTTATCTCCACGGGTTCGGCCTCTACCTCGGGGCTATGGCGATTGTTGCGTATTTCACAGTCGGGGTTTGGGGAGTGGTTGCAGTTCTCGCGGCGTTATTCGCATCGTTTGTTGTGGGCCAGGTTCTTGAGTTTCGTTCCTCAAAATCAACATTCGATGCGGCCGGGATCGCGTTGACTGCCGCCGAGCGGAATTTCATCAATGCGTACAGATTGCACGCAACCGCACTTGGAGTAACCACGGATGTGACGGCAACCGACGCCGAATTGAGCGAATCGAATTGGGCGTCAGTTCTGGAAGACTTGGCTCGAAACTGGCCTGAAGTAGTCCGGCGATTCACGCCTGATTGACGCCGCCGAACCAGGCGTTGCACCACGACCGGGGCCGCATTCTATTTTCGGGGCCAGAAAAGGGGTCGGGAGTCGATTCTCACCGATCCTTCGATTTCTTCGCCGGACGGCCCAACGGCGCCAAGCTCGATTGAAGGCCCAACCGCTCCGCTGTGCGTTTCTGCCAACTCTCGGTGCCAAACGGAGAGCCGCGCGCTAGGCTCCGGCGCAACACCTCCACCTCCGCCTCGGTTTGCGGTGCGTTGACCCAATCAAGCCAGCCATCGGGCCTCGCGACCGGCCCGTCAGTCAATGCCGGCCCCGCCAACGCCTGCATCCGCTGGCCGAGGCTGCACCATCGCCAGCGGTCGGCGCTCGTGGTCAGTCGAGCACGCAATGGATTGCGCTCCACGTAACGAATCACGGTCAACAAATGCTCATCCTCGGCGATGGGAAAAGACTTGAATCGGCCCTGGTACAGGGGGCCGGTCCCTTGCGTATGGAACTTCGCGTGCCAACGCTGGGTGTGCGTCACCGTCAACCAGCGCATGAACTCCGACAGTTCGCCGTCTTTCTTTGGCCAAAGGATGAGGTGCCAATGATTCGGCATGAGGCAATAGGCAAGCACCCGCATCGGTTGCCAAGCCTGGGCTTCAGTTAGCACGCGCACAAAGGCATCGTAATCGGTGGCCTTTTCAAAAATCTTGGCGCGACCAACCCCCCGATTGAGGACATGATACACAAATCCACCAGCAGCATGACGTAATCGCCTTGGCATGCTTCCAAGTTATCGTCGCAGGCCCATCGCGTCCAGTTAAAAACGACTCCCGACCCCTTTTCCTTTCCCGCGCGGGACGTTGGTTCGCGGCTCAGCTAGAATGACGAGATGGACGATGTTGCATTCCTCGGTTCCGCACTAAGCATAGCGCGCGAGGGGTTGCGCGCGGGACAGGTGCCCGTCGGCGCGGCCATGGTGCGTGAAGGACGCCTGCTGGAAGCGGCGCACAATACCGTGTGGCGCGATCTCGATCCGACCGGGCATGCCGAGATGAATGTCATTCGCCTGAGTGCCCGCGCGGTCCAGGGCATCTTCCTGCGCGGCTGCACCGCGTACTGCACTCTGGAACCTTGCCCCATGTGCATGAGCGCGTTCCTCTGGACGCAGGTGGACCGAATCGTCTATGGGGCCAGTATCACGGATGCGGTGAAAGTCGGCTTTCCAGAGCTTTGGGTTCCGTCAGCGGAACTGGCAATGCGCGCGCGCCGGAATGTGAGAATCGAGCAGTGTGTCGAATGCCGGGACGAATGCCTGGCGCTATTCCAGGAATGGCGCGCCGCCGGTTCACCGCGCCACACGGCCGGAAAGCGTGAGACGTCCTGAGATGCTCAATCGGTGCATCTCCAAGGGCGCCGCGGATTGGGAACGCGCGGTCATTCTTCGCCTTCCGTGGATTCACGCACGGCTTCAATCTCGGACGCCTTGATGATATTGCGCGGCGTCTCCGCGCGGTCGATCGTCAGGATGCCTTCCAGGTGATCGAGCTCGTGTTGAACAACCCGGGCGGCGAAGTCATCCAGGTCCTTCACGCACAACGCGCCGGTCAGGTTCGTATACTCGATCCGCACGGATTCAAAACGGGGCACCAGAACCAGCAATTCCGGAAAGCTCAGGCAACCTTCCCACGCCCGGACTCGTTTCGTGCCGACCGCGGTGACAGTCGGGTTGATGAAAACCTCAAGGGCCGGAGTTTCGCCCTCCTCCATCGGCGGCTCAATCATGCCGACGAAGACACGCTGGCTGACGAACACTTGCGGCGCCGCCAGTCCCGCGCCCTTTTCCTTGTAGACGGTCTCCATCATCTCCAGGACGAAGGCCTGAAACTCAGGCTGCGCGATCATCTCCATCGGCACGACCGCGGCAACTTGCCGCAGCACCGGCTGGCCGAGCTGCGCGATTGGCAATGACATTTTTTGTCCTATCAGTTTTCGCCAAATACGATACGATGTAGATTATAGAACCCGCCGATTGAAGCCTCATCCTGCCGACGTCCCGCCCGAGGAAATCGAAATGTCGCGATGCCTGTTCCTTGCCTGCGCTGTTCTTTGGCTGGAGCCGACCATCGTGTTGGCCCAGACCGCGGCGCCGTCGTTCGTCAACGATGTCGAGCCGATCCTGACGCGCTTCGGCTGCAATCAGGGCTCCTGTCACGGCAAGAGTTCGGGGCAGAATGGGTTCCGCCTGTCGCTGCGCGGTTACGCGCCCGAATGGGACCACGCCTGGATCACGCGCGAATACACCACACGCCGCATCAACCCGACCAACCCCGAGGCGAGCCTATTCCTGCTCAAGCCGACCGGCAAAGCGGCGCACGAGGGGGGCGTCCTGATGAGCGCCGGCAGCCGAGCGTACCGCGTGCTCCTCGACTGGATTCGCGCCGGCGCGCCGGGCATGCTCAAGGATGAGCCAACGGTGCGGCGCATCGAGATTCTCTCCGCGTCACGCTCCCTAAGGCCCGGAGCAACGTTGCCGTTGACGGTGAAAGCGCATTATAGCGACGGCCAGGTCCGGGACGTGACCTGGTTGACGAAGTTCGATTCCAACGACGCGGGCCTGGCCTCGGTGTCGCCCGAAGGCGTCGTGAAGATGGAACGCTCGGGCGAGACCGCGATCCGGGCGATGTACCAGGGCCAGGTCGCCGTCGCGCTGGTGACCGCGCCGTTTGCGACGCCCGTGAAGAAGGAATCGAATCAGCCCGGCAATAACTTTATCGACACCCACGTCTTCAAGAAACTCGACGATCTGCGTATCGCGCCGTCGGCGGCGGTTAGCGATGCGGCATTCGTGCGGCGCGTCTTCCTCGACGCGATGGGCGTGCTGCCGACGCCTGAAGAGGTCCGCGCATTCCTGAACGATGCCGCGCCCAATCGGCACGCCCGGCTGATCGACCGCGTGCTGGAGCGCCCGGAGTTCATCGATTTCTGGACGATGCAATTCAACGACCTGCTGATGAACCGCAAGGAAAGCGACCACGACGTGCGCGGCGTCAAGGGCATCCGCGCCTTTCACGCCTGGATTCGCGCGCAAGTCGCCCGCAATCGCCCCTGGGACGAGATGACGCGCGAACTTTTGACGGTCACCGGGACGACGCATGAGAACCCCGCCATCGGCTGGTTCATCGTCAACGTCGGCGAACATCGCGATTCGCACCAGTCGGTCGTCGTCGCCAATGCCGCCCAGACGTTCCTCGGCGTGCGCATCGGCTGCGCTCAATGCCACAATCATCCGCTCGAAAAATACACGCAGGACGATTACTACCATTTCGCGGGCTTCTTCTCGCGCATTCGGCTCGACCGCAAGGATCCGAAGCTCGGCCCGACCGCCCTCTCCGTGTCGTTGCCGGACAAAAATCAAAACAAGAACGCGGTCGGCGTGTCGCAGCCGCGCACGGGCAGGTTCCTGCCCCCGCGTCCGCTGGATCGCACCGATCTGAAGGCAGCCCCGGGAGACGACCCGCGCAGGGTGCTGGCCGATTGGATTACCAATCCCAGCAACGAATACTTCGCCGGCGCCATGGTCAACCGCATCTGGGCGCATTACTTCAACGTCGGCCTGGTGGAGCCGATCGATGATCTGCGCGACAGCAATCCGCCGACGAACCCCGCGTTGTGGAAAGCGCTCGTCGGGGAGTTCATCGCCAAGAAATACGATCGCAAGCACCTGATGCGGCTCATCCTCAACTCGCGCGCGTATCAACTCAGCTCGGCGACCAGGCCGACGAACGAGAAGGACCAGCGTTTCTATTCGCACTACTACGCCCGCCGGCTTCCGTCGGAGGTGCTGCACGACGCGATCTACACGCTGACTGGCGTTGCCGATGAATTCCCAGGTTACCCGCGCGGACTGCGCGCCGTGCAGGTTCCCGACCCGAACGCGCTGTCACCGTTTTTCCGCGCTTTCAAGCGGTCCGAGCGCCTGACGGCCTGTGCGTGTGAACGCGCGTCGGAGGTCAACCTGGCCCAGACGCTGCACCTTTTCGGCGGGGACCCCAACGTCGGCAAAATTCGCGCGTCGTACGGCCGGCTTGCACGGATGCTCAAGACCCAAAAGACCGATCGGGAATTGATTGACGAATTGATGACCGTCGCCCTGTCGCGATTGCCCACCGAAGCGGAACGTAAGCGCATCGACGAACATGTCGCCCGCACCAACAATCGCCAGGTCGCCTTCGCGGACCTGATGTGGGCGCTGATGAATACCAAAGAGTTCCTGTTCAACCATTGAGGCCCAGGCGTGAGCGAAGCGAACCCCTGGGAAAAGGCAACGTGCTACAATACCTTCGTCCCAAGACCGCGAAGGAGTTTTTCCATGAACGAGCAAGAAATGCGAGAGGAAATTGAACGCCTGCGCCGCGAGCTGGCGGAGGTTCGCGCGGACCGAAACAGCCTGCACAAGATCGTATGCAGCATGATTCCTGTTGAAGAGATGGACATGACGCCCGAACAATTCGAGACGATCAAAAACGCCGCCAGACCGGTGAGCGAGGTTCTACGCGACTTGTTGCCGCCCACACTCCACCATTTGATTTCGGATGGCAACGGCCGCACGTAAGCAATCGTCGCCGCATCCGGTTGACGGGAGAGATCGGGATGTTTCGAATCACCTTCAATCCGAAAGTTGAGCAACGAATCAGAGGACTTGCTGAAATCCCCAAACTCAATCAGTCGGCACAATCCTTCTGGAAAGAGCTTTCGAGCCTGGTTCAACTAATCGCGAATGAAGCCCTGGACGTTGGTGAACCGAAATACGACTACAAGAATGTGAAATTGCAAAGCCGTTTGGTGGTCGGGAAATTCATCGCGATCCAGTATGCCGTGAGCGAGGAGTATCAGTTTGTCTTCGTTGAGAAAGTAAGTTTGAGTGGCGCGCATCCGTATCCGGATGAATATGCCGTGATCCTGAATTCGAAAGAACCTTGAGAACCGTTTTAGGAGCATCCATGCTCGATATCGTCTTACCGACAAAGAACGCCACGCGCCGCGATTTTCTGCGCCTCGGCGCCGTCGGCACGCTTGGCCTGACGCTGCCGGCGCTGCTGCACGCGCAGCAAGCGCAGCCGAACCGCCGTGAGCCGCGCGCTCGCTCGGTGATTCTCGTCTACCTCGGCGGCGGGCTGTCGCACCATGACAGCTTTGATCTCAAGCCCGAGGCGCCGGAGGAGATCCGCGGCATCTATCGGCCCATCAGCTCCAATGTCCCCGGCACCCAGATCGGCGAGTTATTGCCACGCATGGCCCGCGTCATGGACAAGGTCGCCCTGGTGCGTTCGGGCGCGCACAACAACGACCACCACGAGACGGCGACCAACTGGGTGATGTGCGGCCGATTCGGCTCGGCATTTGGCGACTATCCCGCGATCGGGGCCGTCGTGTCGCATCAGCTCGGCTTTCGCGGGGCGCTGCCGCCGTATGTGTCGATCCCGCGCAATCCGTCGTTCACCTGGGAGCTGGGCAAGAGCGCCTGGCTGGGCGGGCGCTATGAGTCGTTCCGCACCGGCGATCCCAACCAGGCGAACTTCCAGGTTCCCGATGTCGCCCCACCCGCGACCTTCAACCTCCAGGCCGATCGAGCGCGCCGATCCCTGCTGCAAGCGATGGACTCGCTTTCCGAGCGGATTCATGGCAACGATCAGTTGCAAACCTACGGTGAGTTCCAGCGCCGCGCCGCCGACATCCTCGTCTCGCAAAACGCGCGCACCGCGTTCGTCATGGATCAGGAATCGACCCAGACTCGGGATCGCTATGGCCGCACGACGTTCGGCCAAAGCGCGCTACTCGCCCGCCGCTTGATCGAGCGCGACGTTCGTTTCGTGACGGTCAACTACGGCGGGTGGGATCATCATTCCCAAATCTGGAACAGCCTGAATCGAAAGCTACCCGAATTCGATCAAGGCTTCTCGGCCCTCATCGAGGACCTTGACCAGCGCGGCTTGCTGGCGACAACGCTCGTGGTGGCGATGGGCGAGTTTGGCCGCACGCCGATCGTCAACCGTGAAAGCGGGCGCGATCACTGGGGCCCGGCGGCGTCGTTGGTTTTTGCCGGCGCTGGCGCACGTGGCGGCCTGGTGCTGGGGCAGACGGATCGGCGCGGCGCCCATGTGACGCGCCGGCCCGTTGCGCCGGCGGATGTCGCCTACACAATTTACGATGCGGTCGGCGTCGATCCGCGCCGCTGGCTGATGCACCCGGAAGGCCGACCGGTCGAAATTCTCGACCGCGGCGAGCCGGTGCGCGAACTGTTCGCTTGAGCCTGCGCCCGCCCTCCCCTGACCAACGGTTTTGACCCATGATGCCGCGCGCCTTGCTGTATTTCTGTTGCACCCTGGTCCTTTTCGCTCCGACCCTGGCGCAAGAAAAAAAGAAGCCCAGCCCGGGGCCACGTGTCGTGCTCACCATCCCATTCGGGGCTGCGCCAGGCAAGAGTACCAAGCTGACCATTCGCGGCAAAAACCTCGACAGCGCCAGCGAAGTAAAGGTAACGGGCGGCTCGGCCAGGATCCTCAGCAAGGGAAAGGCCGGCGTGCCAGACAAGAATCCCGATCAGGTCGGCGACACGCAAATCGTCATCGAACTCAAGCTCGACGCCAAGACCGTCGCCGCATCGCTCGTGGTCGTGACACCCACCGGCGCGACGAAACCTCATGTGCTGCGCGTCGAAACAGCGACGGCTGAGCAGGAGCCCAACGACGGCTTCAACGCGGCTCAGATGATCGCGCTACCAATCGTCGTTGACGGCACGATCAGCCGGGCCCGGGATGTCGATGTCTTTCACCTGCAGGGCAAGAAAGGCCAACGAGTTTTCGCCGAGGTTCATGCGTCGCGTCACGGTTCCCCGCTCGATGCCGTGCTGGCGCTCTACGATGGGAAGGGGCAGTTGCTGGCCTCGAACGACGATTTCACCAAAGAGCACCGTGACGCCCGGATTGAAGTCGTCCTTCCTGCCGATGGCGATTATTACCTCTCGCTGATCGACGCTCACGACACGGGCGGCCCGCTGCACGTGTACCGGCTTGCCATCAAATAGCCGCGACGCCCAGGATTGAGCGCAGCGAACCGCTGGGATCCGGATCCACCATCCCCGGGGTTCGCTGCGCTCACCCCGGGGCTTGCTCGCAATTCCATTCAAAACTTCCGGACTCGATGAGTTGATCTTCACGCACGTCGCCGAGATACCAGTAGACCCAGGCCGAGAGCGCGCCGCCGTTATCAAGCGTCACGAGGGTCCGCTTGCGTTCATACGGGGTTGGCGGCGGCGACTCGGCGTCTTCGTAGGCGTCCATGTCGCGCAGAATGGTCGCGGCGTCGTCGCCCAGGTCGTAGACATCGCCCCACACCCGATCGCCCTGAGTGCGCGGCTCCTTCAGGCCTGGAAAATGGCCGAGGTTGTAAAGCCTTCCGGCAACCGTGCCGGCGGCTTCGAAGCGCGCCCGTTCTTCCAAACGCCGCGCCATCGGATGCCGGCTGCGACGTTTCAAGGTGCCGTAGACGAAAAGGAATTCAGACATGGGGGATGGGTCCGTCGAACTTCTGAGGATCACGTCTCACTTGAGGTCAAGTGGAATCTGGGGTGTGCGTTCGGTTGCCAGCAGGTCGATGCGCCAGCTGTCGAGTTGTTTGCGAAACGCGATCGGCCTGGCGGCGCCTTTCTCCATCATGACGATTCCCTTGGCGGATTCGCCCGAGATTTTGGGATCGTCGATCAGCTTGCCGCCCTTGTAGGGATTGATGTCAAAATCAGGCAGGATTTGACCCAACATTTTGTGCGTTTCGGCCGCCAACCCGACGCGGTCGCTCACCGGCGCCAGCAGCGCCCGCGCGATCTCGACACGGTCTTCCACGGTCGCCTGCGGATTGACCAGAATCTCGGCCTTGCCCTTGAATCGGTCCAGAAAATCCTCACGCAAGCGATGTTTGGCGAGAAGCTTGTCGATGTCGCGCGCGTCGGCCTCGCGATCGGCCTTGCCAATGCCAGCGAGCTTTTGCCTCAGGTCAACGAGGTAAACGATGCTGGTGGCCGTCAACACATCCCGTGATCCATCCGTCAAACATTGGAACCACGCCCGGACATCGTTCTTCAATTTGGCCTTGTGCGCCCCGTCGAAAACCTCCCGCGGCGACGCGTACACCTTCTCCGCCGGCGGACCGATCGTGAAAAACGCCGCCACGGCAACGCCCGCGATGATCAGCATCGCGAAAAAAACCTTCGAGGGATTGTTCATGAATCGGCTCCGCGTCAGGCGCATTCCGGGGCGCAGGGCAAAAAGTTCAGCATACGTGCCCAGGCCGCAAAATGCGAGCGGAAACACGAAAACCATGCGGTGTCTTGAACGACGGCTTCGGAGGCCCATGCGTCTGTCCGGCCCGACCCGGCGACCTCCGCGGAAGTCCCCTACCAGCCCGGCGCGCAAGCACCGGGGTAGGCCATCGAACCGTACCACAACCTCCCTTCAACCCAAAGAAACCTGCAATGAAGCGACTCGAAATGTTCATGGGCGGTCGCGTCATGGCGTGCGCTTCATTCGGCTCCTTACCAAGCTCGGCTCGGCACACGAGACGCGCCGCCCCGGCGGACTGCCGCCCGCGTTTCGTGAGAAGTCGGCTTGGTTCAAGTCCATCGAATTTAGGACTACAAACAAACCGCGAGCCGCCGGGCTCGTCCCGGCGGTGAACCCAGGCCGATTGGGATGCACCGCCGGGACAAGCCCGGCGGCTCGCTGTGACCTTCACTTGAACGAGACCTTCCGCCAGGCGCGAGTGAATTCGTGGTTGACCCGGAGACGACAATGCCCGGCGCGTTCGGCTCACAGGATAGTGAGCTACGGAAACGCCCAGCGCGGCCAAGCCGAAACCCAATCGGACGCCCAAAAAGAATCACGAAAGGACGAAAACGCGAAATAACGTTTCGAGCAACTCGGGGGACATCATGACATTTACATGGTCGATCTGGCATGACCAAAGTTTTGGTTCTTTTTCGGTTTTCGTCCTTTCGTGTTTCCATTAGGTGGCAGGTTCTTGTCGGCGAATTTTTTTGCCCGTCTGATTGGACAAAAATCGCCGCAAGCTGCGCAGTCTTGGATCAGAAGAAGAACGGAAAAAAGCAAAGGTCAAAACCGCTCCCGCGAATTTTTCCGTGTTTCTTCCGTGTTTTTCCGTGGCGGCATTTGGGAGCGAGCGTGGTTTTGGCTCCTCCGCTTTGGGTTCCATGAGTGGCCAAGACTTGGCCTGCCGCATTCGGTTGCGGCCTGGCCGCGCTGGGAATAACTGGCGGGTCGCACGGATCTCAAGCGCCAACGCAGCCGACTTGTCACGAGCCGCTCACGAGGGAGCGGAGCTCGACCGGGGGAGCACCCTTGCCCGAAAGTTGATGCAGCGCCAGCTCGGCCTCGGCACGTACGCTGGGGTTGGCGTCGTCAAGGAGCGCGGTGACGTGGTCGATGGCTTCCTCGGCACGCGCCAGCCGGCTGCCGAGGCGACCGAGATGCCAGGCGGCCAGACTGCGAACGAAGGCCAGTTCATCCTGAAGCGCTGCGCGAAACACCGCGAATGCCTCATCCCGCTCCGGGGCAATGCGGGCAAGCGCAGCCGCCGCCCAGACCCGCACGTAAGGCTGGGGATCGTCCAAAGCGGCAATCAAATCTCCCACGGCGGAGGTGGCACGGGGAACGATTTCCCCCAGGGCGTAGACGGCCAGGCGGCGCTGGATCGGGTTCTCGCTCTTGAGGGCTCGGGTCCATTCCGCGACCGAGACGCCCAGGTAGTCGGGTTCGCGGGCCATTGCTTCATCCTCCCTTTCCCAATTTGCGGTCAAGGTGATAGGCGGCACTGATGACGCCGATGTGGGTGAAGGCCTGCGGAAAGTTGCCCAGCGCCTCGCCGCGCGGTCCGATCTCCTCGGAGTACAGGCCCAGGTGGTTGGCATAGGTCAGCATCTTCTCGAAGATGTAGCGCGCCTCTTCGATGCGCCCGGCGCGGGTCAGGGCGTCAACGAGCCAGAAGGTACACATGTTGAATGTTCCCTCCTGCCCCGTCAGCCCATCGCCGGCGCCCTTGCCCACCTCGTAGCGGTATACCAGGCTATCGGAAACCAGCTCCGCCATGATGCGGTCGAGGGTGCCGAGCATGCGCGGGTCGGTCGGCGACAGGAAACGCACCACGGACAGGATCAAACTGGAGGCGTCCACGGCGTCGGTGTCGAAGTGTTGCACGAAGGTTCGTCGCGCGGCGTTCCAGCCCTTGGCCATGATGGTCTCGTAGATGCGGTCGCGCTCGCCCATCAGGCGGGTATGATCGAGCGGCAGGCTGCGTTTTTGCGCCAGCCGGATGCCGCGGTCGAGGGCCACCCAGCATTGCACCTTGGAATAGGTGAAATGCTGCCGTCCGCTGCGGACCTCCCAGATGCCGTCGTCGGGCTGCAACCAGTTGTCGGCGACCCAGTCCAGCATGCGGCGCAGGTAGCGCCAGAAGTCGTAGGAAATGGCGGCGGTATCGTTATCGTAGAGGTAGATCGAATCCATCAACTCGCCAAAGATGTCGAGTTGCAGTTGTTGACAGGCGGCATTGCCCACGCGCACCGGGCGCGAGTTGCGATACCCCGCCAGATGGTCGAGCGTGATCTCGGGCATCTCGTGGCTGCCATCGATGCGGTACATCACCTGCAAGGGAGCGCCGCGCCCGCCTTCGATCGCCCGCTGTTCAAGCCAGCCCATGAACTGCTGGGCCTCCTGCGTCAGGCCGATACGTAAAAGAACGTATATGGTGAAGGCGGCATCGCGGATCCAGGTGTAGCGGTAGTCCCAGTTGCGCACGCCGCCGATCTCCTCGGGCAGCCCGGCCGTCGGCGCCGCGACGATCGCGCCGGTCGGCGCAAAGGTCAACAACTTCAACACCAGCGCGGAACGATGCACCATCTCGAACCAGCGCCCCGAATACCGGCAGTTCTTGAGCCAGTTGCGCCAAAAAGCGAGCGTTTGCGTGAGCAGGTCGATCCCGATCAGGCGGGATTCCAGGAGGTCGCCGTCCTCCCCCTCTTCCATCTGGCGCAGTAAGAACGTCGTGGTCTCTCCCGGATTGAGAAGAAACTCGACCACAACGCCGTCGCCCTGCTGGCAAAGTGGGAATCGACTCACCAGCGAGATCTTCAACGCATCGGATTCAAAAACGGCGCCGCGCCCCGCCAGCACCACCCGGTGCGGCTGCCGGCCATAGTCGAACGCAGGTCGGCATTCCAGCCGAAAACGCACGGCCCCGCGCACCGCCCGCACCAGGCGCACGATCTGATGCACCTTCTTCCCCGACTCCTGCACCGGCATGAAATCGACCACTTCGCCGACGCCCTCCGCACTCAAAAAACGTGTCAACAACACGTTCGAGTCCGGCAAATACATCTGCTTGTGCTCGGCCTCGTACAGGCTAGAAATGCGAAAATAGCCTCCCTTGACATCATCAAGGATCGACGCGAAAACGCTTGGCGAATCGAAGTTCGGCAGGCAGCACCAGTCGATCGACCCGTCCTTGCCGACGAGGGCGACGGTGTGCAAGTCGCCGATGACGCCATAGGATTCGATAGGCTTGTAACTCATGGTGATCCTCGCTCTTCCCCAATATACTCTCTCGTGGGGCCCACACAAGGCGGGCCTTTAATTCCTTCGCCGTCCGGCTCGATTGTATGCGAAACGCCCTGATCAGTGCTGGTCTGGTTTTTGGCGCCTGGTCGATGGCGTCCGCGCAGGCGCCGCCGCTTCTGCGCGACCTGCCTGCGCTGGCCGCCACCTGGCCGCCGGCGTGGGGCCCCCTGGTACGTGATGTCGCGGCCGCGCCCGACTTCGAGGAAAAAACGCTCAAGCGAGTCGATTCGCTACTCAAAGCCGAGAAGCCTGCCGCCGCGACGTATCGCATCGCGGAGGTCGTCCTGAGCGCCGCCCTGCGCCATTCCTTGAGCGAGCGCCGCGCCGCGCCGCTGGCGGTGGTGCCATCGTCCGACCTTGCCGCCAAACTCGCAACGCGGCTGGAAAAACTGCGGGCGGATTGGTTGCTGTCCCTGCGCGAAGACCAGGCCGCGGCGGACGCTCTTGCCGACCGCTGGCTCCCGACCGCTGCCAGGGAGGGTCCGCTGCGCACGGCCATCCTCGACTGCTGGACGCAAACAGGCAAGGCGGCATTAAATCGAAAGGACTTCGCCGCCGCTCGCGCGACGCTAGACCGGATCGAGGCGCATTTCGACCAAATTGGCGGCGCGGATGAAATCGACAAGGCATTGCGGGAGCGCGCCGAGGCGCTGCAAAAGCAGGCCAGCGCGATGCCGGACGCAAAAGCCGTCCAGGCGCTTGAAGAAGCGCTAACCCTTTGGCCTCGGCTTCCCGACGCGCAGGACACTCTCGCCCGCCACAAGGGAACCTTTCGGACGCTGCTCGTCGCCGTGCCCGCGCTGCCCGAACAACTTTCCCCCTCGACAGCGTATACTTCGATCGACCGCCAAGCCCTGGAGTTGGTGTTTGATCGACTCTTTCGTGTTGAATACCCGGCAGCGTTCGGCAAACGCTATCGCCCGCAACTGGCGCTCGATCTGCCCGCGGACGGATTGGCCGGCTCGATCCAGATTCGCCGCGATGTCTTTTGGTCCAGCGGCGAACGCCTGACCAGCGCCGACATTCGGCACACCGCGCTGTTGATGAATCAACCGGACGCGGCAGGACGCACCGCGTTGTGGCGCGAGGTCCTGGAGTTGCCTCAGAGCGGAGCGAATCGATTTCGCTTTGCCCTTACGAATCGGCACGGCCTGTTCGACCCGCTTGCGGCGGCCCAGTTCTGGATTTTGCCGCAATACTATCGCGGCAAACAGCTCCAGCGCGCCGATGACGCGGATTTTGCAAAGGCTCCAGTCGGCAGCGGGCCATTTCGCTATCTCGGCGTGAAGCGCGATCAGGGGACGCCGCACGCCGTCTTTCAATCGAACTCTCGCGATCTGCGCCGGCCCATCGCCGCGGTGCGGGAAATTCGCATGATGCCCTGGAGCGATGCCCGCAAGGATTTTCCCAGGCCCGCGCCTCACCTCGTCTTGGATGCTCCCACCCAACAGCGGGCGGCACTCCAGCAGCTCGGGTATGCGGAAATTAACCCAGGTAAATCAGCCTGCGTGCATTTACTGGCCGTGAATCATCGTAGACCCACGCTGGCGTCCGTCGCGGTAAGGCGAGCGTTGGCTCTGGCGATCGATCGGCAAGCGCTTCTGGATCGCCACTTCCGTGCCGAACCCAAAAAGGACCATGCCACGGCCAACGGACTGTTCCCGCGCCATTCCTGGGCCAGCGCCCCGGCGCCTGGCGTGCCAATGGAATTGTTCAACCTCGAAAACGCCCGCTCCCTCGCCCGGCAAGTGAAGACGGAAACCAACGTTTTCGATTTGACGCTCAAGTATCCCGCTGGCGATCCGCGCGTCAAGTCGGCGTGCGAAGAAATCGCCGCCGGCATCGTGACCCTGTTTCAAGACGCCAAGATCAAAATCGGCGTGAAGGCGATACCGCTTTCGACCCATGTTTTGCAAAAAGCGATCCGCGACCGCGATTACGATCTGCTCTACACGACCGTGGAAAGTCTCGACGACCCGATCCGCCTGGCGTTCTTCTTCGACCGCCAGGAAGACGCGACTCGCGCCGGCGGCAGCAATTACCTCGGCTACGACAACGACGCCCGGTTGCACGAACTGCTGCGCGAGGTCACGCGCCAGCGCCAGTTCGCCGCTCTGCAAGCCAACATGCGGGCGGTCCACGCGCATCTCACCGAGACGATGCCCGCGATCCCGCTTTGGCAGCTCGATTTCCACGTGCTGGTCCACCCATCGCTGCGAACGCCGCGCCTCGATCCGCGCGCCGTGTTCGCCAACGTGCGCGATTGGCAGATCGAGAAGTGATCTGGATAGCCGCGACCCGAAACGGAACGCGAGCGAGCGGATCCGAATATCAGAAAATCGGTAACTCTTTAGCCGCCTGAAGTAACTTTGCTCGGCAATGGCGGCAGTTTGCCGGTTTGCACGTAAATCCGCAGGGCCGACACGATCGTCCGCAGCGGGTTGTGACCGCGTTGCTTCAGGGTGCGGAAGATGCTCATCAGC
>JACPPF010000049.1 GCA_016191165.1 Planctomycetota bacterium
GAAATCAAACGCGACTACGTCAGCGGCAATGGTCCGTTTTCTGGGTCGTTCACAGATTCGCTAGGCTCGCCTGGTTCGTACTTCATTGGTTTGCATACCGCCGACAACGCCGGTAACTGGTCCACGGAAGGATCGCTTGGCGTGATCAGGCTCACCGTCACCGCCCCCAATACCACGGCCCAGACCGAAACCACTTCAACAGGACAAATGCTTAGCTCGGTGCAACTGCGCGACATTATGAAGGATCTCTCGGTCGCCGACGCGCAGAAATTCGTTGGACCCATAAATGATTCCCTTCACGAGTTCGGTATTACCAACCCAAACAGTCTCGCGGCGATTCTGGCGCAAATGGCCGTTGAGACAAATGAGTTACGGGAATGGAGTGAGATAGGCGCAACGGGCATTTATTTCGGTCGCGGTCCACTTCAGTTGACCACCCAAGGTAACTACCTCGCTGCCGGGAACGCGTTGGGATATGATTTGGTCTCGCATCCGGAACTGGTAGCAGACACCACTCGGCCACAAGTGGGTTTTCGGGTAGCCGCTTGGTATTGGAAACAAGCGAACGGTGTGGACCTGAGCACGCTTGCGAATCAGAATTCGCCGGCGTTTCGCGAAATTACCCGGTTTATTACGAAGGGCGCAAACGCGCCACTTCCTGATAGCGACCTTGCAGGCATCAACTATTCGGGGCGTTGGGCGTACTACCAGCGTGCATGGCAAGTCTTGCTGCCGAACCAACCCTTCACCAGTTTGGACGCGCCGCCAGTCGGCCCGACTGATCCGTCTGGTTTCGTTTTCGTCGATGCGAATCAGAATGGTCTGCGCGACGCCGGCGAATTTGGGGTTTCCAGTGTGCCTGTGCGGCTGAGTGGCCTCACCGGTGCCGGAACGCAAATCGATGAAACCACGCTCACTGATGCGACCGGTTTTTACGATTTCTTTGTTGATCCTGGTATCTATACCCTCGCCATCCAGCGCCCCGCCAATTATCTCCCTGGCCCTTTGTCGTTGGGCTCGCTTGGCGGGACCATCGTTGATTGGGGGTTTTCGCAAATCGTCATTGGCGAAGGTGAGGTCGCGACGAATTATGATTTCGCGCTGTGGAATAATCCGCCGACAACGCCAACTCAGATCGCTACATCGACGACGCTTACGACAGCGGGCTCCGCCGCATACGGGAAGACCACCTTCTTGATAGCAACGGTCAACCCAACAGGCGGCGCAGTTGGTCTTCCCGCTGGCACGGTGGTTTTCCGCATCGGTGACACGATCGTGCGGCGAATGAACCTGCTCAACGGGCGAGCCGTCCTCCAAATAAAACTCCCGGAGGGTTGGCATGCGGTTTCCGCCACATATCTCGGAAATCGCAAGTACGTCACAAGCGATGACGCGCTGACTGTGGACGTGGCGGCCTCTTCGACCACCGTAAAACTGACCCCGTCCCCGACGATTTTGGCCGTGGAAAGAAAAACAACGTTCGCCGTTGTTGTCACGTCCGATACCGGCCGAATTCCGGGCGGAACCGTGACCTTCAAAGTCGCGGGTCCAACTGGCTCGATGGTTCTCAACCCAGTTAAGTTGGTCAACGGCCGAGCGAAGTCGCCAGTCTTTGTTTTCCCAAGCAATCCGGGCGAATACACGGTCACCGCCGAATACAAAGCGAGCACCGCGAACTTCACGAACTCAGCGGCCGAGCGAACGCAAATGGTGAGCAATTTCACGAAGGCCGCGATTAGTTCAAAATCAACGGCGACCGGCGCCTACCTTTACAGCAAGATTACCTCGACGCCGGGCGGCGGTGTCCCATCCGGGACGGTGAGTTTTTACGAAATCATCAACGGCATCAAAAAACTTCTTGGTAGCGGAACCGTTAACGCCAACGGCGTTGCGTCAATTTTTGCCAGCCTCGCTCCAGGACTTCGGACTATCACCGTGGCGTACGAAAGCGACGGCGCCGCATTCAATCCGGCGAAGGCAACCTTGCAAGTCAATGGCAGGATGGCGGGGTGGTTCGTTTGATTTGCAAGGTCGGTTGACAGAATCGCCAATACTGAACTGGCGGGTCCCGTAAGCGCCAGCCGGTGGCCCCACCGGAACGTGGGTTTCTGCTCCCTCTGGCACGCAAAAACGTGGGAAAAAGTATCGGGACCCTTTTTGACGCACGAGACTTTTTCCACTTTTTGGATTATTCATCGCCACCGGCTGAAGTCAATCGACTTTCGCGCTCGCCGGCTTACCGGGCGAGTTGCGTGAGGCCGGCGGCATGAGGCGTGGCATGATCCCCGCCCTTCGCTGCGCTCGGGGCGGGGCTTGGGCGCGTTTGCAATGTCAGTTGTCGCATCGTCGCCCGTGGCCCCCCGGAACGTGCGCCCCTGTTGCCTTGAACGCGCGCAAACGTGGAAAAAATCGGTGTTTCCGACGTTTTGCCGAGCCATAACAGGGTTGCATCCCTGGTGCCGCCCATACCCCCGGTCTCGTGAGAAGTCCTCAGAAAAATCACCGCAAATAATCGCACCACAACGACTTACGACGCTATTACGACTATTCACTTACTAGTGTGCCTGGGCATCGAGACGTGCGCCGTGCGACCGACGCAGAATTGGCGACATCAATTGGAATCACCCGCGCGTCTCGCATGCTGGTTTCGGCCCGCGCTTGCGGTTGGCGCGCGTCTTGGCGGGGGTTGGGGCTAACACCGGAACCGGGGGCGGGATTTCCATGGAGCGCCGCTGGACTGGCCATTCGTACGGCTTGACATTCACGACCAGTTCGCCCACGCCATTCACGAGGCGCTTTGAATCGGAAGGCCGGCGTTAAATCGGACAGGCGCCGGAAATGTGATTGATCTCGCATCCCCGGTCGGCTATATTCTTCTCTATTATCCTTCCCCCAATCAGGGAGGCTCTCCGATGCGCTGGACTCCGCGTGCGATGCGTGTGGCCGTGGTGGCTGCGTTGGCAGGTCCCGTGGCCGTAATCCTGCTGACGGGCAGTTTGCAGGCCCAGTTTCGACCGGGCGGCGCGGGTGGAGGTGGTCAACCGCCAGGCGGCGGGCAATTCGGAGGTGGTCCTGGACCACGGCCGGGCGGGCAGTTCGGTGGAGCGCCGCAACCCGGCGGTCAGATCGGCGGCTTCCCCCAACCCGGCGGCCAAATCGGCGGGCAAATCGGTGGCCAACTTGGCGGCATTCCCCAACCAGGCGGGCAGATCGGCGGTCAGATCGGCGGTGGACCCGGACCTCGGCCCGGCGGGCAAATCGGCGGGCAGTTCGGCGGCGGCCAAATTGGCGGTGGCTTTCAACGCGAGTGGAGTTGTGGCAAATGCCGGCGCGTCATCGGCACTGGCGCCTTCCCACCTGGCACCTGCCAGTTCTGTGGCGTTCGCATCATCAATGGCATCGGCGGCCCGGGCAACCTCAACCCCGGCGGCGGCGGGAACCCATTCCCCGGCGGCCCGAACCCCAACATCAATCCGCCCGTCCCCAACACTCCCGTTCCCAAACCTCCAGGACCAGGACCCAACACCGGCGGCCCCAACAATCAGCCCGGCGGCGGCGCTCCCGCCCCCGAACTCCAGCCGCAAAACCAGGAGGAAGGCTCCGCGCCGCGCCGCACCGGACTCATCGTCGGACTGATCATCGGCGGCGTCCTGTTCGTTCTCCTCGCGATCGGCGGGATCGGGTTCGTCATCTACATGGTTGCCAACAGCGGCAGCACGCCCGCCAGGAAACCCAAACGCCGGCGGCCGAGAGACTATGACGACTAACATGATGTGCGACGTTTCGCCGCAGCGTCAATCGCAACGCTTCCACGAAGCGTCGCCAACCGATTCATTTTGACGGGGTGGCCACCTATAATATCCGCATGAACCAACCACGAACCCTCGGCGAACTCAAAGCCTCCGGATATCAGAGCCTCGGCATCAAAGACGAAATGCGGCGGAACCTCATCCGCAAGCTCAAAAACGGCGAGCCGATCTTCGATGGCATCCTCGGGTACGACGAGACGGTCTTGCCTCAAGTTCAAAACGCCATCCTCTCCAGACACGACATGCTCTTCCTCGGCCTGCGCGGGCAGGCCAAGACGCGCATGCTGCGCCAGCTGGTTTACCTTCTGGACGACGCCATTCCAATCGTCGCGGGCAGCGAGGTCAACGACGATCCGCTCAGGCCATTGAGCCGATACGCGAAGGACCTGATCGCCAGGCACGGCGACGATACGCCAATCGACTGGATCGGGCCGCAGGCGCGCTATCACGAAAAGCTGGCCACGCCCGACGTGACCATCGCCGACCTGATCGGCGAGATCGACATGATCAAACATGCCGAGGGGCGTTATCTGTCGAGCGATTTGACGATGCATTTCGGCCTGATTCCGCGCTCCAATCGCGGAATTTTCTGCATGAATGAGTTGCCCGACCTGAGCGCGAAAATCCAGGTCGGCATGTTCAACGTGCTGGAAGAACGCGATATCCAAATCCGCGGCTATCCCGTGCGGCTCGATCTTGATTTGTGCCTGGTGTTCAGCGCCAACCCTGAAGACTACACGAACCGTGGCCGCATCGTCACCCCGCTGAAAGACCGCATCGGCAGCGTCATCCGCACGCATTATCCACTGACGCGCGAGATCGGCATCGCCATCACCGACGCGAACGCGTGGACGGATCGCGCCGCCTCACCTCTCCCTTTGGGAGAGGGGTCGGGGGTGAGGGTGCTCGTCCCAGCTTTCATGAAAGAAATCCTGGAGGAGACCGCTCGACTGGCGCGCACGAGCCAGGCGATCAATCAGCAATCCGGCGTCAGCGTCCGCATGGCAATCGCCAACATGGAGAACATGGTCTCGAACGCCGAACGCCGGGCGCTGCTGGTTGGCGAGAACCTGACGGTGCCGCGCGTCAGCGATCTGGCGTACCTGGCCGCCAGCACGCGCGGCAAGATCGAGTTGACATTGAGTGAGGATGACGGCGCGGAGGAAAAAGTCCTTGCCAAACTTCTGGGCGAGGCGATTAAAAACCTCTTTGAGGCGACATTCGAGATCAAGCAATTCCGCGGCCTGGTCGAATGGTTCGAGGGAGGCAAGACGATTCAAACCGGCGACAAGCTGCCGGCGGCGGAATACCTGACAAAACTGAACGAGATTCCGATCCTGCGAACGGCGGTAATGAAATACGTCGAGCGCCCCGAATTGCAGGCGATCCGGAGCCAGGCGGAATCGGCCCTTATCGCCAGCGTCATGGAGTTCATTCTGGAAGGGTTGCACGTCGAAAACAAACTGAACAAGAGCGCAAGAGTTGGCGAGACGGTGTATCGGCGCTAGTCCCGCGTCACGGCTTGTTCGGCTGGCATGAAGCGGACGGGTGAGCGAGGGCCCGGGAGCAAAATGCCCGTCGCCATCGCGTCCGCCTCACAAGACCTTTTTTTTTGTTTCGGGTCACACACGTCGTCCGCGCGCGTCTGGCTGGTGCGAGGGGCAAAACGCGAGGCTGGATTTCCCGTCGGGAGTCGCTTGCGTTTGGCCTCGCCACGAGTGAGGCGCGTCATGTTCAAGCGATTCCTGGATTCCATGTGTCAATCCCTTTCTGGCCGATCCGCGCGTAAGCCGATCCTCACCCGGCGATTTGTTCCCGCCATCGAGGGGCTTGAGACGCGCCTCATGCCGGCGTTCTTCGCGCCGATCGCCTCGGAGGCTGGCAATTCCCCGGGCGATGTCTTCAAGGGCGATTTCAATCGGGACGGCAAAATGGACATCGCCGTCGTCAGTCCGACGACCGATCAGATTCAAATTCTCCTGGGCCTGGGCAATGGCAAATTCAAGGCGCCGGTCAGCTATGCCGTTGGCGATCAGCCCGTCGGCATTGCGGCGGGCGACTTCAATGGCGACAAAAAACTCGACTTGGTGGTCAGCAACACCGGCAGCGACGACGCCAGTGTCCTCCTGGGCAACGGCGCCGGAACCTTCAAGCCGGCCGTGAACTACACCCTGGGCGATGGCCCGCAGAATGTCGTCGTCAAGGACCTCAACAACGACAAGAAGCTGGATTTCGCAACACCCAACTACTTCGATGCCACCTTCACGATTCGCCTGGGCATTGGCGACGGTACGTTCGGCAGCGCCAAGACCTACGTCGCGGGGACCAATCCGGCCCACCTGGCGGCCGACGACCTGAACGGCGACGGCAAGGTGGACGTCGTCATCCTTGGCACGCTCAACGACGAAGTGCTAGTTCGCCTGGGCAACGGGGTTAATGGCTCCGGCACCCCGTCCTTCCAGGTGGGGCAGGCCTTCGCCGCCGGTGACGGGCCCTTTAGCGTCGCCATCGCCGATCTGAATGGCGACAAGAAAAAGGACCTCGCCGTCCTCAATGCCTTCAGCGGCGACGTCAGCATCCTGCTGGGCGACAACACGGCAAGTTTACCTCACCCATCAACTACGCTGTCGGCGGGACGCCTACCGACATCGTCATCGGCAACTTCGATGGCGATGCTAAACTCGATCTGTTCATTGCCAACCCGGCAACGGACAAAGTTCAGTTCCTGAAGGGAAATGGCAACGCAACCTTCGAGGCGCCGGTCAACATCGACGTGGGCGACAACCCCCAACATTTGACGACCGCCGACTTCAACAAAGATGGCAGGCTCGATATCGTCGTCAACGCAAATAACGAGCACCAGATCCGTTTCGTGTCGTCGGCCGGGGTCGGGCCCACTTTCCTGGCTCCCCTCGCGGTCAAGGCCGGCACGGCGCCTGCCGCACTCGCCGTTGGGGATTTCAACCAAGATGGCAAAAAGGACGTCGCCGTACTCAATCCCGCGGACGACCAGGTCAGTATTCTCATCGCCGCGGGCGGCAAACAGTTCAAGGTCCCCGTCGCCTACGCGGTCGGCGACGGCCCAACCGGGCTCGTCGCGGCCGACGTCAACGGCGACAAAAAACTCGACCTCGTCGTCTCCAATACCATCGGCGATGACGTCAGCGTTCTCCTTGGCAACGGCAACGGCACGTTTCAGGCCGCCGTCCACTACACCATGGGGAATGGGCCCCAGAATGTTCTCGTCAAAGACATCAATGGCGATAAAAAGCTCGACATCATCACGCCGAACTTCTTTGACGACACCATCGGTATCCGCCTGGGCAACGGCGACGGCACCTTCGGCGACACCAAAACCTACATCGGAGCGAACGCTTCCACTTACCTCCATGTCCAGGATGTCAACGGCGACAAAAAAACCGACTTGATCTTCACCGAACCCGGCGCTGACAAAATCCACCTCCGGATCAACACGACGCCCACCGGCGCCTCAACCCCCAGCTTCCTGGCGGCGACTTCCTACGCCGTCGGCGACGCCCCGAGTTCCCTTATCACCACCGACCTCAACGGCGATGGCAAACAGGACGTCGTCGTCACCAATGGCAACAGCAATGACATCAGCATCGTCATGGGAACGGGCAGCGGCGCCTTCGCCCCGGCGGTCAACGTCCCCGTCGGCAACACCCCGAGTGCCGTGATCGCTGGAGATTTCAACAAGGACGGCAAAATGGACCTGTTCGTCGCCAACAAAAACAGCGCCAGCCTCACCTTACTTCGCGGCAAGGGCACCGGCGCCTTTTTCGCCCCGATTTCAATCGATACGGGCCACTCCCCTCAGTACCTGGCAGCCGCCGACATGAATGGCGACGGCAAACTGGACCTGCTGGTGAATTCCCTCACCGAGAACGAAATTCGCCTGGTTTTTCAGGTCTGATTTTGCTCCGCGCCGGCGTGCCCGTCGCCGGGGGGGTGGGGCACGTCGGCCGGCTTCGGGTAGGACTCGCGGAATAAAAGTGGGCAGTTCGTATCGTAAGAAGTAGGAAACGCCACCCCGCTCCTTTCCGCGAGGCTGTCATGCGCTCATTTCTGATGCTGATTGTTTTTGTTCTGCCGATTTGCACTGGCTGCGGCTCAGCCGAAAAAGCCCCGCGTGTCGCCGTGGGCATGAAGGACGCCGCGAAAAGGGGTGAAGCACCCCAGGCCCCTCAGGACCAGGCCGCGAACGAGCATTTCGTTGGCCAAGATGTGCCTGGTGGAAAGCAGCAGCCGAAGGAACCCGCACCGCCAGGCCAAAAGAAACCCAAGGTCGAACAACCGCGCAAAATCAAGTACACGGCCGATCTGAAGGTCATCGTCAAGGACTTCGACAAATCCTGGGATGATTTGAAAACGCTTATCAAGGAAACCCGGACCATCACCGCGCACGAGGAGATCAACAACTCTCCCGGCTCGCAGCGCAACGGGACGTTCCGCCTGCGCGTGCCAGTGGAAAAGCTTGACTCGTTCCGCGACGGCGTCGTCAAGCTCGGCGATGTCGAACGGAACACGCTTCAGTCGGAGGACATTACCGCGGCCTATTTCGATCTCGACGCGGAAATCAAGAATAAACAAGCCGAGCGCGACGCCGTTCGCAAACTCCTGGAGAAAACCGGCGACCGCGACCTGCAACAGTTCTTCACGGTCAAACGCGAACTGGACAACATCACGCGCGACATCAACATGAGCGAGGGGCGCCTCAAACTCTGGGCCAACCTGACCGACCTCACCACGGTTTCCGTTCAGTTACGCGAACGTCAAAAGACGGGGGAAAGAAAGCCGGATGATCGGCCCGCACCGCAAGACTTCGGTACGCGCGCGGAAACCACCTGGACGGAATCATGGGACCTGTTCGTGGGCTTCTTGCAATCGGTGGCAATTGTCGCCATCGCGGTGACGCCCTGGCTGCCGGTCCCTCTGGTGCTGGCCCTGCTGTTGTGGGTTTGCGTCAAGGTCCTGGTGTGGTTGACGCGCGCGCCGGTGGCGAAGGCGGCGCCGAATGAAAAAACCTGATCGAGGAGACGGGCGCCGCGAGAGGCCGGTTGTTCTCGCCAACCTCAACCGGCCCCTTACCGGGCCCGGCTCGCCATTCATTTTTGCACGAGTTCCTTGATCAATCCTTCCGCGTCATAGAGTTTCCGCAGCGATTCCAGGATCGCGCGGGAATGCACGGAGATATGTCTGGCTTGACGATCGGTGTAAACGAAGTTGCGCACCAGGCCGTGGCGATTGCGATCGAAGTTGATGCCGACGAACTCGCCCTTTCGATTCAGGACCGGGCTGCCGGAGTTGCCGCCGATGGTGTCAGCGGTTGACACGAAGTTGAACGGCGTCTTCAGGTCAAGTTTCTTTTTGCCGTCAAGCCAGCGTTTGGGCAGATCGAACGGATGATGATGCTCCTGCTCCTTGGCCCGGGCGTACATCTGCTCGAAGGTCGTGGTGTAGCCGAGTTTTTGGCCGTCAACCTCATATCCCTGGACCGTTCCGAACGCCAGGCGAAGGGTGAAGGTGGCGTCGGGGGCGATGGAGGTGCCGAACTTCTTGAAGCGGATTTTGGCGATGTCGGCGTAGGCCTGGCTTTGCTGTTCCTCGGTCTCGTCGAATTCGGTCCGTGTATCTCGGAACCACGCATCGCTTTCGCGTGCAAAGACGATCATGGAATCCTTGGATTCCTTGATTGCCTTGGCGCCCCCTTCGAAGAGGCGCTTCCTCTCGTCCACATGGTCGAGCTTGGTTCCTTGAATCAATGCGCGGGCGAAATCCGGAATCGATTTACCATGCGTCGTGGGACCAAGTTTCATTTCCGCGGAAAAGAAAAGCGAGCCGATCAGCTTCATCTGTTCGTATTCCTTCGAGATCGGCACGGGAGAAAAGAGCTGGAACTTGAGCGATTCGAGGGCCGAGCTGCGATACTCGGGCAGGCGCTTGCCGTCGTCTTTCGGAAGCTCCGCAGCAAGCCGAACCAGATGCCTGGCGATGCGGTGAAGCCGGCTGTCCAGGGCGTCGCCGCGTTCCCACAGATAGTAAAAAACCTCGAACTTGGCGAAACGATCGTGAATGTCGCGCAAATGGTTCCATGGCTTCCAGGATTTTGGGTCCTTTGGCTTCAGAGCTTCCTCGACGGCTTCCTTGCTTTTCATGATGGCCGGATCAACCAGCCCATGAAACTGACCGGTGAGCGCCTTGCGGGCGTTGGCCACGGGAAAAAGATCGCGCTGGGCCAGGCGCCGCGGCTCGGGTCCCTTTTCCGCGTACTGGTTCAACCAGGCTTCACGATAGCGAAGCATGTTTAACATGTAGGGAAGCGTCACGTCGCGCCGGCGCTGCAGGTGGGATAACGTCTCCAACCGATTCGTCCTCCCCGGATGACCTGAAACGAACACGAGCTCTTTTTCCTTCGGCCCCACTGTGCTGAACTTGAAGTAATCCGGCGTCAATGCCGGCCGGCCGTTCTCGTAGACGCGGAAGAAGCAGATGTCGAGGTTGTAGCGCGGGTACTCGAAGTTGTCGGAATCGCCGCCGAAGAAAGCGATCTGGTACTCGGGAGCGAACACGAGCCGGACGTCGGTGTACTTCTTGTAGCGATAGAGATGATACTGGGCGCCGTGATAAAGCGTGACGATATCGGAGCGCAGGCCGGTCTTGGCGAGCGACGCCTTGGTGATCTTGGCGAAAATCGCCTTGCGGGCGGCGAGTGCCTGGGCGGGTGTCATCCCCGGCTTGACGGCCGCTTGCACGTCCTTGGTCACGTCGATGATTTCTTGCAGGACGTTGAGTTCGAGGTCGGGGCATTTCAATTCGTCCTCGATGGTCTTGGCGTGAAAGCCGTGCTTGTGTAGATCTCTCTCTTTTGTCGAGAGCTTCTGGATCAAGTCGGAGCCGATATGGTGGTTGGTGATCGCCAGGCCGTTGGGCGAGACGAAGCTGCCGGACCCGCCGTTGTTGAAGCGAATCGACGCTTTCATGGCCCGGTCGCGCCAGGCGTCGGTGAGGTCGAAGTCATACTTTTTCTTGAGCAGGTCCTTCGGCAAGTTATTCAAGACCCACATGCCTTCGTCGGCGCGGACGGCGGCGGCAAGGAAAAACACGATCAGCGCGTATTTCATTTTCATGTTCGATCCCCGGGGCTTCCTTTGTCACCACCTATCAAACCGTGGCGCCACGGCGCTGTCAAGCAAATCCCCAATGAATACAACGCAAGCAACGTCACCACAAGGAACCGCCATGTCCACCACGCCCAGCGAAGCACCGCCGGCACCGCCTAACAGCGAAGGCGCCACGTTTCTGCGCCGCACGCGCATGGCGGCGTACATTCTGTTGCTTCTGGTCCTGAGCATCCATCTGTTGGAAAAATTCCGCGATGTCCTCCAGCCGTTCTTCATCGCGATGTTTCTCACCTTCATGATGCACCCGATCCATCGCTGGCTGGTGCGCAAGGGAATACCCTCCCTTCTGGCCTACATTGTGATCGTCGCCCTGGTCATGCTAGGCGTGCTGGCGGTCGGCCTGCTGATCTACACGAATCTCAGCCAGCTGGCCGATCGCGACAAACTTCTCAAATATGAGGACCGCCTCGATGCCATGATTCGCGGCGGCGCGGAACGCTTGCCCTTCAAGACGCCCGAGTTGCAAAAGCACTTCCTGCGCGAAATTCATGTTTCCTCGGAAGACATCACGGCGGCGACGCAGGCGATCGCGCGCCGGTTTGGCGATTTCACGACCTGGGCCGTGACGACATTCCTGTTCATTTTGTTCGTGATTGCGGAAAAAGTGAGCTTCCCTCGGCGTCTGGCCCTGGCGTTCGGCGCGCACCAGGGAATGCGAATCCTTGGCGTGGTGGAGACCATCAACCTGGCGATCGGGCAGTACGTCGCGGTCAAGACGCTGGTAAGCGCGCTGGCGGGTCTGTTGTCTTACGCGGTCCTGGCCGTTTTCGAGGTCGAGTTCGCCGCCACCTGGGGCATCCTTATTTTTCTGCTCAATTATATTCCCTATCTGGGCAGTCTGGTCGCGGTGGCCTTGCCAATCGTTCTGAGCTTCCTGCAGTTTGACGAAGTTTGGAAAGGCGCGGTCATCGCGGCCTTGCTGGTGGGCGTGCAGCAGGGGATCGGCGCCTACCTGGAGCCGAGAATCGCCGGCCAGCGCCTCGATGTCAGCCCGCTCTTGATCCTTTTGGCGCTGGCGTTCTGGGGCGCCATCTGGGGCATCGTCGGCATGATCCTGGCCGTACCGCTCCTAGTGATCGTGCGCATCATCCTCGACAACATCCCCGAGACTCGGCCCATCGCAACGCTGATGTCAAATCGCTGAATTCGTTTAGCGCCCGCGCGGCGCCGCGCGTTCGTTCACGGCAAATCAGTTGACATCCAGGTACTCGTTTCGCGTAAACAGGACCGCGCCAATTACCAGGCACGCGATCGTTACGGCCGCCAGGACCAGCCACGCGGTTGTACCGCTGACGGGGTCATACCAGACCGGTCGCTCGGGGTGGACACCCCATTCGTGGGCGCGGTCGAACATCAGACAGCGCGTGTAGAAACTGAGCGACAGGCGTTTGAACTGCCCCGGCATGTTGCCCAGGATCGTCTCCAGAAAAAAAGCATACAGCAGCGCGACGATGGCTGCGCGCCGAGCACAGGCCGCCATCAGGTGAAATAACGCCGAGAACGCCAGCGTGCCCCAGAACACGCCGGGCCAATAGATTTCCAGCGCCAGCCGCCCAGGCGATCCACCCGCGAGACAAAGAAACGCGAACCCGCCCAGGTTCATGGCCAGGCACCAGGGCAACAGGGCAACGTATTTTGCCATGAAGATTGCCGGCCGTGGAATCGGGCGCGTCAAGACCCAAAGCAGATTCTGAGCCTCGCGCTCTCGGCCCAACCCCTCGGTCGCAAAGCTGGTGGTCCAAAGCGGCAACAAGAAAGTCGTAAACAGCGAGAAGACGATCAGGTTTGAAAAAAGGAAGAAGCCCGTTCCCTGATGGATCGCCGCGTAATACCCGGCATGGGCCATGGCGGAAACCGCAGCCGCGGGATCGGGGAACGGCAGGCTGCCGGCGAAAGCGACATGATCGACATGCTGGGCGTAGGTGACACCCTTGCCGCGCGGAAAGCTCCATCTCGCCATCGACCAGCGTTCGCCTTGCGTGTTGATGAAGACGATGAGCAGGGAAAGGGCCAGCAGGCCAAGGGCGATCCAGATCATCATGTGCGCCCGCGCCTGCCGTTGGAAACTGAGCCAGACCAGGAAGCACCAGGCACGCCAGGGGGAGGGATTTACCATGGTCATCCCAAAAATGATCCCAGGGATTCGCTGCGCTCATCCCTGGGCTTGTCGCCGTTCAACGTCCGACGGGCCAGAGGCGTAGGCCGAAGCCGTTCATGTCAACCCATTCGCCCGGTTCGTCAGCTTCGAGATCGCCATGGTCGATGCCGGCGCGGAGGTAGATCCAGAGACAGGCGACCTCGTTGGCGTGATCGTAGCCGTGCTCGTCGGTGTCGCCTTCGAAGAGCCAGCGGTAGGCGCGTCGTTCCTTGCCGGCGCCGGTCGCTTCCTCCTGCCAGCCCTTGAGCAGGCGCGACATGTTTTGCATTGCCTGATTGAACGCCTTCTCATCGCTGATCTGGATGCGCATCTCATCGGGCGCCGTTTCCAGGTGGACGCCCGGAAGTTGTTTCACCTCATTGAAGAGTCGATGTTCGAGCGCCGACGCCCGCCAGGGGGTCCACAGATAGACCGTGACGCGCGAGGCGTCGAAATGGAGGCCGTAGAAATCGATTTGCATGGGAGGTCCAATCTATGCCGGCAACCAGCCCGGAGCGCCAGCGACGGGGCTTACCCTATCCCGTCGCTGGCGCTCCGGGCTGGTAACGCAGTAATTTCGCAATCAGGCGCTTGCAAAGTCGCGTTGGCGTGCCTAACATGGCAACTTGTTTCATTGTACAAGCGCGCGGCAAATCGCAGGAGATATTACGTGAGCACGTTGATGTTGTTTGCTCAGGCGGCCGTTGAAAAGCCAGCGCTAGAGTTGGGCGTGCGCATTCCGCTGTCCATCATGAACTTCCTGGAGTTCGCAATCTGGGGCGCCTGGTTCGTCGTGCTGGGGAATTACCTCAACTCCTTACATTTTTCGCGCCCGGCAATCGGCCGGATTTATGCGACGATGGCGCTGGGCACTGTCATCTCGCCGATGTTCGTCGGCACGATCGCGGACAAGTATTTCGCCAGCGAGCAACTCATGGGCGTGCTGCACCTCGTTGGCGCCGCTCTTCTTTACTGCATGGCGATCGTCCGGACACCTCGGTTGTTTTATTGGGTCGCTCTTGCCTATGCGCTCGTCTACGCGCCGACGCTTGCGCTGGTCAATTCCGTGGGCTTTTCGCATATGCCGGACGCCGAGCGGGATTTTCCCTTGATCCGAGTTTTCGGCACCATCGGTTGGATCGCGGCCGGTCTTTCTCTGCGTTTGCTCATTAGGCCTGGAGAATTCGTCAATAACCGCCCGCTAATTCTGGCATCCATCCTGTCGGCCGCACTTGGCATCTATTCCTTTTTCTTGCCCCACACGCCGCCCAGCGGCACGGCCGGTATTCCCTTTCTCGATGCTTTTAATCTTCTTACAGACTTTTCCTTTGCGGTTTTTTTTGGGGTCTCCTTCTTCATCACCTTGGCACTGGCCTTTTACTACAGCTGGACCGCACTGTTCCTGGAGAATTCGGCCGGTGTGAAGCCTGAGAACGTCGGGCCGCTCATGACCGTCGGTCAGTGGGTGGAAATATTTTTCATGTTCACACTTACCTGGTTCCTGAAGGAACTCGGCATGCGCGGGGTTCTCATCATCGGCATGGCGGCCTGGGGCGTTCGCTACGCCATCTTTGCGTCGCGCGCCCCCCTGCCAATCTTGTTGATCGGCGTTGCTCTGCATGGCATCTGCTTCGATTTCTTCTTCGCAGCCGGATTCATTCACGTCGATCAAACGGCCCCAGCCGCGATCAAGAACAGCGGCCAATCGCTTTTCGCTGTCTTAACCTACGGCCTGGGCATGTGGCTCGGCACGGAGGCCTCGGGCTGGCTCAACCAGTGGTGTACCACGGATGAGACCGATCCGCAGACCGGCGCGACATTCAAGAAAACCGATTGGACCAAGTTCTGGCTCATCCCGTGCGTCGGCGTTCTGATTGCATTGGTCGCTTTTGTGGCCTTGTTTTAGTTGATCGGGCCGGTTGGGTTGGCCCTGAGGCAACGGCTGCATCCAGGCAAGCGATCCCGCCTTTCCCTCAAGTTCCCGGGTCATTCCTGCCGATGCCAACTTGCGATTACCCATATCCCTCCCTGCATACGCCGCCATGAAGGCATTACCGAAAATCCCCGGCTACGAACTCCTGACCTGCCTGGGCGGCGGGGCGATCACCACCGTTTACTCGGCGCGGTCCCGCGAGGACGACACTCCCTGCGCCATCAAGGTGCTACGGCCCGACTGGGAAGATCAACCCGTCGCCGTCAAATTGCTCCAGCGCGAGGCGCGCGCAGGCCTGGCCGTGAAACATGCGCACCTTGTGCGCATCCTTGACACGCACGTGATGACGCCTCCCCATTTTCTGGTGATGGATTACTTGCCCGGCGAATCGCTAAGGCGACGTTTGCGGCGCGATTACCGCCTGCCGACGGCCACCGCCCTCTGGGTTGTACGCCAAACCGCCGAAGCTCTGGCCGGCCTGCACCGCGCCGGGTTCATTCACGGCGATGTCAAGCCCGAGAACATTCGGCTCGTGGATGTCGGCAAGGCAATCCTCCTGGACCTCGGCTTCGCCCATCGCGCCGGCGAGAACGCGCCTTTTCTTGAGAAGGGCTACGTCCTCGGAACCGTCAACTATCTGGCGCCTGAGTTGTGTGGCCCGGAGCCGAAGGATGATGCGCGGGCCGACATCTATAGCCTGGGCGTGACCCTGTTCGAGTTGTTGACAGGCCAACTCCCCTACTCCACCGGCGATCCGCTGGAAACCATGCGCCGCCATCATGCCGAGGACCCGTTGCTGTTGACCGATTGCCTTCCCTCGGCCCCGGCCGATCTGACGGAATTGCTCGATGCGATGATGTCGCGCGAGGTGAACGATCGCCCGAATGCCATGCGGCTCGTGCAAGACTTGATTGGCCGCGAGATCGCCAGCCTCGGTCAGCGGCGAGCAGCGTGAGTTCATTTCTTGCCATCCAACGGAACCAACGTCCTGGCATCGCCATAAAAGACCACGCCGTTGCCACCTTGGTCGGGGCCGACGAGGTGGAGCAGTTCGATCTCATATCCAAACGCATTCTTCGCCGTGCGGATCAACCCGTGAAACATGCGCGCGGACTTGTGCCTGGCAATCTCAGCCTTTGCCTTGGCGGAGAACGGCGCCGCCTGGCCGTTGATGAAGCCATAGATGTCGTGGGGCGCCTTCTTGTTGACGTAATGGGAATAGATGACCGGGTCGGCCTTGTCGCTCCATTTGTGGAACCAGTTGTTGAGGTTGTAGAGACGCCAGGAATTCTTGGCGCCCTCGACAAATACCAAGTGCGCCGTCGCGATGTTCGGCTCCTTGAGTTTGAAGTCGTAGAACGTCGCAGGCAACCGATCGATGCCGGTGACGCCGACGATCTTGACTCGCGGGTTCTTGGCCCAATCGGGCTTCAAGCCCGTGAAGGTCGTCCCCATGCGCCAGTGGTAGGCAGGCGTCGGTTCGCGTGAAAGGATGCGCCAGGTCTTGCCGGTCTTTTCGTCCTTGAGGAGAAAGGTGAAGTCTTCACGCCAGTAGTAGGAGTTCCAGTTGCGCGTGAAGTGGAAGGCGGTGGCCTTGCCAACAAGTTCAAGAGGTAAAAGGGGGGGCGGATTTCTGTTGGGCACCAACTGCGCCGGCAAACCCAAATACAAGACCGGCGATCGGCACGAAGAATACGGACCTCATCGTACGTCCCCCGCAGCGCTCGCCAAAGGCGAGCGGCTAAACGCTCACAAAATGAACTTCGACAAATCCTCTTTCTCCATGATCTCGTCCAGCCGGCCGCGTACATATTTCGCGTCGATTTGCACGTTCTTGTCGGGCAGGTCCGGCCCTTCGTAGCTGATCTCCTCGACCACGCGTTCCAGGATCGTGTGCAGCCGGCGCGCGCCGATGTTTTGCGTGATGCGATTCACCTCGAACGCGATGTCCGCCAGCGCCTCGATGCCGTCCTGCGTGTACGTCAATTTCACGCCTTCGGTTGCCAGCAGCTCGGCGTATTGCTTGGTCAGGGCGTGTTTCGGCTCCGTGAGAATGCGCAGGAAATCCTCCTTCTTCAGGTCGGTCAATTCGACGCGGATCGGAAACCGCCCTTGAAGCTCCGGCATCAAATCCGAGGGCTTCGACAAATGAAAAGCCCCGGCCGCGATGAACAGGATGTGGTCCGTCCGCACCGGGCCGTGCCGCGTGTTGACCGTCGTGCCCTCGACAACCGGCAGCAAATCGCGCTGCACGCCTTGACGCGACACGTCGGGGCCTTGTGACGACGATGGGCCGCAGACCTTGTCGAGTTCGTCGAGAAAGATGATGCCGTGATTTTCGACCAGGTCCACGGCCTTTTCAGTCACGGTCTGGCGATCGATCAAGGCCTCGGCTTCCTGTTCGAGGAGAATCTTGCGTGCTTCCTTGATGGTGACTTCGCGGTTCTGGTTTTGCTTGGGCATGATCTTCTCGAACATGTTCTGGAAATCGACGTCCATGTTCTCCATGCCCAGGTTGGAGAAAATTTGCACCGGGACCGCCCGCTGTTCGACGGTGAGTTCGACCTGCTTGTCTTCGAGTTCGCCCGCTTCCAGGCGTGTCCTCATCTTGGCGCGCGTGCGCTGATGGCGTTGGCTTTCTTCGGCATCGTCGGCGTCCGAGGTGTCGGAGTTGGGCAAGAGCAAGTCGAGCAATCGTTCGGTCACGCGCTCTTTGGCCTCGGTCTCGACCAGCCGGCGCTGTTCCGCCTTGACCATGGCGATGGCCGAGTCGGTCAGATCGCGGATCATGCTCTCGACATCTCGGCCAACGTAGCCGACTTCGGTGTACTTGGTGGCTTCGATCTTCAAGAACGGAGCGCCGACGAGCTGCGCCAAACGGCGTGCGATTTCGGTTTTGCCGACGCCGGTGGGGCCGATCATGATGATGTTCTTGGGCGTGACATCCTTGCGCATGTCGGGCGGCAGCTGCTGCCGGCGCCAGCGATTGCGGATGGCAATGGCCACGGCGCGCTTGGCAGCGTGCTGCCCGACGATGTATTTGTCCAGTTCGGCGACGATTTCGCGCGGGGTCATGGTGTTTTCTCCAAGCCCAGGGGTGAGCGCAGCGAACCCCTGGGATTGATCCCGCAGGTTCGCTGCGCTCACCTGCGGGCCTCGGGCTATTCAATCACTTCGACTTCGATGTTTTGATTGGTGTAGATGCACAACTCACCGGCGATATTGAGCGAGGCCTTGACAATTTCGGCGGCGCCCAACGAGGAGTGCGCGACCAGTGCCCGCGCCGCCGCGGTGGCGTACGCGCCGCCGGAGCCGATGGCGGCGATGCCGTCGGTCGGCTGAATGACATCGCCGGTGCCGGAGACCATGAGCAAGTTTTCGCGGTCGATGGCGATCATCATCGCCTCCAGCCGGCGCAGGGCGCGGTCAAGCCGCCATTCCTTCGCCAGCTCCGTCGCGGCCCGGGGTACGCTTCCCTGAAAATCTTTGAGCTTCGCCTCGAAACGTTCCAGCAACGCGAAGGCATCAGCCGACGAGCCGGCAAAACCGACGACGACCTTGCCAGCATGCAGACGCCGTATCTTATGCGCGTCGCCTTTCATGACGATCTGGCCCAGCGTGACCTGCCCATCGCCGCCGATGGCGGTCACGTTGCGATGGCGAACGGCAAGAATCGTTGTGGACCGAATCCGCGTCATGGGGGTACTCTTTCCGGTGGGTTGGCCTTGGCTTGCAAAGCGAACCATCCCACCAAATGCAAACGCCTGGCGTCGTTTCCATTGTATAGGACAACTCAGACATTGGGACTCGCGGTGAGCGACCCTTTTCCAATTGGCGTGTATTCGCTTGTAAACCAACCCTACGGCTCAATCAGGTGAACGCGGCCCTGGATTCGCGCCTGGTTCAAATCCCTCAAATCTCGGCGACCATACAATCAACGAGCCGCCGGGCTTGGCGCGGCGGTGAACCACGCCGGACCGGAATGCACCGCCGGGACAAGCCCGGCGGCGCGCTGGAACCTTCACCTGAACCAAGCCTAAATTCGGCGTAAGGTTTGTCGGAAAGCGCGAGAACCACCCTGTTCCTTTGACCTGGAAAGGTGAATAATGAGTTGTGTCTAGCGAATAAAGATTTGAGCGAAACCAATCGACCGTCTACCGGGAGATCATGTCATGTTGCAAACCCTCTCAAAACTTGGTCTGGGCGTAATATTCTGTGGGCTGATGCTCCTGCCCGGTGCGGCAGGGGCCCAGGATCCGCGCGTTCGAACAATTCAGGATGATGCCAACCTCTTCACGCAAGGGGCCAAGGATGCGGCCAACAGGGTAATTGCCCAAACGTTCGCGAAGCACAAAAAGGAAATCTTTATTGAGACCGTTGAGAAGGGCCCGGCCAGGAAAGATTTGGCCGCTCAATGGTCGCGGCAGCGTTTCCAGAACCTGAAGATGGACGGCGTCTATGTCGTCATTAGCGCAAACCCCAAGCTCTTTCGAGTCGAAGTGGGGAACGTGACGAATGCCAAGGGCTACTTTACCGTCGCGAATGTTGCCAAGGTAACCGAGATTATCAAATCGAAGCCGCCGTCGGACGAAACGTTAACGCGCGCGGTTAACTACATCGCCGACACGATCAATCAACAGGCACCGCGAACGGCGAAGGCCGGCGGCGGGCAACCAGCGCCCAGGGCGGCGCCAAACGCCGCGGCCAACCCGCAAGCACAGGGCATGCCGGCCTGGGTCGGATGGGTTTGTTTGATCCTGGTAGCGTTGCTGGTGGTGTGGATCATTTTTGCCCTGATCCGCGCCATGACCGCGCCGGCGGGAGGCTATGGGTATGGCGGCGGCGGTGGTTATGGGCCCGGTTATGGCGGCGGCGGAGGAGGGTTCTTTTCCGGCTTCCTCGGCGGCATGTTCGGCGCTGCCGCCGGCATGTGGATGTACAACTCCGTCTTTGGCGGACACACAGCTAGCATCGGCTCGTCCGGCGGTGGCGCCGGCGCTGGCGGTGATGCCGGCGGCGGAGGCGGAGGCGGCTACAAGGGCGACACCGACACCGCCGGCACAGGCGGCGGCGGCGACTGGGGCGATGACAGGGACGGTGGCAAAGGCGGCGACAAGGATGCCGGCGGCGGCGGTGACTGGGGCGGTGGAGGAAAGGACGACGGTGCCGGCGGCGGCGGTGACGCCGGCGGTGGCGGCGGCGGCGACTGGGGCGGCGGCGGAGGAGGAGGGGGAGGCGATTGGGGCGGTGGCGGCGGCGGCGGCGGTGGCGACTGGGCCGGCGGCGGCGATGCCGGCGGCGGCGGTGGCGACTGGGGCGGCGGCGGGGGTGGTGGCGGGACCGACTTCGCTGGTGGCGGTGGCGGCGACTGGGGCGGCGGCGGGGGCGGCGGCGACTTCGGGGGCGGCAGCGGGGGCGGCGATTGGTGACCGTATCTCCCAACCGCGAAACGCCGTCGGACGATTCCTGGCCCTCTGTCGGTCGATCGATAACTTTTCACCATGCTCCCGACCTGTCCACTTTGCGACAAGCTGAATCGACTGCACGAACTGCCAGCCGACGAACTCGTCTGGCAGTTCCCCCATTCCGTCGCGTTTCTGGGGCCCTGGCAGTTTTACACCGGCTATTGCGTTCTCGTCGCCCGCCAACATTATCCCGAACTTCACGTCATGCCGAGTTCGCAGCGTGCGGTTTTCCTCGACGAGATGGTCGTGCTGACCCAGGCTATCGATTTCGCGTTCCAACCGCGTAAAATGAATCTTGAATCGCTGGGCAATCAGGTTGCGCACCTGCACTGGCATCTGTTCCCGCGGCGGGCGGACGATCCGGAAACACGGAAGGCGGTCTGGATCGCCCTTGATCGTGCCGAGCGCGACGAGGCAGAAAAGCAACGCCTTCAGGCTGCCTCGCTGGCACGAACGGAAATCGCCTCCCGAATTCGCGCCGCACTGAACCAGATGGCGGCGCCTACTCCATGAAATCCCTCCGCCTCGGCACGCGCGGCAGTCCGCTGGCGCTCTGGCAAGCCCGACACGTCACCGCCCTGCTGCGCGACGCGGCGCCGGATCACACGGTTGAGCTCATCGAGATCGAAACCACTGGCGATCAGGTTCGCGATGTCCCACTCGTGCAACTTGGCGGCGATGGCGCGTTTACCAAGGCAATTCAACAGGCTCTGCTTGACGGGCAAGTGGATGTTGCCGTGCACAGCTTGAAGGACCTGCCGACGTTTGCCGTTGAGGGCCTGGTCCTCGCCGCCGTGCCGATGCGCGGTCCGACCGGGGATGCGTTCGTCTCGAAGAAACATCGGGCATTCGCCGATCTACCGGCAGGCGCCGTCGTCGCCACCAGCAGCCTGCGTCGCAAGGCCCAGCTTCTTCACCGCCGTCCTGACCTCAAACTCATCGACATCCGTGGCAACGTCGAGACTCGATTGCGAAAGCTGATTGAGCAAAACCTCGACGCGACCATCCTTGCCGAGGCAGGCCTGGTTCGGCTCGGCCTTGGCGATCAGATTACGGAAGTTCTCGATCAAAACTGGATGTTCCCGGCCATCGGCCAGGGCGCGCTGGGCTTGGAGTGCCGCATCGTCGATGCCGCAACCCGTGTAATCCTGAATCAACTCAACGACGCGCCGACGCGCTGGTCGGTCCTGGCCGAGCGCGCCATGTTGCGCGGCCTGGGGGGTGGTTGCCAGGTGCCCATCGGAGCGCTGACGAATATTGCCGATGGCGTCTTGACGCTGCGCGGCATCGTGCTGCCCCCTGACGGCAGCCAGCGGATCGAAAGCAAAATCGCCGGCGCAGTCGATCAGGCCGAAGCGCTGGGGAAGGCGCTGGCTGATCAACTGTGCGCGCGTGGCGCGGGGCAGCTTTTGAATCGTGTTACTCTTTAGCCGGTTCTTCGAGGTGCCGCCTGAGCCAGGCCTTGACAAACTTCAAGTCGTTGCGAACGGTGCTCTCGGAGACGTCCAGTTCCGCAGCGATCTCGGCTGGTTCCATGCCGAAATAGATCTGAAGGGTTGCCACCTGCTCCTGGCGCGGGTAGTTGGCGCCGAGGAGGCCCAGTGCGGCATTCACGTCGAGCATCAAATCGAGGTCGGGCGATTTCATCAGCGAGCGATCAACGATCAGGTCCAGCGGGCTTCGGTCCATCTGGCCGCCATGCTTGACGGCTTTTTTCTTGCGCGCATGGTCGATCAGAATCTCGCGCATCGCCTTGCACGCTTGCCCAAGGAATTGATTCTTGTCGGTGGGCTCGCTCCAGTTCTTGAAATTCTGGAACTTGACGAAGAGTTCCGCGATCAACGCCGTGGGTTGAAGCGTGTGGCTCGGGCTTTCAGCCTGCATCAGGCGCAACGCGATGCGATGGAGTTCGAGATAAACCGCCGTAATAAATCGTTGCTGGGCGGCCCGTTCACCTTGCTGCTGGGCCTTGAACAACTCCGGCCAATCGACGATTTCGTCTGCGTCCACGGGGCGACTCCAGGGACTGAACCGGAGACAGGGCGGCGTATGGGCGTCGTTGGGCTTTCTAGAAAAAAGGCAGAACAAAGCCCAGGGGTGACCCCAGGGCTATTCGCTTATTGAAGCTGCGGCAGATCGAGAAGGGCGAGCGCATCCTCGGGGCGAGCGTTGAGCCGGCGGATGGCGGCGGCGTTGCTCGACGCGTTGACGCCCGCCAAGATGTGGATCAGCGCGTTGCGCA
>JACPPF010000167.1 GCA_016191165.1 Planctomycetota bacterium
CGATCCTTCCGTGGACCAGTTACCGGCGTTGTCGGCGGTATGCAAACCAATGAAGTACGAACCAGGCGAGCCTAGCGAATCTGTGAACGACCCAGAAAACGGACCATTGCCGCTGACGTAGTCGCGTTTGATTTCGGTCCAGCCCGACGGCGTCCCCCCGATGTCATTCGCCCGCCAAAGTTCGACACGATTCAGACCCGATCCGCCCGCGTCCCAGACCGTATACGGAATCGAAATCGATTGCCCGGCGAAAACGAATCGCGGCGACACGTCGAACGCGCTCACGACCGGAGCCGTGATGTCAGCCGGAGCGTCCCGACTCTCCAGCATTTCCAAGCAAAGCCGAAATCTGGGTTTTGTTTGAATCGTTCTGCCGCGTGAGCGGGTTAAGGACTTCCACCAGCGAACGAGATTAAAAAAGAACATGACACGCCCCTATGAGGTTTGAGGTAGCTAACACATCCGCGCGGGCGTGCACCCAAGGTACAAGCCGATGCACGGATACCAGCACGGTACGTTCACACGAACGCGCCAACCAAGATTAACGGAGTGTGGAAGCGGTCCACGGCAGCCCCCTCGCGTCGGGGTGATTGGGTTGGTCCGAGGTCAAATCACCAAATCAGACCAAACGGCCTGTATCTTGGCGCATGCACCTTCAGAAAGTACCCCAAATTTGCTGCTGTGGACTGCACGAGTTGCGGAATAAAGTGCAATAAAACAAGCCTGACGAATCCGATGTTCGCCGTCCATTATGGACGTTGCCCGGCACGTGCTACGTGGAAGCCTCGGATGATTCAGCGCTGAGAAGCGGCTGGTGCGTGCCTAAAATGTCGCCGTGCGATTGACGACGCGAGAAAAAAAACTCGTGAGTCCGCAGCTTCATCAGACTTGTGATTCAATTTGTTTTTTTACCTCCTTGGCTACGACGCCATTGTTGGTTTGTGAAATCTGTCGGCTATGTCGGATTGTATACGAAGGTCCTTGTCGATTCAAGGGGTCGGGCGAAAAAAAAAATCAAGAAAACTGGGAAAAGGTACTACACCCAATTCCCCTTGACCATGGATCGCAACAGCACGTGCCCGGCGTGCGTCTGCTTACGTGATGGCCAACATCCTCAACTCGCCGCCGGTCACTTTTTCCTGTGCCGCCGCCCCTTCTCATAATCGCCCAGCCTCTGGTCGAATTCGATGAACATCTCCGGGGTTTCCAGGGCCTGGGCGAATTCGTCCACGTGTTGGCGAACGTAGGCGACATCCAGTTTGGTCGCACGATCCAACCGGGCTTCGATGTCACCCTTGTCCACCACTCGGCGAGCGACTGCCTTCAGGACGATCAAATCCTCCGTGCTTGCGACCGGGACAGAAAGGCGGCCGACCTTGACCTTGGTGGCTCGCTTTAACGCCTGGTATTCCAGGGGCAGCGAACCGAGCGATAGGTCGACCTCCACGCCGGTGTTTTCGTGGACCATCAGCAGGACGCGACTCCGTTTGACGAAATCAAGCACGTTGGGAATGCGGGGTTGAAACGAAAGGGCAGCGCCTTGCTCGATGAAATCGGGAATGGCATCCTCGTTGAGAAAATTGATGGCATCGACATCGCGCGTCGTGCGCGCCCGGCCGCGGAAAGCGATCGCCAGGCCGCCGATGATCACGCCTTTCACCCTCGCCTTGCGCCACCAGCGAAGCAAGTCCGGCAGCACGCCCCGGGGGGAGTTCGGGTTTCCTTTTAGCCACCGTACCCTTTCAGTTTTTGCCAGCGCCGACGTACTACCGCGATTTCCTCGGGCGAATGGACGTGCCAGTTCATGGCCTGGGCCAGGTCCATCAGATAAGCGAATTGCCTCAGGCATTCCTCGGGTGTCCGGGGGCGCAGCTGGCCTGATTCAAATCCATCGATTTTAGGGTAACAAACAATCCGCGAGCCGCCGGGTTTGTCCCGGCGGGGAACCAAGGCGGATCGGGATGCACCGCCGGGACAAGCCCGGCGGCTCGCTGTGACCTTCACTTGAACCAGGCCGCGCAGTTCCTCGATTTCGAGTTCGTTGACCACCTGGTAGCGATCGACGTAGGCCTGGTGTTCGTTTTTTTTGGTTTTGGCATGTGGAAAACTTCGCTTACGCTTCAGGCTTGGATGAATGCTGTTAGGAGCCGCGCGACAATTAGGGCTCGATTTGGGAATTGTTACGAGCCGCGATCGTCAGGGAGCGGTCGGTGAAAACCGCTCCCTGACGGTCGCGGCTCGTTAGCGGTAAACGCGTGGGCTTACTTATTGTAGGCCGACTTCTCCTCGCGATACAGGATGGTCCAGGGATCGTTGGTGGCGGTTTGCCAGGCACGCAGGCGTTGGCGCAGGTCGGCAAGCGTGCCGGCGTGTTCCGGCAAGGCCGCCAGGTTTTTCAACTCGTTCGGGTCGCTGGTCAGGTCGTAAAGTTCTTCCCTGGGGCGTTGCAAGAAGGATGCGACCGAACGTGCGCCCATCATCTTCAGTTTGTTGATGCGCACGTGTTGCCAGCTTGGCGAGGCCCACAGGTCGGAGGCGAATGGGTATTCTTTCTTATGGTCGAGATTGACGATCAGCTTGTATTTCCGGGTGATGATGGTCCGCATCGGGTAGTACATGGTGATCTCGTGAAACTGATGCGACCCAAAGACCGCGTCCCAACCTTTGGGATTATGGCCATTCAGGACCTGCAGGATCGACGTGCCGGAGAGCTTGGTTTGCTTGTAGGTCGGCACTTTGCCGCCGGCCCAGTCGAGGATCGTCGGCGCGAGGTCGATGTAGCTGACGAGCGCGTCACTGGTGTTTCCTTTGGGCAATCCCGGGCCGGCGATGAGCATCGGTAGGTGGATGCCCGCGTTGTAGAGGGTGGTCTTGGCGCCGGGGAAAGGGATGCCGTTGTCGCTGATGAAGATGATCAGCGTGTCGTCCAGGACGCCGGCCGCTCGCAGTTCTTCGATGATGAGGCCGATGCCGCGATCCATGCGCGTGATCGCTTGATAATACTCGGCCAGGTCCTTGCGGACGGCGTCGCAGTCGACGAGGTGATAGGGGACGATGACTTTTTTCGGGTCGTACTTGACTTCCTTGGGATCCTTGGCGAATGGCTCGTTGCCGAAACCCTTGGCGGCGCGGTGCGGGTCCTGATAGCCGACGACGAGAAAGAACGGCTTCTTGCCGCTGGCCTTGAGGAAGTCGTGGGCGTGCTGGGCGAAGCGGTTCATGTCGCGGCCATTGGTCTTGAGCATCAGGCGGTCGAACTGGAACGACGCATTTGGCCCGGTATGGAACTTGCCGATCAGCCCGGTGAAATAGCCGAGTTGTCGCAAGAGGTTGGGCAGGCCGCGCACCCAGGGGTAGCACTCCTGTTTGTGGGTGGCATGTTGCAAACCGTATTGGCCATTCTGGTGAGTGTGCAGCCCGGTCAAGATGGTCGCGCGGCTGGGGCTGCACGACGCAACGGCGGCATAGGCGCGCGTGAAGCGGGTGCCGCGCTTGGCGAGCGCGTCGAGATTGGGTGAGTGGATGACCCGATCGCCGTAGCAGCCCAGTTGCATGCCGAGGTCGTCGGCGATGATGAGGACGACGTTCTTCGGTTTGGTCTGGGCGAAGGCCGAGGTCGGGATCAGGGCGAGAATCAGAATGGGGAGGAATCGGCGCATGGGGGAGCCCTCGTGGTGCCAGGAAAGATGAGGGCCAATGTAAGCGAGAAACGCGGGGAAAACAACTGGCAAATGGATGCAATCTTGCGATACAATGAGACGACGTTCCAATGTACTAACCCCAGCGATGCCATGAGCGTGATGACCCGATCGAATCCACGTAGTGTTTCCGACCTGTTGCGGCGTCTGGCCGTGCCGGCGGAGCGTATTCTCCTTGATCCCAGGCCCGGGTTCGCGACGGAGGCCGATGCGATCCGAGCGAGACATTGCGAGCTCATCGACGGCACGCTGGTGGAGAAAGCGATGGGATATTATGAATCGCGCCTGGCGGTTGCCGTGATCTATTTCCTTGAACGTTACCTGGATAACAATCCGTTGGGCTTCTTGCTTGATGGATCGGGAATGATCCGGGTGACCAAGGAACAGATTCGCCTTCCTGACGTGTCGTTTTTCTCGTGGGATCATTTCCCTGACCGCAAGTTGCCGGCGGGCCAGGTGCTTGGCATGGTTCCCGACCTGCCCGTTGAAATCCTGAGCCCGACCAACACTCCAGCGGAGATGACACGTAAACGCCGTGAGTTTTGCGCGGGTGGGGCCAAGCTGGTGTGGGAAGTCAACCCTGCTACGCGAAGCGTGGAGGTATTCACTGCCCCCGACGTTTCGACGACGCTCAAGGGGGACGAGACGCTCGATGGAGGCGACGTGCTGCCCGGTTTTCGGTTATCGATTCACGATTGGTTCGCGCGGGCGGGGGACCGCGCTGATTAACGGTTACCGGGCCTTCTCCGCGGCCCGAAAACCCGCGTCACGTAAACGTTCCTCGCACCAGGCGACCTCGTCGGGTGTCAGGGGGCCCGGCGGCGGGCCGTCGTACTTCAGGAGTTCCGGGTACGGACCTTCATCCCAGGAACGCGTGAAGACGCCTTGCAGGTCGAGCACCACGTCAGAGTCATCGGGCGTCAAAGGGATCGCGACCCTTGGCAGCGGCCTACGCAATGGAATCTCGTAGATTTCCTGTCGCGAGGGCCAAAACCGCGTGACGGCCACGAGATAATGCCAGGGCTTTAGCTCCTTCAGCTTTTCAGGGGACAAGCGAATCGTCGGATCCCCTTCGCGAAGCAGATCGATCTCGACCAGGTTGATGCCGGCGTTCCACAACTCCTCGCGCTTGCGCAGGTATTCCCGCCGTCCGACGCCAGGCGCCTTGTTCGCCGGACTCAGCACCTCGATGGTCGTGACGATGCGATTGTTGGCGGCAGGCTCAACGATATGAATGAGCGGCTCGCGGATTTCCTCACGCCACAGATCGAAAACCGTGGCAGTGTCCGGCTCCAGAAGCGCCGTCCCGGTCGCGCCGGCCGATGTAACCGGTGTTCGGACGACAGCGACATCGGGAAAGATCGGGCGTTCGGCTTCGACGACGTATAGGCGATCCTGCGTCAGCGCGGCATATTTGGGCTTCAGTTGAGGTTGAAGAGCGCCGCGGATGCAAAGTACAAGGCTGTCGTGAAAATCCGCCCAGATGGCCGGACGTTCGACATAAGGATCCATTCCAGGAAACGGCGCTGGCATGACGAACTCCCCGAGGGCGTGGCAGCAATGAATCCATTATGCCACGGACTCCGCGCCGTTGCAATCGTCCTTCGCGCAAGGAACGAGCCGCCCTAATTTCAGGAGCGGCTCGATGCATTTCGACGATTGCCTGGCAGATCACCGCGCCCTAACTCGGCGGCGGCACGATTTGCAGCGGCGGCGGCATGACCGGAGCGGACATCGGCAACGGCATGGGAATCGGGGGCGGCGCCACTTGCGGCGGCACCGGCAGGACGGGGCCGTCCGACGCCACCGTGCGGATGCCACGCAGGACCACGCGCGGGCGGGCCGGGTCGTCGAACTGGACCGGTTCGAGCGTATTGGCAATGGCCTCGTTCCCGGCGGCGTCCTTCGCGAGCAGGCGGACATGCGTTTGCGTGCCGATCGACGTCGGCGGCGTCCAGCGATGCTGACCCTGCGCTTTCAGACCCTTCGCGATCGGCAGCCACGGCCCCTGGGGCGTGGCGCCGTAGTAAAGCTCGACAGCCCCGTCAGTCAGATTCTTGTCCTGGACATTCCAGTCGATGTGAACCACGGTCGAACCGTTCTCGGTGGCGCAGCGAACGCCGGTGATCTGCGCGCTGGGCTTGGTCGTATCCACCTCGATCCAGCCCTGGGGCGCATCGCCCGCCTTGGGCGCCGCGGCAATCGCGCCGCGGCCGTTGCTTGCCAGCAACGTGACGCCGAACAGGCCATCGCCGGGGAGTTGCACCTCCAGCGGGTTCTTGCTTTGCGTGTGTTCGACGAGTTTCTGCCAGTTCTGGCCCTGATCGCGCGTGATCCAGACCTCGACTCTGCCGATGCCGGAGAAACCAGTGTTTTCGACCTGGTAATCGAGCAACACTTTGGTCGTGTTAACCAGTTGGCGCTTGGCGGGCGCGGCCACGGGGGGCGCCGGCTTGGAGACCTGGTGGCGCGGGCTGACGATGTGGGTCGGTTCCTTGGCGGGGGCGATGGCCCAGTGGGGGCCGTCCGCGCCGTTGGGGCGGAAATTGGTTTGCTCGTGGGTGTTGACGGCAGGTTTCGTTTCCTTCCTGGGCACCCGCACGTTGCCTGGCTCAAGGAGTGGCACGGGATCGAGATTCTTGGGCAACAGGTCGGGCGTGGTCTTGGTCTGGTGCATCGGCGCCGCCGGCGCGGTCTTGGTGGCCGTCGCCGTCTTCATGCCGTTGAGGTGCTGCTCGCGGAAGCCCCGGTTGCCCGCAAGGTCCGACGCCGAGGCGCGAATCAAGCCAGTGCAAACTGCTTCGTTCGGGATGCAGTAAACGTTAGCGCGGCCCGGAACAGCCAGCATGTCCCGAAACACCTTGTCGCCCCCCTGGAAGGTGATCCTGGCCTTGCCATTGTCCAGATGGGAATCGCTGATGTCGCACTGGATCAGCGTGCCGATTGGCGTTTCGCCGAGGTTGGTCAACTCGATGCGCGGCGCCTGCGTGTCGATGATGACAATGAGGCCGGCCGGTTCGTTGCGAATGTCGGCCGGGTAGCTGCGGCCTTGCTTGTTCACGGTAACCATGGCGAACCAGTATTCCCCGTCGCGCGGCACCTGGAAGGTGAACGAATCCTGCGCAGCGCCCACCTTGTCGCGCAGCGCCCACGGCGCGTCGGGACTTTCCTTGACGAAGAGCTGAATCTCCTGAACCGATTGGCGGGTCTTGGCATCCATTTCGATCGGCAGACGGATGACATTTTTGTTGAGATAGTTCCGCTGCACCATCGGCGTTGGCTGGCTGGTGATGGTAGAGCCTGGCTGCGTTTGGGCAAACGCCGGCTGCGTGCCGGTCCAGGCGAGCAAGGCGCTCGCCAACGTGCCGCCGCCAAGGACTGCCTTGCGTGCCCAGCGTTTCATGTGACGCATGGTCATGAGGGATCCCCTTCCCCTGATGAATGGTGACCGCGCCCGCCTCCCCCTTTGAGCCGGGCTGCGTGATATTTCCTGCATTCGAGGGGAATTCAATAACCGAAAAGACGCATCTGTCAAGGCCGATTGAGGTCCGCGCGAGATTCGCCCTCGCCACGGGCGAGGGGCCAAACTTGGATAATAATTAAATTAATCTGAAATTTGACTTGAATATTGTTAATAACAACATTAATATAATTGAATCATGGTTGATCACCGTCGCTGGCTGGACTTGCTCGAGGAGGAGGACCTCGCGTTTCTCAAACGCTTCGTTCTCGCGTCGGGATCGCTCAAGGAGTTGGCCGAGGCGTATGGCATCTCGTATCCGACGGTGCGTCTACGGCTCGACCGGCTGATTGCGAAGATTCAGGTATTCGACAGCCAGCAAGCGATGAGCGAATTCGAGCGCAGCGTGCGCGCCTTGCACGCGGATGGGCGGATCGATCAGGCGACTCTCAAACAAATCCTGAAAGTTTATCGCGAAGACAAGGAGAAACACCATGACGCAAAAACTCGCACTGGCTCTGCTGCTGCTGGCGTTTAGCGCGCCGGCCGCCCTGGCTCAGGATGTACCGCAGCCCGGCGCTCCGCAACCCTGGTGGAGCGAGCAAGCGGCAGGCTGGCTGGGCGGAATCGTCGGAGGCTCGCTCGGCCTGCTCGGCGCCGCCTTCGGCATCTGCGCCGGACTCGGCGTGGCTCGGCGGGTCGTACAATTCAGCGCTCTCGCCGGCGCGTTGGTCGGCGTGATCATCCTGTTGATAGGGGTCGGCGCTCTCGCATCCGGACAGCCGTATCACGTTTATTACCCGGCACTCCTGATCGGCGGCATCATGGCCTTCGTCTTCGGGTTGAATTACCCGATCATCAAACGCCGCAATGAGCAGATGGAATTGCAGAAGATGACCGCGATGGATGCGTGAAGTATAATGCCGCCATGTACCTTGGCATCGAAATCGGCGGCACCAAACTTCAACTCGGCCTCGGCGATGGCGGGGGCGTCATCCATGCCCTGTGGCGTGGGACTGTCGTACCCGGCGATGGCGCGGACGGGATTCGCAGGCAAATCACTGCCGCAATTGCAGAGCTTCTTGCGGGCGCTAAACGAGATCGGGCGGAACTCAAGGGCGTCGGTATCGGCTTCGGCGGCCCGGTCGATGATGCCACGCGCACGGTCATCAAATCCCATCAAATCGAAGGCTGGGACGCCTTCCCTCTCGCCGACTGGATCGCCGAGCTCGTCGGCGTCCCCGCAGTGCTCGGCAACGATGCCGACGTCGCGGGGTTGGCAGAAGCCCTTTTCGGCGCCGGCCAAGGACTCTCGCCCATCTTCTACATCACCATCGGCTCCGGGATCGGCGGTGGGCTGATTATCAATGGCGAGATCTATCGCGGATGTGGAGTCGGTGCCGCGGAAATCGGCCATCTCTGGGTCAACTGTGATGGAATTCGCGAACCGCTTGAGTTTTTTTCCTCGGGATGGGGTATGACTCATCAAATGCGGTATCAATCCGGGAAACCGAATTGTTCAGCCGCGGAAATTGCTCGTTTGGCAACCCGCGGCGACGAGAATTCTCAAGTGGTTCTCGATCGCGCCGTCGACCAACTGGCGGAGGCGATCTGCCACGTCATTGCGTTGCTTTGTCCACGCCGCATCGTCATCGGCGGCGGCGTTTCGTTAATGGGGGAGAAGTTGCTGTTCGGACCGTTGCGTCAAAAGGTTGCCGAGCGCGTCTTCAGACCGTTCGCCGGTTTTTATGACATTGTGCACGCTGACTTGGGCGAGGAGGTCGTCGTCCACGGGGCGCTTGCGCTGGCACGCCAACGGCTTTTGCGATAGAATATCGCGCTCCGTCACCTTGTTAGAGGTTGCGATGATTCTGCTCAAGACAAGAACACCGCTGATGACCGTGGACGACTTCTACGATTTCGTCAATCGGCCCGAAAATCGGGCGCGGTCGTTCGAACTTGTTCGCGGGGAGGTGATCGAAGTGTCTCGTCCTCGACGCCCGCATGGGTTTATTTGCGGAAATGCAGCCCGCAAGCTCGCCAACTTTACCTTTCGCAAGAAGAAAGGTTACATCACAACCAACGATACAGGAATCATTCTCGAACACGATCCCGGTTCCGTGCGAGGCGCCGACATTGCCTATTATGAGGATGCCAAGAACTTTGAAGGCCTGCCCGAAAAATGGGGCGATACCGTCCCCCGGCTGATCGTCGAGGTCTTGTCACCGAATGACACGGCGCAATACATCCTTGAAAAGATCGGCGACTACTTTCGTGGCGGCGTCGAACTCGTTTGGGTTATCGATCCCGACTCCCGGCGCGTCAACGCATATAGCCGAGACCATGGCGTTCAAACCCTGACTGAGAAAGACACCCTCACCGGCGGCGACGTGCTGCCCGGCTTTCGCTGCAAAGTCGCCGACCTCTTTGTGCTGCCCGAGGCGGCCAAGGCGTCGGTGAAGAAGGTGAAACGGAAACGCAATCAATGACTTCGCTCAGCGAAAAACGCGAGCGCGCAGAAAAACGGCGGCCGCTATGCCGGCGATACCGCCCGCGACCGCCGCGGCAATAAGTGCCCTGTCATCCTTTCCCAGAAATTGCAACAACGCCTGACCCACCAGCGCCGCCAGCCAGCCGCCCACAAGTCCGCCGAGCAAGGATGAGAGGAACGCGACTTTAGCGATCGGGCGCAGGACATTGCCGCCGCGGGTAAGCATGGCGCCTGCCCAGCAGCCGGCGATGGCGCCCGTATACATTCCGAAGGCGCCGCAGGTTGCAACGAACAACAAACGCAACTCCCGCTCGGTAACTCGCCTGGCGGGAGTCTCATCCAACCCGATCCCCATCACCACCGCGTACAAGACCCCGCTGGCGAGCATCGCGGCAAGGTAACTCAACAACAAGCCGGCGACGAAGCGGTAAAGCAACCGCTTGAACAGCGACGGTTGCTCAATGGTCCCATGCTCGGCTGGCGATTGGGGGTTGGTCTCCGCATGACTCGCATAGCCGGCCAGGAAACCCAGGCCGCCCCAGAAGAATACGATCAAGCCGCTCGCGAGCGCCAGTTCGCCCAGCGGCGCGTTGCCGAAGACGGCGGCGGCCAGCGGGAACACGCCGATCGCCACCGCGAAAATGCCGCCGTAGCAGAGCCCGCGCGACCACGCTGATCGGAATCGCATGTCATTCCTCCGACGTCAGCATCTCCACCGCTTCCCTCAATCCCTTGTGGCTCTCGAAAAACCGTTGCGCTAACCCGTCGAACAGCGTCAAAAGCTTCAGCAAGTCGTTGATGCGCTGAAAACGCTTCTGCGCCGGCTCCTTGAGCGCTTGACCGCCGATGGCCTCGGGCGTCAGTTCATCCCGGCAACGCCGGAGCGTCGTGAGGATCGGGTCGATCTCGCGGCGTTTGCGCTGGTTGGCGACGAGCGTGAACATTTCCCAGACGTCGCTCAGGGACTCAAAATACTCCTTGCGGTCGCCTCGCTTGTGCACGCGGCGGACCAGGCCCCATTCGACCAGCTTCGACAGGTTCATGCTGACATTGCCGCGCGAGATGCCCAGGCGTTCCATGATGTCGTCCATGGAGAGGGCGGCGCCCGAGATATAGAGCAGTCCGTGAATACGGGCCATGGTCGGGCTGATGCCCCACAGCGAGGCCATGTTGTTCCAAAGCTCGACGAACTGCTCTTCGACCTGGTCAAGACGTTCGGCGAGCGCAACTTTCATGGGTTTTATTCCTTTCAGGAAGATATGAAAATTGTAACGCGCGGGACGTGGGACTGCAAGCATTTCCCTCCTCTCGACGGGCCTTCCAGTTCCAGTCGGGCCGTCCTGAGCGAAGAACTTCGCGCTGCCAAGGGCGAGTAGAGGTTGCCGCGACCGACCGGCGGCTGGAAGGAACTCAAAGACGACGACGGAACGGTGACGCGGGGCGTCGAATGGTCTGGCCATGCGTTGGGTGGTGGTACAGTTTGCCGTAGGTCAGGCTTTCCAGCCTGACATTTCGCGGCTGCTGTCAGGCAAGAATGCCTGACCTACTTCAGACTGTACCACTGCCATGCGTTGCAGCGATTGGTCGATGTCCAACCCCCGGTCGGGCACAGCTATGTCTTCACCGACATCAGGGCCTCGGTTGACACCGGCGAAGGCGGGGCGGGTTTGCGGGCGATGATACGGGCCAGCATCAGGCCGCACAGCAGGCCGAGGCCCATCATGCACCAGAATAGCCCCGGCGTGCTCAGGCCGTGCAGACCGTGATCTTCGTGGGCGAGCATCATCTCGAACACCGCGCCGAAGATTGCACTCAAAGTTGCAATCGGAAAGAACGCCGCCACCAGCAGGTTCAGGCGATGCGACGCCACGGTCATCTCATAGATGCGCTGGGACTGTTGCTCGGCCTGATGGGCGACCGTGAAATCCAGACCGTTCTTGGCATCGCCGTGCAGCAACTCCAACGCTCGTTCGATTTCGTTCACCTGGTCGCGCAGATTGATCAGGTCGCGATCCTCCGGAACCAGTTCCCGCGCATGTTGAAGAACCGCATGGAGATGCCGAGTCGTGCGATGCAACGGCGCGATGGCACGCACCAGCTGGTAATATTCCGTGGCCGTGTCGGCGGCTTGCCAGAGTTTTTCAAGGCGTTCGACGCGCTCGGCATATTCCGCGACGTGCCGCTTCAGGGCTTGCGCGCCATCGCCGAGGGGTTTGGAGCGCCAGGCTCCATCGGGATCGCGCCAGAAGAGACGGCCCTTGCGCCGCGCCAGCCCGGCCAGCGGCGGTTCGTGGAGCACCAGCAGCAGGTGCCCGTCGGCGTGCATCACGCGCTGCCGGCCCACGTCATCGCCCAGCCGCTTGGCGAACTTGGCGGGCACATCCCAGTCGGGTGGAAGCAGCATACGCATCGCTCGCTCCTGTTTTGAGGTTGGTAGTTGAACGGGTCGCTCTGACAGGTATTTCGGCGAGGTGGGCGGTTTCTTTGTGCAGCGACGGGGGCTTCATCAAATCGTCAAATAGAAAGGCACTATATGCTCTGGCGAGTCTTCACGGCATCGACGCAAGGTGGACGACGAACGGGAATGCGGCTTGCAGTCCGTTGACGAGCTTGTTATCAGCGGTGATAAAGTCGCATTGCTCCCTCTCCGCGAGCGCCACGTACAGAGAAACGTACACGGTTCGTTGATGCCGATGGGCTATCTCATAGGCTCGCGGAAGCAGTGGAATCGAAGCAGCGATCACCGGAAGAGTTTGCAAGACGTCAATCAGCGCCAGCGCGCCATCGCCAGGGCCAATCGCCCTGCGTCGCTCCGCAATCAAAAATGCGTTTCCAATCTCGGCCGGGAAGTGGTCCGGCGCAAATAATTCATGGATTCCGTTGCGAAAGTCATCGCGCAGGAGAATTGCTTTCGGCCTGTGGATTTCCACTACCGCCCATTTGAATGCGACTGAGCAGTCAATGACAAGATTCATGGGCTCTCACGCATTTCGCGAATGATGTCCACACCGACATCGTGAACGCCATAGAGGCTGGCGTTCTTTTCAGCCCTGTGGTCCATCCGTTCGGCGGCCTTCTTCATCCCTTCGCGATCGCGAATCCCCTTGACAGCGGCGCCGGCCGCGAGATGCAACTCAGCCATCACTTCGGGAGGAATTGCCGCTTTTGTATCCATGATGTATCTCCTTGCTGTCGCTCGAACCCATTCATTATATCCTGCTCCCCGTGCCGGGGCTCACAGCAACGTCACCTTGTCCCGATTGCGCGTCAGCCGCTTTGAGGCGTTGCGAGTATCGAGTGTGTGCGCCACGCGATCCACCACGCGGTCGTAATCGACGCCCTGGTGGTCGGTGGTGATGATGCACATCGTGCAGCTATCGAGCAACTCGTCCGACAGGGGGACGCATTCCATGGCCAGGCCGTGGTCGGCGAAGTTGGCGACGTGGGGATCGTGATAGACGACCTCGGCGCCATCCTCCTGCAGGAGCTTGATGACGTCGAGCGATGGCGATTCGCGCCAGTCGCCCAGGTCGCGCTTATAGGAAACGCCGAGGATGAGGATCTTCGATTTCGACGGCGACACGCCGAGCATGTTCAAGACGCGGTGCGTCTTGTCACGCACGAACTCCGGCATGCGGCGATTGATTTCGCCGGCGAGGGCGATGAAGCGGGTGTTGAAGTTGTACTCGCGGGCCTTCCATTCCAGGTAGTGCGGATCGAGCGGGATGCAGTGCCCGCCGACGCCGGGACCGGGGTAGAATGGCATGATGCCGAACGGCTTCGTGAACGCGGCATCGAGCACTTCCCACACGTTGAGATTCATCTTGTCGCACAGGAGCGCGAGCTCGTTGACCAGCGCGATATTGACGGCACGGAAGGTGTTCTCGAACACTTTGACCATCTCGGCCGCGTTGGCGCTGGAGACGGGCACGACATGGTCGATCGTCTGGGAATAAAACGCGACGGCGACCTGCTGAGAATTCGGCCCGATGCCGCCGACGACCTTGTTGGTGTTTTTCGTGGTGTAGCGCGAGTTGCCCGGGTCGACGCGCTCCGGGGAATGCGACAGGAAGAAATCGACCTCGGCCTTCAATCCCGATTCTTCGAGGATCGGCAGCATGATCTCCTGCGTCGTGCCGGGATAGGTCGTCGATTCGAGGCTGATGAGTTGACCGGGGCGGAGGTACTTGGCGAGCTCGCGCGTCACGCTTTCGACATATTGCAAATCGGGATTGAGATTTCGCGTGAGCGGGGTTGGCACGCAGATGACGATCACGTCCATCTGCGGCACTTCGCGGAAATCGTAGACGGCGCGCAGGTGACCGGTGCTAACCAGGTCGCGGAGCTCCTCGTCCTTGACATCGGGAATGTAGTTCTCGCCGCGGTTGATGACGTCGGCGCGGGCGGGGTTTTGTTCGATGCCGATGACGTTGAAGCCGACCTTGCCCTTCTCGACGGCGAACGGCAAGCCGACATAGCCCATGCCGACGACGCCGACGAGGGCGGTGTGATTTTCGATTTTCGCGAGGAGCGTGTTGACGCGGTTTTGAACGTCGGCCTCGGAGTGCTCCGCGAGGATGCGCAGGTGCGGTCCGCCGATGTACTTATGGCCAAGGCGAGCGCCGAGGGCAACGGGGCTGGCACGGCGTTGTGAGGGCTGCGACATCGAGAGTCTCCTTCCGTGGAGGAACGCCCCCGGCCATCCGATGGCCCGGGTGCAATCGCGGGAGCCTTGCGGCCTGTTTATACTTGAAAACCGGCGCTGGCCTCAAGAGCAAACTGGGGAAAAGCCGCTTGCGGCCTGGTGTTCGGGCGGCGACTGCCGAACGCCAGGCCACAAGCGGCGTAATCGAGGTGTGCTCAGGCCGCGGCGCGGCGAGCCATTTTCCCGGCTGCTTCAAAGAAGGCCGCCAGGCAACGCACCACACGTTCCCGTTGAGCGTTGGGCAGTTCGGGATACATCGGCAGGGCCAGCGATTCCAGGGCGGCACGTTCGCTCTCGGGAAAATCGCCGACCTTGTGGCCCAGGTTCTCGAAGCATTCCTGCAAGTGCATGGGCACCGGGTAGTAGACCTCGGTCGTGATCTTGTCCTTCTTCAGGAACTCGCGGACATTGTCGCGGTCGGCACAGCGGATGACGTATTGATTGAAGATGTGCCGCGATTGCAGAATCTTTGGCGCCTCGACAAGCCGGCTGAGTCCGTACTTCGCAAGGGTCGCGGTGTAGAAGGCTGCGCCCTGCTGACGGGCTTGCGACCAGGTTTCAAGATGCTTGAGTTTCACGCGCAACACGGCGGCGTGAATCGAATCGAGGCGGAAGTTCCCGCCGACGACCTTGTGATAGTATTTCGGGTGCGAGCCATGCCCGCGCAGCAGCCGAAGTTTGTCGGCCAGGGTCTTGTCCTGAGTGACGACGGCGCCGCCGTCCCCCATGCAGCCGAGGTTCTTGGACGGAAAGAACGAATAGCAGCCGACGGTTCCCATCGACCCGGCGCGGCGGCCCTTGTATTCGGAGCCAATGGCCTGGGCAGCGTCCTCGATCACCGCGAGTTTGTGTTTCTTCGCCAGGTCCAGGATCGGATCCATCTCGGCACACTGTCCGAACAGGTGCACCGGCATGATCGCCCTTGTCCGAGGCGTGATCTTCGCCGCGATGCCCCGCGGATCGATGTTGAACGTGACCGGGTCGATATCGACAAACACCGGCTTCGCGCCGACGCGGACGATCGCCCCGGCCGTGGCGAAAAACGTATACGGCGTCGTGATGACTTCATCGCCCCAGCCGATGTCCAGGGCCATCAAGGAAACCAACAGCGCATCCGACCCCGACGACACGCCGATACAATGATTGGCCTGGCAATACTCGGCGATTTCCTTCTCCATCGCCTCGACATCGGGGCCGTTGATATACTGCATCGACTCGACGACACCCATGACGGCCGCATCGAGTTCCGGCTTGAGTGTCTGGTATTGAGCTCGCAGATCGAGCATCGGGATCGTGTTGTTCTCCATGGCCTCCTCCGTGAGTTTCCTTATTTGATTTCGTTTAGCCCCCGCGTGGCGCCTTGCCAATGCTAGGCCGCAAGCGGTTGGGCCGCGCGCGGAATCGACACGACGATCCCCCCTTGATCAAGCGAGCGCTGCCCGTATTCCAGGACGGACACGACCTGAGCGCCGGATTCACCATCGGAAATCGGCCTCGCGCCGGTGCGAATGCAATCGACAAAATGCTGTGCCTCCACCGCCAGCGGCTCGCCCCCGTCTGGGATCGGTGTCGTCGTGTCGCCCTGCCGCAGCGTGATGAACCCGTCAGACTTCTGAAATCCCTTGTCCAATACCATCAGTTTCGTCTCCGCGGCGTCGTCGAAGATCGCCATCTTGCGCGAGCCGACCACGACCAGCTTGCGGCTCTTTTGCGGGTCAAGCCAGCTCACATGCACGTGCGCCAGTCGGCCGCCGGGATACTCGAGCGCGGCGAAGACCACGTCGGCGACATTGGCGTTCACAATGTTCTGGCCGCGGCATTGAACCGAGACCGGTGCGGCGCCAAGAAGTCGATTGGCCACGGAGATGTCATGCGGCGCCAGGGACCACCAGGCATTTTCATCGGCACGAATCGTCCCCAGGTTGAGCCTTTGTTGATACAGATAGTACACCTCCCCCAGTTCGCCCGTCTCGATCATCTTGCGAATGTGGCGAATGATCGGGTGGTATTCGAGAAGGTGTCCGACCATCAAGACGCGATGGGTCCGCCGCGCCAGGTCGGTCAAGATGATCGCGTCCTTGGTGGTGAGGGTCATCGGCTTCTCGACCATCACGTGCTTGCCGGCGGTCAGGGCGCGGTGCGCGACATCGAAATGGGTGGGAGCGATGGTGGCGATGACGATGCCATCGAGCGTCGAATCGCCGAGAAGATCGTCCAGGCGCGTCGTGGTTTGCACCTGGGGGAACTGCTGGCGAATCTTGTCCAGCGAGGTGGGGCTTACGTCGCAAACCCAGCGCAACTGCGTTCCTGGAAGTTGAGCGAGCGTGCGGATCCAGTTGCCTCCCCAGCGACCGGCCCCGATCATTCCGATGGTTGTCATGTACCTGTTTTCCGGGCAAGCCCAGGGGTGAGCGCAGCGAACCCCTGGGATCGGATTGGTGGCATCCCAGGGGTTCGCTGCGCTCACCCCTGGGCTTCCAACAAATATCACGCCGCCTTGGGAAGCGGCGAGGCTTCATCCAAATCGAGGCAGCGCAGCACGCCCTCCTGAACTTCCTGGTAGTGCAATCCGCTGTACGGGCACGTCATCACGCCGGCGGCATCCGGCTCGCCCAGGCGATAGCCGTGCCGGCTCATCCAGCCCACGCGCCGCGCCGGCACGCCAACCATCAGGGCGTACTCGGGCACGTCCTTGGTCACGACCGCGCCCGCGCCGATGAAGGCGTAGCGGCCAATCGTCGAGCCGCACACGATGGTGGCATTGGCGCCGACCGAGGCCCCCTTGCGAATAATGGTTTTCTCGTACATATGCCGGCGCACGATCTCGCTGCGCGGATTGACGATGTTCGTCAGCACGCACGACGGGCCGAGGAAGACGTCGTCCTCGATGATGGCGCCGGTGTAAAGCGCGACGTTGTTCTGAATTTTGACGTTGTTGCCGATCTCGACGTGGCTCGACACCAGGACGTTTTGGCCCAGGTTGCAGTTCTTGCCGATCTTGGCATGAGGCATGACGTGGCAGAAATGCCAGATCCTCGTGCCTTCGCCAATTTCACAGGGAATATCGACAAACGACGACGAGTGGACAAAATAGGTGGTTTCCAAGGCGGGACCTCTCTTCCTTGAGATTGCGCACGGGTAACGCCAATCGGCCAGCGGTTCAGGGTGTGCAAGCGGTGATACCATGCCGGGTTTCGCGAATCAACGTGAGATTGCGAAGAAAAGCGGTGAATTACCCGGTCCGAGGAGCGGACCTGTCATTTTCGCCATCGCTCAAAAAAAAACCTGTCACAAGAAACGAAAACGCCGTTTGGGAAGACAGGACATGGTCGAAACACGCAGATTTTTTTGGAGGAGTCAGCATGTATCGCAATCTGTTTCTTGCGGGCGTCATGGTTTTTCTGACGGCGTTCTCGGCGTCCGCACAGCCGGCCGAGGCGGCGGGTGGCGGGGACTCGGGGGCCGCCGTCCCGCTGGCTGACATTCTGGCGTCGCTCACGCCCGGGCAGCGTGTCGCGTTTACCGAGATCAGGGGGGCCAGCGAGGCCGCCGGCGCCGCTCAAAACAGGGCCGATCAGCTCCAGGAAGACCTTTCCCGCAACGACGGCGAAATGGTCCGGCTGCGTAATGGGCTGAATCGACCGCAACAACCCAGTGAGACTCCTCAACAGTTCGCCGACCGACAGAAAAGGGAGACACGCCGCTTCAACGATTTGGTGAACAAGATCCTGCCGGCGCTACGCGCGTCCCTGCCCCAGGCGCAGCGCGAGGCCCAGGCGGCCCAAACGCACTTGCGCGAAACTCGGCAGCGGCATCGCAACATTTCGCTGCCTCCGGCCGCCAATCAATATCTTGAATCCCTCGCGCGCCCGATCGCGCGCGTGCGTTTCGGCGACCGTCCCACGCAGGTCGAGGCGGGCCGGGCGGTCAGCAATCCGGGTGGTGTCTTCGATGGCAGCGTTCCGCGTGCGCCGTTGGGGCCTGTCGCCAACCCGACTGGGCCGCGCGACCCGTTTCCGCGCGACGCCACCAGCAATCCTCCGCCGCAAAAGGGAATCTCTGCTGCGGCGAAAAAGCGAATCGATGACGAGGTGTTCTACAGGAACCTTCAAAGACAGCAGGATCTCGATTCAATCAAGCGCGAAGAGACCAACATTCGAGACGCGGTGCAAGCCCATTTTCGCCTGCTGGTCTCGCTCAAGGAACGAGACCGAATCCTCGGCGACCTCATTCGGGAACACAACAACGATCCGCGGCGCTACAAACCCGAATGGAAGGCTTTTTACAATGGCCGCAAGGTGGGCCTGAATGTTCGGCAAAAAAACCTCAAGTCGGCCTTCCGGATGTGGAATGAGGAGCGCGACCGGATTGAAGCCCGGCACCGAGCCTACCGGCAGCGCCTTGAGGATTTCAACCGCAAGTGGGCCGCCATGAATTCCTTCAATCGCTGATCCGCGCCGTGGCATCCCACACCAGCCCGCAGCGCCGCCAGGATTTGCTTTGAAAAACCCTTGCTCGCGCTGCGGGCTGGTCCGTATCGTCTTTCCGGCGCACCCAATCACACCCCACGATTCGGTCACGCTTGTTCGGGCCACGCGGCAATACGCACATCGAGGACGGGACTTTCTTCTTTTTTTTTTGATTTATTGTTGAAAAAAAAAAAAACGCTGGTAAGATCGGAGGTGTGTGCGGGCGTGACTCGTACGGGAGGCACCATGTTTCCAACCATTCGACCGAAAATCTTGATCGCAATTGGTTTGGTGCTCTTTTTGGCCGCTGGGATGAAAGCCATCGGTCGGGAAGTCGAACCTGTGGCGCGGACCGGCATTTTTTCGCTTCAGTTGGTTCAACTTTTGGTAATTAGCTCCGAGATTGCATTGGCCGTTTGGCTTGTTTCGGGCCTGTTGGAATCCATGGCCTGGATGACAGCAGTGGTTGTTTTCGTTGGGTTTGCAGGAGTCGCGTTTTACCAGGGGTGGATCGGCCAAGCGTCGTGTGGCTGTCTTGGCAAGGTAAAGGTAAGCCCGTGGATCACGTTGAGCTTCGATTTGAGTATACTGGCCGCCCTTGGTATGGTATGCCCACACGGAGAGTTCTTTCGCGCGGACTGGAACCGGTTTCGCGCGGCGATCGCGGCGAGGTTGCTGCTTGGCGCCGGTTTGGTCGGCCTGGTTCTCATGTCGCTTGCGGGTTTTGGGCATCTCTATTTTGGATCGGTGGAGTCCGCCTACGCCGCGTTAAAAGGCGAACCGGTCACGATTGAGCCGTTTCTGGTCAATGTTGGAACCTGTCGCAACGCTGAACGCAAGGAATTCACGCTGCGGGTTGTAAACCACACATCGAATCCCGTGCGGATCGTCGGGCAGTTGCCAGATTGCGCCTGCGAATTACTGACGGAGCTACCGGTTGAGATTCCTGGCCACGGGGCCGTTGAACTGGCGGGCGCCTTCACCGTCGTCAACAAGCAAGGTCTTTTCGCAAGCAATCAGACGATCTACATGGACGGTCAAAATGAGCTCGGTTTTCTCAGATTCCGCATTTCCGGACACGCGATTCGCGCAACAAAATAATGCCATCGCCGCTTGCAATTTAGTCATTCCTTTACGAGGTGCAAAAATGGAAAAAACCCGGGATCGATTGACGTGGATTCTGGCAAGCCTGGCCGCGGGGTTCTTCGTGCTCGCCTTTTTGTCGGTTTCGGAGCAAAGAGTCTGGGCCGATGAAGGGACGGACTGCGCGTACAACTGCATGATGTATTGGGGCGACGACACCGCATATCAGGACTGCCTGAAAAAATGTTGCGAAGGGGCCTGCTCCCTTCCATCAGCTCCGCCCAATTGTTACGACAACTGCATGCAAGTCAAAGCGGATTGCATCCCCGGTACTTGTCTGAACCCGCAATGCCATGACGGTGGCAAGTGCAAATACGATGTGATGGTTTGTAGTCCCGCGATTTGCCTGAAGGAATCCCAGTGCCTGCTATGCAAATGCAAACTCGCTCAATGCGGCCAGGATGAGACCTGCTGGTGCCAGAAGTGAACGGAGACCATGAAGGAAGGTTCCATGCCCCGCTCGTTCGTTTCAGTTTTTTTGCTGGTTATTGGCTCGGGCGCCGCCCCGGCCTGCGGCCAGGACATGGACGTAGCCGGGCAGGTCGGTGAGCACTACAAGAAATACCTGACTCGTTGGAGATCCTGTCAGGCAAAGGCCGAGAAGGTGACGACTAACTATGTGGTGGGAAAAAAGTTTCAAAAGAGAGAGGAAATCCGGCAAAAAGGCGACTGGAAGCTGCTCCTTTTTGAATACGACGGCCAGGGCAGCTGTTACGCCAAGAATTCCCGATACGCTTTTGAACTACGAAAAGTCAAGGACATTTGGACCCTCTCCGAGGTTGATCTCAATTTGGCAAATGGCGTTCAGATCGGCTGGATCGCCACGCCTGGAAATATGGGCGACGACTTCGGCGGCTTCTGCACGCCATACACCTTCGGCGGGCACGGTATGTTGCCGTACCTTATCAAGCGTCCAGGTTTTACCGTGACAAAACAGGAGCGCAAAGCCGGCGATTTGGTGAAGGTTCATTTTCGGGTTGAACCCGATGAGGTTTCCGCAAAAAAAGTAGGCGCTGCGTCCGTGCAGGGTCCGGGATGGTTCCTGCTGGATCCAAAATCCTATTGGCGGCTTTTGGAGATGGAGCTGCCGTTCCTTGGAGATTCGTTCATCATTCACGCGCGGTATCAATATGACATGGACGGCGAATTTCCATTACTCAATCAGCTTGACATGGAATACACCAGCCGACCGGAAAATAAGCTAAAGGGACAGGCCAAATGGACTTTTGCGATTGAAAAACGAACTCCGTCCGAGGAGGAGTTCAAACTCTCCGCTTTCGGACTGCCCGAACCGACGTTTCCGCGCCGGCCTGGATGGTGGTCCGAGCCGTTTTTTTGGCTTGTCCTGGTGGGCATAATTTGCCTCGCGTGCGCGTTTTGGATTCGCCGGCGGAAACGAACGCCAGGTCCGGCCGAGAACAACTGAATACCGGGAGAATTCGCGTGTCCACTCAAATGAGATTGAGACGCGGGCGATTCGCCTTCTCAATAATCGAACTCCTGGTTGTCATCGGGATCATCGCGCTGTTGCTCGCGCTGGCAATCCCCGCCACTCAGCGGGTACGGGAAGCGGCCTCGCGTTTACAATGTGCAAACAATCTAAGGCAAATCGGGTTGGCGCTTCATCAGCTTCACGACGCCGAGCGAGTTTTGCCAGCGGGCGTTTGCTCGCCTAACACGCCGACACCGTACAGGAGTTGGCACGTACGGCTTCTCCCCTATCTGGATCAGGCGGGGCTTTGGCAATCGTCGCAGGACGCCTATCAAATCACCCGTCGCCCGTTTCAAAATCCGCCCCATATCGGACTAGCCACGATCATCCCCGTGTTCGCGTGTCCGACCGACGGCCGGACGCTTGAGGTCCAACATGCGGCCCGGGATAATCTCAATGTCGCGCTGACCAGTTATCTGGGCGTGTCCGGCACGAATCTGTACTCCCATGACGGTATTTTCTTCCCCGATTCGCGCATTCGGATTGCGGACGTGATCGATGGCACAAGCCAAACGGTCATGGTTGGTGAACGTCCACCAAGCAACGACAATCAATTCGGCTGGTGGTACGCTGGGCGCGGCCAGTTCTCAACCGGCTCCTGCGACATGCTCCTCGGCGCTTTGGAGGTCAACATTCTTAGTCCAACGATTGCGCCATGCCCGCAAACCGGCCATGTGTTTGGCCCTGGGAACCTTTGGGACCCATGTTCCATGTTCCATTTCTGGAGCCTCCACCCGCCTGGCGCGCATTTTCTGTTCGCGGACGTCTCCGTGCGAATGATCACCTATTCTGGCGGTTCCATTCTTCCAAAATTGGCCACCCGTGCCGGCGACGAGGTTGTCTCCTTGGAATGATCCGGCATTTACTCCTTATTCGCGCCGCTTGACTTTTGGGGTAGTTTCGCGCGCGCCCGCATGATATCCAGCACCAAATCCGGTCGCCGCGCGTCGCGTTCCAGGTGCGGGTAGCGATCGCCGGCGGTGTAATCGAGCGTGACGTTACGGAAGAAATCCTGATTCTCCAGGAGTAGCCGCAGCTTCTGTTTGCTGGCAAGGGCGGCGCGCAGGCGTTCGGCGCTGAAGCGGCGGTCGTTGACGGCGAGCAGTTTCATGCCGGGACCGATGCGGGCCTTGTCGGCGAGCGAACCGGGCGTGATGTCGGTGATCTTGCCTTCCTCGGTGACGACAAAGCCAAGCGACGCGCTCAGATAGAGCGATTTCTCATCGGTTTCGCGCGCCTTGTAGAGTTCGCCCGGCCTGTCGCGATAGGTCAGCTTCCAGCCGGCCCGGGCGATGCCGTCAAGCGGGCCGTCGCCTTCGGTCACATTCAATCGGCGTTCCAGAAACGTGTTCCAGTCATTGGGTGCCACTTCGTTCAGGGTTTTCACGATGTCCTTGAACGCATAGGCCTTCACGCTTGGCTCCCCTCCCTTGCCGGAGAAGAACGCCCGGCAGAAATCGTCGAGGCAATTCTTGCCCCTGGATTTTTCGCGAATGAGCGTGTCAATGTCAAACCAGAGCAGGGCGCCTTCGTCATAGAAGTCAACGCCGCGCCGCCGGCTCGCCCAGTCGCCGCGCGCGAAATAGAGGTGCGGCGCCGCGACGGCCGTATCCTGGAGTGAACGCCAATCGCGTCCGCGCTGGAGTTTCGACCAGCTGGCGATATGGGCCCAGTTCTCGCGAGCAATCTCGGGAGTGTACAGTCCGCTGCGGGCGGTCAACACGAAGCCGAGGTATTGCGTCAGCCCCTCGTACACCCACAGAAGCTGGGTACGCATCGGCTTCTGGTAGTCGGGCAGGACGAGTCCCTCGGGCCGGCGATACTTGCCGTTCCAGGAATGGACGAATTCGTGAGGCAACACCCAGGCGTGCCAGGTCTTGCGGTAAGTGTCGTCGGTCAGAAATTTCTCCGGCACGCGATTATCGCTGGACTCGTGATGCTCGATCGCGAAATGGTTGATGTGATCGCTCATCGCGACCAGGAAGCGGTAGGAGCGATAGTGGCGCGTGCCAAAAAGGGCGCCGGCTTCCAGCACGAGCCGTTCGTAGTGCCGCTTCAGTTCCGGCGCGAGCGTCAGGCCCGCGGCGCTGTCGCAGGCCAGGGTCAAATAGTGCGGCGGTCCCTGTGCGGGGCCGAGCGGAATCTCCTGAAAGTGTTGTCCACACAGAACCGGCGAGTCGGCAAGCATTTCGAGCGACACCGTTTTGAAGGTGGTCTTGCCATCCTTTTCAGACGCGATCGGCAAGGCGGTCCCGAGTTTCCATCCTTGGGGCACGGTCATGTCGGCGTTGACGCGGAGATCGCCTACGGCATGTCCCTTGGGATAAACGAGCACGAGGTGCCAGTTGATCATCGCGAGTTTCGGGGTCATGCACGGCGCGGAGGAACCGAGGCCTCCACCCGCTTCCTTGGCCGAGCCGAGATATTCGAGCGCGACCTCCAGCATGTCAACGCCGTCGGGAATAACGCAATGAAACGAGTAAAGATCAAGCCCGTCGCGCCGCCAGGGCAACGGCGTCCCCTTCACGCGCAGCTTGAAACCGGCAAGATCGTTGATCGGGCCGTTGGGCGAGTGCTCCCCCTGAATCCACTTGGGATAATGCAACGTCAGCGGCCCCGGTTTGACCGGGATACGCATCGTTGCTCGCAGGAGCCGGCGCGGCGCCTCCGTGGCGTTGACGCTGATCTCCAGCGGGCGCGTGCTCGAGGGCTGGGCGGCCAGCGGTCCCGTGTGCAACGAACAGGGCAAGACGAATCCGATGAAGAAAGCGATGTTGCGCGGCATTTTCTTGGCTCCCGGGGAGGTGGAAATCTCACTCTATCGACCGGCGGCATCAAAAGCAAAAATCATCGACGAGCCGATGAGCTTGTCTCGGCGGTTTTCACGGCGGGGACAAGCCCCGCCGCTCGCTTGGTTCGTCCGCGAGGGCAAAAACGTCAGTTTCACCGTGTCTTGGGGAGGTACAATATGCGATAATGACTGAACGTTCCTGACCGTATCCGCAACGAGGCGATCAAGATGGCAACCGTGACCGCATCCGCGCCGCCGCTCGTCAATGGTGATAGGCTATCACGCGATGAATTCCTGCGCCGGTGGAGCGAGCACCCTGAAACCAAACGGGCCGAGCTCATTGGTGGAATCGTTTACCTGGCCTCACCGGTAACTTTGGAACATGGAGATTCCGAGGGTGATCTGGGTTTGCTTCTCGGAACCTACGCTGCCCACACTCCGGGCGTCAAACATGCACACAACACCACGATTCTCATGGATGAAGATGCCCCGCAGCCGGACGTTCATCTTCGTATTCTGCCGGAATACGGCGGCGTTACCCGAAAAAAGGGAAAATTCCTCTGGGGTTCACCCGAATTGACTTCGGAGGTCTGCCTGACCAGCGCGGTCTACGATCTGCACCAGAAGCTCGAATTGTACGAGGAAGCCGGCGTCCAGGAATACCTGGCCGTCTTGATATATGAACGGGAGATCCGCTGGCACACGCTCACCAAGAAGGGATACCAGGCGATGGCGCCGGCTAGCGACAACCTATGGAAATCGAAAATCTTCCCCGGCCTTTGGCTCGATGGTCAGGCCTTGCTTGCACATGACTCTGGCAAGATCCTCGCTACGCTTCAAAAAGGCTTGCAATCGCTGGAGCATGCTGATTTCGTGAAAAAACTCGCCAAGAAAAAAGGAAAATGAACCATGTTAAAACTCGTTGTTCCCACCTGGGCAGGCCTGATGCTCGCGGTCTTTGCGTTACACGCCGCCGAGCCAATCAAGCCGGCGCAGTTTGAAAAACTGCACGCGCTGATCAAGCCGCAGGCGCATGAAGAGAAGTACATGCAAATCCCCTGGCTGACCAGTCTTTGGGAAGCCAGGCAGCAGGCGGCCAAGGAGGGCAAGCCGATACTGCTTTGGGAAATGGACGGTCACCCGCTCGGCTGCGTCTGAAACAACGGTGTCGTGGGCCGTGAGCTCACCTTTGCCGATCCGCGCATCATTCGACTGGTCAAAGAGAACTTCGTCGCCGTCGCCGCTGACGATTGGTTCCAACGTCGCCGAAAGGACGCTGAGGGCGATTTCTTCCGCAAGGTTGCCAATCAGGGGCCGCGCAAGGGGCAGGGGGGAAGCACCCGGCAGGGCATCTACACCCTTACCGCGGACGGCAAGCTGTTGCAGTATCGCAACCATCAAGACGCGGACATCATGCACGGCTTCCTGAAAACCTCCCTGGCGGCGTGGAATCGGCTGCCCGCCGTCACGCGCGCGAAGGGCAGCGTGGAGGTTGCCCCGTTGAAAGCGATCGATCCGCGTTTCGCGCCCACGCTGCCCAAAGGTGCAGTTATCGTAAACGTTCACGCTCGCATCCTAGACCGGCAGGATGATTTCTACTGTCACGGAACCTGCCGATTCCCCGGTGGGCAACGCGCGTCGCACGACCACCTGTGGATTCGTGCCGAGGAGTTGCGTGCCCTGATGCCTGCCAACCCACGTCAGGGCCAGGAGATCGCGATTCCCGCCAAGCTGATCTACCGCATTGCCCGGTATCACCTCGTTGACAACACGCGCGGCGAACCGCCGATGTGGACGCGGCGCGACGTGCGGAAGGCCGACATGAAGCTCATGATCGAGAGCATTGATAAGAGGGAGGTCCGACTCAAACTAATGGGATCATTCCTGTTGGCAACGGACGCGGATGTGAAGTTGGCCAAGCGGGGTTATGACGTCGCGCTCCTCGGCGACCTTCGCTACGATCCGGAGCGGAAGAAGCTGACGCGATTTGACATTGTCGCCCTCGGCGGGCACTGGGGCCAGGGAACGTATACCGGCGGCGCCCGACTTGGCCGCATGCCGTTCGGCGTGGCCTTCGAGTTGGCCGACCCAAACCGCCCGGCTGACCGTGTGCCACCCCAGTTCATCCGCGAGGGCGGCGACTACTACAACGCAGAGCGATAACGAAATGTTGCCACGCCGGGCTATCCCCGGCAAGTTTCTTACAGACAGATGCGCAAATAGCGCAACCTTTACCTTTCTGGTTCCCAAACTCTGTTTGGGAACCCACGAAGGCGAAACTCTGTTACGCGAGATAAATGCCGCATCGAAACGGAGTTTCCCAACGTGCGTTCCCAACCAGAGTTTGGGAACGAGGGCCGGGCTATCCCCGGCAAGGTTCTTAGCATCGAAAAACCTACAGGGATCCTCAACATGCGCCGCATCATCGCACTTTCGTTACTGACGTTTCCAGGCGTCCTTTGCGCTCAGGACGCCAAAATCTTCGAACCTGGGGCAAAACTCAAGGTCGAAGCCGAGGGTGAAGGGGCCGGCGAAGGGCCGGCCTGGCACCCCAAACTTGGCATCCTTACCAGTGGGAACAACGGGCATATCCAGCGCCTCGGACTCGACGGCAAGGTCAGCATCTGGCGGAAAAACGCCGGCACCAATGGGCTACTCTTCGATTCCCAGGGCAATCTTGTGGCATGCGAACACGTCGCCCGGCGCGTCACGCGCACCGATCCCAAAGGAAACGTGACCGTGCTGACCGACCAATACGACGGCAAGCGCTACAACAATCCCAACGATCTCACCATCGATTCCAAGGGCCGCATCTACTTCACCGACCCGCGCTACGGTCCGCGCGACGGCATGGAGATCCGCGATGCCAAAGGGCGAACCATCGAGGGCGTTTATCGCATCGATCCGCCTTCACCCCCGACTCCTTTCCCAAAGGGAGCAAAAATATGGAAGGTGATTCGCATCATCGGCCGCGAACTCGATCGACCCAATGGCATCCTGGTTTCTCCGGGCGACAAATATCTCTTTGTCGCGGACAATAACAACAACTCGCTTGACGGCGCCCGAAAACTCTGGCGATTCGATCTCAAAAAAAATGGCGCCGTCGACCTCGCCAGCAAGAAGCTCCTGTATGACTGGGGTCTGGGCCGTGGTCCCGATGGGCTGAAGCAGGATCGTGAAGGCCGCCTGTATGTCGCGGGCGGATTGAACAAGCCGAATAAGTTTGAACCGGCCAAGGACAAGAAAGCCGGTATCTACGTCTTCAGCCCCGAGGGGAGACTGCTGACCTTCCTGCCAGTGCCGCGCGACGAAGTCACCAACTGCGCCTTCGGCGGCGCCGATCTCAAGACGCTGTACATCACCGGTGGCGGGACGCTATACAGCATTCGCACGACGACGCCGGGACGGGTGCTTTTCCCGTAGAAGCATTCGGTTTGGCACTCGCCAGGCGCCACGCGATCGCCATGCTGCGAGCGGCTTTGCGTAGAAGGTAGAATGCGTCCGTGATACAATACCACCTAACGATTTTTACCGAAAAGGCCGCGAGATCCGCATCATGGCTAACAAACCACTCCAACCCCTGTCCGGCGCCGATATCCTGGTCCAGTGCCTGGTGAATCACGGCGTCGATACGGTGTTTGCCTATCCCGGCGGGGCGTCGATGCCGATTCATCAGGCGCTCACGCGGTTCCAATCGCAGCTTCGCACGATTCTGCCCCGGCACGAGCAAGGCGGCGGATTCATGGCCGAGGGTTATGCGCGCAGCACCGGGCGCGTCGGCGTGTGTATCGCGACCAGCGGTCCGGGAGCGACCAACTTCGTCACCTGTCTCGCCGACGCCAAGATGGATTCGATCCCGATCATCGCCATCACCGGACAGGTTGGTACGCAGGTAATCGGCACCGACGCCTTTCAGGAGACGCCGATTGTCGAGGTGAGTCGTCCGGTCACTAAACACCATTACCTGGTGCAGCGAACCGAGGACATCGCGCGTGTAATGAAGGAAGCGTTTCATATCGCGACCACCGGTCGCCCGGGCCCGGTCATTGTCGATATCCCGAAGGACGTACAAAATCGGTGCATCGCCCCCGATTTCGATCCGCCCATGAACCTACCGGGCTACAAGCCGCAGCGGCACGCGACGCGCGACCAGCTCGAGCAGATCTTCGCGCTCATTCGCCAGAGCCAGCGGCCCATCCTTTATGCGGGGGGTGGCATCATCGCCGCCGGCGCGGCGCCCTTGCTCAAGGCGTTTGCCGAGAAGACGGGGATCCCCGTCGCCCTCACCGTGCATGGGCTAGGTGCTTTTCCCAGTAAGCACTATCTCTGCCTGCAAATGCTTGGCATGCACGGCACGATCTACGCCAACTACGCGATCAACGAGGCCGACTTGCTGCTCGCCTTTGGCGTCCGCTTCGACGACCGCGTCACGGGCAAGGTGAGCGAGTTCGCCAAGCATGGCAAGATCGTGCACATCGACATCGACCCGTCCGAGATCAACAAGATCAAGACGGCGACGCTGCCAATCTGTGGCGATGTCGGCGACGCGCTGCGCGAGATGTTGAAGATGATGGACGAGAATCCGGCTTTGTTGGCCCCGACCTCCGGCCCGTCACGGGGCTCGGCTCGCCCAGGGGGCGAGGGGCGATACGCGGCGTGGATGCAGCAGATCGATCGGTGGCGCGATGACGAACCCCTGAAATTCGCCGACCGCGACGACGCCATTGTCCCGCAATACGCGATCCAACGCCTTTGGGAAATCGTGCGCGACCGCGGCGCGTTGCCAAACACCATCGTGACTACCGGTGTTGGCCAACACCAGATGTGGACCGCGCAATACTGGCATTTCGACACGCCGCGCAACTGGTTCACCTCGGGCGGCCTGGGCTCGATGGGCTTCGGCCTGCCCGCGGCGATGGGGGCCCAGGCGGCGCATCCGCTCAAGACCGTGATCGACATCGACGGCGACGGCAGCTTCCTCATGAACATCCAGGAGTTGGCCTGCGCCTTCACCGAAAAGTTGCCCGTGAAGATCCTGCTGCTCAACAATCAACATCTCGGCATGGTGATGCAGTGGGAGGATCGGTTCTACGAAAGCAACCGCGCCCACACCTACCTCGGCGCGGGATTCGAGCATGAGCCATATCCCGACTTCGTCGCGATTGCCAAGGGGTTCCGTTGCGGCGGCGAGAGTATTTCACGTAAGGAAGACCTGGATGGGGCTCTGAACGAAATGCTGAATAGCAAAGGCCCCTATGTTCTGAACGTGCTGACGCCCTACCAGGAACACGTGCTGCCGATGATCCCCGGCGGGATGTCGGTGAAGGACATCATCAAGGCGTAAGCACAATACCGAACGTCAAGAAGATGGATACCAGCTCCACGCGCAAGCGTGGGGTTTGGGCAGCGTCCGAAAACCCCCAGCTTGCGCTGGGGGGATGGTCGTGTGCTCTTCAACGAAAGGTTTTGTAGCTTGTAGGGTGCGTCGAAAACGCACCGGGCCTCGCGAGACCGCGGTGCATCTTCGACGCACCCTACGGGCCCACGGGGCTAGGGTAGCGAGCCGCCGGGCTTGTCCCGGCGGTGAACAAACACCGTATCGGCATGTACCGCGGGGACACGCCCGGCGGCTCGCTGGGACAAATCGTGGCAATCGACGACTCCGCAAGAACTTGCGACGCGATTACGACTTTTCACTTGTTCCGCGCCGGTTATTCGTCACGGCGCCAATCCCAAATTCTTCAACACCTCCGCGCTGGACGGCACCCGATTCAAGCAATAGAAGTGAAACCCCGCAACGCGGTTTAATAGCTTTGCGCAGATCTCCGTGCAAACTTCCACGCCATACTTGCGCACCGATTCGTCGTCGTGGGCGTACTGCTCGATCTTCTTGTAGATCGGGCTGGGCAGCCGCGATCCGCATAGCGACGTAAACCGCTTGATCTGGGAAGCATTGAGGAAAGGCAAAATGCCCGGGATGATTGGCACTTTCACATTTCGCTTGTTGCGCAGGTAATCTTCCATATCCAGAAAATGGCTCCAGTCATAGAAGAGCTGGGTGATGAGAAACTCGGCGCCGGCTTCCACCTTTTCCGCGGCGTAATCCCAATCCTGATGTTTGCAACGTGCTTCGACGTGGCCTTCGGGATAGCAGGCGGCGCCGATGCCGATGTCGGATCGCCCGCGGATGAAGCGCACCAGATCGGTCGCGTTGCCGAAGCCGCCTTCGACGGCATGGAACTCCGTTTGATCCTTGGGTGGATCGCCGCGCAGGGCGAGGACGTTCTCGAAGCCGAGTTTGAGGACTTCATCGAGGAAGTCGCCGAGCATTTCTTGCGTGGAGCCGACGCAGGTGAGGTGAGGCATCGACTCGATACCATGCTGCTCGCGGATGCGCTGGACGATGCGTGTGGTCGTGCCGCGCGTGCTGCCGCCGGCGCCGTAGGTGACCGAGATGAACGAGGGCTGGAGCGCCTTGAGTCCGGGAACGGTGTCGCGGAAAAGCGTCTCCTCCGCGTCCACGTTTTTGGGCGGAAAGAACTCGAAGGAGATGGTGGGCACCGGGCGGTCGTAAAGGTCGCGGATTCGCAAGCGGATTCCCCCCTTGTCGTTGCCAAACGCCTTTTCGTGGCGGCTGGTTGTTATGGAACCTCAATTATTTTATGGGTTGGTCCGGAAAAAAACGGCGGAATTTTTCTACGCAGCGAATGGTGTACTGGTTACACTGGTGCGAAATCGCTTTCTCGTCGCGAGGTTTCCATGGCGCGAACTCTTCACATGCTTGTACTCGGTTTCTGCGTGGCGTCGGCCAGCGTGGCTGCGGCGCAGGGCGACGCCAAACTGCCCACCAGCGCCGAAGTAAAGGCGCTTCTAAAAAGCGAGCCGATCAACGACGCTAATTGGCCTGCGTGGAGGCAGCGCTTGATAAGCTGGTTTGGGGACAGGAGCCGGCAAACCGACGAGGCGTACAAGGAAGCGGCGCGGTACGTCGGCGCCCGCGCCGGTAACAACCGTGGATTGCCCGCCCGCCTGGAACGGGATCACATCGCCTGGTACATGCTCGCCAACCACTACCTCGATCGCCAACCGACCAGACCCGAGGATCTGGCGTCCGCGGAAAGGGCATTTCGCCAGAGTGTCGCGATTGAAGGCGAATTCGCGCGCGGCCGGCGCAATATCGCGATGGCGTTGATCCTGCAAGTCAAACCGTTCCAGGCGAGGGGCAAAGGGCTGACGCCGAGCGGCGACGATCCTCGACTGGCCCAGGCAGAAAAGCAACTGGCCGAAACAGCCCGACTTGATCCGAATCTGGATCTTGATGGCTACCATGGCATGATCGCCGAGAAGCGTGGCAATTTTCCTGCCGCCATTCGCCGCTTTGAAGATGCGCTTCGTAAGGACCCGGAAAATGTCGGCTGGGCCGTGCAAATTGCCCATTGCATTCTGCTCGACCCCCATGCCACCGGACGCACCGCGCGCATTCAGCCCCTGGTGCAGCGGTTTCCGAAGGACGGCGTGATGTCTACGCTCTACGCGCTCAGCCTGGCCATGGACAACCGCCCGCGTGACGCCTACGACCAGCTCGAACGCGCCCGATCCCTCGGCGCCGATCCGACGAAGATTCTCCCGCCCGACATTATCCGCCTAATTGAGGGCGCCGGGAAACCAAGCCTCACGGAGCTTTATCTCCGAATCATGGCCTGGTTCGGATCGGTCTACGCGGGGGTGATGCTCTCGATGGCGGGCGTTGGTCTGGTGCTTGCCGTGCGGACGCGTGGAACCGGCGCGCTTGGCCTATTACAGCAGCAAACGCCAACCGAACTGGTGCAAGAGGGGCGAATCGCGCGCGTCCACGGCGAAACCGTTCTGGCACGGATGTACGGTTTCGCTCTCATGGTCGGGCTCGTGTTGTTCTATGCGGCAATTCCGTTTGTCATCCTTGGCTTGCTGGGCGGGACGGCGGTTTTGCTCTACCTCATCTTCACCGGCCTGGACCGCATTCCGATCAAGCTCATCGTGATCATCGTGGTCGCCGGCGGGTTCAGCGCATGGGCGGTTTTCAAAAGCCTGTTCACCCGGCCTGCCAGCGGCGCGTTCGGCATTCGCAAGACCGGCGCTCAATGTCCGCAGCTACACCAACTCCTCGCCGAGGTCGCGCGTAAAGTTGATACCGACCCGGTCGACGAAGTCTATCTCGCTCCCGGCGCCGCCATCGGCGTTCATCAGGAGGGCCGGGGGCCGTTCGGCATGTTCGGCATCAACAAGCGCGTGTTGACCCTCGGCTTCTGCACGTTGCGGTTCCTGACCGTGGGTGAACTCAAGGCAATTCTCGCGCATGAATATGCGCACTTCAGTCATAGCGATACGTTCTATAGCCGCTTCATTTATCAGGTCCACATGAGCATCGAGGAAGCCCTGTACGGCATGGCGGGGGCGGGTGGATGGATCACCTACGTGAATCCTTTCTACTGGTTCCTGTGGCTCTACTATAAAAGCTACTCGCTGTTGGCCGCCGGGTATTCCCGGTCGCGCGAGTACCTTGCGGATCGCATGGCCGCGACCCTCTATGGGGCTGCGCCGTTCACGAGCGGACTGACGAAGGTAAGCACGGACGGCACGCTGTTCGAGATGACGATGTACGATCACATTGCCGCGCTCTTGAACGAGCAAAAGGAATTCACCAATATGTACGACGCGTTCGCCCGGTATCGTAATGAGCAGATAACGCAGGAGGATCGGGAAAAACTCTATAAGAATATCCTCGGTGAACAAGGGTCCTTGTTCGCGTCGCATCCGACGTTTGCCGAGCGCGAAGTAGCAATCCAGACTTTCCCCGCGGTGGTGGAGGCGGATGACCGACCGGCCATGGCGCTGTTCGATGATCCAGGAGAGATCGAAAGCGAATTGACCCGTTTTCTCACGGAATACCTGGCCTACATTCGCTATCTCCAGGCGCAGGCGGAGCAACAACAGACCTGATCGAATAGATTGTCTGGGAGGAAATTGAACATGTTTCGGCAAGCTGTGTATGCGTGTGTCCTGTCCATGCCGTTTGGCGTGAGCATGGCGACAGGACAGGAAAAGTTGCCCCCGCTGCCGCCTGGCCTCGTCGCGCCAGCCACGGTCGTGGACACCGCCGGTACGGCCTGTTTCCTCGAAGGCCCCGCCGTCGATGGGAAAGGCAATGTATTCTTCAGCGACATCGCAGGTAACCGCATCCTGAAGATGGACCCCAAAGGAAAGATTGACGTCTGGCGCGCCGACAGCGGGCGCACCAACGGCAACGCCTTCGATGCCCACGGCCGGCTCATCAGCTGTGAAGGCAATGAGCAAGGCGAAGGTCGACGCCGTATCGTCCGCACCGACATGAAAACTGGCAAGATCACCGTCCTTACCGACAAGTATCACGGCAAGCGTTACAACAGCCCCAATGACGTCTGCGTGGATTCCCGGGGCCGGGTGTGGTTCACCGATCCCTATTACGGCCCGCATCGCGATCAAATGGAAATGGACATCGAGGGCGTCTATCGCATCGACCCAGTTTCGCCCCCCACTCCTTTCCCAAAGGGAAAGCGGAGTCCGAAGGTTTTCCACGTCCTGACCCAAAAGGAAGTTCAGCGGCCCAACGGCATCGCGGTCTCGCCCGATGACAAGACACTTTACGTCGTGGATAGCCATCCCAAACCCGGCGGTAATCGCAAGGTCTGGGGCTTCGACATTGCGACGGATGGCTCCCTCTCCAAACGGAGGCTCATTTACGATTTCGGCAAAGGCCGCGGAGGGGATGGGATGCGCCTCGACGTGAAAGGAAACCTCTGGGTCGCCGCGGGCATTTCCGTGAAACGCGGGCCGGGCGAAACCCTGGATAACCCGCCCGGAGTGTACGTCATTTCACCGAAGGGGAAGCTTCTGGGTGTGATTCCAATTCCGGAGAATCTCATCACCAATTTGGCCTTCGGCGGTCCGCAGCGCAAGACCCTTTACGTGACCGCCGGGAAAACCGTGTATCGGTTTTCCACCCTGGTATCCGGCCACGCACTGAATTTGAAGTAGGGAGACATCGGTAGATGAAGATCAACTGGCGAGTCTGGCTGCGAAAAATCCACCGCTGGGGCGCCGTCATCATTGCGCTGCCGTTCCTGGTAGTCATCGTTACCGGGCTTCTGTTGCAACTCAAGAAACAACTGCCGTGGGTTCAACCGCCTGCCGGGCGCGGGCAAGGCAATCTGCCCCAGGTGTCGTTCGATGCCATTCTCGATGCCGCAAAATCGGTCCCCGAGGCGGAAATTCGTGGATGGGACGACATTGATCGGCTGGATGTCCGTCCGACTCGAGGCTATGTCAAGGTACAGGCGCGCACGCGCTGGGAGATCCAGGTTGATCTGAAAACCGCCAAGATCCTGCAGGTCGCGTATCGGCGATCTGACCTGATCGAATCGATCCACGATGGGTCCTGGTTTCACGATGCCGTGAAGCTTTGGGTGTTTCTGCCTTCTGCGGTCGTGGTCCTTGTCCTTTGGGGCACGGGCATCTACCTTTTTGTCCTTCCGCATTACGTGCGCTGGACCCGTACGCCGCCGGGAAAAATGCCTGAAAAGAATCAGGCCAAACAGCCGTCGTTCGTTCAGGATCGATTGGACGACCTGCCGAAGGGCGTGACGTAAGTCGCCCGAAGATCAGTCGCGTACGGAGAACTCGGAACTGGTACAAATCCTTCGATTTTAGGGTAACCAACAATCCGCGCGCCGCCGGTTGTCCCGGGGGTGAGCAAGGCCGAATCTGGCTATACCGCCGGGACAAACCCGGCGTCTCGCGGCGACCTTCAATTGAACCAGGCTGGAATTCGGACCTCATCCACCCGATTTGTGACCTATGTTTGCATGAAGCCCGTTGCCGGGTCGGATCGGGCCAAACGGTTCGACGCGATTTGGCAAATACTGGAAAGCTCGGCCGGAGACGCCCGCCGGCAAATTGGTCTTTGCAGAAATTGGCCAGACGGGTAATCTGCATCGAGTGCCAAGGAATGGTGTCTCTTTCCCCATGCAGGATTCGCATGATGTTTAAGCTGAATCAGAAATCGACCCTTCGCTTCCTCGTCTGGGGAGGCGCCATTGCCGTGGTCTGGGCAATCTGGCGCGAAACCGCGCTGGCCCAGGGCGTCCTGGGAGCGGCGGAGCCGGAATCCAGCGACGATGGCTTTTTCGGCAATCTCTTTCGCAGCATCTTTCTTTTTGATTCCGAGGGACTGTTCCTGACGCTGCGTAAACCGCAGTATTCCATTCCAGCGTTCATTGCTCTCAACCTGATCATTTTCACCGAAACCGGCTTGCTGATCGGCTTCTTCCTGCCCGGCGATTCGCTGCTCGTTATCACCGGCATGATTTGCGCGCGCGATGATTGCGGCTGGAACATGCCGCTGCTTCTGGGAACTCTGAGCCTGTCGGCGGTTGTCGGCGACACGGTCGGGTACTGGATTGGCGCCACCACGGGGCCGAAGATTTTTAGCCGGGAGAAATCGTTTTTCTTCGCCAAGGACCATTTACTTAAGGCCCAGGCGTTCTACGAGAGACATGGCGGCGTCACGATCATTCTGGCTCGCTTCGTGCCGTTCTTGCGGACCTTCGCACCGGTGGTCGCCGGGGTGGGTAAGATGCGGTATAGGCAATTTATCGTATACAATGTCGTCGGGGGCGTCGGCTGGATCTTCAGCATGATTTTCGCGGGCTACTTCTTGCCATCCCTGCTAAATCCGGCCCTGGAGCCGATTTTTGGTGAGGGGTTTCGCATCGAACGCCATATCGAGAAGGTGGTGATCGCGGTGGTCTTCCTGTCGGTCCTGCCAATGGTCTACGCCTGGCTCAAGAACAGACTGGCGAGCCGGGCGACTAACCAGGCTGAACCTCCCGCCGAGAAGAAAGAGACAAAAAAGACGCCGCTTGCGGCGTAGCATTCGCAAGGTAAATTGCGAATTCCACGCCGCAAGCGGCGCTTGCGTCCAGGGCGAAACGTTAGTTCTGCGGAATCGGCAGATTCTGCAACAGCTTTTCGAGATTGGCAAACGTGACCTGTCCGCGGATCACCAGGTTGGGCCCCTGCGTCGTGACTCGGACGGTGTTGACAATATCGACCACCGTCTTGAATTTTTCGTCCTCTTTGGCCTTCTCCGCCACTTTCATCTTGGCGACGCCCACCAGCAAATTCAGAACGCCCGCATACTTTTGCGCGGTCTCCGCGTCCATGGTGGTGACGGCAACCTGAAGATCAATGTCCTTGTTGATGGTGAGGGCAAGACTGCCGCCTTCCATCGTCTTGAGGATGGCCATGGCCTGCTGGACCTGCGGGTTGTCGGCTTGCGGCGAGTTTTCCCCTAGCTTGGCAAGCAGCGAGGCCGTCGCCACCATACTGATGCTTTGCTTCTTGTTGACCGTGCTCATGAGTTTCTTGATGGCGGCGGACTTGAAGGCGGGCGCCTTGGCGCTGTTCAGGCGAGCGACCGCCGCGGCGAAATCTTTCTTGGTTGCGCACGCGATGATCGTCTTGGAGTCGAGCACGCCGACGTACATGGTCTTGTCTTCCTTCGGCGTGACTTCATAAGCCTTGACGTTGGCAATCCGCGTGACCTTCACGCCGCCGCCGGCTTCCTTGCTTGCCGCCACGACTGCCGCATCGATCTTTTCCGCGTTGAATTTCCCTTCCAGAAGAATGATGCCTTCCTGGGGGTTGCGGCCGCCGGGGACCGCGAAGGTCACGCTCGACAGATCACGGAACAGGTCGAAGTCGGCTTTCTTCAGCCATTTCGACACGCCCTTGTCATCGAGTTGTTCTTCGATCTTTCCCTTGGCCAGGTCGATCAGGGTCTTGTTCGCCTTGACCACTTCGGACTTGAGAATCTGCTGAAAGTTAATGGTTACGATTAGTTCCGTGTCGTTTGGCAACAGCGCGATCGGTTGCGCCCGTCCGACCGAGACAGTTACCAACAGGCCGAGCGCGCACGCCGTGGCCACGAGAATTCGACGAGCAAATTGCATAACCGGTTTCTCCTTGAAGGGTTGGGGAATTCAGGTATTCCCCTTGATGTATGAACTGATACCGGAAGGTGACGAGAAAAGTTTCAAAAAAACCGCGCAGCCCAGGGGTGAGCGCAGCGAACCCCTGGGATCACGCAACCCCCTGGGCTTACACCCGGCAGATTACGCATTTGAGGTAATTCGTCTCCGGGCACAGGGCCGACACGGGATGATCGGGCGCGGCGCCCCGGCTTTCAAGGATTTGCAGCGGGCGCCGCGCCTGCGACGCTTCCTGAGCCAGCAGGTCGTGCAACATTTGACGTTCAATCAGACCCGAGCAGCAGCACATCACCAGAATCCCGTCGGATTCCAGCAACCGGAGCGCCTGGACCAGGAGACGGCGATATCCGCGCAATGCCTCGTCAATCGCCGACTTGGAACGTGCGAACTTGGGGGGATCAAGCACGATGACGCCAAAACGTTCCTCGGCCTCTACGAGGTGATCGAGCCGATTGAAAACGTCGGCCTTGTCGAAGGTGATGTTCGTAAGCGCATTCAAGTGGGCGTTGGCGCGCGCCAGTTGCAAGGCTGGTTCGGACGCATCGACGCCGAGGACGGAGGATGCGCCAGCACGAGCCGCGTGCAGGCCGAAGCCGCCGCTGTAACAGAAGGCGTCGAGCATTCGGCGTCCTACGGCGAGTCGGGCGACGGCCTTGCGATTGTCGCGGTGATCGAGATAGTACCCGGTCTTTTGCCCTTCGGTCAGATTGACCTGTAGGAACAGGCCGTTTTCATCGATGGTGAGCAACCCGGGCGTTTCGCCGCGGAGCGGGCCGTCTTGCAATTCCAGACCTTCGAGTTGACCCGTGCCGCGTTCGGTGCGGAGGTAGATTCCGGTGGGATGCACCAGTTCCGTCAGTAGAACGGCGAACAGCTCACGGCGTTGCGCCATGGCCAGGCTGGTGAACTGGGTGACAAGCCAGACGCCCGCGCCGGAATCGCCGGAGGTGGGGGATTCCGGCCGAGCGGGAACGAACGCTTCCACCGTGAGTCCTGACAGCCCGTCCGCCTCGCTGAAGGCGAGCCGGCACGACCCGGGCAAACGCAGGATGTCGCGCCGCAAACGAATCGCGCTGCGCAGTTTCTCTCGAAAGAAATCAGCGTCAAGCGTTTGGATCGCATCCCAGGAATAGAGGCGTACGCGAATCTTGCTTTGACTGTTGTAAAGCCCGCGTGCGATGAAGGTGCCGACATGGGAGACGAGATCGACGAGATCGCCGTCCCTGGGATCGCCTTCGACCGCATCGATGGCGCCGGCATAAACCCAGGGGTGCATGCCGAAAAAAGGGCGTGCGCGCTTGGGTTTCAGGAGGACGCGCGGGAGTTGGAACAAGGAGGCACCGGAAAAGGAATGCTTCAGGAGGTCACGACGGTTTGGCACATTGTCCGAGCCTGAGCGTCAGCGAAGGGCATCACGCCGCCCTTTGCTGGCGCTCAGGCCTGGATAGGTCTACACCCCCGCCTGCACCCCCTCGATGTACGCCAAGGTCTGATCGAGCGGGTCCGTGAAACGGCGGCTGCCCAGGGCGGCCTTGATGCGCAGCAGTAACTCCGCCTTGTTGATTGGCTTGGTCAGGAAGTCATTGGTTCCGGCCTCGACGGCGCGGTCGATGTCGTGATGTTGATCGAGAGCGGTGATCATCAGGATGATGATGCCCTGAGTTTGAGGAGTTGCCTTGAGTTGCTTGCAGACCTCGAAGCCGCTGATCTTCGGCATCATCACGTCGAGAAGGACGATATCGGGCTTAAAAGATTGCACCTTCTTGAGCGTGTCATCGCCATCGCGGGCGATTTCGATGTCGTACCCGGCGCCGTCGAGATAGGCTTCGAGCAGTTCGGCGCCTTCCGGGTTGTCTTCCGCAATGAGGATGCGAGCGCGTGACATTGAGGAGCCCCAAGCCCAAGGGCGAGCGCAGCGAGCCCCTGGGATGGAGGAAAAAGCATCCCCGGGGTTCGCTGCGCTCACCCCGGGGCTTCCGGTTACACAAAGCGCGTGACGCCTGGGCGGGCGACTTCCGGAATCGCCGGAGCGCGATCCATGCGGTAGCCGGTTGCCGGGGTCAGGTCTTCGCGCGAATTCAACGCCTGGTCCCAGGTGAGCATCTGGCCGGTGTAGCAGGTCATGCGGCCCAGGATGGCGAGCATGGTGCTCTTGGCGGCCCAGTCGATATCGTTGATGGGGCGAGCATTGCGAATGCTGGCGAAAAGTTCATTGTGCTCTTGTTGGTACATGCCGGTCGCCCGGCGAACGTCCGCGGCCGGGAGGCGCCAGGCGTTTTGCCCGGTGATTGAATACGCCGGCCAGTTGCGTCCCGGTTGATTGACGCCCAGGAGGTTGGCGGTGCCGCGCGTGCCGACCACGTGATCGGTCACTTCCGTATGCGTGCCGGTGTTCTGCCGACAGAAAGAATAGCAGCGCACGTCGTTGGCGAATTCGTAAACGACGGCCATGTGGTCGAAGATATGCCCATAGCGGCTGGCGGTGCGTGTCTGCCGTCCGCCCACGCCATACGCTCGCAACGGTGGGGTGTTGCGCATGATCCACATCATCTTGTCGAGGCTATGGCAATGCTGCTCGACGTTGAAATCGCCTGACAGCCAGGTGAAGTAGGGCCAGTTGCGAATCTGCCATTCCATGTCGGACCAACCTTCCTGGCGAGGTTCGTCCCACAAATCCGTCGTGAGATAATTGGTATGCAGCACCTGAATGTCGCCCAGCGCGCCGTCGTGAATGCGACGCACGGTTTGCCGCATTGGTTCGTAATAGCGCCAGCAAAACCCAGCCACGACGGAAAGGTTGCGCTGGCGCGCGACATCGTGAAGCGCCAAAACCCGGCGCACGCCTGGCGCATCGACGGCAAACGGTTTTTCACAGAAGACGTGCTTGTTCGCCCGGATGGCGGCGTCCAGATGCGCGGGCCGAAAGTGCGGCGGCGTACACAGGCACACCACGTCCACGCCACTGTTGATTACCTGCGTGAAGGCGTTGAACCCGGTAAACTGGCGTTCGCGCGTCACATCGACCTTGCGCGCCAAATTCGGGATGCCGCGAAGGTTGGCAAGAACGCCGTCCACTTTGTCCTGAAACGTGTCGCCGATGGCCCAGAGTTTGACATCGCGATCGGCGAGAAGGGCTTGCTGGATCGCGCTGCCGCCGCGCCGCCCGCAGCCGACCAGGCCGACCTTCAACGTCTGGTTGTTGCCCTGGGCATGCACGAAATTCGGCACATGGGCCAGGGACGCCGCGGCCGTCGTGGCGGCGGTCGTCTTGAGGAATGTTCGGCGATTCGCGGAAGAGGATTTCATGGCAACCTCCTGTGAAAGCGTGTCAGGAACGGCGAGCCCCAGCGTTGAGGACGCGGCCGATTTCATCCGTTTAGTTTACCAGGCGATGATCGGTGTGACCAAGCGAAATGTTGTGTTCGCGCACGGTGAGCCGGGAACGTGAGCGACCGGAGGACCGCGTGGGTGCGTCAGCTGGTCCTTCGTTGCTACCGCTCCCGGCTTGCCAGCCGGGTCAAACGTCGGTAAAGCGTGTGATGATCCAGCGATTGACGTCGCGCAACATGTCCTTGTGCAGGCGGTGAGTCGTCGGGTATCGGTGCATTTCCACGTCCAACCCCGCGCTCCACAGGAGGCGATAATCCTCACATGCCATGCTCAGCGGCACCACCGAGTTCGCAATCCCGTGGCCGATAAATGCGTGCAACGAACGCACCTCCGGTAAACGGAGCAAAGGCCGATCCTCGCGCGGCATATGACCGTTGAGGGCGATGACTCCGCCGATCCGATCCGGGAATTCGAGGCCCATGCGATAGGCGAGCGTTGCCCCTTCGCCATACCCGGCCAGGAAAATACGCTCGGAGTGAATATGGTAGTTTCGTCGAGTCTCCTGAATGGCGCCGAGCAGGTAATCCTCAATCATTGGCAGCTGCGACGAATCTCCCCACGAAAAGCCAAGGGAGCCTTTGCGGTTGGTGCCCAGGCAGACCGGTCCGCGCAAACCGATGGCGACGTAGTTGCGCCGGCTGACCCGGGGCGCCAGGCGCAGGATTTGCTCCTCGTTGCCGCCGTGGCCATGCAAAAAAACGAGCAGTGGATAGGCATACCGTGGCTCATAGCCGACCGGAGCGAAAGTGCGAATGGGCAACGGCTGTGGTGTTGCCGTCTCCGACGTGTAAAAGCCCTCTTCGGGCCGAAAAGTCTGCCAGGAAATGTCGAGGAAAGCCATCGCGAAATCCTGAATGGGTCAGGCTTACGAGCCTGAGAACGTTGCTGCGCCAATCACGACCGTGCGGAAGGGCCGCCCACGATTGGCATGCCCGTCGTGATTGTCGGGAGAAGTCTACGCCGATCCGGCCCGGGTGTCAACGTAACTCGTTGGCGGACTTGAGGCAAAATCGACGGGTTTGTGTTTTTCGCGCCCTGTTGCAACGATTAGTGGACATGGACAAAACAGGCGAAACAGCCAGAGCCAGGAGCAAGAACGCCTGCGAGGTGGCGTCTGAAGATTCCAGGTCAACCGATAAATCCGGACTTGCTTTGCGTGCCTTTTTTGACAAAGGGGGATTTGCGACGCACAATAGAGTAATCTTGCACAGGTCCCGAAAAGGACTCTCGGCCAAACTCCAGCGTGTTGAGGGCATCCGCGATGCCAGTAGACAACCTGAGCGACCACATGCAAACCATTGGCAATTACGATCTTGTGGAAAAGATTGCCGAGGGAGGCATGGGCACTGTTTACCGTGGCCGTCACCACGTCACGGGCGAAATCGTCGCCGTCAAGGTGGTGCCGCCCCATTTGTTGTCCAATCCCGTGGTGCTCAAACGCTTCGAGCAAGAGTACAACGTTGCGAGCTCCATCGATCATCCCAATATTGTCAAGGCCCTGGATTTCGGCCGCGCTGGCGAATCGCGCTATCTGGTCATGGAATACGTCGATGGTGAATCGCTAGGGCAGAAGATCGAACGCGATGGAAAAATGTCCGAGAAGGACGCGATCCGAATTATCAGCCAGGTCGCGTTGGGACTGCAAAGAGCTCACAAGCAGGGCATGATCCATCGCGATGTCAAGCCCGACAATATCCTGATCACGCGCGACGGCGAGGTCAAGTTGACCGACCTGGGTTTGGTCAAGGAAATCGATGCCGACCTGAATTTGACGCGCACCGGACGCGGCCTGGGCACGCCGCACTTCATGGCGCCGGAGCAATTTCGCAACGCCAAGAAGGCGGACGCTCGGTGCGACATCTATTCGCTGGCCGCGACGTTGTACATGATGGTGACGGGGCAGCTGCCGTTTCAGTCGAACGGGCCGCTCGACGCCTGGATGAAAAAGATCAACAACGAGATTGACGCGCCGATCAAGGTGGTGCCGACGCTGTCCGAACGAATCGACTGGGCCATCCGCCGGGCCATCAGCCCGGAGCCGCAACATCGTCCGGAGAGCTGCGCCGAATTCGTCGAGGACTTGACGGGCCACAGCACGAAGCAGCTGGCGGGAACCGATCCCGCGTTACGAGCCTCCAACGAATACTGGTACCTGGTCTACACCGACGAAGCCGCTGTTGTGCATTCGGTCAAGGGTACGATCAAGGGTATTCGCCGTTCGCTCGTGGATGGCTTGCTTGGGGACGCGGAGAATATTCGCGTGGCGCGCACCAAGGCCGGGCCTTTTGAACCGCTCAAGCGACACGCCGAGTTCCGAGACCTGGTGATTCAGCCAGAGAAGGTGGCGACGCCCAAGTCCGCGGCTGCCGATCCCAAGACCCTCCAACCGCGCACGAAACCCGGAAGCGCCGAAGACACGGCCGCCATCCAGGCAAGCGCCGATTCCACGATCCTTGAAAACACCTCGCTGGGAATTCCCGCCGTCCAAGCGGGCCCCGCCAAACCAAAAACCATGGTCCCTGCCGGCCCGCAGATTCAACTCGCTGACCGCGGCGTGTCCTGGGCGCCAGAACTCGGCCGATTGGCAATGCTCCTCTTCGTATTTGGCGGCATCGGAATCTTTGCGACCTATGCCCTTCCCACGCTGATCCGCTACATTCGCTTCATGTAAGCCAGGCCCCACGTTGAGCGCAGCGATTCGTGGAGGTCATGACGGTTATCCCCGTTGACGCCAAACCACCGTGCCGTAACGTAGAGGCATCGCCCCCCTCCCGCATCGGAGTCCGCCATGCCTGCTCCTTCCTTTCGGCATATCGCCGTGGTGTTCACGTTTTTGTTCGCACTGGTGCTCGCCAATTCGTCGGACCTCGTTGCCGGCGGCAAGGCCAAGGGCAAGCCGAGGTTTACCAACCGTCTCGCCAAGGAGACGAGCCCGTACTTGCTCATGCACGCCCACAACCCGACCAGCTGGTACGCCTGGGGGCCGGAAGCGTTTGCAAAGGCCAAGAAGGAAAAGAAACTCATCTTCCTGTCGATCGGCTACAGCTCCTGTTTCTGGTGCCACGTGATGGAGCGCGAATCGTTCAACAACGAGGTTGTCGCCAAGATCCTCAACGATCACTTCATCTGCATCAAGGTCGATCGCGAGGAACGGCCCGATATCGACCAGATCTACATGACCGCGCTCAACGTGCAGGGGCAATCGGGCGGCTGGCCGCTGTCCATGTTCCTCCTGCCTGACGGCCGGCCCGTCGTCGGCGGCACCTATTGGCCGCGCGAGGACAAACAGGTCGGCAAGGAAACCGCCTTCGGGTTCAAGACCATCCTCAAGAAGGTGTTCGACGCCTACAAGGAAGACCCCAAGCAGTTCGGGAAACGGGCCGACCAGATCGCCTCTCTCACCACGCGCACGCTGGAAAACGCTTTGGTCCCTGGCATCGCGCTGGTGCCGCTCAATCGTGATCTCGTCGAACGCGTCGTCGAGGAGCTCAAGGACGAATTCGACCTGGACCACGGCGGGTTCGGCAATCCCAATCGCAAATTCCGTGGCTCCAAATTTCCGATGCCGCCCCGGCTCGATTTTTTGCTACAAGTCGCCGAGCGAACGAAAGACAAGAAGCTCCTTGCCCACCTGACCTTGACCCTCGATCAGATCGCCATGGGGGGAATCTACGATCAGATCGGCGGCGGCTTCCATCGCTATTCGACGGAACGCACGTGGACCGTTCCGCATTTCGAGAAGATGCTCTACGACAACGCCCAGCTCGTCGAGGTCTACGCCAAGGCGTACCGCATGACGAAGAAGCCGTACTACCGCCGCGTGATTGAAGAGACGCTGGCGTACATCGCCCGCGAGATGACGTCGCCGCAAGGGGCGTTCTATTCCTCGCAGGACGCCGAGACGCATCATGAGGAAGGGCGCAACTATGTCTGGACGCCAAAGGAGTTGGCCGACGCCCTGCCGGACAAGGCGGAACTGGCATTTGTCAAGAAGGTCTATGTGCCCGAGAACAAGCTCAACTTCGAGGAGAAGTATCACATCCTGCGCTGGGCCAAGACGCCGGCGGAGACGGCGGCTGATTTGAAGATGACCGAGGCCGAGCTATTCAAAAAAATCGATCCCATTCGCAAGAAGCTGTTTGACGCGCGCGAGAAACGCGACAAGCCGTTCCTGAACAAGATCGCCTTGACCGCCTGGAGCGGCCTGATGATCGCCGGCTATGCCGAGGCGGGCCGGGCGCTGGCGGAACCGAAGTACGTGAAGGCAGCTGCAAACGCCGCCGACTTCGCGCTCAAGCACCAGTTGACGAAGGAAGGCCGACTGCTGCGCACCTACGGCGCCGCGCCCGGAGCGGCGCCAAAGGCTGCGGTCAACGCCTATCTCGAAGATTACACTTCGCTCACGCACGGGCTCTTGAACCTATTTGACGCAACCAAGGACAAAAGATGGCTTGACGCCGCCAGCAAGCTCACCAATACGATGCTCGAATTCCATGGCAACAAGAAGATCGGCGGTTACTACTACACGGCACACGATCACGAAAAATTCTTCGCCCGCTCGAAAGATCAATACGACGGCGTTCAACCTTCAGGCAATAGCCAGGCGACGCGCAACCTGATTCGTCTGGCCAGGCTGACCGGCGACGCCCGATATGAAAAGGAAGCCGAACGCACGCTGAAGTTCTTCGCCGGGTCGATGAAAAACTATGGCCCGGGGCTGGTGACCATGGCGCAGGCGTTGGACCTGTTCGTGGCCGGGAGGCCTGTGGGAGTGAAAGAGAAAAAGAAAAAATAACTGAAAAAGGACGGCGGGAGCAGGCGGCGTCACCCGTGGAAAGCAGCAGTCGGTTGGGCTGTCAATGGGAAACGAAGACTCTGGTATTGTCGGTTCGGGAGGCGGCCTCCCCTATCTTGCCGAACGGGACGATTCGGATGTCGTTAACCAGGAACGGGCTTTTTCGTGCCAGGCTGCATGTGCGAGGCAACTTCTCCGAGATGCTGGAACGGACGTTTCTGAGGGTGAATTGTTGGCGCAAATCGGGTATCTTGACGGTTGGGGAACGTCGGCGAATAACACCGGTGCGGCCCTGGACAAATTGCACCCGACCCTGGGATTCGTCGGCGGATCGGTGGACCCAACTTCCATCGCCATCTTGTGCCGTCGAGACCCGTGGATTGCCTCCTTGAAAACCGACCAAGGGACCATTCATGCGGTGATTGTCGACACGATCCTGGCAAATGTCGTGTACGTTCGAGATCCCTGGGGAAGGACGGGGCCTGGTTCCGGGAATGGGACCAGGGCGACCATGAACCTGGATGCCTTCATGGAACGATGGGCATATGCGCTAAACATCGCGGTATTCCCAAATCGCACGAAAAAAGGAGAGGGCCCATGATGAAGACCGTGGCCGATGCCAAGGCGTTTTTTGAGAACGAAGGGCTCTATGTATCCACCGACAAAGATCGATCCTTATGGATCGCCACCAACGTTCGCGACGCGGGCAATGGCGTCCTGATTTCCGACCACGCGTGTTCTCTTATCAAAGGCAAACAGGAATGGACAGCGGTGTTCCCCGCCGAAGCCTCTTGTACCTTTCAAATATCTGGCGCCTTGCCCGAATTGGCGGCTACGATTTCGGTCGTATTCGCCAAACAGCGAGTCACGGGTGATCCACTCCGCGATGCTTTTCGGCAGGTTGTGCCAGATTCTGAACGTCTTATCGCCAGGCAAGTGGTCGCCCATGTTTGAGTCGTCTGGGCGCCGCCTATCCAGGGCCGCGTTGTCACGTCGTTGACGAATCGGCGTACCTGCTTGAACAACCGCTGGCTCATCAATTGTCCTTCAAAAATTGCGCGAACGCCACGCCGCAAGCGGCTACTTCTTTCTATCCTCCGGATAAACATCCGGGAGCACATTGCGATAAACTTCGGGCATCGGCTGATCGGCGGAGCTGTCCATGAGCACATCCTCGGCGGGCTTGCCCGTGACTTGCTGCAACTCGGCGGGATCGACACGCTGGGTCTTGTCGGATTGTTCGGCCGCGGTGAGGGCGGCGCCGAAGAGTACGCGAAAGTGAAACTGAGCGACGCTCAGCTTGTCGTTGGGCAGCATCGCCGCCCGGCGCACGCGCGTTCCGTTCACGCGCGTGCCGTTGGTGCTGCCCAGATCGCGCAGGACGATCAAGCCATCGGTCTTGACCAGGATACAGTGCATCTTCGAAACGCTCTTGTGATCGAGCCGGATGTCGCAGTCTTCCTGTCGGCCAATGACGGTCATTTCCTTGGCGACTTCAACGGGGGAGCCGCCTTCCAGGGGCACGAGTTGCGCGCGCATAAAGTCGGGTAAATCTCCGGGGGGACGCTCCTCGTATTCAACCACAGAATTCTGTCCGTGTCGAGACTTTAATCTCTGGTCAAGATTGTGGATTTTGGTTATGCTGCCGGTCGCGGCAAGAGTGCCGATTGTGACGAATGGATTCTCCACGGGCAAGCATGATGCAACTGGCTCACTTCATTCAACGTTACCCCCCAGCTCTGGGAGGCTCCGAGGCGTACTTCGCGCGCTTGAGCCAATTTTGCGCGCGGCAAGGCGATGACGTTACCGTCATCACGTCCAACGCGCTGGCGCTGGAAAGCTTCTGGTCGAACCGGCAAGAATGCCTCCAGCCCGGCATCGAGATGGACGCGGGGGTAACCGTGGTCCGCCATCCACTCTGGCGCTTTCCTGGCCGGCGCTGGCTGCTCAAGCCGTTATCCCTGATTCCGCACCGCGCCTGGCAATGCTTGACGATGCCGTGCAATCCAATTGCGAAAGGAATGTGGAACGTTGCCGGTGATTTTGACGCGGTTCACGCCACGGCGTTTCCCTATGCCTTTCCAGTCCTTTGCGCTCGTCGTCTGGCGCGCCGCTTGCGAATCCCCTTCTTCATTACGCCGTTTCTACACCTGGGCGATCCGGCCGATCCGCACAATGCAACGCGTCGCGCCTACACGTCGGCGCCGTTGGGCTGGCTGTTGAAGGAAGCGGATGCCATCTTCGTGCAAACCCCGAGCGAGCGCGACCTGGCCCTGGCGCTGGGGCTGGCAGCGGACAAAGTGATCCTGCAAGGCCTCGGCGTTGAACCAGGCGAATGCACGGGCGGGCATCGGGCAGGCGCCCGGCACCGCTGGAATTTGCCGGCTGAGGGAGTCGTCGTCGGCCACCTTGCCAACAACAGCTGGGAAAAAGGAACCAACGACTTGCTCGACGCCCTCGAGCCACTTTGGCGTCAAGGCAAGCCAATTCACCTGCTGCTGGCGGGACCCCGCATGCCCAACTTCACTTCGTACTGGCAACGCTTCGTGGAGCGCTGTCCCGAATTCGTGCGAACCTGGATTCGCCAGCTGGGGCCGATCACGGATGAGGAGAAACGCGACTTCTTCGCAGCGATTGATCTTTTCGCGCTGCCCAGCCGATCCGATTCGTTCGGTCTGGTGCTGCTTGAAGCCTGGGCGAACGGCGTGCCGAGCGTCGCGTATCGCGCCGGCGGCATCGCCGATGTGATTCACGATCAACAAGACGGCCTGCTCGTTCGCTGTGGAGACCTAGGTGAATTGTCGGCCGCCATCGCTCGCCTCACGGACAAAGAAACAACGTGTCGACACTTCGGAGAAAATGGCCGGCAAAGGCTGGCAACCGAATTTCGCTGGCGCGACAAACTTGAACTGGTGCGTGCGGTCATCGCGGAGCGCATAAAAAAAACTCGGACCGAGTGGGTTACAAGGACGCTGCCTGCCCTGCAACCCGTGCTACGGCCCGAGTGATCTCATGCTCATTTCTTATCTACACCAATGTTACAGAAACGTTATTTTTTGTCAAGAGGAGTTGAAAAAAAATCCAAACGCCCGCGCACTCTCAAACTCCGTTTGAGGGCGACGAGGTTTTGGACTCGCGGCGTGAGCGCTTTACCTGCGTGCCGACGCCTGCGGACCCTCACACGATTGAATCGCCATGACCGCGAAGGCACTGCCAATGTGGGTCAGGTAGTGCTTGTTGTCGCGAAACAGCGAGCGCGTGAACCAGCGGCCGCTCGCGCGCTGGTTGGCCTTGAGCCAGGCGATGCCCTTGACGAGCGCAGGATCGCTGGCGGGAATGCCGGCCTGGCGCAGGATGAAAATCGTGAAGCCAGTGCCGTACCCGTCGCTGACCAGCGGCTCGGGTTTCTTTTTGTCTCCGCGCGGCCAGGGGTAGATTCCAGGGGCGGACCAGCCGCCGTCAGGAAGTTGTTTGGCAAGGAGTTCGGTGCGTGTGGCCTTCTGTTCGTCGGCGGTCATGAACCCTTCGAGATAGGTGGACGCCCAGAGAATCATCGCCTTGTGGTGAAGATTTTTCGGCGGATTCTTCTTCAGGTAGCCGCGCAAGCCGTCGAGCCCTTTTTTCGCCTGCGGTGTTTTGGCGTATCCATCCGGGGCGACGCCAACGGCAAGCGCGGCGAGCGTGACACCGTAGTGATCGTCGTTTTCCATGGGCGGCCATTTGCAAAGCAGCCACTTGATGCCGCCGTCCTGGCGTTGCACTTTCCAGATGCGGTCAAGCGCGGTGCGGGTGACGGGGTGCAGTTTTTTTGTCGTCAGCGCGTCGTTGTAGGCAAGGGCGGCCGCCGTGGCGACGACCTCCGCGTCCCAGCGCGGTCCCTTTTCTGGCCAGCGCTTGGTCACGAGTTCCTCGGCCGCCCTACGAATGTCGAGATGCGCCGGCACCTTCGCGTCGATCATCGGCCGGACGTAGAGGTAGGCGTAGTTGGTATGGCACGCGAAGCAGCCTCGTTTGTCGGTCCATTGCAATGCGGCATGATCGAGGAAGCTGACCGCCTTGTCGAACGAAAATTGCTTTGCGATCGGCTCGTCCTTCTTGTTGTCCGTAGGCGCGGCATATTTTTTGAGCGTCGGTCCTTGCGCGAGAACGACGACTTGCGTGCCTAGAATTGCAAACATGCACAGAGAGTTGCGAAACACCGGGGATTCCTCCAGGGCAGGTGGGTACATCAGGCGGGATGGAGGAATCGTATCACAGCGGAGAATCGGAGGAAAGGGAAAAAAAATGCTCTTCGTTTAGCGCCCGCCCGGCGCCTTGCGGGCGCTAAACGTGTGGCCCCTATTTCCGAAACGCGATCAGCGCCTTTTCGTAGCGAGCATTCCCGGCGTCGTCGGCCTGCATTCGCTGCAGTTTGAGCCGGGCCAGGGTAGTCTCGCCGCCGAGGGCCTGATGGATGGCGGTCAGGAATTCGAGATCGGTCAGAAGGCTCGCCCCCATTTCAGGCCGACATGCCAGGCTGCCGCGATCGAGATAGTTTTGGGCCACTCGCAGCGATTGCGCGTCGTCGGCCTTCCGCATGGTCAGGGCGGCCAGGCCCAGCAGGCAGTGCGGATCGTTGGGGTTCTCCTTCAGCCCGGCCAAACAAATCGGCTCGGCCAGGTCGTAACGCTGGTTCGCCACCAGCGCCTTGGCGAGGATGTAAAAATTCCGCGACGTTGGAAGGTTTTTGACCAGGTTCTGCGCTGCCGCGAGTTGATCGACGGTGCGCCCTTGCTGCACCAGCGCCTGTTGCAACTGCTCCGACGCGGTCTGACTTTTCGGATCGACCTGCAACGCCCGGCGCGCATGTTTTTCGACGGACGCGTTCTCGTGCATGGACGAATACATGGCAGCAAGGATGAGCCGGCAATAGGCCTCGGTTTCGCCTTTGCCATCCGTCGCCAGCTTTTCGATTCGGGCCAGAGCGGTGCGAATCGCTTGCTCGTCTTGCGGCGTCGCGGCCTTGAAAGTCTTGCGGTCCTTGTCCTGATTTTCCTTCCAGCCAAGCATCACGAGTTGGTGCGCGAGTTGCGATTGCCAGAGGATGTGGTCCGGATGAAGCTGGGCGGTGGCCAGCAACTCGTTGAGCAGGATCCGCTCAAACTGCATGCGCGGATACGCGGGCTTCTTGCCGCGCGATACGTCGATGGCGTTGCGCAACACGATTTCCGCCAGGCGAAAGCCGTAACGGCGAACCTGCCGCTGCGGTTCGTTGGGCGCCAGTTCCTTGGCCTTGTCGTGGTACTGCAGAGCTTCGTTGAGCGCCTTTTCGGCTAGATCGACATGCTCTGGACGGAATCGTTGCAGGATCAATCGGCCGATGACTTCCTCGGCCCGTCCTTTTTTGCTGAGATCTTTGTCGTCGCCTCCGCACAGGATGGACGGAATCTGTTGATGGCGGACATGGGCCAGGTAAGCCCAGGTGCGCCAGTCCTGGGGCGACACCGAGACCGCGCGGCGGGCCCACTTCTCGCAGTCGCTCCACGGGTCGGCCTTCAGGATTTCCAGTGTGGTGGCGTATGTGGTCAGCAGGTGGCCCTGTTTCGGATCGGTTGTGGCGACAAGCGGCCGAACCAGCGCCTCGGCCTGCGCCACCACGGCCTGGGCTTTGCCTTCGTTGCGGTTGATTCCTTCCAGGTAAAGGGCTCGCTGTTCAAGAAGGATTTCCGCATCCTCGGGACGGCCCGTCATCTTTTTTTGAAGCTGCGTCAGTTTTTCGACCGGGTCGAGCTTGTTGCCTTGGCCATCGCGCTCGTTGGAGCGAAAACTCACGCCCAGCGAGGTGTTGAGGGTGGGCAATTCGATCGCCTGGCGAAGCCTGGTCTTGTCAAGTCCCTGGGCTATGGAGGTTTGGGCAGATGCGACAAGACAGAGAAATGCGCAAAGAATCCGGCGCATGATCGACCCTCCCTGGCAATATTCGGAACCGTTTTCCTAATAGCGTCTTGCGCACGCCAGGTAAAGGGGAATTGAGGATCGCGGCGTGGCGAACACAGGGCAATTCGCCAATTGAGGTTGGTTGGTCGGAAGGAATTAAGTAGAAGGGGGAATCGCTTTCTTAGGATTGGAGATTGCCATGATGGCTCCGCTTTCCCTTCTTGAAGTGCTTGCCGATTTGCCTGATCCCCGCAG
>JACPPF010000168.1 GCA_016191165.1 Planctomycetota bacterium
ACCGTTCTTGCGACCCCCGCTTCTTGCGGGCTACGACGAGCCATGACCTGCCTCCTTGCAAGACCGTGGGCAGGCCGTAGCTTAACGCTGTCTGTATTTTCCTGAAACGTCAAATCCCATCAATAAAGCGGGTGGTTGTTTTTTTTTGGCCAGGCAGGCCAAACATTTTCCAGAAAAAAAAACGGCAACAGAACAAGTACAAATGTGGCGACTGATAACCGCATTTTCATCACCTCCATTGTGGGCATTTGGTCTATTATGCCAGAGATGGAGGGGCGTTTGCCAGGTCGGTTGTAAAAAAATGAAGGGGCGGGTTTGCGTTTAGCGCCCGCCGGGCGCCATGCGAGCGCTAAACGCAAGCCGGGACAATCACCTATCACGCCGGCGGCGGCGCATCGGCGGGCGGGACCGGGCCGGCTTCCGTCGCCAGCTGCATTTCCCGGTTCGCCGTCATGCGAGCATACACTTTGTACACGACCCAGATCACCAGCACCCACGGCAACACCGCGCTCACGCCCAGGATGATGAGCATGATGCACACCGAGAAAACCTTGAAGCTCATGTAAAGGCTCGTCCGCACGTAGGAGCTCAAGCCCTCATCGCTCGGCACGATCGGCGTCGCGCCGTTGAGCGTCACGAAAATGTGGGAGGTTGTCAGCGAGTTTTCCGGGATCTGCGGATTGCGCTTGGCCTGCTGGCTGACCAGCGTCCCGGTCCCCTTGATTTGCCGCAGCAGCGTGTCCTGCGAGGCGAAGGGAACCTCGAACGTCAGGACGCCGGAGACCTTGCCGTTTTCGAGCCGATTGATGTTGGAATCGATGACGCGCCCGCGCCCCGCGGTGATCAGGTCGCGCAGTTCGGCGGCCTGGGTGTCCACGTCCTTCACGTCGAGCTTCAGCGTGATGATTTCGCGCGGCGGAATCACGGCGGTGCTGCGGATCGTCAGCTTGAAGCCCACTTTCTGGTCGGTCGCCAGATCGTTGATGCCGGCCTGATTGCTGGTCCGCGCCAGCACGGCGCCGACCTTGCTGAAGAGGGCTTCGATCTCCTGCCGTTTGGCGGACGGGATCGTGAAGTCGAACTTCGCTTCGACCTTGACCTTGCTGTCCTCGGTCAGAAGGCCAACCGTGACCAGACCTTGTGCGGCCTTGACGGCGTCTTGCAATTCGCGAAACGCCGTGGGCACGTCGGTGGCGGCGAGGCTCAAGTAAAACGTCTCGCGCGGCGGGATGTGGGCGAAGTCGCGCAGCACCAGTGAGTAGCCGAACTTGCCATCGGTCGTCAAGGTGTTCAAGGGCGCCTGCACGTTGTTGCGCGACAGCAGCGTGCCCATCTCCTCGAGCAGCTTGTCGAACTTGGGCTTTTCGGTCGTTGGCACGGTGAAGTTGAGCATGGCCTTGATGTTGAGCTTGTCCTTCTCATCCAGTTCGGCCTTGCTGATTTGCCCCTTCACCTTGACCACTGCATCGACGAGCTTGGCGTAGTTATTGGGAATCTCGCGGGCGGCAATCGTCACCTCGGCGGCGTAGGTCGGCTTGATCGTGGCGAAATCGCGCAACGTCACCGAGTAGCCGAACTTCTTGGCGAGCGATAGCTGGTTGACCGAGGCCTGCACGTTGGAGCGCGACAGCACCGAGCCGATCTCGACCAGCAGCTTGTCAATCGTTTCTTTTTCCTCGCTGGGGATGCTGAAGCCAATCTGGGCGCTGATGTTGAACTTGTCCTGCTCATTGAGCTTGGCATCGACCACACGCCCCTTGGCCTTTGCGACGGCGTCAAGCAACTTGGCGAAACTGGCGGGCACGTCGTTGGTGGCAACGGTCAGGTCGGTCGCCTTGCTCGGCGGGATGCTGGCGAAATCGCGGATCAGGATCGAGAAGCCGAATTTCTTCGTCGTCGCCAGCACGTTCATCGGCGTCTTGACGTTGGTTCGCGTCAGGACCGTGCTGATATCCGCGAGCATTTTCTCCAGGCCCTTTTGCTCCTCGCTCGGCACCGTGAAAGTGAGCTGGGCATTGACGTTGAGCTTGTCCTGCTCGTTCAGCTTGGAGTCGGCGATGTTGCCCTTGGCCTTGGCGATGGCGTCAAGCAGGGTGGCATAGGTCGTGGCCACGTCGCTGCTGGCGATCATCAGCACGGCGCTCTGGCGCGGCGGCACGCTGAGGAAATCACGCAACAGCAGCGAGAAGCCGAATTTCTTGGCCGTGGCCAGCTGGTTGATCGGCGTCTCGATCTTGTCGCGCGACAGCGACGGGCCCAGCTCGGTGAGGAGCTTTTCGATCGCCTTTCGTTCCTCAGTTGGCACCGTAAATTCGAGCTGGGCGTTGATGTTGAGTTTGTCCTTTTCGTTGAGGTTGGCGGTCGTGATCATCCCTTTCGACTTGGCGACGGCTTCGCGGATGCGGGCATACGCCGCAGGCACGTCGGTCAGGGCAAGAACCTCAACAACCGCCTGGCGCGGCGGGATGCTGGCGAAGTCGCGCAGCATCAGCGTGTAGCCGAACTTGCGGTCGGTGGAAATCTCATTTACCCGGGCCCGCGAGTTGACGCGCTCGAGCAAGGGGCCGAACGTTTCGAGCAGCTTGTCGATCGTGGCCTTGGCGCTCGTGGGCACGTTGAAATCGATCTGTGCGTAGACGTTGAACTTGTCCTTTTCGTCGAGCTTGCCGTCGCGGATTTGCCCCTTGGCCTTGGCGATGGCGTCGAGCAGGTTGCCGTAGGCGGCGGGCACGTCGGTGGTGGCGATTTTCAGATCGGTGGTCAACTTGGGCCGGATGTTGGCGGTGTTGTTCATCGTCACTTCAAAGTGAACATCGCCGACCTTCGGCTTCAGGTTCGGCGCCCGGCCCGTGCCGCCTATGGTGCGCTGCTGCTGACTTTCCTGGAAGTCCGAGACGATGCCCAGCTTGTGAAGTTGCGCGGTGAAGGCGTCCTTGTTGGCCGGCGGGATGTCAACGTGAAGGATCGACACGAACTGCCCGGCCTTGTGCTGGGTGAGATCGGAACGGGTGATGCGGCCCTTGAGATCGCCGACCGCCTTCATCGCGGCCTGGTGGGCCTTGGCGACCTCGTCCACCTCGATGCGCACCTGCACCGTTTCGGTGATGACGATGGCGGAAGGCGCTTGAATTTCCTTTTCGTAAATCGTGATCGTCAATGTGCTGAGGGCGACCTGGTTGGAGTAATAGCGAATCTCGCCTTCCATCTCCTCGATCTTGGTGCGCCATACGCCCAGTTCGCGTTCGGCGGCGACGAGATCCTTGATCTCTCCCTTGCCGGTCTTGATAATGGCGATAAGGCGTTCTTCAATGGCGCGGGCGGCGCGCAGCCGGCTCTCGATGTCGGTGTATTGCTTGGTCACGTCGAGGCTGCCGATGCGCTGATTCTTGAGTTCGCCCGACTTGGCCAGTTCGCGGCGCAAATCGAGGAGGAACTTGTCGAGGTGCTCCGGGGGCATGCGCACCACGACGGAGCCACGCATCTTGCCGTTGGGGAGCTTGTCGCTGTTGACGGTGGCGATGAACCCCCCCTGGACGTTGTTGATGAGCTGGTTGATCGAATCGACGGCCTTGTCGAAGGAACTGGTTTCAAACTCCATCTCGCCGGTGCGGATGATCTTGCGGCCGGTCTTATTGGCGGGAGCGGTCTTGGGATTGGGTTTTTGCGCGGCGGGTTTCTCCCCTTCGCCGGGCTTGCTTTCACCGCCGAGTTTGCCTTTGCCGCCCTTATTGTCGCTTGCCGGTTGGCCTTCGCCGCCGGGTTTGCCGTTGTCGCCTTTGCCCTGGCCTTTATCGTCGCCTGGCCTTTGACTCTTGGAGGCGCCTTCTTCACCTTTCTTGCCGTCCCCCTTGGCGAGCTGGATGGGTGGAGGCGGCACGGGCGTGAAGTAGCCGGGGTCGGCGGCGCGCGTGGGGGGAATCAGGCCGGGCGGCAGCGATTGACCCGGCGACTTCGGGAGGGGAATCTGCCCGAATGAAGGCGAGACCGGAATGCCGCCCATTCCCATCATGCCGCCGCCCATGCCGAATCCGCCGCCTGGTCCGGGCAGGCCGCCGCCGCCCATGCCCATCATGCCGCCGCCGAAGGCGCCGTTCGTCGGGATCGGATAGCCGTGGTTCTTGTAGTAGGCGTCCAGCCCCTGCGGAGTCAAGTTCGCCAAGTCCTTGGCGATATCGCCGTACTTCTTCGTGAGTTCTTCGGGCATCTTCTCCATTGCCACCCGGAGCTTGTCTTCCTTCATCTCTCCCTTGCCGGCTTCCTTCATTCGGAAGATCAGCTCGGCGCTTTTGTCTTTGTCGCTGAATTTTGCGATATCGTCCTTGGCGACCTTGTCGAAGTAACGTGCTGTCTCATCAACAGGCGACTTTTCGATCGCGGGTCGCTTGCCGCCATAGAAACTCGGCAAAGCCAGATTGGACCACCCTTCTGGGGTGGCCTTTTTTTTGTCCGTGTCGATCGCGAGGAGTTTGTAGGCGTCCATCTGGTCGTAGCCGGCTTCTTGCCCTTTCTTTTTGCTATTTGCCTTTTCATCAAAGTCTTGCGAATCCGTCGGCGCGCCTTTGAGGACGGCGCCATCAACAAACTTACCTTCCCCCGCCATTTCCTTGCCTTTTTTCGGATTCGGCGCGCGAAACATCGAGAAAACCTGCGCCACCGGCGACGGGCTCGCGTCAACTTTTCCCGATTCGCTTTTCGCCCCCGGCAGCGGCAGGGCGCCGTTGAGCACGAAATACTGCACGCCGCCGCCGATCATGCCGAGGAGGATGACGGCGGCGGCAGCGGTGACGAAACGCATCCAGCTCGGGCGCGGCTTGCGCGCTTGACGCAACTTCTGAATCGCACGGTCGGCCAGGCCGGCGTCGGGCCTCACCGGTGCGAAGATCCCGTCGAGCAGGTGATCCATCTCGCCGATCTCCGCGCGGGTGTGCGTGCAGGAAACGCACCCTTCGAGGTGCTGCGCGACCCGGCCGCGCTCCTCGGCGGACATGCCGCCGGCGACATAGGCGTCCAGGCTTTCTTCGACCCAAGCGTGATCGGACATGGTGTTTCTCCCAATTAACCCCGTTTAGCCGCGACCCGAAGGGGAGCGCGGGCCAAACGGCCCGCGAGGAGCGGCGTCTTGTTCGCGCTCCCCTTCGGGTCGCGGCTAAACGAGAATTGATTCAACGGCTGTTCACCGGCTCGACTCCCAGCACCTTTTGCAATTCCGCGCGCATTTGCTTCATGCCACGGTGCAACAGGCCGCGCAGGGAGCCGTTCGTCAAACCGGTTTGCATTTGAATGGTTTCATAATCCGCCCCGACGAGATAGCGGAGCGTGAGCGGCAGGCGATATTCCTCAGGCATCGAGCGCAGGACCGCCAGCACGTTTTGCCGGAGTTCTTCCTGCTCCATCTCTTCATCCGGGCTGGGCCCCTGGGCCCCTTCGCGGCGGCGGCGGTTGGCCTCACGCTCCAGGGTGCGCCTCTGGGCAGAAATCCGCCGCCCGGCGTCGATGGCGACATTCTGGGCGATCCGCAACAGCCAGGCGCGAAATTTGTCAGGCTGCGCCAACTGCCTGAGCGTCCTGAACGCAGTCAGCAGCGTCTCTTGCAGCAAATCCTCGGCCTGATGCGTATCGCCCGTTTCCAGGTAGATGCGCGCGAAAACCAGGCTGGACGTGCGGCGCACGAGTTCCTCGAAGGCCGGGCGATCGCCCGACTGAGCCTGCTGCACCAGGGAGAGTTCGGTTTCCATCATGTGCCCATCCTGGTAATAAGACGAACCGGCCTGCCCCTGCGCGCGCGGGATTTTCTTTCCGGGGGCACGAAAGGGCATATTCTATCCGATGAGCAACTTACGCGAAACCGCAAGCGGACTGGGAAGAGGTGGACCGTGGCCAATAACACCGAACTGGCGACTCTCGCGGGCGGATGCTTCTGGTGCCTGGAAGCCGTCTTCGAGCAAGTCGTCGGCGTCGCGAAAGTGGAATCGGGCTACGCCGGCGGCGCGACGGACAACCCCACTTATCGCCAGGTCTGCGGCGGCGACACCGGCCATGCCGAAGTCGTGCAGATTACGTTCGATCCGGACGTCATCAGCTACCTTGAATTGCTCGACATCTTCTTCGTCATTCACGATCCAACGACGCTCAACCGGCAAGGCGCTGACGCGGGCACGCAGTACCGCTCGGCCATCTTTTACCATTCGCCCGCGCAGCACGCGCTGGCCGCGACGGCGATTGCCGAGTTGAACGCGGCCGGCATCTGGCCTCGCCCGATTGTCACCACGCTGGAGCCGATGGAAAAATTCTACCGGGCCGAGGATTACCACCAGGGCTACTTCCGCGCCAATCCCGCCCAGCCGTACTGCCAGGCGGTGGTGGAGCCAAAGGTCGCGAAGTTTCGCAAAAAGTTTTTGAGCAAAATGAAATCCGTTTGATCGCAATCGCGCCCCGCTTGCGGTTTCGCGCACCCCAAAGTTTCGGGAGCCCCACTATGGACCAGGAAAAAAACGAATCAGGCCTCAACCGCCGCGAGATGCTCGGCATCGGCGCCGTCGCGGCCGGAGGGGTGTTGCTTGCCTCATCGAGCGCAAGCCACGCCGCCCAGGTCGCGGACAGCGGGTCAGCGATCCGCATCACCTCGATCCGCGGCTTCCCGGTCGGGACCAAGGCGTATGTCAAGATCGAGACGAACCAGAAGATCACCGGCTGGGGCGAGGTCACCGGCCTGGTGCCCAGTGTGGCCGTCGCGCTTCTGGAATCGTTCCGCGAATTGCTCGTCGATGAAAACCCGACGCGCATCGAGCATCTGTGGCAAAAGATCTTCCGCTCGCATCGCGATATGCGCGGCGGACCGTTCATGACCCACTGCCTCTCCGCGGTCGACATGGCCCTTTGGGACATCACGGGCAAGAAGTGGGGCGTGCCGGTCTATCGCCTCCTGGGCGGGCCGTGCCGGGATCGCATTCGCATGTATCCCTCGCCCCGGGCGACCAAGCTCGGCACCGGGGGGCCACACCCGTTCTCCGGCAATCCCGATGACATCCAGCGGCTGGCGAACATGATCAAGAACCGCCGCGACAAGGAAGGCCCCGGTTACACCATCATGTTCGACGCCCACTGCGCCATCCCGCCCGCGATGCTGCTTCAATTCGCGGCGGCGATTCAGCCGTATGACATCCTTTTCCTCGAAGAAGTCGCGGTGCCGGGCAACATCGAGGTGTTCAAACGGCTCAAGGAGCACATCCGCATTCCGATGGCGACCGGCGAACGCGACCGCACCATCTGGGAGATGATCGGCTATCTTCAAAACGGCTGCATCGACATCCTCCAGCCCGACGTCGGTCACACCGGCGGCATCAGCCAGATGCGCAAGATCGCCACGCTGGCCGAGGCGTATCACGTCCCCCTGGCGCCGCACAACACGTGCAGCGAGCTGGGCCTCAGCGCGAGCATCCATATATCGGCGTCGATTCCGTTTTTCCTGATTCAGGAGGGCTATCTCGATGGCCACATCATGCCTGCCGGCGTCGCCCGAAAGAGTTTCACGGTGGACAAGAACGGCGATGCGAGTTTGCCCCAGGGCCCGGGCCTGGGAGTAGAGATTGACGAAAAGGCGATGGCGAAGGTGAACGAGGACAAGCGTCGCCGTTTCCGCTGGCCGACGCCGACGTACTCGGATGGATCGGTGCGCGATTATTGATGCGGCCGGAAACCCCGCAGGCGAGGTGCGCGCCGGCGAAACGACGCGGGGAGGTTGAACGTGAATCAAACCGGGTAACCGAGAACTGAGCATTTGGAAATGAACTATCGACGGACCTTGTACTCCGTTCTCCATTCTAAAACCAGAGCAACCAGGTTTCTCCATCAGTCATTCCAGTCCGAGCTTGCCGAGCGCGTCGGCTTTTTGCTTGTGAACGTCCGCCAGGCGGTGCTGGCCCAGTCGGCCGTGGGCGGTCGCGAGCATCTCGTGAATCCCGGAGCTATACGGTCGAAGCTCCAGCCCTTTCTGCAGCGGCAGCAATGCTTCTTTCGGTTGATTCTGGAGGACATAGCAAGTCCCGAGCAGGCGCCAACCAGTTGAGCTGTTGTAAATCTTGTTGTATTCGCGGAGCCTGTCGATCGCGGCGGAGTAATCGCCGCTTTGGATGTCGCTCCTGGCGAGGTTGATCAACGCGCTTGCGCGCGTGTTGGGTGGAGCGTCCTTGATCTTGAGGATTTGCCTGGCGAAATCGCCCGACGCGTTCGCGCTGATGGGCGCCTCCAGGTCCATCAGCACGCGCAGCGTTTCGGGGTCCTGCAAGCCGCGCGCGTATACCTTGTCAAGAACTCGCTTCGCCTCGGCGCGGAACATGGCGCCATACTTTTCGGCATAGGAAGGACTCCGCGAAGCCTCTTCCAGCGCCAGGCCAAGGTTGCGCTCTTGATCGATGCTTGCAAGGTGCTTGACGTCCTCGATCGGAATGAGCTGCGGAATGCGCTGACGATCCGCATCTTTCTTTTTGGCGTGGTGCCCGATGCGATGGTGCGTGAAGGCGATGTGGGGAATGTCGGTATCGCCCCGCGGCATGTGACACCCGGTGCAATTGTCGGTCCCGTCCTTTTTGATCCGGACCGCTGGATCGATGGTGCACGGCTGCCTGGCGTGGCAATCCATGCAAATCTTCCGGAATGCCGCCACGGCGTCCTTTGGCTTCGCCCGCTCGTGGGGGTCATGGCAGGTGAGACAGGTCAGCTCGGACTTCTTGTAGCAAGCGCTCTGGCGCATTTGCTCGACATGTCCCACGACCATCATCTGATCGCTGCCGTCATCCAGTCGATAATGGACACGGTAGTCGCTCAGGGGGGTTCCGGGACGATAATCCGTGATGGTGCGCCCGCGCAGGATGACCGGCGCCGCGCCGGTCATGTGACAGGTCGCGCAAATATCCTCCTGAAGCGGCCGTGACAGCTTGCGCGGATTGACGATGGTCAGATCCTCGTCCCCGTTTTGAAGTTTTTTGGCCTGATGAAATTCTTGATGGAGCGAGCCCGGGCCGTGGCAGCTTTCGCACCCGATGGCTTTTTCGTGGATTCGAAGTCGATGGGCGGCGCCGTCCACCTGCTCCACCAGGCCAGCATGACAATAGATGCAGGTCTGGACGATGGGTCGCTCGAATCCCATGGTTTGAGGATGGTCGTAACCGGGCGACATGTCCCACTTTTTCCTGGACGTGTACCAGGTGATGGGGGATTCGTGCAAGAAACCGTCGAATTCGACAATGTAGGTGCGTGAAAAGTTACCCGAGCCGACCAGATAGCGTACCGGCAGGTCAATTCGTGCGATCTCCTGACCCTCGCTGCGAACCACCTCCTCGTGCCAGAGCCGGTTGTCCTTGCGATATACCCTGTAGGATCGTCCGGAAAGCTTGTGTTCAAAGGAAGCATCCGGCGGTTCCGTAGCGGGATTCACCTCGCTGAGCGCGCGACTATGTGCGGTGCCCAGGTAAGTCTTGTGGCTGCCGCGGTGGCAGCCGGCACATACGTCCGTGCCCACATACCTGGCGTTTGGACCCGTGTTGAGGTGCCGACTTTTGGAGTAGGGAGGAAAGGGAAATTCCTTTTCGGTCTCGGCGTTCGAGGTCTTCCACCAGTAGTTGGCGATCGCCGCCACGCCTACGCTGGCTGCGCTGATGGCGATCAAACAGAGGCCCCAACGAAGTTTCCTGGTCATGGACCTGATCCCCGACGACGTGGTACTGCAAAAGTCAATGTACAGAGCCCGGATCGCGGGAGCTACTGATCCCTGCGCAATTTGCGCAACCTTGAAATGTAGGGTGCGTCGAGCGCAGCGCGGACGCACCACCCATTTGCAACTTCAACGGTGCGTCCGCGCTGCGCTCGACGCACCCTACGGTCGGCACTTTTCTCCCGATAAGGTTGCGCAATTTGCGCAAGGATAGGTAAACGGTCACGCCAGAAGCGCGGGAACGAATGTTTGCGGGTCGCCGCCGGTCACGTGAACCTGGCCTTGTGCATCCACGAACACATCCACCTCGCTGCGGATGCCGAACTCGGGCAGGTAGATGCCTGGCTCGATCGAGAAGCAGGTTCGGCGCAAAACCCGGCGTTCCTCGCGTGTCTCCAGTCCGTCCATGTTGGCGCCGTTGCCATGCACCTCCTGGCCGATCGAATGCCCGGTGCGGTGGCAAAAGGATTCGCCATAGCCGGCCTTGTCGATGACCGCCCGGCATGCGGCATCGACCTCCCAGCCCAGGAGCGTTTGCCCGGCGGCGAAAGCAGTTCTCACCTTGGCGATGCCCGCGTCGCGCCCGCCGGCGACGATTGCGAAGATTTCCTTATACCGCTCCGGCACCTCCTTGCCCACGAAAGCGGTCCGGGTCAAATCGCTATACACCGCCCGCGGCTTCTTGCACTTGGCCCACAGATCGATCAGGACAAAATCGCCTTCTTGAATCAAGGAATCCGCCCCGACCTTCGGCTCATAGTGTGGATCGCCGGAGTGTGGTCCGACCGCGACGATCGGGGCGTGGTCGGCCGCCACGTTGTTCTTCTCGAAATGAGCCAGGATCACCTGCTGCACCTCGGTTTCGCGCACTGCGATTTTCTTGCGCACGCGATCCGTGATGTAACCAAAGGCGACATCGAAGGCGGAACGCGTGTGCACAGCCGCTTCCAGGTGCATCGCCCATTGTTCGTCGTCCCAGACCGCCTCGAAACGCTGAATCAAATCGCCGGAGGGAACGATCTCGACGCCGAAAGAACGGACGAGCTCGACGGTGCCCGCATCGACGCGCGAGACGTAGGGGTTGGCATTGCGCGGGACGTACTCCATGGCCAGGCGTTTCGCGCCGTGAATGAGAGCGCCGACGCCAGCCTCAAGTTCCTGCCAGCGCATGTAGATCCGTTTCGATCCGGGCAGGTGATCGAGCGACGCCGGTTCGATGCGATGCGCCAGCTTGCGTGGCTCCCCCTGGGCGGGAATGAAATAGAACCAGCGCCGCGACAGCATGTGCGTTTCGGGCATCTGTACGATGCGCCGCGCCAGCACGTTTAGGCCGCGGAAATCGTAAAGCAGCCAGCCATCGAGACCGTCCTCGCGAATAGCTACTTGAATGCCGGCAAGGTCGAACATGAAGGTGCCCTTTCGTGGCCGAATGAAGCGAACGTCGCCGCATGAATTCGCGAGCTTGACACTTGGGGTATATGCTACGCGATCGTGGCCATGGGGAAAGGCGGGGGTCGGCGCAGACTGTGGAATCTGCCGAGGCCAGGTGGACGCGGATGGGGTTGCCGAAACTTCTATGGCCTGAGTAAAGGGATTGAGGTATGGAGAGGCGGATCCGTCTTCCGGCTCGCAGGCATTGTGAACAAGAACGTCACGGAGGCAAATCATGCGCAAACAAATCTGGATCGGCACGCTCGCAATGGCCCTGGGGTGCGCGGCCGGGTACTGGCATTTCATGCGACAGCCGCATGAACCGCTTCGCGGCCAGCGCGTCGCTGAGCGGTCGAAGGCGCAACGCGTGATGCCGCCGGTCATCGACGAAGGCGATGCGGAGGCGAGCGATGTCGTGGAGCCCCTGGTGGTCGATCGCGGTCCGCAGACGCCGACGTTCACCGAGGAGCCGCCGTGGACTGATGAACCCATGGCCCGCGTGGCATTGACACGCGACATGACGCAACCTCCGCGCCCGGATGCCGAACCCGGAGCGAAGGTGCGCATGCCCTACGCGGATGAGCAAGGCGACGGGGAACCGAACGCCCATCCCGAGCTCAGGCTTGGTTCAGTTCTTCCTGATCAATTTTTTGAGTTGACCGACAAGGGAAACCCGGCGGAAGAATCCGAGAACCAGCGTGCGATTCCTGGGCTTGAGCCTTTGCGTCAGATTTTGGACTACCATTACCAGCATTGCCCGCATCACGGCGGTTGTCCGGCGCCGTTTCCTTCGCGTTCGATGCCGCGGCGTTGATTGCGGTTCACGTTGGTGTTCCCCCGGGGGTGCGCTGCCATAACCCCTGGGCTTGAGCGGTGCGCGTAAACATTTCGCTTTCCTTTACGCAAGAAAAAGTCTATCCTCTTCTCTTTGCCAGCCGCTGGAGAATGGAAATGCACCACCTCGACGAACCCTCCTCGAATTCCTCCTCGGATGCGGCCGCTGTCGGGCCCTGGTACAAGGAATTGAACCGTTATCACTGGTTCGTCCTCCTGGTTTCCGTGCTGGGATGGCTGTTCGATACGATGGATCAACAGCTTTTTAATTTAGCACGGGCTCCCGCCATTCGCGAATTGATGGGGCCTCAGTACGTCCAGTTGTATGGCGCCATCGCGACCATGGTTTTCATGATCGGATGGGCAACGGGAGGCCTCGTCTTCGGCGTGCTGGGCGATCGCATTGGCCGGGCCAAGACGATGATGTGGACCATCCTGATTTATTCGTTTTGCACCGGTCTGAGCTCCTTTTCGGTGGGCTTTTGGGATTTCGCGTTTTATCGTTTTTTGACGGGGCTCGGCGTGGGTGGCGAATTCGCCGTTGGTGTTGCCCTTGTTGCTGAAGTGATGCCGGAGCGGGCACGCACTCATGCTTTGGGTTGGCTGCAGGCATGCTCGGCAATCGGCAATGTCACCGCGGCGTTCATCAGCATGGGTCTGGCGCCTTTCGAGGCCGCCGGCACCCTGGGCGCCGTCCAACCGTGGCGAGTCATGTTCTTGATCGGCGCGCTTCCCGCCCTCCTTGCATTGGTGATTCGGCGTCGGCTCAAGGAGCCCGAACGCTGGCAGCAATTGCGTGACAACCCGGAGTCCGCCAAGAAACTGGGCTCCTATTCAGAGTTGCTGTCTCATCCGACCTGGCGCAAACACGCATTGTTGGGTTTGGTGATGGCGACGGCCGGAGTCGTTGGCCTGTGGGGCATCGGTTTTTTCAGCTTTGACCTGGTTCGTTCCGTTTTTCGGGAGCAATTTAATACCGAGGCCCGAACGCCCGAGGCCACGGCTCTGGACCGGGGTTTTGTCCGTCAGGTCATCGCCGATCCGACGCGCCTGGAGACCATTGGCGAAGGAGAAGACCAGACGAAGAAGACCCGGATTGCCCTTGCGAGAGACAAGGTGCGGGTTGAACACTTGCTGGATGAGGACAGCGGCCTCCTCTATGCCGCGATGCTCGGCCTGGACAAGGACCAAGATATCACCCCGGAGGTCGTGCTCGCGGCGGCGACAAAAAGCGGCGCCAGGGCCGAACCCCTGCAGGCGGTACTTCATGGCGTCCCGCCCACAACACAGCCGTTTCCGGATGCGGTCCGGCAAATCGGCGAACGCACCCAAGACATCGGAAGCCGGCTTACGCTTTGGGCCGGTATCAATGGTTTGCTTTTCAACATCGGCGCGTTCTTTGGCATCTACGCCTTCGCGCGCGTCACCCCTTTCTTGGGCCGCAAGCCAACGTTCGCGATTGCCTTTGTCTGCGCCCTTTTGACGACCGCCTTCGCATTCTGGAACCTCAACAAGTTCGGCGACATTTTCTGGATGGTCCCCTTGATGGGGTTCTTCCAGATTTCGCTTTTCGGCGGTTATGCCATCTATTTTCCCGAGCTGTTTCCCACTCGTCTTCGCAGCACCGGCATTTCGTTCTGCTACAACGTCGGCCGGTACGCGGCGTCGGTTGGACCCCTGATTCTCGGCGCCCTTGCGAGTCAGGTTTTTGGCGTTCACGGCGAAGTGATGAGCTGGCGATACGCCGGGGTAACGATGTGTTCATTCTTCTTGCTGGGGTTGGTAGTTTTGCCGTTCCTGCCCGAAACCAAGGACCGGCCATTGCCGGAGTAGGGAGAAAAAAACGGCAGCGAGCCGCCGAGGTTGTCTCGGCGGTGATTGTTTGAACTTGCCCCGCCGGGACAAGCCCGGCGGCTCGCCAAGTCGCCGGGATTTTCCGCGCGCAAATCATTTCAAGAATCCGTACCAAATCGTGAAAAAAAGATTAAGATGTACGGAATTGTCGGGGTGAGGAGACACGCCGCGCCCTGATTCTTTCGTTTCAGTAACTCGCACCTTGCGGGATCGATCATGCCTCCGCAATCGACGCCGCCCATCGCGACTTCGCGCGGCATCGCACGCCGAAAGTGGTACGTCGTTGGGATCATTCTGATTGTTGCGCTGGGCGCCTCCGGATACTGGGCGGCGACGCGTCCGAGCACCACCAAGGCGCTCGATCCGATCAAGCCGTTGGAAGGCACGCCGAAGGTCCCCGATGGGCCCGCGTGGTTTCGCGATGTCACGGCCGAGACCGGCATCGACTTTACCTGCAAGAACGGCGAGGAGGCCGACCATTTTAGCATCCTCGAATCGATCGGCGGCGGCGTCGCCATGATCGATTTCGACCGCGACGGACGGCTCGACCTCTTCTTCACGGGCGGCGGTTACTTCGATGGCAAGACGATCAAGGGCCATCCGTGCAAGCTGTACAGGAACATGGGCAATTGGAAGTTTCGCGACGTCACCCGGGAGGTCGGGCTCGACAAGATCGACTTTTACAACAGCGGCGTTGCCGTCGCTGACTACGACCGCGATGGTTGGCCTGACCTCCTCGTCACGGGCTACGGGCGGGTTGCCTTGTTTCACAATGAGAAAGGCAAACGGTTCGTCGAGACGACTGAAAAGGCGGGATTGCGCGGCAATTTCTGGAACACCAGCGCCGGCTTCGCCGATCTGACCGGCAAGGGCTATCCCGACCTTTACGTCTGCCAATATGTCGATTGGTCCTTCAAAAATCATCCAATCTGCAAGCTGCCGCTCTCAGGCGGGCAGCGCGATGTTTGCCCGCCCCAGCAATTCAAGCCACTGGTTCACACGCTTTATTTCAACCAGGGAGATGGAACCTTTCGCGATGTGACCAGGGAGCAGGATTTACGTTCCGACGGGTGCGGCCTGGGCGTATTATTGGCCGACTTCAACGGTGACGGCCGGCCCGACATCTATGTCGCCAACGACGCCTCGAACAATCATCTTTACTTCAACCGCGGCGGCAAGCTTGAGGAAAAGGCGATGCTCGCCGGCGTCGCCACCGATGAGAGCGGCCTTTACAACGGCAGCATGGGAGTGGACATCGGCGACTACGACGGCAGCGGGCAGGGCTCGCTGTTCGTCACCAATTTTCAGTACGAGCTGCACTCGCTCTACCAGAACCTGGGCAAGGAGCGCTTCGCCTACCAATCGCGCGCCGCCGGTCTGGGCGCCTTGAGCCGGCACTTCGTCGCATTTGGAACCGGGTTCATCGACGTGGATAACGACGGCTGGGAAGACCTCTGTTTCGTCAACGGCCACGTGGTGCGCAAGCCGGCAGGAAACACGCTCAAGCAAACGCCCGTGCTGCTGCGCAACGTCGAATTCCAGGGCCGGCGCATGTTTCTCGACTACAGCAAGCGTGGCGGCGCGTACTTCCAAACCCCGGCGGTCGCACGCGGATTGGCCGTCGGCGATCTCGACAACGATGGCTGGCCGGACCTTGTCGTCAGCAACACCAATAGCCCCGCGGTCCTGCTGCGCAATGTGGCTAGCGCCGACAATCCGGCCCGCTGGCTGGGTGTCCAGCTCGTTGGAAAAAACGACCGCGACGTGGCCGGCGCCACGCTTGTTCTCGAAACGACGTTCCGGCGCTTGACGCGTTTCACCAAGGGCGGCGGCAGCTATCTCTCGTCCAGTGACCGTCGCATCCTTTTTGGGCTGGGCGCAGCCGAAAAAATCGGTCGATTGATCGTCCGCTGGCCCTGGGGCAAAGAACAGGTTTTCGACAACCTGGAGCCGAACCATTACTGGACCCTTCGCGAGGGAGAAGCGAAAGCCGCTCGCCAGTAGTGGCGTTTGATTAGCGAGACGGGAAAGCGACCAGGCGAGACGAGGATCAACCTCATGCTGCGCATTCAAGACCGCCGTATTCGGATTGCCCTGGCGATCGTGCTCCTGGCGGTCATCGGCGTCGCCCTGTATCAGGTCGGCAGGAACGCCTGGGCGGACTGGCATTATCGCCGCGCCCGCGAAGCCCTGGACCAATTCGACTACGCGCAGGCAACCGCTTACCTCAAGCGATCGCTGGACCTGCGCGGCACCGACCCCGAAACGCTGTTACTGGCGGCCCAGACCGCCCGGCGGCAGGGAAGTTTCGCCGAGGCCAATCGCTTGCTGGCCAAGGCGCACAAGCATGGAGCGCCTCCCGAGGCGCTCGACCTCGAACAGCGCCTATTGCAAATCCAGAGCGGCGACCTGAGCGACGCCGGTGGGCTCATTCACCTGTGCCAGGATCGCCCCGACAGCCCGGAGGCCTTGCTGCCGCTGGAGGCGATCATCGAAGGAAGTCTGAAAAGCAAAACGCCTCCGCTGGCCTTTTGGGGCGCGGACCTTTGGCTCAAGCATTATCCCGGCGCCTTGAACCAGGCCCAGGGCTACTACTGGCGCGCTCGAGCCCATCAGGATGCCGGGGATTTTCCCAGGGCTCGCGCCGACTTCCTTCAGGCGCTGGAGGCGGCACCCGATCATTATCTGGCCCGCCTTTGGCTGGCTACCTTTCTCGTCGAAAAAGAACCCCATGAGGCGGCGGTCCATATCGACTGGCTTCGCCAAAAACGGCCCAACGAGCTGGCTGTCCGCTTTCAGAGTGCGCGGCTTCAGCGCAACCTCGGTCGGCCCGAGGACGCGGCAGTCTTGCTCGATCAGATCCTCGCGTCAGCGCCCGAGAACCCCGCCATCGTTCCTGCCCTGGTCGAACGCGGCCGCGTGGAAATGGACCTGAATCGCCCGGGCGAAGCCGAGCATTGGATTCGCCGCGCCCTGGAGATCACGCCCTGGCAACGCGAAGTCAACCTGGCCCTGGCCGATTGCTTGCTGCGGGCCGGGCGAAACGACGATGCGAAGAAATACCAGAAAATCGTCCAGGAGATCGACGTGCAAAACGCCAAGATGAAAGCCGAACGGGAAAAGCAGACCGGGAAATGACACCCAATCCAGACAAGGCAGTCGCCTCAATTCCGCGGCTCGGCGTTAGACGGTCAGTTCACGACGCCCGCGGCTTCGCCACGGGTTGACTGGGAAGTGGTATCGGCCGACGCGAGAGGCGCCCTGGCGTTTTGCCGGGATAGCCACCAGATTTCAATCAGGTTCGTGACCGGCGCCACGATAAAGAGGGCGTAATAGGGCGCGTGCGTTTCCCGGTTCAGGCGCAGCAGAGTATCGACGACCCCGACGAGAACCGCGACGGCGCATTGCCGGCGCCACGTCAACGTCGTGGTCTTCGGGTCGGTGACCATGAAGATCATGAATAACTCGTAGCTGGGAGAGGTCAAGAGGGCGAGTTCGCCCATCCATTGCGGATACGTGCTTGCGCCGCGCAACGGCGCCAGGGCGATGAAAGTTGCCGCGAATACCAGCGAGATGTGCAGCCGGCCGAGGGTGAACAGGATGACCGAGCCCAGGCCGAGAATGATGATCGTCGGCGCCGGATGGTTGCCCCATTGATCGCTCAGGGGGGCAAAAGCCGACGGCACGAGGAACAACAACACGCTTACGCCCAGGTTGGACGGGTTCCACAGATGCCGCCCCTTGACGCGCAAGGCATACTTCGACGAGATCGACAACATACTGCACAGGACAAACGGGAACCAGTCCGGAGTCTGCACCAGGATGCCGACGCTGATGCCCGTGATGTAGGCGCTGGCCAGGTGCGGGAATCGGCCAACCGCAATGTAGCTCAGCACGATCTCCAGCGCGACGCTCGTGCCGATGGCGAGGGCCGTATACCAGTAGCTCTGCAAGATGCGGTATTGCAGATCGCCGACCAGCAAGATGATGGTAATCAGCATCGGCGCCAGGAAGGGCTTCACCTTGAGGAACCAGCCGCCCGGTTTTGGCGTGGCGCCCGGACCGGGGGGATGCGACAGGCCGTAGATCATTTCGCCTCCTTGACCTGATGCAGAACGCCAACCTGCGGCGACGGTATGACCTGCGTTTGCCCCGAGGGCCAGCGGATCTCGGCGCGATCGACGCGCGGGTTCTTGCCCAGGCCGAAATGAATGCGGCGATGGTTCTGCGACGAGAAGCCGTTGCCCCCGGCGATCTCCTGCACTTGCACTTGATCGTTCCAATATAGTTTGATCTGCGCGCCGATGGCGCTGCGATTGCTTTTGGTTCCTTCCAGCTCGAATTGGACCCAGGCATTTTCAGGTACGACCGTGTTCTTGTAAACCAGCAGTGGCCCCTTCTGGCTGGCTTGCACGATGTCGAGCACGCCGCGGTTCCACAGATCGACGAGGCAGACGGCCCGGCCGTCGAAGGTGTCCGTCACGCCGACGGCCTGGGCAACATCGTCGAACTTGCCGCCGCGATTGAGCCAAAGACAGTGTTGCTGGAAGCCCGACAGGCTGCTCCCCTTCATGGCGCGCCAGTTGTTGGCGTCACTGATGATGGTCCCGCTGGCGCCGGCGATGTAGGAGTAATCGAACCAGTAATCGCGGTTCTTGTCGGCGGAGATGTAGCCGTTGGTCAGGAAGAGATCGAGCCGACCGTCGTTGTTCAGATCGCCGAACTGGGCGCCCCAGCTCCAGCCTCCCTTGGCGACGCCGAGGCTGTCGGCCAGGTTTTGATAGCGTAGCGGCCTCGAATTGTCGCGCTTTCGCTCCGGGATCCACAGGTTGTTGCGCTGTTGCAGTTGGCCTGGCTCGGTGATGTTGCTGATGTAGATGGCAAGTCGGCCGTCGTTGTAGACATCGCCGAAGCTGACGTTCATTCCGCTCTTGGATTTTTCGCCGATGCCGTTGGCCTGGCCCATCTCCACGAAGCCCTTGCCATCCTGATTGGCGTAAAACTCGGCGACGCCGTAATCGACGGCGAGGACGAGGTCGGGCTTGCCGGTGCCGCGCAAATCGGTGGCGGCCGCAGCGAGGGTCCACCCGCGCGTGGTGATGCCCATTTTTTCGGTAACGTCTTCCAGGCCAAGCCAGGCGCCCCTCTTATCAAAGCCGCGATTGCGCAGCAGATATTTGCGCCCGCCATTCTTGGCGTAGTGAAAACTATCAGGCATGATCTTGGTCGTCTTGAGGTTCCAGAGGTCGATGCCCTCACCCCAGTACCCGGCGATGAACAGATCGAGGAGGCCGTCACCATCGAAGTCGAGCCAGATGGCGGTCCCGGCGTTGATCCACGCGGGCAACTTGGCCGTGTCGGTAACTCGCGTGAAGCCCTTGCCCTTGTCGTTGTGAAAAAGCTCCGGCTTGCCCCAGCGGTAGACGAACAGATCTTCGTAGCCGTCGTTGTCGTAGTCGCCCCAGACGGCCCCCATCGAGCAGCCGTCGCCGGGTTGATTCAGGTCGGCGACGCCCAGCTTCTCGGCTACTTCCTCGAACGTGCCATCGTGCTTGTTGCGATAGAGCCTGTTCTTGCTCCCCTCGCCGCTGTTGACGACGTAAATATCCGCCCAGCCGTCGCGGTCAAAGTCGGCAATCGACACCGCCGCCCCCATCGAGGTGATGATCGGCATGATATGTTCGAGGCGATTGTCGAGCTGGCGCGGGGCTTCGTGAACGAAGTCGATGCCCGACTTCTTCGCGACTTCCTCCATGAAGAAACCATATCGCTTCAGCGCGCCCTCGCGGTCGAGGGTTTCCGCCGACGTGTGCAGGTACCCGCGCCAGATGAACACGGTGCCAAGGATGCAGCCAAAAACCAGCAGAAAGAAGGGTTGTTTGAGTTTGGTGTTCATACGGCCCTCGTGGAAAGGAGCGGCGCGTCAGCGGGGCAGCAGGAGACCCGAGGGAGGCGCGACGTGCGATGCATCGTCCGGCATCGCATAACGGTCGCGGCCCCACTTCTCTTGCTCGCTGATCGGATAACGCGGGTCGTCCACGCGCTTCGGCGTCCGCGGCGCAAACGGGCCCGTCACGCTCTGGCATCCCGCCAAAATTAACAATACACCGATTAGCAAGTTTCGTCGCATGTTTTTTGTCCAGGTTGTTGACGAGCGCCACGGCGTAAGCGCGACGTGGCAAGGGGCGTCAAAGGCCTTCACGTCGCGCTTATGCCGCGACGCTCGCCAGACCAATCATACTTCCGATTCACCGCTGGAGTAAGCTTTCGGGGCATTCGACGCCACGTCCGCTTGCGGGTTTCCGTCAAAATCGTCCGGTCGGGCAACTTGAGATTCGGCGGTCGAATTGGTAAAATGGGACGGTGATGCGTTTCACCGCGTTCCCGCAGAACGACCCCGCCGCCGACCCACCCCTGAAATCGCTGCCATTGCCATGAGCAACAACACCAACTACGAAGCGCCCGATCCGGAAGATATGTTCGCCGAGACGCGCATGAGCTTCGGCGACCACATCGAAGAGTTGCGCTGGCACCTGATCCAGGCGATCAAGGGACTTGTCATCGGCATGGTCATCAGCATCTGGCCACTGGGGCCTTATGTGCTTGCCATCATCGTCGATCCGGTTGAGGATCAGCTGTTCGCATTCGAGAAGCGGAAGCTCAAGGCGGACCTGGAGAAGGCCAAAGCTCGCAACCCCGGAATTCCGCGGCCTGAGGTAACCGACGAGATCGAATTCAACCGGGACGAAATACGCGCCAAACTGGGTTTACCCCCCTTGCAGAACGCAGAGGACCCGGTGCTGGACAAGATGGTCCACGGCTTCGAGAAAACGCTTGAGGAATTGGAGGTCCGCTACCTCCTGGAGAAGGACGTGCGCCGGCGCGGCAACTTCATCAACCTGAAGGTTTATTTTCCCAACACCGAGAGGCTCGTCGCGCAGATTCAAGAACAAACGCTGGAAGTCAGCCGTCCCCGCCTCAAGACCATGCACATCACGGAGGCGTTTTTCGTTTACTTCAAGATTTCATTGATGACCGGTCTGGTATTGTCCAGCCCGTGGGTCTTCTACCAGATTTGGGCCTTTATCGCGGCCGGGCTTTATCCGCACGAACGGCGGCTGGTGAACGTCTATTTGCCGTTCAGCCTGTTTTTGTTCCTTTCCGGGGTGATTCTGTGCCAGTTTTTCGTCATGCCGCGCGCGGTGGCAGCGATGTTGTGGTTCAACGAATGGCTCGGCATGGACGCGGATCTGCGACTCAATGAATGGCTGGGGTTCGCCCTGATGATGCCGATCGTTTTTGGCCTGTCGTTTCAAACACCCCTGGTGATGATGTTCGCGCACAAGATTGGCGTGTTGTCGGTGAAGATGTACCGGGACCATCGGCGTATTGCCTGGTTTGTGATGGCGATTTTCGCCGCCGTTATTACGCCGACGGTCGACCCCTGGACCATGCTGTTCCTGTGGTTCCCGATGGGCGCTCTTTACGAATTGGGCATTCTCCTGTGCGTCTATCAAGGTGATAGCTGGACCACGACGGAATGGGAACAGGAAGAGAAAAGCAACGAGCTGGTAGAAGTGTAACATGCTTTGCGTTTAGCGCTCGCAAGGCGCCGCGCGAGCGCTAAACGCCAGCGGCGTTCGAGAATACCCATGTCGATGACCCAGCGCGAAGCCCTGGAAGTTGTCGCTCGCCATCGCGGCGAGCGCATCGTCGTGACGACGATGAGCTCCGTCGGGATCTGGCCGCAGCTTTCGCAATCGCCGCTTGACTTTGCGTATATCCCGTCGGCGATGGGGCACGGTCCGAGCCTGGGCATGGGTCTGGCGCTGGCGCAGCCGGAACGGGGCGTGATCGTTCTCAACGGCGACGGCTGTGCGCTAATGAGCCTGGGGAACCTGGTCACGCTCGCGCATCAACCCGCCAACCTCTTCGTGATCGTTCTCGATAACGGACACTACGAGGTAACGGGTGGGCAGCCCCACGCGGGGACCGGGCACGTCGATTTCGCCGCCATCGCGCAGGGCGCAGGTATCGCGCGAACCTACACGTTCGCAACGCTTGCGGATTGGCAAATGGGCGCCGCCGAGGCCCTGGCGGGCACCGGGCCGGCGGTAATCCATTTGAAGGTGCAAGCTCTGATGGGCCAAAAGACCCCGAAACCACCGCGTTCGATGGCCGAGCAAATTAGCCGGCTGCGAGCGGCCCTTGGTGTCCCCACTTGAGCCGCTCTCGGCGTGGCGTTCGCGCGGCCCCGCGATTACCAAAATGGCTACCCCCGAAAATCCCTGGATGCGCCGTGCCCTCGCCCTGGCGGAGCGTGGCCGGGGGCACGTCGAACCCAACCCACTCGTCGGAGCCGTGGTCGTACGCGATGAAATAGTTGTGGGTGAAGGCTGGCACGCGAAATTCGGCGAGGCCCATGCCGAGATCAACGCCCTGATGCAGGCGGGCGAAGCCGCCCGTGGCTCAACCGTCTACGTCACGCTGGAGCCATGCTGTCATCATGGCAAGACGCCGCCCTGCACCGAGGCGCTGGTCCGCGCGGGCGTTGCCCGGGTTGTCGCTGCCCTCGAAGATCCCTTTCCGAAGGTAGCAGGCCAGGGTGCTGCTCAACTCCGCGCGGCGGGGATTCCGATCGAGTTTGGCGTCGGCGCCGAATCGGCCAGGCGACAGAATGCCCCCTACTTCAAGCTGCTCGCCGCCGGCCGGCCTTATGTTCACGCCAAGTGGGCCATGTCCCTCGACGGCAAGATCGCCACCCGCAGCGGCGATTCCAGGTGGATCAGCAATGAAGCCTCCCGCAGGCGCGTTCACGACCTGCGCGGCCGAATGGACGCCATCGTTGTCGGCATCGGCACGGCGCTTGCCGACGATCCCCTGCTGACCGCCCGGCCCGCCGGACCGCGCATGCCGACTCGCGTTGTTCTGGATAGCACCGGACGATTGCCGCTGGCGTCGCAACTGGTGCGAACCGCGCGTGAGATTCCAACGCTGATCGTCACCAGCCATCCAGCTCCCAAACTGATCGAAGCGGGATGCGAAGTGCTGACGGTTCCTGGTGAACGTGGCGGCAAACCCGATGTCCTGCAAATGCTGACTGATTTTGGTCAGCGTCGCTGGACGAACTTGCTCGTCGAAGGGGGCGCCGGCGTGCTCGGCGCGTTTTTCGACGCGCGTTCGGTTGATGAAGTTCACTTGTTTGTCGCGCCTAAACTGATTGGTGGGGCCGGGGCCAAGACGCCGGTCGCCGGCCTTGGCATCGACGTGATTGCCGATGGCACCGTTTGGGTGACCGAGGCGATTGAGAATCTGGACGGCGACGTTTACATGCGCTGTCACACCAAGATTTAGCCGCGGGGCTTGCCCCGCGCGGAGCAAGCTCCGCGGCTAAGTGACGTTATCATGGCCAACTTCAAAATCATCCTGAGCTACGACGGGACCGAGTTCAAGGGCTGGCAGACCCAGCCGGGACACCGGACCGTCCAGGAAACGCTCGAAGGAGCATTGACCCGGCTCACCGGCGAATCGCGCATTCGCGTCAACGCCAGCGGGCGGACCGACGCCGGCGTTCACGCCGTCGGGCAGGTCGCCAACTTTCACAGCGCCATGACGGTCCCGTTCTACAAGCTGCTCGGCGCCATCAACGCGCATTTGCCGAACGATATCGTCGTGCATTCGGTTGAGGAGATCACCCCGGAGTTCGACGCCAATCGCGACGCGCTGCGCAAGCTCTATCGATATGTCATCTTCGACGGCACAACGGTGAGCCCGTTCCTGCGCAAATATTGCTGTCATTCCAGGCAGCGGCTCGATGCAGCCGCGATGGCGCGGGCGGCCGAACCGCTCAAGGGCCAGCACGATTTTCACAGTTTCGAGACCGAATGGCCCAACCGGGCATCAAGCGTTCGCACGATCACGCACCTTGCCGTCAACCGGGCGGGGGAATACATCTGGATCGACGTCGAGGCGGACGGGTTCCTTTACAACATGGTCCGCACCATCGCCGGTACGTTGATGAACATCGGCCGAGGGTTTTGGCCTGAATCGATGGTCACGGAAATCCTCCGGGCCGAGGATCGCGTGCAGGCCGGCCCGACCGCGCCCGCTCAGGGGTTGTTTCTGATTCGCGTAACGTATGCCTAGGCGCTTGCCGTTTGGCGTTCGCCCGGCGCCGCGCCAACGCCAAACGCCAGGCTGCTATCACGGAAGGAGCTTCGCCAACCATGCCCCCCATCCTGGTTCTAGGCACGCGCAATGCCAAGAAGCGGCAAGAGATTGAAGAGATCCTCGGCGATCTCGACATTCGGCTGCAAGACCTATCCGCGTATTCCGACGCTCCCGAGGTGGTCGAGGACGGCACGACCTTCGAGGCCAACGCCCGCAAGAAAGCAATCGAAACCGCCCAGGCGATCGGGCAGTGGACGCTCGGCGAAGACAGCGGACTGGTCGTCCCGGCGCTGGGCGGTCGGCCGGGTGTGCTTTCCGCGCGTTACGCCGGAAAACAGGGCGACGATGCCGCCAACAACCTGAAGCTACTCGCCGAACTGGCGCCGTTGCCAATCGAAAAGCGGACTGCCTACTATGTCTGCACCGCGGCGTTGTCCGATCCCCGGGGAATGGTTCACGCTGTCGTTGAGGGACGCTGTCATGGCCGCATCATCGCCGAACGCCGCGGCGAGGGAGGTTTCGGCTACGATCCTTATTTTCTCATTGAGGAGTATCACCAGACGTTCGGCGAGCTCAGCTCGCGTGTCAAGCACGCGCTGAGCCATCGTGGTCGGGCGCTGTTGCAACTGCGGCCCATCCTGCGACAATGTTTGAAGCCTGTTTAGCCGCTCGCCTTTGGCGAGCGCTATTCGCAAACCGCCGCTCGCCAAAGGCGAGCGGCTAAACAAGAAAGTAATCTCCATGAAAACAATGCTAGGCCTGATCGTCGTCCTCGCCGGAATTCGCGGTACCACCGCCCAGGAGACGGCGGACCTGAAAGCGGCCCTCAAGGACGCCGAGAAGGCGGTCAAGGCCGCGCCCAAAAGCGTCCCGGCCCTCGCGCAGCGAGCCGAGGTCTATGAACGGCTTGACCGCTACACCGACGCGATCGCCGACTATACGAATATCATCGCACTCGACAAGTCGCTCGCCAGCGCCTACCAGCAGCGCGGCATCGTTCATTTCAAGGCCGGCAAGATCAACGAGTCGATCGCCGACTTCGACAAGTACATCGAACTCAGGCCCAAGGCCAAGATCAGCCACTGGCAGCGCGGCATTTCCTACTATTACGCCAGGCGGTATGACGATGGCCGCAAACAGTTCGAGGGCTACCAGGACTTCGACTCGAACGATGTCGAGAACGCCGTGTGGCGTTTCATGTGCATGGCGCGCACGGACGGACTTGCAAAAGCAAGAAAGGGCATCCTGAAGATCGGCAATGACCGGCGCGTGCCGATGCGCCAGGTGTACGACCTTTACAAGGGCGACCTGACGCCGATAGACGTGCTCGCCAAGGCCCGCGCCGGCAAGCCGGACGCCGAGCAGCTGAGCCGCCGGCTGTTTTACGCGCACCTTTACATCGGCATCTACTACGACCTACTTGGCAAAAAGAAACTCGCGCTCGAGCACCTCAACCTGGCGACCGACAAACACCGCGTTGGGCATTACATGTGGGATGTCGCTCGCATCCACCGTGACCTGCTCGCGGCGGAGCTGAAAAAGCCTGCCAGATGAGGGCGTCACTCCGCCAGCCGCGCGCTGACCGGTTGAGGCAACGAGCCGCTGACGGGCTCATCTGATAAGAGCTCGATTTGCCCGGAGGCGACATCGTAGAGCGCGCCGACCACGGCGATTTTCCCCTCCCGAATAAGCCTGGCAATGGCATAGCTTTGCTCAATCACCTGTTTCAGGGCGTGTTGCACGTTGCGTCGCGCGACGGCATCGATGAACGCTTCGCGGTCGCCATCCGAAAACTGGTCCAGGCGCTGGCAGATCGTCGGGTCAATGGAGTGCTGAATGTCCTGAATGATGGGCTCCAGGTGTTGACAACCGGTTGCCTGCTCGGCACTTTTGGCGGAACAAGTCAGATTGACCGACGCCGTGACGGCGCCGCACTGAGTATGGCCCATGATGAGAATCAGCTTGGCGCCGGCAACGGCGCAGCTGTATTCCATGCTGCCCAGAACCTTGGGGCTGATGACGTTGCCCGCGACGCGAACGCTGAAAATATCGCCAAGCCCAAGGTCGAAAATCAGCTCGGCCGGCGAACGCGAGTCAATGCAGCTGAGGATGACGGCGATCGGATGCTGCCCCCTGGCGGTAGCGCCGCGTGACCGATCCGAATCGCGTGCGATCTGCCGGCCCGTGCGAAAGCGTTCGTTCCCCTCCAGGAGAATCTCCAAAACCTGCGCTGGCGTCATTTTTTCCCGCAATTCGCGCGTGGAGTAATCGACGAATTGAATGTCATCCTGGAGCTGATATTTGTCGCGAAATCCGCGCAAGCTCACCTGAACGCCATGGGCCGGCGCGATCGTGTCCTTGAAATCACGGATCAAGTCGAGCACATCGGGATCAATGTAATCGGTGTGGCGCGCGTCGAGAAGAACATGCCCGCCGCGTGGAATCTGTCGCAAAGTTTTTTCCAGCGCCGCCCGGTTAAGAAAACTCACCTGGCTGGCAAACTCGATGCGCAGCACTTCGCCACCGATGTGTTTCTCAATCACTCGGCGCAGCGGCCGGCGCAGATTGCTGTACAGGATAAAGCTAATACTCACCGCCAGACCGATCAGGATGCCGATCAAAAGATCGGTAAACACGATGGCCACGAGGGTAACCAGGAAGGGACCGAATTGGTAGCGGCCCCCGGCCCACATCTGCCTGACCAGGGCGGGGCTCGCCAGCTTGATCCCGGTGACCAGCAAGATTGCCGCCAGGCACGACAGCGGGATTTGGTTCAAATAGGTCGGGAGAAACATCACGCAGACCAGGAGCAAGACGCCGTGAAAAATCGCGGCCAGCTTGGTCTTGCCTCCCGCGTTGATGTTCACGGAGCTGCGTACGATGACCGACGTGATCGGGATACCGCCGAGCAGGCCCGCCAGGGTGTTGCCGACACCTTGCACGAGGAGTTCGCGGTTGGGCGGCGACACGCGCTGGTAGGGGTCGATCTTGTCCACCGCGTTCAAATTCAACAACGTTTCCAGCGAAGCGACGATGGCGATGGTCAAACCGGAGAGATAAACCGCCGGCTTGGACAACAGGGAGAAGTCCGGTTTACGCAAGAAACCGATAAATTCCTCGGCGTTATTTGCGACCTCCACGCGCACTAAATGGTTCGGCCCGATTTTCCAGAATCCGCCGATGGTTTCAAAAAGCAGCGCCAAACCCACGCCGGACAGAACCACGATGAGCGGCGCCGGAATGTTCGAGTATTTCAGCAGTTTGATCCTGTCCCAGAGTAGTAAGAATGCGACCGACAGGACGCCGATGGTCGCGGCTCCGGGATGCAGGTCACTGATCATCTCGATGAATTCGCTGAACGTGTTCTCGCGGTCAGGTTGGTCAAAGGCCATGTCGCCTTCAGGATCGGTATCGTGCCCGAAGAGGTGGGGAATCTGTTTGAGAATAAGAATCACGCCGATTGCCGCGAGCAGGCCCTTGATAACGCTCGATGGAAAAAAGGCGGCAAGGAACCCGGCCCGCGCCAGCCCGAAGCCGATCTGGATCACCCCGCCGATGACCAGCGCAAGCAGAAACGCCTCGAAGGAACCCAGCAAGGCCACTTGGGCCGCGACCACGGCTGTCAACCCGGCCGCCGGCCCGCTGACGCTCGTGTGGGACCCACTTAGCAGGCCGACAACGATACCGCCTATGATGCCGGCCAGGACTCCCGAAAACAACGATACGTTGTTCTCCGCGGCAACGCCTGGCGCCATCGACGCCAGTGCGACTCCCAGGCACAACGGCAACGCGACCAGAAAGACGACCAGCCCCGCCGTCAAATCACGCGCGACGGTGGCAGGGGTCAGGGCATGGGAATTCGGCATCGCTTCATTTCCTCATACACCAGTGTTCTTGAGACGAACCAGGGGATGCGGTCATTCCGCTTCATCCAGAAACGGCACGACAGCGGCACGACGCGCATCCGCTTTTACTTCATGGGGTTGGAAAAATGGGATCGGCGAAAGCTCAACACCGCAGGCGCCCGGAATGAACTCCGGACCCCACGATCAGTTGGCCTGGCGAACAAGGACTTCGCCCGGAATTGGCGGACCAACTGAGCGGACAGACGAACCCAGAATCTCGGCCTGAAAAATGAACCGAACGCCGTTGACAGGCCTGCGCGTCGGCAAGAAGCGTACGGACCGGGCTTCCGCCATCGTCGTCGCTTTCCTCGTTCGGCGCCGCTTGGGTCTGTTCCATGGCGACCAAAAAAAGATTCTGCTGGAGGGAGGCGCCCTGCACCAGCACGCCCGCGATCAAAAGGACCACCAGCGTCGGTCTGGCCAAAAAAGCCAAACACCATGAAAGCAACTCAGGCATCGAGGCAATTCGTCCGGTAAAGCAATGGAACATCATCGTATTGTATCGCGGCGCCCTTTCTCGAACAGGTAAATGGTGGTGGGGATGCAGCTTGCCGTAGGTCAGGCTTTCCAGCCTGACATTTCGCGGCTGCGGTCAGGCAAGAATGCCTGACCTACTTCAGACAGTTTGCCGTAGGTCAGGCTTTCCAGCCTGACATTTCGCGGCTGCGGTCAGGCTAGAATGCCTGACCTACTTCAGACAGTTTGCCGTAGGTCAGGCTTTCCAGCCTGACATTTCGCGG
>JACPPF010000169.1 GCA_016191165.1 Planctomycetota bacterium
GGTGCGCAACGCGCTGATCCACATCTTGGCGGGCGTCAACGCGTCGAGCAACGCCGCCGCCATCCGCCGGCTCAACGCTCGCCCCGAGGATGCGCTCGCCCTTCTCGATCTGCCGCAGCTTCAATAAGCGAATAGCCCTGGCGTTGGGCAAGAATTCAGGCCCGACCCCTTGACGCAAATATTAAAATCTGGTGTGATAGACGCTACCCAGCACCGCGCGGCGCCATCCCGGCGTCTATGCACCCCCCCAGTAGTTCCCGGCTTAACCGTTCCCGGGCAGGCGTTTGAGGTAGCAGCAGCCATGTCAAGTTTGGACGCGGGAATGATGGCGGACAACGCCGTGCGATTGGGCCTGCTGGCCAACCACCAGGCCGAGGAGGCCTGGGAGGAGTTGGGCAACCGCAAGGGCTCACCTACCGAATTCCTCCGCGCCATGGAACGCAGGGGCTACCTCACCCCTTTCCAGAGCAGCAAACTCACCCGCGGCGATCGCGACGGGTTTTTCCTCGGCGGCTACCGCATCCTCTACAAGATCGCTTCCGGCAGCTTTGGCCGTGTTTATCGCGCCGATGATCCTTCCTCGGGCCGCGTGGTGGCGATCAAGGTCTTGCGCAAGAAATGGTCGGAGGACAAACACAAAATCGAGCTGTTCATGCGCGAAGGCAAGATGGGCATGAGCCTTCGGCATCCCAACATCGTTGAGATCTTGGCCGTCAATCAGGAAGCCAGCACCAACCAATACTACATCATCATGGAATTCGTGGAAGGCGGCAACCTCCGCGACTTCCTGCAGATTCGCAAGAAACTGACGCCCCCCGATGTTTTACGCATTCTGGAAGACACCGCGGCAGGCCTGGCTCATGCTTTCGCGCAAGGAGTGACGCATCGCGACATGAAGTTAACCAATGTGCTCCTGTCCAGTCAGGGGCCGGCCAAGCTGGTCGATTTTGGCCTCGCAGGGGCCAAGGTCGGGGCGGGGGGCAACATCGGCCGGGTGGGGGAGGAAAAGGAGGAAGTCAGCGTCGATCGCACCGTTGACTACGCCGGCCTGGAGCGCGTCACCGGCGCCCCGCATGGCGATCCACGCAGCGACATCTTCTTCCTCGGCTGCCTTGCCTATGAGCTTTTGACAGGCCGTACGCCGCTGGAGTACCCACGCAGCCAGCGCGAGCGCATGGCGCCGAAACGATTCGAGAATATCGTTCCCCTCTCCCCGGCTGACGCGCCGGCACCCGTCGCACGCCTGGTTGAAAACATGATGATGTTGCAACCGGACCTGCGCATCCAGACCGCGGCCCAGCTTTTCGAGCGCATCCGCGAATGCCGCGCTGAACATGGCGGCGCCGGCGTCGGTACGGCGGCGAAGAAAGGCCAGGCCACCATCTTCCTGGCCGAAAGCGACGAGAGCCTTCAGGACGTTTTGCGCACCAAGCTCAAGGAAGAAGGGTTTCGCATCCTGATCGCCGCGGACCCGACACGTGCCCTCGACCGTTTCCGGTTGCAACCGTTCGACCTCCTGATCGTCGATGCCGCCACCACGGGTGAGAGCGGCTATTACGTTTTTGAACGGATCATGGAGGACGCGATGCGCCAGGAAATCCCCTGTGGTGGGATTCTGATGCTCACCGAAAGCCAACTCGAATGGCAAAAACGCATTGCCGAATTCCCTGGCGCCACCGCCCTCATACAGCCTGTGAAATATCGGCAGTTGCTAAAATCAATTCGTGCCTATCTCGGTGATTCAGTCCAGCGGGCCGAGGCCTGATCCGCCGGTTCAGGTCATGTCTTTGGGAGTTTTCCTGGCCCCATCCGGGAGTTTTACCCTATTCGTCCTGGCGGTTTATCCATTACCGTAACCTTTGGTTGTTTTTACGGAACAAAGAGGGGCCCCGCCGAATTCTGACACGGACATGTCATGTCAAGTCAACCGCACGAAGGCCAACTGGTTCTGTTTGCCGGGTGCGGAGCCCTCTGCACGAAACTCGAATCGACGCGCTGCGCTGGAAGCCGGCCTTTGACCGCGCGCTTGCGCGGCATGAGTGAACTTGGCTGCATCTGTCAATCCCTATTCTGCGAGCGTGGTTCCGCCCGGGCCTCGCAAAGAAAACCAAGGAGAAGCTCCGCGGCCGACAAGCCTGCTGATTGGGTCCGAATCCTGTCCGACAACTGAATAGCCTACCGGAGAACCGGATAAAGTACCACGACAGGGGCCGTGCAGTAAGCACCGAGCACGGTATGACTGTTGTCCCACAGTTCAATGGAACCAAGTGCAAGCATGACGAATCCACTCAAGCCCAATGTGCTCGTCGTTGATGATTCGCGCACGAACCGCCTCGCAGTCGAATACGCGCTGGCCGGGCTGGACATCAACCTGATCAAGGCCGAGTCCGGTGAGGACGCTCTGCGCCATGCCCGGCAGCGCGACTTTGCGCTGATCCTGATGGACATCGTGATGGGGGGAATCGACGGCTTCGAGACGGGGCAGTTACTTCGCAAGGACCCGCGATTTGAGCTAACACCGTTGATCTATCTGACCGGCTCATACCAGGACGATGTAAGCCGGGCCAAGGCCTATTCCGTGGGGGCGGTCGATTTCCTGCTCAAGCCCGCCGATGCGGACGTTCTACGCGCCAAGGTGCAGGTCTTTGTCGAGTTGTGGAAGAAGTCCCAGGAGGTCAAGTACCAGACCGCCGAGTTGACACGACTTCACGACGAACTCGAACAGCGCGTCGTGGAACGGACCGCCGAGTTGCGCAAGAGTGAGGAACGCCTGCGAATTCTGCACCAGATCGACCGGGCCCTGATCGCGGCGGAAGGACCGGAAGCCATCGCAGCCGCGGCCTTGCCTCCCTTGCGCCAGCTCCTCGGCGTGAACCGGGTGGTCGTGAATCTTTTCAATCTGGCTACCGGCGAGGTTGAATGGCTCGCCGCGGCGGGGCGCCGACGCGTTCATGTTGGGCCAGGGGTTCGTTATTCGATCCGGCTCATGGGTGACGTGGAAGCGCTGCAAAGAGGTGAACCGCAGCTAGTCGATGTGAATTCGCTTCCGCCAGGTCCCGAGGTGGATGCGCTGTTCGCCTCCGGGGTTCACACCTATGCCGTGATACCCATGATCGCGGGCGGCGATTTGTTCGGCGCGCTTAGTTTTGGAGGGCCGTCGGGGTCCTATTCGAGCGACCAAATCAGCATCGCCCAGGGCGCGGCCGCCCAGTTCGCGATTGTGTTGATGCAGGCTCGCCTTCACGACCGCCTGAAACGCCAGGCGCGCGAGTTTCAGAGTGCCTTTGAAGATACCAATGTCCCCATGGGATTGACCGACATCAATCATCGCTTCGTGCGAGTCAACGCCGCCCTTGCGCGAATGTTTGGCTATTCCGTGGAGGAACTGCTTGGCAAGTCCATGCCCGAGTTGACCCATCCCGATGATCTTGCGGAAAGCTTCGCCCAGCGCGAATTGCTGAACGCCGGCAAGGTCCCCTACTTTCAGATCGAAAAGCGATACCTGCGCAAGGACCGCCAGGTTCTCTGGGCCCTGGCCAACGTGTCCGTAATTCGCGACGCGGCAGGGAAACCGCTGCAGTACATCGGCCAGGTGCAAGACATCACCGAGCGCAAGCAGGCGGAAGAAGCACTCCGCCAGTCCGAGATGCAATTCCGCCTGGTCTGGGAAAACTCCCTGGACGGCATGCGGTTGACCGACTCGCACGGCATGGTGCGGCGAGTCAACGACGCCTTTTGCCGAATGGTCGGAATGCCCCGCGAGGCCCTGGAGGGGCACCCGTTCACGCTCATTTACCCGGAGGAGCAACGGGCGGAGCTCCTGGCGGCTTTTCAGAAGCGATTCACGGCCAGCACAACCGAGCCCTACTACACCAAGGAGATCGTGCTGAGAAATGGCCGGAAAGTGCATCTTGAAATTTCCAATTCCTTTCTGGAAATGACCGGCCAGCCGCCCCAACTTCTCAGCATCATCCGCGATGTCTCCGACCAGATCCAGATGGAAGCCAAGCTGCGGCAAGCGCAGAAACTGGAAGCGTTCGGCCAACTCGCCGGCGGAGTGGCTCACGATTTCAACAATTTGCTGACGATCATCACGGGTTATAGCGAAATGATCCTCAGTGAAACAATCCCGGTCGACCAACACGCTGGTTTCATCCGGGAAATTCGCAAGGCAGGCAACCGCGCCGCGTCGCTTACGCGCCAGCTCCTGGCATTCAGCCGCAAGCAGATGTTGCAGCCCGTCGAGTTGGACCTTAACGCCCTGATAAGTGAGGCGGAAAAGATGCTCCGACGGCTGATCGGCGAGGACATCGACCTGGCTACCGCGCTGGACCCGGACCTGGGCCAGGTGAAAGCCGATCCGGGGCAAATCGAGCAGGTGATCATGAATTTGGTCGTCAACGCCCGTGACGCCATGCCCGAGGGAGGCCATCTCACCATCGAGACCCGCAATGTCGAACTCGATCAAGAATACGCGCGGAGACACGCCGAGATCAAGCCGGGAAGGTTTGTGATGCTGGCCGTGGCCGATTCGGGCTGCGGCATGGACGAAGCAATCCGGGCCAACATCTTCGAGCCGTTCTTTACAACCAAGGAAGTCGGCAAGGGCACCGGACTGGGCCTCGCCACCGTTCACGGGATCGTCAAACAGAGCGGTGGGAGCATCGAGGTCTACAGCGAGGTAGGCCGCGGCACCACTTTCAAGATCTACCTGCCGCGCGTCAACGCCTCGCCGCCGTCAAGCAAGTCCTGGCCGGGCCTGTCGCCGACGCTGCCGGGAACGGAGACGATCTTGCTGGCCGAAGACGAGGAGGGAGTCCGAACCACGGTCCAACTGGCCCTCGAAGCACACGGCTATAAGGTCCTGTCCGCACGGAGCGGCCTGGAGGCGCTCGAACTTTGCCGACAGCATCCAGAAGCAATCCACCTGTTAATGACCGATGTCGTCATGCCCAAGATGAGCGGTCGGCAATTGGCTGACCAGGTGGTTGGGCTGCGGCCAAACATTCGCGTTCTCTACCTGTCAGGCTACACCGATGACGCGGTGGTTCGCCATGGCGTGCTCGAAGCCGGGGCCGCCTTCCTGCAAAAGCCGTTCACCCCGCGGGCCTTGACCCGCAAGGTTCGTGACACCCTTGATGGGTCCAGCGCCCGGTAGAAAAAAATGGAGAAAGCCCCCATGAACCGACATCACATCCTGGTAATTGACGACGACGCGGCCGTCGCCGGCTTGCTTGAGCATTTGCTGGAAACCGCCGGCCACCAAGTGACCCTGGCCCGGGATGGTCGGGAGGGATTGGCCCTGGTCGGGACGAATAAGTTCGACCTGGTCCTTACGGACCTCGATATGCCCCACTTTGACGGCCATGACGTCTGTCACCGCATCAAGCAGGAACCGGCCACGAGATTGATTCCCGTCTTGATGATCACCGGCCGAAATGCGCAGGAGGCTAAATTGCGCGCCTGGGAACTGGGGGCCGACGATTATCTGACCAAGCCGTTCGACACGGTGGAAGTCCTGGCCCGATGTCGATCCCTGCTGCGCGTCAAACAACTGATGGACGAACTCGATTCGGCGGAAGCCGTCGTCTTCGCGTTCGCGCGGGCGGTCGAGGCCAAGTGTCGTTACACCTGGGGACATTCGGAGCGGGTCGCCGCCGGCGCGGTGGGCCTGGCTCAGCGCCTGGGGCTTCCCGAGGCGGACCAGGGGGTATTGCGAAAGGGGGCCATGCTCCATGACATCGGCAAAATCAACATTCCCGACGCCATCCTCAACAAGCCGGGCGCACTGACCGCCGCGGAGTATGAAATCGTCAAGCAGCATCCGACCCAGGGCGCCCGCATCGTTGAGCCGCTGCAGTCCATTCGCGATACCATTCCGCTGATCCGCTGGCACCACGAGCGGCTCGATGGGCAAGGTTACCCGGACGGCCTGTTCGGCGGGGCCATCCCTCTTATGGCTCGCATCCTCGCGGTCGCCGACGTATTCGACGCGATCTCGAGCGAACGGCCTTACCGGCCGGCCCTGTCGTTACCGGAAAGTTTCGCGATCCTCCGCACCAATGCCGCCGGTGGCGGCCTCGACCCGGAACTCGTCAAATGCTTTTGCGGACCGTCGGCGACGTCCATGCTGGACCCGAAAAATGCCGTCTTGGTGTAGGGCGAGTGGCAGGAGGAAAGAAACCCGCCGGACCGGACTTCAGTCCACGCCACATCTCCAGGCGTCTGCCCGGCGGCCAAATCATGTCCTGTCGCTCGCTAAAGCAACGATGCCACCGCAACGCCTCATGCCTCAAATGGCAAAGCGCGGACGGGCATGGGTTCATCTCGCCAGGAGTTCCGCAATTCAAGAAACCAAATGCGCTTGCAAGGCGAAAAACAACAGCTAGAATGAGGGGGTTGGTTGAAAAAATGCGGGCGTAATTCAGTGGTAGAATGCTAGCTTCCCAAGCTGGACGTCGCCGGTTCGAATCCGGTCGCCCGCTCTGACAGAAGTATCAAGCCGATAGCGACTTAACGCGATCCTCCCGATGTTCGGGATTGGCGGCTGAACCCGGTTATCCAGTACGGTGTACTGGATTCTTTCGGAGTCAGCGCCATGTCCCGCACCAAATCTGGCACTATCCCCACCTACCGCCACCACAAAGCCAGGAATCTCGCGGTCGTCACCGTTGACGGCCACGACTACTACCTTGGCACTTACGGCAGCCCCGACAGCCACAGAAGATACGAAGCTCTGGTCCGGTCGTGGCGCGAACGTCAGGATGACCCTGAGCCGTCCGCCAATCAGCTGCTGGTCCCCACCGACCGGCCGAGCGTGAACGAACTGATCCTCGCGTATCTCAAGTTCGTCAAGCAGCACTACAAGCTTTACCATGGCAGGAACAAGGAGGCTGCTTGCGTCTCCGACGCCCTCGCGGCGATTCAGGAATGCGGCTACGGCCCCGAGCCTGCCGATGCCTTTCGCCCCAAAGACCTGAAAAAGGTCCGAGACTGCATGATCGCGAAAAACTGGTCTCGCGGCTACCTCAACCATCAGGTCATACGGATCAAGCGCATGTTCGCGTATGCCGTCGAGGAGGACATGGTGCCCGGTTCTGTCTATCACGGTCTCCTGGCGATCAAAGGCTTGCGAAAGGGAACACCAGGTGTCCGCGAGGCGGGCAAGGTCAAACCTGTTCCGACCGACGATGTCAAGGCCGTGCTGAAAAAGGCCAACAGGATGATCAAGGCGATGGTGCTTTTTGCTTGGTACACCGGAGCCAGACCCGGGGAAGTCTGCGCCTTGAAGCCGTGCTATCTGGACACTGGCACGAGGGTGTGGACATTCAGCGTGCCTCCCGACAGCAACAAGACCGATGTCCACGATCAGGAGCGGACAATCTACGTCGGCCCGAAGGCACAGAAAGTACTGAAAGTCTGGCTGAAGAACATCGAACCTCACGAATATGTATTCAGCCCGATCCGTGAAGCACAGCTGAGGCAGGCAGCAAGGGCGGCAGCGCGAAAAACGAAACCGACGCCTTCGGAACTCCGAAAGAAAGAGGAGCGGAAAAGACGACTGCCGAAACGCTGCAAGCGCGACCATTACGACCCCAACGCATTTCGGCAGGCAGTCGTCCGACTGTGTGACGCTGCCGGCGTGTCCCGCTGGTCGCCGAATCGCCTTCGGCACAACGCTGGCACAAGGTTCCGCAGGAAATACGGAATTGAGGTCGCCCGCATCCTGCTAGGACACAGCAGAGTATCCACGTCCGAGATCTACGCAGCGCCAAACGCAAAGAAGGCGATGAAGGCCGCGCTCGACATGGGATAAATGCTGAAATCACGGATTTATCGCGAGGGTGCGACAGGGACGTGAGAGATGTTTGCACGCGGGGGTTGACGGCAACGTCCCTCTCGCCTATGATTCTCTATCGTTCGGTTCTACCGCGGAGTCGGCTGGGAGAGCTTCCCGCAATTCGGAACCTTCGAGTATTCAGAAACCCGAAAGGGTTCATTTCACACCTGGGACCTCCCACTCGACGGGTGATGTGAACCTCAAAGATAACTGGTTTCCAGTTATCGGAGAGGTTCCGCCGTGCAACAGAACCGTCACCAAACCGCTCCCTCCACCGTTAATCAACAAGCCCAGCACAGCGAGACCGCTGGGGGATCAAGCCTGATCCGTCTGGCGGACATGCCTAATCATGTCCCCCCGGGCCGCAACGGGAAAAAGCGGCACAAGACAACGATCTTCCGATATGCCACACGTGGCGTGGCCGGTGTCCGACTTGAAGTCTGGCGACTCCCCGACGGGTGGTACTCCAGTCGCGAGGCGTGGGATCGTTTCGTGGAACAGCTGACGGCTGCGCGTCGCACTGGCCCGTCCACGCCGCGCGTATTGTCTCCCACGGCCGCCAAACGGCAAAACTCTGTCGAGGCAGAAATTGAGGCAGTGCGCGCTTCCATCGGAAGACAGGCCACAGCCTCCAAGGACGAGGGAGCCCCTGAACCTAGCGCGCCAAAGCCGCGCTGGGATGCCGACCGCGCTGAACTCTGGTTCGGAAATCGTCTCTGCAAGCGATTCCGTCAGAAGGCAAAGAACCAACGCATCATTCTCGCCACCTTCCAGGACGATGACTGGCCCAGCCGAATCGACGATCCGCTTTCCCCTGATCCAGACCCAGAAACTGACAACCGGCAACGGCTCGCTGACGCCGTGCGCCGATTGAACAAGAACCCTTGCATTCTTTTCGAGCTTGACGGAACGTCCGAAGGCATCCTGTGGGCGCCAAGGCAACCATGAGTGCTGCTCCGCGCCCGGCGGCACCAGCGCCCGTGGAGCGCCCGGCAATGAAATGGCATACTTCCAATGACGCTTCGCGGTCCCGATATTGGTGACCACTGTAGCGCCGCCCGCCGCTCGGCATGCGAGAGCAGCATGCTGCGCGAAAGAGATGTGTGGAGTGTGTAGGGTGTGTCGCCATACTCATGCGCGCGAAAGGAATGAAATGCCACTGGACGCCGATCAACAGCCTGTCCCGGAAAAAGATGAGGAGCAGCGCAGCCCCGAGGCTGTAGTAACCGAACCGCCGATCAATGAGAACGTTGATGCGGTGGCCAATCACGGACCACCCCAAGATCATGATCCACCGCCCGGTGCGATTTACCCTCGCCCATCGGCGCTGGCGTTGAAGGAGGACTTCGTCTGGGACGAGAACAAGTCGGTGGTTGAACTCTACACGGCTCTCGGCCGTGCCTTGGCCACACCAGGCGACCTTTACCGCGCGCCTGCCTATGCAGGGGGATTGATCCTCGGCTCTCTTGCTCCTGGCATCCAACCACTGCCTGTGACGGAGCCAAAGCAACTTGCTGCCGTTGTCCTGGACCGCCTGCGCGTGAAACACGTCAAGGATGGGAAAACCAAAGGCCGTTTGATTCCTCCAGGACATTTGAATATTCTGCTTCGTTCCGAACTCTTCTTGCAGCAATTCCGACCGCTCGATGCGATTTGTCGGTCGCCTCGATACTTTGAAGATTTCAGTCTCCCAGAAGCCGGGTACAACGACCGCGGCGCAGGCCAACGACTCCTCTACTCCGGTAGCGACATCGAAATGGCCACCACGCTTGAGGCCATACCGAAGTTCCTGGATGTCATGGCCTTCGCGACAAATGCAGACCGGACGAACGCTGTAGCAGCGGCGCTGACAGCCCAGCCGTTGCGGCATTTCTGGCCAGGTGCCAAACCCTTGCTGGCGGTGAGCAGCACGAAATCGCACGGCGGCAAGGACTCGACGATCTTGTTCGCAGCGGGGGCGACTCCGCGGGTCTCCATCTCATATCAAGCGACCGATTGGGCGCTCGAAAGAAGCTTCGTCGGTGCCATGAGGCACAGCCCCGACACGGGCGTTATCGTCATTGAGAATGCCCGGCTGGCCAGGAAGCAGCCCTATATCGCCTCGTCATTCATCGAACGCTTGCTGACCGATCCCGAACCATTTCTTTGGAGCACTGGCACCGGTGCGCCCGTACGACGGCGAAATGAATTCGTCATCGCCATTTCAACGAACTTCGGAACGCTCAGCGAAGACCTCGTCAACCGTAGCCTGCCCATTCGCTTGACACCTGTGGGCGATGTTCACGATCGCACAACGCCAATCGGCAATCCAAAGCTTGAGTTTCTGCCCGCCAACCGAGATCGGATCGAAGCCGAATTGCGAGGCATGGTTGAGAGGTGGAAACGCGCTGGTAGGCCACCAGATCTTTCGGTTAAGCACCCCTTCACACAATGGGCTCAAGTGGTCGGCGGCATTCTTCGCGTAAATGGCTTTACCAACTTCCTCGACAACTACACGACCAGCAAGACTACACAGGATCCTTTGCGCCAGGCACTAGGACTTCTGGGCGCAGCCACACCGGGGTCTTGCCTGACCGCAACGGAATGGACCACGCATGTCAAAAACCTCGGCTTGGCCCGCTCTATCGTTCCCGAAAATGATCGCGAGAACGATAAATCGCAAGCCCGGGCGATCGGCGTAATTCTCAGCAACCACCAAGGTGAAACCTTCATTGGGGAAACGGACAACGACCGCTTCGTCCTTCGCCTCGAAAAGTCTCGGCGGCGCATCGGGGGAAAACCGGCTACGCGGTACTGCTTCATTTGCATCGATCGAACCGAGCTGCCCACTGACCCTGATGAGAAGGAGCAGCAAACTCAGACGCCCGCGCAGCCTGATGAGACTGGCATCGCGGTGCGGACGCCACAAGGGGAGGCAAATTGATGGCTGCCACGCGCGCTTACCAGACCCAGCTTGCGCTGCCCGACGAGATACTTTTCTGTCAATGGGCAATCGCGGCGGGATTGGCCGGCCACTCCCTACAACTGCGTTTTCAAGGTTTTCCGGCCCCAATTTTGCGCCGGTTGTTCCAGGTCTGCACAAGCTGGACCAGTGCTGACCGCGTTCATGCTGTGTACGGGTTAGCCGACTTCCGTACCCTGACGCAGGGTATCGTGAAGCCGCGTCTGATTCTTGTTTTCGATGCGCGGCTTGCCGTCAAGATCGCATGGCGGGTCGCCCTGCATCAGCGCGATGATAGCGAGTGGCACGATTCCTGCCCCGCTGTCTTCGTCTGCCAATCGCCTCGGCTCGGCGACGAAGACCCGGCAGCGACGCTCGTTTTGCATGGTCACCCCGCCAAAGTGGGCCTACTTACTGACTGGTTGCGTCACTGCAGCGACGCCAACATCGGCAAGCTTCCGCGTGAACTACTCGCGCCGATCGACTTTGATGGGCGACTCGAGAATTTGCTTTGGCCCGCTGGTCCTGAGACACCCAAAGGGTTGCGGCGATATCGCGAGTGCCAAATCCTCCGCGGCCTGTTGGTCGGCGCCAGAATTCTCCGTGAAAGGTCTACCCCCGCAACGGCTGCGCCCAAGTTGACGGTAACTCTGGGCGACTATTCTGCCGTTTACGGACGGCTCCAAAGCGCCTCGCTCCAACCCGAAGATGCGCACTTCGACCCGCTCGCGGAGGCGATGGTCAATCGTGCAAACGCCCAACTCGCGATGCGGCATCAGAAAAACGCTGAGCCCGCAAAGGTGGCGCGTCTAGAAGGAAAGGCGGCCGCCGCGAACTCTGTCAGTTCCCGTGATCGACTGATTACGCGTCGAGAAATCTGGAACCTCGGTAACCCGAATGGATCCTCTCTTAAGCAACTCGTCAAATACCTGCTTGCAGTAGGAGAACAAGGCTACAAGACCTTCCGCACGCTTGGGACGATTCAGCCTCTGCCGAGGATAGGCTCCTGGCCGGAACAGGAGCCAGCGAGACTGGTAAAGTTGCTTATCCCTTGGTCAGACAAGCAGGTGCGCGATCACTTCCACAGGCTCTATGTGGAAGGACTCATCGAAGCGCTGCCCAGACCTGGAAATCAGCCGTGGGTGTATGTGCTTCCTGAGGTCGTCCGCGACCCCACATCTCCGTTTCTGCATCTTCCTGCCCCAGCAAGTGTTGCTGGCTTGCCCGAAGCAACGGCGCCAGCAACGCCTGGAATGACCATCGCCGGTCCCCAAGAGTGGGCAGGCGGAAATTGTGAACCTCCAGATATTAACGACGAAAATAAGGCCGATTGACCGCAGGTAATCTCTTTCACAAGAACAGGCAAACCCATGAATGTTCGACCACGATATTGGCGCCCGGAACGATTTGACGAAATCGTCGGCAAGACCAATGAACCGGCGGTTCGCTGCGTGCAAGAATTCGCACTGCGCCGGGCTCCTTTTGCGGGGCTGTTCCTGGGACCGTTTGGCACTGCCAAAACGAGCGCGGCGCGAATCGTTCATCGGAGCTACTGCTGCAAATGCCCCGACCCGGTCACGGCAGACGCGTGCATGAAGTGCGACGGCTGCCGGTGCGTCGGCCCCGAATACAACGGGGACGTTCACGGGTACCGCCGCTGGGAGATCGATTGTACCATCAACACTCGACAAAAGATCATCGAAGTTCTCGAACAGGCACGGCAAGAACCAAAAGCACTGCTCACGTTCGATGAAATTCATCGCCTCGACGAACACACCGCGCAGGAACCACTCCTCAAGTTTGCCGAGGACTTCACCAGCGGTGTCTTTCTCGCCGTGACGATGACTGATCCAGACGCGCCGCGCGAGCGCCCAGTCAACATTTCTCCTCCCTTGTACGACCGGCTGCAGAAGTTCTATTTCGGGATCCCCACTGCGCCAGAAATGGTTGCCTTGTTCGAGAAAAAAGTTCCGATGTGGGGCGTAGATGCGGAGGAGGCCACTCTTTGCTATTTGGTCGAGAGGACTCAACTGAGTTTCCGCGCATGCTTGCACATGCTGGATGTAGCCGTGATGGTGAAGGGCGGAAAGCTGACTCGTGAACTCATCGATCAATACTTGGGCGCGCCGGAGGAAGACGCCAATGATGACCCACCGATCGATCCTTTTGAGGAACATCCCGAGGCTGACGAGAACCAATGAGTGAGACGACACCTATTGCTGTCTTACGCTGTAATCACCAGGAGGAATCGCGATGATCCGCATCAAACCAGAAATGCTCCAACTTGCGGGACGCCTTGCCGATGTTCGGCGCGAAGCGCTGAAAACCGATGGAGTGAAGAACTGGTCCCGCCACCATCTGATTTCCTATGAGGGTGGTGGCTACTTGACGTTCATGACATCGGACAACCGCATCGGCGTCGTGAGCCGTCTGCCTGTGGAGGGTGTGGACAGCCCTTGGTCGGCAACGATCGTGGCCCGGCCGTTCGACCACATCGCAAAGTACGTCAATGGCGGGGCGTACGAGCTGGATCCCTGTGACGCCAAGGTGATCGTTCTCCGTAAGGTGCCGTTCAAATATCCTTTGAGGCGCGGGGAGCCGGGTGGTCCATTCCCTCTTCTGACTGCGCCACCCGCTGATGAAGGCTCGGCATCGTTCGATCCCGCTGTCGTCGAACGGGCCCTTAGCCTGCTCATGGATAGCAACAAGAAACGCGACGATGAAGGTGGGCTCGACTTTTGCAGCCTTTTTGAGGATGGTCTGATCGCCTATAGCGACGGCGGGGTGCTCTGGAAAGCGCGAGGGCCGGTGTTGCCATCCGCCATACACTTGCGTCGCGGAGACGCCTTTCGTGCCTGGGAATGGCTTAAGGCGCTTGAGGCAGCAGAAGTAACCACAACTATGCACATCGCGGCAGTGGAGAAGGATGGGCGGTGGAGCATTGTTTTCTGGAGTCATGATCGAGCGCATCTACTCCAGGTTCGGTCAGCGCCGCGGTCGTTTCCACGTCGCGCGGTTGATGGGCCTGAGTACGAAGTACCGACAGTCTGCTGTGACGTAGATCGAGATACGCTTCGACGGAGAGCCGGCATGTCCTGTCAAGCGCCCTCGTGGAAACTCGATTGCGAGTTTGCCACTCTGGAGGATGGGAATCACGTCTTCAAGGCGCGGTTCGACGTCGCAGGAAAGAGCGGCGGCCGTGACCAACTTGAGATCGAAAACTGGCAGCAAGCTGAAGAAGCTCAACAGCTCAACAGCCGGTTTACTGTTGGCTCACGCAATCTCGAACGACTGCTTCACCGCCTCACCAGCAGCCGCGTCAAAATTGCATTTCATCAACGGGCACACTGCTTGTCAGTAACCCCAGTGCCCGACGACGGGAACGACTTGGATGCGGGCGCCGTGGTCGGCTTCTTGCGCACCGGCGTGCCCGAACAGGACCAAGATCGAACCACAGCCGCTCCAGCGGACGCGATCGACACCAAACTGCCGTCGGCCGGCGAGACCGGAACACTGGAAGCGCTGCCCGGACCGGCCCCAACACAAATATCATAACTTCGGCTCTGGTCTGCTCTCCTTGCCGTCGCAACAAATGCATCGTCGTTTCATCAGGTAGCGCTTGCCCAACATCCTTGCAGAATTTGATTCGCGAGGCGTCAAGACTGACACTTGATGAAGAGGCCGGATTTGGTCCTCCCGCAGGCAGGCGATCACCGATCATGTCCGTTCTCTTGAAACCCTTCTCATTTTCATTTCTGCCTTGAATTCTTTCAGTCTCATTCGACATGTCTGGGTAGACAAAGCAGACAACCTGGACGGGTTTCACAATGTCTACCAATATCGCATCAGCCGAACTGCGCACAACGCTGGAGGGAACGACGCCGACACAGATCAACGGCGTATCGCTCTTCAACCAGAAGGGCAAGCTGAAGAGTCGGTACTCGTGGGACGAAAAACTCCGGATGCTCGGCTGCACTGAAATCCAGTTCCACGCATTTGGTGACCTTCTCGCACCACGCAAAAGCCCTTTCGGCATGCGCCGGGCCAGTGCTACCGACACCGGACACTGGTTCACGGTAAAACGAGAGCTGACCCTCGACCTGATTGTGTGGCATCTTCTTGGCGCTCGTATCCCGAATCGTCTTCCATTATGGATCGGGCCCAGAGCCTGGGATTGGACCAGGTTCGTCGCGATTGACGTGGATCTCCGCAACGGCAATGAGACTGATTTCCGGCGCCGCTGTCGAGAAGTCGAAGAAGCATTTCGGCTGCTGGAAGTTCCTCCTGAATCGTGGCTCATCGTTCCGACTCCATCCGGCGGGCGACATTACTACTTCTTCACCTCGGATAGAATCAGAACGGCGGAGATCGCGCCGACCATGGCCCAGGCCGGCATTGTCGCAAGCAAGGGCAAGTTCGAGATTTTTCCTTCGACAGTTCAGATCCTGCGACTTCCCTTTGGACATATTCCGAACCATCCGCATCAACCGGACGAATGGATTCGGTTCATCGACAACTACCAAACTGGCCGTCTCCCAACGATAAACTGGGAAATGTGCAAACATGTCGCCAAAAAACATGCCAGTAGCCGGGAAACAACCACTCCCCTCTTTCTCCCCGAGCAAAAGGAATCGCCAGCAACAGACCGCAAGCGCCAGGGGAAACGAAAGCCCACCATTCGCTCTCCCGAGTACTCGCCAGTGGCCGGCATGTCAAAAGTCGATCGGCAAAAACTGCAACGCTACGACAAGCTCCTCTCGAGTCCTGTGGAATCTCCGGCTGACATTGAGCAGTTGCTCGACCTCGGCATTCGCTGCGAAGGCACCAGGCATGAGGCGATCATGAGGTTGGCTTGGAACTTTGTCTTTGTACGTGGTTGCAAAGAAGAGGATGCCATCTGCGAAATCACCGACTGGGCCTATCGAACCGGAGAGGGCATATCCAAAGATGTTGACGCGGACCTGACAAAGGGTAGCCATAAGGTCGAAGATGATGTCAAGGACCTAGTCCAGCACTTTGTGCGAATTCGAGATAATCAGGGCAGCGTCTCTGTCTGCCTCTTTGCCGAGGAGGAATTGGATGCGATCAAAAATGCGACGATCGGTGCCGAACCTCGGCTGTGTTTCGCCCGAGGCAGGTTCTTGGTCGAATTCCTGCAGTTTGCCAAAACAAACGGCCGGCTCACAAAGGATGGCTGGGAATGCTGTCCGGCCGCTGAGGGAATCATCCGAAAATGGCGGGGATGCAGCGGTCAGCGTTACAAGCCACACTTGGATTGGGCCCAGGAACAGGGCATCGTGGTCATGACGAAGGAGAAACGTCAGACCCAAGATCGAACCGGCTGTACCCGGACCTTTCTGCTGCGAATACCGACCGCGGCGAGGATGGCGTGGAAGTTGACACGAGACGACGTGCTTGCTCGATTGAAGCAGTTCAGCTTTGCTCCCAAGAACGCACCGAAAAGCACAGGTAGCCCGTGCGAAAAAAGTGACAGGTATCTTGTTGGTTTTCCGACGAAGGAGGAAAACTCTCCCGAGAAAGAAAAGGCAAGCGATCTGACACCGGAAACGGTAAGGAAGGAGACTGAGGAGACGGTTGAGCAAACGAAGGCAAATCCATTTCCTGGCAATGGCCCCTTTGGCCCAGCCATCACACTTCCAACAAGGAACGAAAATCATGCCGAACGATCTCTTGGCCCTGCCCACGCCGCTGGCGCCGGCGGCCCAGACGATGCTCCTGCAGCACCCACAACCAACCGGGATGGACCCGGAAACCAGAGGGGTGAATATCAGGGGCGTGCCATTTGCCATCTGGCAACGGGCACGCCAGAATGCCCTCCTATCGGGTCTACCCTTCAAGGCATACGTGATCCGTCTGCTGGCCCAATCCGAACCATTTTCAACCGACGGAACAACCGACGGTTCAGAATAACGATCCTGCAGAAGCCTGCTGAACCCGAAACGATCGACGCGGCCACCGTCCAGCGACAGATCGCCGAGGTCAAACAGGCCCTGGTCGCGGACCACCCAGACAAGAGAGCGTATGTGGAAGCCCACCCAACCTGGCCGCTCATCGAGGCCATGGCTCTGGATCCAGCCTACTCCGTTAGGCAACGGTCCGTTCTTCTGGCGAATCCGCAACACCTGGCACCCTCCGAACTGAAATACCGAAAGGAACTGATTCGGGAATACCGGGATCAAGAAACAATCAACTCTCCACCCGCAAAAGGTCCATCGGCGCCTATCGATCCTCGGAGCCACATTTCGCAAACGATTCCCACAGAATCCCTTCAATTATCCGGGTAAGAGCAGACAGAGCAGACAACCGCATATGGTGGTTCCCGGTTTACTGTTCCTCTCAAGAAAGGACAAATTCATGAACTCCGACAATGAGAGCCTCCCAGAGGTGTATTTTACGTTTGTAAAAACCGCCGTGGAAAACAGTTACTCTGTTCTCGACATCGCTGACACCGACCCACTCCGATACGTGGGAGCGAATCATTATTGTTTGTCACACACCATCCACCCTTATCAAGCCTTCGACCTCTTCAAGAACGTCACTCAATGGAAAACAGATTTGTCGGCATCTGGCTACAAGGCACACGAACGCTTTGCGTTAGGTACGCTGTCGATTATTCGTGACGAGCTTAACCGACTGGAAGCAGAGCGATTCTCCTCGACCACCGGCCTACCCGATCGGAATGGAACCATTCGGTCCTTGTCGATAGCAATGGCGGTCCTGCTTAGTACGGCTGATCGGATCAGAAGTGTGACAGCGTTTCTGAAGGATGCACTTCCCTCACCTCCTGAAGAGGACGACCAGAATCTGCTAAACGACCTGGATGCGTTTGTTTCGACAGTGGACTGCACACCGTTCAGGAAACAGTTCGGGTTAACCGTTTCTCAGAAACCTCCCCTGGCACAGCTACGTTCAAGACGGACCAAGTCCAATACCGGAAGGTCCAATCCTTGCCAATCACCATCGGAAAGCCACCCCCGGACTGTTGCTTTCAGCTTCCATGACATTGAAGCCATTCAGGACTTGGCTCTTTTTCACTACCTTCAGGTGAAGCAACGGTGGTACTCAGTCGTGAATCAGTCACAGCATTTCAGTCGAGACGACCTTGGAATGCTGCGTCTCTTCTTCCAGGATGAGATTAGGAAGGCAAAGGAAACGCCTCCATCGACCGACGACCCCACTGTACTCGTCGATTTCGACCAGTACTTCGAACGCCTCCTTAAGCGAGCTCCTGTCAGCTTTCAAGGAACGTTAGTCTCCATAGGAATCAAAGATGAAGGCGACAACGTGACGTTTCAGATTGAGTCTCCATACGCCCCGGAATAGCTGGCCTCTTCAAAGCTATGTTTAGGGACGACGTAGTCTGGCACCCTGCCGACCACGGACTCCAACAGACACCAGCAGTTACAAGTAATCGTCTCAACATGAACAGCCGCTCCTTCTTTAAGGCTGCTCGACGTTTCAACAAATGGAGATGGAGGTAAATGGAATGTCTCGGAAGACTCGTCGATACTTCGGAGTTCACTCTTCTCGTCGGGGCCTTCTTGACAGAAAGTGTTTTGCACGTTTTCGAGGATTATGCCTGGGCAGGTACAAAACACCAGAAGAAGCTGCGATCGCATACAATCACGCCGCGATGTTGGTAGGCGGCGCAACGTTACCGCACAACATTATCCCACCGGAGAAACTCCCCTCTCCCGAACGACAGGCTGAAATCACATCAGAGGTCCAATGTTGCCTGCATCAGCATGGGCCTCTTGGAAAGCCAACAGAAACCCGAGGAATGAACACCCTGTCCCAGCTAACAGCCCAAGGCGTAAGTAGCACAAGCGGCTATATCGGCGTGCGCTCGGACGCTGACAAAAAGTGGCGTGCGGAAGTTAATTGGGAATGCCGGCCGCTTTCTCTGGGCAGCTACGACTCTAAACACGAAGGGGCATATGCCCACAATTACGCCGTGCAACTGTTGGGGGGTGGTGAGCCGTTCACTAACGTCATCCCACCAGAGTTGCTTCCGCCGGCCGAACGCTGTGTTCAGATCCAGGGGTTCGTGGAACAGCGGCTTCAGCAGTATGGATTTCCTGGAATGGATAGCGGCATTCAACAACACTGTGTATCCCTACAGCGGGTGAACGCAAAAACCGGCTATAGAGGGGTCGACGAAGTCAACGGAGGACGCCGATGGAGTGCCAAAGTTAGAGTGTCATACAATGGTCGCTCGTACTCTTTAGGCAGGTATCTAACGCGTCACGAAGCCGCACTGGCCTTCAATCGTGCCATTCTCGTGTTGTGTGCCGATTACATCCCCCTCAACCAAATCGCGGATGAAGATCTTCCTACCCCAGAACGGCAGGAAGTTGTTCGGCTCAGTGTCGAACATAGGCTTTGGAAGCATGGAGTGATCGAACAGCCACCTCTCACGCATGAGGATGCCTGTTACCTTGTGTGGATCAACTTGCACGAGGGATACCACGGAATAGCGTGGCACAAGGCCAGCAAATCCTGGCAGGTGCGCTTCCCCTACCGAGGATCGACTTTGTGCCTTGGATACTGCAAAACTGGGTCCGAGAGTGCATTCGCATTCAACCACGCTGTCCGCGTTCTCGGCCTTCCCCCGTTCATTCTGAATGTGATCCCTGAGGAAGACATGCCTGACGTGGCTTCCCAACATCGTATTCGTGCCAAGGTAAATGCCCGGCTAGCAAGGCTGAAGATTGGTGGCGACGTGACCGCTTGAGATCAACGTGATGTTGAAAAACGAGGATGGCCATGACCTTTAACAGATTGCGTGTAACTGACAAGCACGGTCACGAACTCGAAATCTTGTTCCGGAAGCTGATGGATCCGCTGCCATTCGGATGGAAAGCTGGATGGCACTGGGCGGTAGAGGCCTACGAAGCGGGATTAGAGCAGCCGCCGATTGGCTTCTGTTGGGTGTACGCCGCGGGAAGGCAAATGCTTGCCGCCCGAAGGCGGTACACGCCTGCACCGCTTGTTGAATACGTCCGCGTCTGCCATACCTACGAACGAAACGGCGTAGCGACTGCTCTTCTCGATGCCGCCCGAAAACGATGGCCAAACCTCGAATTGACGCCGGCTGCGACACCGCACGGAGAAGCGTTCCTGGCTGCATATCTGGCTCATGCCGAACAGGATGGCGATGACGGACGAGAGTTCGTGCGCCGTTTTCGAGAATACGAAGTCCGGTACTAAAGAGTAGTTTACTCGCAATCGACCTGCCCCTGGGATGAAGGAATGCACATGACTGACGGTCAACCCAACCTGGAGGAATCTGTTGCCGATTCGGCCCACCACGCCTGGCACAACCGGAAGGGTCCTGACGCACCGATTGCCTGGTACGGCGGGAAATACTACCTGGCCGAATGGATCATCGGCCAGTTCCCCCCGCACCGGGTCTACGTCGAGCCGTTCGGCGGTATGGCCAACGTGATGCTCAAGAAGCATCCCAGCGAGGTAGAGATCTTCAACGATTTGGATGGCAGGGTGGTGAATTTCTTCCGTGTGCTGCGGGATCCAGCCATGCTCGTCGAGTTGAAACGGCGGTGCGAGCTGACTCCGTACAGCCGGGAAGAATTCAACGACCTCATCGACACGCCCGACCCGCAAGACCCCATGGACCGAGCCTGGTGGTTCTTCGTCCGGTGCCGACAGGCCAGGGGCGGCATCGGCATGTCGGCCCTCACGAAGAACGCTTGGGCGGCCAGCACCCGGACCCGGCGACAGATGCCGGAGCCGGTGTCCAAGTACCTCGCCGCCATCGATGGCCTGGACGGCGTGGCCGCTCGTTTCCGTCACGTGATGATCGAACACCTGCCCGCCCTGGAGCTGATCCCGAAGTACGACGGCCCTGATGTATTGTTCTACTGCGACCCGCCGTACCCGGGTTCGACGCGCTCCGGCGGTAAGGCGGCAACCTACGGGATCGAGATGGATCAGCAAGATCACCACAATCTTTTGACCGTCCTCCGCCAGTGCCGCGGCCGAGTGCTGCTCAGCAGCTACGACTCGACCCACTACCGCACCATCCTGCACGACTGGCACTGCTTGGAAAAGGACACGCACGTACAGTTCTCCAACTCCGGCGGCCATCGCCGCGAGCTGTTGTGGAAGAACTGGTGAACCGTCACACCCACGTATGAGGGAGATTACATGTTGAACAGCCCTGATTTATCCGAGGCTACCAACGAATGTCGCTCGGTGACCCACTGTCTGACCGACCTGATTCGCACTGGCAAAGACGCTCAAATGATTCTGGAGCCAATCCGTTCATTTTGCAGGTTCGTCGGCTACGACGAAGATGCAGTTCGTCAGGGCGTGTGCGACGAAAGTAGCACGTTCGCCGCTCTGGTGAAACACGTTGACGCCCTGCACCATTTGTTCGAGCACTGGAATGAGCCTGCTTTCCCTGATCTCGTTCCCGAGGCCTTGATGCACCTCAAAAGGATCCACAAAGTCGTAGACAACGGAATCTTCTGCGAGCATGTCGGCACATGGAACATCGCCTGGACCGGTCTCTATAACGCGGTGGCCAGCAAGAAATGCTCTGCGGCTCATACAAGCCAAAACGAATGAACCTGTCGTCATGATCGTGCAACCAGAAATCGAACTCGGACGCACCATGAGCAAGAATCTGCCTCTGACGAATTCAGACAAACAGGCCATCGTAGACGATGAGGACTACGAGTGGGCATCGAAGTACGCCTGGCGGCTCAACGACGACGGGCATGTCGTGCGAGATTGCAGCGACGACGACGGCAATCCAAAGATCATCTACCTTTGCAACGAGGTGATGAGCCGGGCGACGGGCACACCGCTCGAACGGTTCCGACCACCGAAGCCGCTGAAGCTACCGTCGTGAGCTGCTTCCGACAGAGTGGTAAGACCTCCTGGCTTGGCATCCTTGAGAATCCAGCCTTCACCGCGAATGAGGAACCGACCTATGAACCTCGCTACGTTTCTGCTTGCCGCCTACGGCACCCGTGTACACCGAACATCGTTCGGCGACGGATTGAGCATCAGGATCGACGACCAGAGCCAAGGAGACGTTCATTTGGGCTTTTGTCAGATCCATCTCTCCGCCCAAAGGTCCGACGACACATCCGTCCTCCTTGAGTTGTCACCAGCCCCGCACGACGCGGAGGTCGAAGAAATGGTGAATCGGCACGGTGGCCACATCACTCATGGCTCAATCGGGGCCACCATCCAGCTCCCTCTCGGCCCAAGGGACGCTCGTCGCGTCCGCGACCTAGCCAGGGCCATCCGCCGGGTGACCCGCCGTGGGCAACGCTACCCAGACCCGAACTGGAAGTGGATTTGTCCCCGCACGGCGGACTCCCTGGAGCGGTTTGCCGAGTTGCTGGCACGGGCCAGGCGTCAACCGGCCAACCAATCCGCCAATGCTGAGCCCGGCCCGGCGTGCTCGGGCCGATCGAGTCACGAACCAAAGCGAGGCTGAACCATGCTCAACTACACGCTCGATCCCTACCAGCGGCAATACACGCCCGAAGCATTCGCTGCTTTGCAGGCGGCGTGGCTGCAACACCATCGGCACCAGCCGGTGACCACTGCCGCCATGCCCGCAGCCCTACCGCCCGAACTGGCACCACTCTCTGCTGATGAGCTGGAACCGTTGCACGACCGCCAGGTTGCCCTCCTTGGACGGATTGTCGCGGTGTACCAGAATCTGTGCGAAGTCTTTCACACGGCGGTCGGACTCGAGCTGGGGACCAACGAAGACCATGCCCTGCCGCCAAAGCCCACCCATGCCGCTGTGGTGTCTGACGTTGGTCGCCGCGTTGATGAGCTTGTCCGGACCGCTGTCGTCGAGAACGCCTGGCGGATTCTCCACTACGGCAGCCTCCGCGAACTCATCACGAAAGAGCCCAAAAACCCCACCGCCACAAACCTGGGTCCGGAACCGGGCAAGGCCGCCGGCGAAAGGCTTTCCAGGGAATTCCACTTCGGCACTCCGTCACCCGAAATGCGAAAACGTTACCGGATGCCGAATATAGACGAACCGTTTGAGCAATATCGCAAATATCTGGACGGGCTTCGGCCCAATCCCGACGGCACCACCACCGTCCACCGCATCCCCACCGCCATCCGCCCGCGGCCTTATCCCGAGGCCCTTGCCGTCATCAGCGGCCAGGGACAGGAGGCTGTGCGATTTGCTAGCGAGCTGTCCCCGCAGATCACAGACATCTTTTGCATGGCAGTCCGGATCGACCTCGGCCTGGCGGCCGAAGGGGAAAACGTGGACCACCTCGTCGGCGGACTCGATCATCTCGGCGAGGCTGTAGCCATTCTCTTCGACCAGATCCTGGAGGCAACTGCAAACATGGCCCGCTTCGTCACGATCGCTCCCGTGAAAGCCATGGTGATGGCAAACATGCTACGCACACCGCCGCGGCGACAGAAGCGTCGGCGTTAGCCTCATTCAAGGAGCTGCCATGACCGCCGATGACCTACCTGTACCGATCCGAAAAGCAGCTGCCGAGACCGCTTTCCGCCGTTGCGAGGAGGCCCGCGAGCACGCCCGGGAGGGCCGCTGGGAAGAGGCTGTTGCCGCCGCCACCCGCGCCATCGAGGCGGACCCGGACTGCCTTGAGGCGTACCAATTTCGCGCCAGCCTGCATCTACCCCAATGCGATTGGCCGCCGGTGATCCGCGACTTGACCGAGGTTCTTCGCCTGAAACCCGACCACGCGGAAGCCCACGGCAATCGGGCGTTCGCCTACCTCCGAACCGGGCAGCTCGAGCGGGCGATCCTGGATTGTGAGCGGGCTGTCGAACTCAACAGCCTCGACCCCCGACCGTACGAGACGCGGGCATTCGCCTTGCGGAAGCTCGGACGGGCAGCCGAAGCAGCGGCCGATCTGCGACGATCCCTGCTGCTGCGCTCCACGCCTGAGGAGATCGTAGCGACGGATTGCCGCGAGCGGCTCGTGACGCTAATGCACCGAGGCGACCGGTTCTTGAAAGCGGGCCAAATCGAGGAGTCGATCCAGGCCTTCAGTGCCGTTTTGGTCGAATGCCCCAATCATGTCCGAGCCCGATACCGAAGGGGACTGGCCTACCGCCGGGCCCGCCGGTTTCAAGAAGCCAGTCAGGACCTCGCCGAAGCGTGGCGGCTCAAGCGGGAACGGGACCGCATCGGTCGCGGCTACCTGGTGGCGATCGAGGGCACTCGCGGCGAGGCTCCGTGGGCCACCTTTCCAGACGACGCCGCGGGCAAGTACGCTGCAATCAGCCTCGCCGAAAATCTCGTGAACGATGCGTCTCCGATGGAAGGACTGCGGGATCGCCTCGGCGGCTTCCAGCGGGTCAAGGTGTATCACTTCCAGGGTGACTCGTTCCAAGTGATCGACTCGGTCTGGTCCGAAGAGCATCAAGACTAGACCAGCGACCATCGTTCGCATCGATGACATCTCACAAGCACCCGATCGTTCGTGACCGATAATCCGCGGTCATCATCATGGCCTCATCCGCCCAATGCCAGTGCCGTGGGTAGCTTGAAGACGCGGTGCCCACACACCTGGTCCTTTCAGGCCACGCCTCGCGTTACCTAACACGGAAATGCCATGGGACTCGGGAACAGGAACTCATTCATGACCAGCGACACGGTTGAGTCCGGCCAAACCACTGTGGTTTCGAAGAAATGCGTCGAATCGCAAGCAGGGGCGAGCGAAAGTCGACCACAAAAAGGGAAAACTCCTGCCCCGCCCCACGGACTCGTCCCGGGGCCGCCGCCACCCGTTCCCTTGCACATCCTCTTTCCGCCAGGTCATCCGCTGCACGATCCCAGTTGGAATTGAGGGGATTGTTGACTGCCGCCGTGTGCGGCCAAGCGTCGCAAAGGAGCTCCTGTGAAAAATCGCTGGTTTGAAGTGGACAAACAAGGTTTGCGCAATCTTGTCGAACGACAGGGCATTGGCCGGCTGATCGCCGAACTGGTGCAAAACGCCCTGGACGAGGACGTGACCATCGTGGCCGTTCAATTGTTGCCCTTGCCAGGCCGGCCCCTGGTGGCGCTCGCGGTTGAAGACGATGCGCCGGAGGGATTCCGCAACCTAGACCATGCCTTTACCCTTTTCGCCGACAGCTACAAGAAAAGCCTGCCGGAGAAGCGGGGCCGATTCAACCTTGGCGAAAAGCTCATTCTCGCCATGTGCCAAGAAGCCACCATCGCCACGACGACCGGCTCCGTCATGTTCGGCGCCGACGGCGACCGACACGTCCGTCCGCGTTCCCGGCGAGAGCGCGGCTCCATGTTCCAGGCGGACCTACGCATGAGCCGCGCCGAGTGTGACGAGACCTGCATCTATCTCCACTCATTGTTGATCCCGAACGGTGTCACCGTGACGTTGAACGGTGTCACGCTTTCGCCGCGACAGCCGATCCACACGTTCGACGCCAATCTGGAAACGGAGATTGCCGACGACGAACGCGTTCTGAGACGGCGAATGCGGAAGACCAGCATCGAACTTTACGAACCCCTTGTCGGGGAGACCGCGACGCTGTACGAACTCGGATTGCCCGTGGTCGAAACCGGGGACCGCTGGCACCTCAACGTCGCCCAGAAAGTGCCGCTCACGCTGAGCCGAGACAACGTGCCACCGGCCTACTTGCGCAACCTCCGGACATTCGTGCTGAATGAAATGCACGACCGGCTCACTACCGAGGATGTCAACACGGTTTGGGTCCAGCAAGCCACGTGCGACGACGCTTGTTCCCCGGAAGCCATCCGGACATTCCTGGACCGGCGGTTCGGTGATCACCGTGCCGCCTACGATCCGACCGACCCGGAGGCAAACAAAGCCATCCAGGCAGACGGCGGCACGATCATCACCAGCAGGATGCTGAAGAAGGAGCAATGGCAGAAAGCCAAGGAAGCCGGCGCGATTCACCCGGCCGGCAAGATCAAGCCGACGGCCAAGCCTTACAGCCTCGATCCAAACGCCCCGTCTGCCGACGTGATCTTGCCAGCGGACTGGACGAACGCCATGCGGACCATCGCGAGCTATGCCGTGTTTTTGGCCAAAGAATTGATGGATGTGGATCTCATCGTCATGATGGTCCGCACGACGAACAACTTCGCAGCGTGCTACGGACAAGGCCGCCTCGACCTAAACCTATTTCGGCTCGGACATCGCTGGTTCGAGCAGGGAGCCAGCGAATCGGTCGATGCCCTGCTCCTGCATGAATTCGGCCACGAATTTTCTGGCGATCATTTGAGCAGCGACTTTCACGACGCCCTTTGCCGACTTGGCGCCAGGTTGAAGCGGCTTGCCTTGGAGAAACCCGAAGCCTTTCGCGCATTCACGCGGTGAGCCCCTTCCTCACGGCAGGGAGCTTCATCGCGAAGAATAATCCCATGTTCGTCAAGAACGCGACTCGCCGACCGAGACCAATTGCAAACTTCGGTTCATGTAACGTTGATGTGACCGAAGCGAGCAATGATCCGGCCCCGGAACACCGGGATCAATGAACCCGAGCTCAACGACTCGCAAAAATGGCAGGTAACCTGTTTTCGTGGAGTACGTCGAACCGACATCGATTCCACCGGTAGCTGCTGGTCCAGAAAGCGGTGCTAAAGCGATTTGTCGCGAATGGTCAGGCGACAGGCCGACCTGTTAGAGCGCGGCGGCGAATCCGCCGCGTGACCATCTCCACAAAGCGGAGTGCATTTCACCAGGCACAATGCCGGTCGTTTTCAGGATTGCCCTCCAAATCCTCTCGACTTCCTTGGGATGAACTCCCTCATCGGCTAGGCCGAGCCGAACCGTGCTTTTCACGATGTGCGTATCTGGAATGATTGAGATGTTACCGGTGTTTGACAGATGCGCGTCGGTGAAGCTGGTTACGATGAACAGCCAGTAGTTCGACAGCTTGATGCCGCCGAGATAAGGGAAGCGATCTTTCTTGTCGACTTGGAGGGTACGGATGATGACATCGACATCGTGCTGCCCCTCCTCCAAGATCTTGCGAGGGTCGCCGTCGTAATGGTCGCAGAGCGTCCGGCAAATCCGCATCCAGATCTCCGGGTGCCGATTCGTTTGCAACGCAAGCCTGTGCTTGATGAGGTCTTTTGCGACTCGGCCGCGATCCCGCGCGCAAACATTCTCGGGAGAGAAGAGGTAAGCTGTGTCCGGATCATTAAAGGTTCGTAGGGCGCTCTGCCACATTGCCGGGGAACTGCGCTGGAAGTTCACGCAGCAAGGGAGCGTGAAGTACAGATAATTCTCTCTGCTTCCGCGTGGAAGGTCGGGATGCACCTCGTGCTGCTCAGGCCCTTCGATCGCTCCTGCAAGAAATAAGGCGTGCAGCTTTCTGATTCTTCGGATCACATCTGCGGTCGGCAGGACCGCAGAGCGTGCTCGCCGAGGATGACGCTCGTGGTTGTTCACAGATTCATCCTTTCCTTTCTGCTTTGCCTATGGCTCGGATTATGCCGGCACCGGTCTACTCCCACCAGTAAATGGGCTCATCGGACAAACGGAGCGGTTTCAGATAGCGGGCGGCTTTAAATGGGTGCGTCACGAGCGTCACCTCATACGTGAATCCACCGTTGAGAAATAGCCGTGCGATGTCTGCGGTGAGCTGTTTTCTGTTGGGATTGCGGCTGCTGATCCTTCTTCTCTTGAAACTGCCGTCGCCTTGGAACACAAGGTACGCAGAGCCGGGTACATGGGAGTATCGCGGATGGTTCGCGGAGTAGAACGGCGCGAACACTGGGACAAAGAGGCGCTCACCCCGATACACGAAGTCCCACTCCTTTGTCGTTATTCCCTCGGTGAGCTGCTCAACGCGGGCAGGGTCCGCCTGCGACAGCGTCCCGAGGATTCGGTACAGTACCTGCGCCATGGCCCCGATGTCGCCAACGGCGGGATCGTTACGCACTTCCATGACGAACAAGTCCAAGCAGAGGGTTGCGCTGTGCGCAACGAACAGATCCAGGAAAGGAACGGCGCGGGCCGTGTTCTCCTCGACGGACAACTGCGGCTCCCACGGCGGGGCATATATGATGCGCGCATTGCGAGCATACGGACAAGCAGTGCGGTGGACGAGGCGCGAGAACCGGCGTCGAACCGGGCACTCACTTGCGCTTAAGGCTGGACCGTCGAGTTGCAGTTCCTGGAAGCGGTACGTGGTCATCATAGTTCTGCTCCACTGTGCGAGAAATGCCGATGCCCGCGAGACACTTGAGTGCATGTTCAAGGACGACATCCGGCCCAGGAGCGCTGTCGATCACGAATAAGGAGCAGCCCGCGGTGCAACTGTAGAGGAGAGCCGCCTGCTCCTGGAGGCGCGCCAGATGTTCGGCGCCGTTGACCGACTGAATCCTGCGACCGGACGATTGCGCGGCAAGTCGCCGCCGAAGGTCCTTGGGTCGCGCCGTCAGGTGAACCACGCCGTCGGGTCGCATTCTTCGGAGAACAACAGGGCGAAACGGCGTCGCGCGGAATCCATGTTCGGTGACCGTGACCGTGTGGAGTTCAAGCAGGATGACGCGCACGATCGTCCGCAGCCGGCAAATGTGTCGCGCCACCAACAGATCGGCGGCCGCAATGTCGGCTGGAGCGACGATGCGGCTCGCACTCTCACGGAATTGTGCATAGGTGAGTTGCGGATCCTCGGCACGTTGGCATTCAAAGAGCACGTTTCCGTAGCTGATGATGTCCGCCGATGGCAGAGTGTTCGCGAGACCGGCAGCGAGCGTGGATTTGCCGACGCCCGAAGGCCCGGTGAGAAGCACCACTCTGCCGGGTATCGCCACAGACGCAGACTTGACGTGATGAGATTTTCTCACGGTCCACCTCGCCGATCTGAGCGGGGGCGACGCGCCGGAGAGACCTGGCGCCGGGCCAGCAGGTGACCCCAGTGGTGAAAATGATCCACCGGATTATCGACGTGGGCTTTCTCCAATAGGGGCGGCAAAACGCGGTCGTAGAGCACATGCCACTCGGTGGCGGGAAATAACGCGTGCAATGCCCCGCGGGCGAAGAAGTTCTCCCTTTCACGATGCTTCTGCTCCATCGGGAGCATGTAGTCGATGTACAAGTAGCCGCGCGGCCGCACGAAGGACTGGATGCTGGCCACGATCGCGCGCACGGAGTGCTGGAGGTTGCGCGAGTATTGGATCGAACCGCTCGTCACAGCTAAGTGAGCCGCGCGCTGCGCAGGCTTTCCTTCCACGAAGTCGGCCTGGACAACGTCCACGCGATGGTGGAGCTTCTCTTGCTGCAACCGGGCGACAAGGCCAGGCATCCACACCTCTCCGCCGATGCCAGGCTTCTTGCCGCCGAACAAGGCGACCTGGTCGATGTCAATGGCCAACACTTGGTGGCCGCGACGTGCTGCCGGGAGGACGAATTTTCCGTCAGAGCAGCCGAGAATTGCAATCGAAAGTGAACGTGCCGGAAACGCGGCTTCGACGTTGCGAAGAAGCCGGTAGAATCGCGACGGGGGAACCCCCCACATACTTTTCGTTCGCATGATCCGCCCCGTAGTCAGCCGGCCCTGGCCATGTTGATCGGCGGCTATTCGGACATCCATCTCCTTTGCATCCTTGTCAGCCGGATTGCGCCTTATTGCGTCACCTCTACTCCCGTGTCTTCTCGTGCGGTTCCCGGACTCTCTCCAGCAACCCAATGAGGAGGTCCTTTTCAGCCGCTGTCAGATGCCCCAGTTGGCGGCGATGCATCTCCAGGAGGGGGTCATCCAATCTCTCAAGAAGGTCCAAACCCTTCTTTGTGATTGCCACCAAGACCGTGCGCCGATTCGACTGAGGCCGTTCACGGCTCACGAAACCTCCTCGCCCAAGCCGATCGATCAGCCGTGTCACGTCTGGACAACGGGCAATCAATCGCTTGCGGATCTCCTTCACCGGCAACTTTGAAGGGTACTCGCCCCGCAGAATTCGTAGAGCGTTGTACTGATGCGGGGTGAGCCCATACGTGGCAAAAAAATCATCGTGGAGCATTCCGAGGAGGTCAGCGGCCCGCCACAGGCTGAGGTACGCTTCCTGCTCCGGCAATGAAAACAGCTTTTTCTTCTTGATGAGCCGGCCAAGCTTCGCCATGGGAATAATTATGTTGTCAACAACTGTTGTTGTCAACATCAGTTTCCGTTTGGATAATGAAATCAAGACTGGCCTGGTTAACGCGGCACGCCGTCGACGTGATTGCAGTTCGCGTTCCCAGACTTGCGCCTTTCTCCGCAGCATCGAGCGCAAAGTAATCTCGTGCTGCCACATGGCGAGCGAGACCGCGACCGCTCCGTCAGCAGGGTAGTCTCCTGAGCAATCTTCGAGCCGCGTTTCTAGGAACCACCAATGCGAATCCTCTGCCGTCGCGACGGATTGTTATCCGCCTTCCAACTGGCGAGTACTGCCATCGCGGGTCATGACCACAAGCCGGTGTTGCAGAACGTGAAGGCAACCGCCGGCATGGACCGATGCACATTGCAGGCGACGAACCTGGAGCTGGGCATCCGCCTGAACTTCAACAGCACGATCGTCGAAGAACCAGGCGAAGTCCTGCTGCCCGCTGCCCGAACGCTGGCGATCATGCGCGAAGGGGCTGACGAGGAGTGGGCCGTGGAGACCAGGGACAATACTTGCCACGTCCGGGGCCAATCGAGCGAGTTCGAGTTTTCCACCGAAGAACCGACGCACTTCCCCGATGTACCGGAGTTTGACGCCGACAAATACCACGAAATCCAGGCCGGCGTACTTCGGGAAATGATCCGTCGAACGCTTTTCGCGGTTGCATCCGAAAGCAACCGATACGCCATTACCGGTGTGCTCTGGGAACTGGAGGGTAAGTCGGCACGTCTGATCGGCACCGATGGCCGGCGGCTCGCGTTCGCCCAGGGCGCCGCCATCGCCCATGCCGAGCACAGCGCCAGCGGCCTGACCAGCATCGTCCCGGCCAAGGCAATGCAGCTCCTGAACCGAAACCTGCACAACCCGGACGAAACGGTGTGGATCAACTTCAAGGCCAACGAAGCACACTTCAAAACCGAGAATGTCACGGTTTACGCGCGGCTCGTGGAGGGGCGCTTTCCGCGGTATCGCGACATTCTTCCGAAAAAGGCAAACGTCAAGATTCCCTTGATCGTCGGCCCCTTCTTCACCGCCCTCCGCCAGGCCGCCATCATGGCCGATGACGATAACCGCAAGGTAATTCTCCATTTCGCCAAGCAAAAGCTTACCATGGAGGCGTGCGGCGCCGACACCGGGCGATCCAAAGTCGAGCTACCCATCGACTTCAGTGGCAAAAGCGCCGAGATCGCGTTCGACCCGAAGTCGCTGATTGACATGCTGAACGTGCTTCCCGCTGACGCTACCATCGTCCTGGAAATGGCCGATGACAAGACCCCTGCGACGTTCAGATGCGGCGACGATTTTTCATACATTGTCGTGCCACTGGTATGAAACCCCTTCCAGGATTTTGATCCAGGCATCGACGTGGAATCGATTATTTCGGAGCTGATGGTAATGACACAAGGACATGTCCTTGTACGGCGAAGCCTCGTTCGCGGAGTCGGGCCTCCCAACCGTCGCGATTCCCGATCATCCTCGAATCATCGAGAAGACCATTCTCTTCTTCTTGCCGTGTAAGGTCGGCGAAATGCTGAAACGACGCATGATCCGGATGTAAAAACCTTTCCTTACGATGGAGAATGGGCGGGTTCTCGCTTCTCGTGTAGTCATAGCATTCCAGCTGCCTAGCCCGCAACGAGAGCTTCACGCTTCGAAAAAGGGCCGGATGCGGATCGTTCTCGAAGTCGGGGTACACGAGGTAAGACACTTTTCCAGAAAACCGGTGCAGCTTGATGATATTTGCACCCTCTATTTCACCGAGGAAGCTTCGGGCGCAACCTTCGTAGATGCGAAGAAGAGGTTCGACGTGTTCCAAGGCACTTCGATGAAGGTATAGCGCGTTCGGCAACAGTTTCCCCACCGTCGACCTCTGGCACGCTTCGTCGATGGCAGCCGCATCGCCTGCCCTGAATAGCAATAGGTCTGCCTGCGTGCACGCCTTCATGTACGTCCCGAAGAACGCTCGGAAATCGCGCTGCATGGTCGGCGGATAGCCGGAAAGCTTGGGGCGCTTCCGAAATCGGGCGAGAGCCAAGAAGACGAGAAGATCTTCCGTTCTTCGCCGGCGAATGGTGTCCCAGGCGTCCTCGCCCGTGACGCGGCGTACAAGAGCAAAGGCGCGCTTGAGCGATCCAAATCGGCTGATGATCTCTGGGCATTGACGAAACTCTTCGGGATCTGGTAGCCGCCCAAGAAGGGCGAGGGTGTTCATGAACGGATGCAGCACTTCCCGGTGTTCCTCGAATCGCCGTTCTGAAACTCTCTGCCGTGGCACGGCTGGGCCACGCCGAACACGGCTTGCGAGAAACTGCTGACGATGGGCGTCGTCTTTGAACAAATAGAAGACGCCAACTGTCGCCGGAATTGCCTCCGTCTTTAATTCAGCTTCGAGGTACTCCCTGAGTTCAGCTTGCTCAAAAAACTTCTGAAACGTCCCACGGCTCGTCAAGACACCATCGCCGAACTCCGTAAATGCATTCCCACGGCCCGGAATGCGCACCAAGGTTGAGACGACCAATAGCCGTCGAGCAATTCGCCACGCATGCCGGAGTGTCGAACTTCGCTCGGCGGGGTCCTCAATGACGTTAAGAACATAGCCAAGATTGACGACATCCGCCTCGGATACAGGCTCGTTTGGACGGAACACGGGGTCCCAGCCTTTGCCTGAAATCCCTTGAGCACCGAGGAGGTCGATGTCCTCACCGTGGCCACAGCCGAAGTCGAAGAAGGTCACCAACGGACTAAGCAAACCATCCGCAAGAGCACATTTCACCGGCCGTGAGATGTCGTGGCGACGGATCGCCGTCTTGAACCGGAGAATCGGGGATTGATCGGCATCCATCGTGTTTCCCAGATGGTCAAGTCCACGCGATCCCGCTGTCTCACTTGCTCCTGGAGGCGCCCTCGTCAAAGCTCAAGTTCGACCTGCCGGGAAGAGTTCAAAGAATGGAACAACGCGAAATTTCTTTATCGGCTGATCTCGCCCGCCCGAACCGCGACCAAGACCCGACAGCGGTTCCATCTTGCCCAACTCAGTGGCCAATCGTCTTGCTTCCGGAGGGCTGCACCCAAGCAGCCGCTGCACGGCCTTCGGCTCTGTTTTGCAGGCGAGCATGAACGTGAACTCAAGCTGTTCCGTGTAGTCAAAATCGCTCTGGTCGAAATCATCCGGCGATTGGCAGAGCAGAACGACCGCGAAACCCTTGCTGCGCCCTTCACGGATTATCCCCTGAAGGAACCGGTTTTTCTTGCTGAGATAGTATTGGGCCTCATCAATGAACAGCAGGCAGCGCACGTGCCGGAAGCCACTTTGCGGGTCCACTGTTGATTCAGGCAGAATGCGCATTTCATGGTACAGCTGTTCGATTAGTGTGAAAGCGGTGACCTCTTTCAGTCCCCCAAGCTCGTGAATGTCCACAATCCACCGCTGCGTATGGAGCGGCGAGATCGGCGGACTGTTTTCGGCACGCGTCCAAAACAACTTATAGGCGTTAAGGCGACGAAACAGCTCGATGAGGGAATCTGGTTGCAGGCCCTCGGCCTCGTAAATATCCCGCAAGACGGTAAACACGAAGCCGAAGTCGGGCGCAGGAATCGGATCTTCTGCCAGCATCTTGTAGCTGGTACGAATGGCCTGCACGAGCCGCCCCTCTTGTTTGGGGCCCAGATTGCGGAAGAGGTTCGTGTAGACCTCACGCTTCTCCTCCGCGGCCAGCACTACGGCATCCTGCGAATAGTCACGGAGGTGAAACGGTCCAATCGGCAATGTGGTGCTGGGCAGATTGAATACCTTGGCCCCGACAGTCTCGACGAAGGCCTGGTTGGAAGCAACGTCCCCCTTGGCGAAGTCGATGAAGATCATGCCAGTGGCTGGATCGGCCGCGCGCAATGCGGATGCTGCCAACTGCATGGCAAGCTGGGTCTTCCCGCTGCCGCTCATGCCGCTGACGGCGAGATGGCAGTTGCTATGTTTTCGGGCGTCATTCAGTGTAAGCGTGAAAGGAGCCTCGCCTTCCTTGAACCGGCCGATCGGAACGGTCAGCCCGGGAACATGGCCAGCTAGAGCCGGGATCACGTCTCTCGGCTGAGTGCCCTGACCGGTAGCGCCGACAGCGGTGTCAGCCGCCTTGCGGGCGAGTGACACGATGAATTCGACAACGCCTTTTGCCTCGTCTAGGTCTGTAACAAGGAGGTCCAACCCCCGGTGCCAGTGGGCCAGGATCAGATCAAAGGCTTCTTCATCAGACTGCAGGGCTTTTCCATGGTGTTCCGCCAGCAGCGCCACGAACCACGGCAGGATGGCCGGGTCACGGCGCGGTTGAGAATCGTGGCGCTGTTGAGCACCGTGCCGTTGCTGAGTCTCGTGTCCATAACGAAACAGCGTTTCTCCCCGAAGCTCCTTCCCTTTGCGCGCTGCTTCGACCCTGGGGGGAGCTGCCGGCTCACGCAGAGATCTGGCAATCGCCAGTCTGCTGAGGAGGTCATCCCGCCAACTGGTAGCTTGAGCAAGTCGACTCAGCTTGGCGTTTGCTTCTTCGGTGCTCTTGTAACGTCGCACCAGGAGTTGGCTAGTAATACCCATGATTTCCCTTTCTCATGATCCTGAGATGCCGCTAAAGCTAAAGGATGTCGAAATAACCTTCCTCGATGCTGGTTCGCTCGTTTTCCGTGTCGAAAACCAAGTGTAACGTTTTATCCACGCAGCCGCGCACCTTGTTGAAGTACTGATGATCCAGTTCGGTGTCGGTCGAAAGCACCAAGACTTGAGGCCCGGCGGCGGGCAGATACTGCGTTACGATGTTGGTCCGGTGCTTGCTATCAAGGCGGCCGAGCGGAGTATCGATCACCACGGGCACCTCACGGCGCGAGGTCTTGGCCAAGCCCCACAGTAGGGCCAGGGCAAAAATTTCCTTTTCGCCGGCCGAGAACTCATCGATCGGAATGGAGTTACCCTGACGATCCAGAAGTCGTGGGTCATATGTCTGTTCATCCAGGTCAATGTCTTGGACAACGTCCTCCTTGCGTGCGAGGCGACGGTACATAGCCCTGAGGTTTTTACGCAGCTCATCCCGTTTTCGGGGGCGGAGTTCTTCCTGATACCGCTGGACCGCGCGACGCACATTGCGAGCCAGGGCAGCCAGTTCGCCGGACTTTCCGCTGCGGGCGAGATCGTCCTCCTTGCGCTGCCTCTGACGTCGCTTCTCCCCCAGTTCATGTTCTTTGTCGTCGGTCTGCCGGCGCTTCATGTCAAAAGCCTCTTCGGCCTGACCGCGTTCCCGACTCAGCCGGCTTTTTGTTTCGATCAGCTTTTCAATCTCTTCGCCCTCACCTACTTGTTGGAGGGTCGCCTTCAAATGATTTGCCCGTCTCTCAGCCGTTTCGAGGCGGTCCAGAAGGACACGCAAGTCAGGTGCCTGTCGACGAACGACTTCCGAGCACTTCGCCCGCACTTGGCTCACTTCCTCGGGGCTCAAACAGTCGTGCCTGAGTTCCTTTGCCGCGCCTTCGGGAGGAGGATAGAAGAGGTTGTTCCATCGGTCTCGAAGCATGGTGGAGTAGAAGTCACGTTGATTCGGAACCAGCGGTGGGTCTGACTGTGGCGCTGCTGGGCTGAAAATCTCGGCCACAAGCCGTTCGAGTTGAGGCTGCACGCGGCGGCGCCCTTCGTCCCAGGTTCGAAAGAGTTCCTCACCGTGCAACTGTTGGACAAGCGAGTGAATTGGCTGCATCGGTAGCGCGAGCACGACAAATTCCTCGATCATTCCCTCGATTTGCTTTCGCAGTCCTTCGCTTTCCGCTTGAAGCTTTTCCTGTTCAGCTCGCAACTCCGCTGGCCGCTTCCCCTCTGGTCCGAGCATGCGATCAAGTCGCGCGTCGATCTTGCTGAGCTGTTCGTGGATTCCCGCGATCCGTTCCTCGAGGTCTTGTCGTTCGTGACTCAGTTCCTCAATCTGGCTTTCAAGCTGTTGCTCTTCAGCGGCTAGTCTTGTCAGCTCTACTTCTTGGTCGCTCCGTTTCTTGCTTTCCCGGCGATACCGGTTGTGCAATTCGTCGAGGTCGGTTTCGAGCTGCTGAAGCACCTGAAAGCCGAGCAACATATCGATGCCGTTGCGCACTTCCTCGTTGGGGTTGGCCTCGGCGATTCGTCGGATCTCTTCTCCATCGAACATGAAAAACCGTCCGATATGGGGAGGGATCGTGTGCTTCAAATAATCTCGCTGTTCCTGGTCCGGATCCTGATCGAACTTAAGGGGCTCGCCGTCAAAGAGAATGTCAAGTCTTTCGTCCTTCATGCGCAGGGCATCATCGAAAGCCCACTCCCTGCGAACCTCGATCGTATGGCCTTTATCCAGCAAGTGAAGAGTTACAGCCGCTTGTCGCTTGCCCTCCCGATACGCGGCCCGATTGAGAAGGCTTGCCAGGATACGGTCGCGCTGGGACTTGCCTTCTCCAGCCCTCGCTAGTCCTTTGATGTACAGAAAGGCGTCGTCATATCCGAACAGAGCAAACGTGATTGCATTGAGTAACGTGGTCTTGCCAGCGCCGTTCAGGCCGCCGATGACAACAAGATTCTTGCCGCTGCCTGGCACCACACTCAGGTCTGCTTGCTGGTGACCGTAGTAGCAGCCAAAATCTTCAAGTTCGACGCGTTGGATGATCATTGATTGTTCTCCTGCCAGGCCATCGATGTCCGCGTGATGGGCGTCACTTGTCCTCCTTGTCGTTTGAAGTGACGAACTCCCTGAACAGGGAATCCAGCTGGGTCCAGATCAAGTGGCGGCGCCCCATCCCGAACACCTTCGTCTCTTCCTCAATTAGCGCCGCCACGAGACGCGGCGGAACGCCAATTTCGTCACACACGGATTCCAATACCGCGCGTTCATCGTCCGACAGGGATGGACTGCTCACCGTATCATCTGTTGACATTTGACTCTCCCTCGCATGTTGCGGTTCATGTTACGGAACAAGGCGCCTTTCCAGGGCGGATTGGAATTCACTCTTGAATGCGGGCCAAATCGAATGCCGGCGAAGATAATCTAGTTCGCTGGGTAGGTCATCAGCCTGAGCCAGCGTCCGAAGGTTATCCGCTGTCGCGGTTTCAGGTGGAAGCCGCCGAACGAGTTCGTTGACGAGGTCATCGATCGAATGCAGAATCTTACGCAGATACCAAAGGACGAGGGCAATGCACTTCGCGATGGCATTCTTGCGCCGGAAGCATGGCAGCGACAGCGATCGGGCGGTAGCGACCAGGCTCGCCACAAGGATCTCATGTAATTCCCGGATCACCGTGCTCGCATCCGTGTCCGGCGGGTCATGTTCGCCAATGGATGAGGGAGCAGCTGCCAATTGACGACGGCGACGGCGAATTTTGTTTCTGGTGATCGTGCAAAGCCAACCGGCAAACGAGTCGCCAGGGCGGTCGAGCCGCAAATTCGTAATGCCTTTAATCGTGGCCAAGAAAACCTGCTGGGCCACGTCATCCGCGTCAGCCGGCTGCAGCCCTGCATGCCGGCACCAATCAAGGATGGCCGGACCATATTGCTCAACCACCTGCTGCCATGCGTCTTCCGGATCTGTCGATCCGCGCACGATATCTGTCACCAGCATGCCTGCGTCTCCTGGATGTCATCGCATACGTGCCATCTCCCACCAACTATCTGCTGCGGCATCCCACTCGGGTGAGATCGCGGCGCCGCCAATGATGATGGCGATCTCGGCAAGGAATCGTTGCGGATCTTGGCATCGGAACGCCAGCCGCAAAACAGAAGGATCCAGGTCGCGGGGCTGCAACCGAATCTTTCTGCGCATGTCATCGGCTTCCGCCTGCCCTCGGCAGATGTCGTACAAGATCAACAAGCCCACTCCCACGAGACCCCGACGGAGCCGATCCGGCGCCATCGCACCGGCCAACCGCCTAATTGCTCGGGCGACGACAGGATCTTTGCGGCGAAGTTCAGCCAGCCTCCGCGCGTAGATTCCTCGTTCGTCTGGCCACTCGTTGTGGCCAAATCGCTCAAACCATGACGCACGGGTGGCGTGGAGCACCTCTTGGTGCACGCGCATGATTTTCCTCCCTCCAGCCAACGAATCCGCGCGCAACGACAGCGCAAACTCGCGTTCACGGCAAAAAGTCGAATGTTGCTACGGCAGCCACTACATGGATATCCTCCTTTTCAAAATCGACCTATAATCCTCCTATTATAGTAAGCCCGGAAGTTGACCAGGTGGGCGCGCGAAAAATAAAATACGTGTCCTATGTTTGCTGCGCGAGGTCAGTTTGAAGTACTCGCCACCATCGGCAAAATAAAACATGGAGATTATTTTCCGATCCCAGGCTCTAGCAAATGTCATGCCAAATAGCCGTGAGCGTGTCCAAAAAGTCCGCACGACACCCGGACAGATTGTGTTTCAAAGGGTCCACGGCGGCTGGCGGGGCCCAGGGCGATTCCGACTGCAGCACGAAGTTAGATCAGCGGCGATGGGTATTTCCTGGGCCAGCGTCGCTCGCCGGGCGAGGGATCCCCAACCGAAACACAGCCCAGACAATGGTGTAGAGCAGCACGCTCACCAGCGGCATACCCAGGGACACTAGGACGAGCCAGCGGGGCCAGTTGTGGACCCAGGGGTCGAAAAACGCGACGGCATCGGCATCCTGGCGGTCGGTGAGGTCGTTGAGCATGGCATGAACGCCCCAGCCCCCGCCCCCCGCTGCGTAATAACCGAAGGCCCAGGCTCCCAGTGCGACCACGCCCAGGGCCAGACCGCCGAAGGCCAGCGTGCCGACTGCCAGACCTCCCACCGCCAGCACCAGGCCGACGGCCAATCCGCCCAACGATACCAGCCCCACGGGTACACCGCCAACGGCAACTCCGCCGATGGCGACTCCTCCGAATGCAAAAACCCCGATGGCAACGTCGCCCATCGCAACTATCCCCTTCGCGACCCGCCGACGCCCGGTCTTGGGATCGAGGCCGAATGCGATGTGCAAGAACGGTATGCCAAACAAACTGAGCCTGGACCGAAACTCTCTACCAAGCGCGGCTTGGAGGGCGGCGGGGGCTACACCGCTGATTCCTTCCACTTCCGTCTTCAACTCGCTGACGTGCTGGTAGCGACTCTCAGGTTCCTTCGCCAAGGCGCGCAGCACGATCTCGTCCAGGCGAACGTCGATCTGCACTTTCGTTGAAGGCAAGGCGAATCGGCCCAACGGCAACTCGCCTGTCAGTAATTCGTAGAATACGACGCCCAACGAATAAATGTCGGCACGGTGATCGATCTCCCGAGCCCCTTCCATCTGCTCGGGCGCCATGTAACGCACAGTGCCCATCACCTGGTTCGTTCCGGTCAGCGATACATCGCCGGCTTCTTGCCCAAGCAGCTTGGCCAGGCCGAAATCGGCAATCTTCACACGGCCCTTTTTGTCGAGGAGAATGTTCTCCGGCTTGATGTCGCGATGGACGATCCCTTCGTCATGGGCGAATTGCAAGGCGTCGCAGATTTGCGGCACGATCTTGAGCGCTTCGGCCGAGGTCAGATCGCCCGCGCGGATTGCCTGGCGCAAATTGATTCCATCCAGGTATTCCATGACGAAGTAGCAGAAGCCGTCCACCTGCCCGAAATCATAAACGGGCACAATGTTCGGATGGCTGAGCTTGGCGAGGGCGCGGGCTTCGCGCGTGAAGCGTTCGATAAACGCATGATCCTGGCTGATTTCGGGAGGCAGAATCTTGACGGCGACCAGGCGATCCAGCGCCGATTGCCGTGCCTTGTACACGGCCCCCATGCCCCCATGGCCCAGCAGTTCGAGAATCTGGAGGTGAGGAAAACGAGGAGCCAGCTCGGCGGGTGTGGGCGGAATGAAGCCAGAAGACGAGGCCCGTGGAGGCTGCGCTTCGGTGGGCGCCGCACCTGCACCCACGCCGGATCGACCTTTCCTGCCTTCATCGAGCAAGCACCTGGGACAGAGTCCAGCCGGGGCACGGGCCGAGATTTCCATGCCGCACGCCGGACAAGATCGAGGAGCACTCATGATGGAGACCTATAACCTGTCAGTCTTTCCCGGTTCCGCTGCATCAGAAAAAGGCCGACGTAGACCACCGCGAATGAGACTATCCCCACAATTACCCAAAACCAGCCAAATGAGCGAATGCCATGGTAGTCATGAAGATATGGCATTACAACCCGTGTGGCGCTCTCGGCGACGAGTGCTGCGCAGAGACCCATATAGGAATAAGATATCCACCGATAATGCGCGTCCAACCATGCACCCTTCGGCCTACGTGAGATGGCATGGTAAAGACCCCGCCCCAATTGGATCGTGCTGACGACAGCGAAACCGTGCAGGAGATTTATGGAGCCGGTCAATTGATAGATCAAGAAAGCGGTGATGATCATCGCGAACATCGAAACTACATACACATATCCAAGAACCCGGTGCAGCGTGCCACCTTTCGGGCGAAGAAAGATCCACAGTCCAACCAGCAACGCCACTACGGCCGAAATCACATGGACCAGTCCGATCTCATTGTGAATCATGAAGGCGCTCCCAAGCTCTGACTTCTGCCGAGGTTGGCGGTGTCTACTCCTCTCTAAAGCAATTCTCGCTTCTTGTGACAGGGACTTCGGAGGAATTTTGCGTTATGTTCTACGTGGCGAATGTCTCAAAAAGACGCCGAATCTCGTCCTCAACGTCGTCTGGGCCGGCAACTGTCTGGGCAACTTCGGCACGCAGCAAGTCGCGATATCGTTGCCGTAGCCGGTGGGCCGCCTGCCGAGCCGCTTCTTCGGATAGGCCCAGTTCGGCTGCGATCTCGGTGTAGGGCAAACCGCCGCGCTCGCCAGTCAATGCGTCCTTGAGCAACTCGAAATGGCGAGGTTTGCCGGCCGCCGCGAACTCGGCCTCCAATCGGGCAACCACCAGTTCCAGCAACGTCATGGCCCACTGCCGTTCGAACAGATGTTCGGGAGTCAGCTCATGTGCAGGTTCCAGGCTCATGCGGGACTCGCCGGACGCCAGATCGAGTGTCAACCGTTTGCTTCGGCCGCCGCGTTTCTGCGTGTTCGCTCGATCCCATTCGTTGGTCAGAAAATTCTTGAGCGAGGCCAACAGAAAGCTGCGGAATCGGCCTCGCTCGGGAGCAGCGTTGTCAAGTACGTTCTTTTCCAAGAGCCGGACGAAAAACTCCTGGGTCAGATCCTGTGCTTCGGTCACGTCCACGACGCGCCGACGGACGAATGCATAAAGCGGGAACCAATATTGTTCGCACAACGAAGCCAGCGCCTCCTCCGCTTGGCTATCTCCGCGCTTTCCCGCACGCAACACTAAACTCCAACGAGTCGTCGCAAATTCCTCGCGGGCTCTGTCATGCGAAACATGTTGGTGGTCCAAGTTCATGCAGCCATTCTATCGGCGAACACTGAAACGTCGGGTGAAAGGCAAGGCAGTGCCAATCGGCCCGTGGTTCTTCCGCTTCAATGGGTCCACGGTCTGATAACCGTGGTTATGTTCGTACCAATGTGCAAACGGCGTTTTCCGATGGGGCTTCAATGGGTCCACGGTCTGATAACCGTGGTTATGTGTGTGCAAGGAGGCCAAGAAAGAACCAATCTTCGAGCTTCAATGGGTCCACGGTCTGATAACCGTGGTTATGGCTCGCTGTCGTAAAACACGAAACGCATGGGGTTTCTGTGCCCTCAAGCGAGAGGATAGTGACATTGGTATGTCAATCGAATTGCGAGTCAGTGGGGTCACACTATAAACTCCTTGTGTATGCGGACTTGTAATCCGCGAGAGGCTTCCGCTGAGCGAAATCAAAGATAACCTCCAATTGTCAAAGAACTTTTGGCTTCAAAGAAGCTACACGGCGAGTTCACCACGTCTAAGCTCGCGGGCGCAATGGCAACAAGAATCCTAAGTCACAGCATCGTGATCTCCTTCCTCTTTCTCCTCGACTGGAATGAAAAGCCCGAGCCCGAAATGACATTGATCCCCGATTGCGAACGGGCGTCGTGATATTCGTTTGTGGAATATCAAACAGAACATGCGGCCTGGCCCTCGCACTTCGTGATTTCGGCGACGCCGGCAGAATTCCAAGGATCGCACAAAGCGTTTGCCTCCCTGAACACGCAGGCCGCTAGAAGCACCGAACGTAAAAGCAGCGTCAGGCTCCTTCTGAAAACACCCTTGGTAACGGCTGCTTTGGGTCCCTAGACTGGCGAAGTGTGGGAGTTGCGCATACTCGATTGGCGGATCTATCACGGGAAAGTATTGGCGCGGGGGAATAGGCTGATGAAGCTCACCATTGGCGACCGAACGCTGAACAGCCACTAACTCTGCTGGCGCGTGATCGAATACAAGCTCCTGGATCACCACGTCGTCGTCTTGTTCAATGAGTTGCTGTTGCCGCAGTCGTTTGCGAATATCCTTCTTGATGCTGTGCGGACGCGATGAACGAGAGTTCCTGCCGCGAGACAGAGAAACGGGACAGAAGTATGGCGTTGCCGAAACGAACAGTTTCGAACATTCGCCATTGCTTGATGACTGCCACAATTGGTAGTCGCAATCTCGTCCGACATAAATCGGCGTGACCAGAAGATCCGGGCGACCGCCGCGTTGGCGGAGCCGGGTCAGTCGTCGCATGGCGTCGATTTCGTGTCGTTCAAATCCCGCGCGTGCATAGACGGTCACATGGTCGAGCAGGCCGTCATTGTCTTCGTCCGTAGGCCACCAGAATGCGTGGTCGTGATTACGGCAGGGTTCCCCGTTCATCTCGTGCCCGCTCACTGCTCGGCCCGGGTGGCGCGCCAGTGCCATGACAGCCGAGCGGAAACGATCCGCGACGAACAAGGTGTCGGTGAGTGGCGGCAGAACCGGACAGTGGACAGTGGCCGTATTCAGCGCATACACGACAAGATTGACAGACTCGGGTGTGCGGGACCGCACTTGTGGTCCAGGGCACGGGATATCAAACACAGCACGAGGAACGGCAAAGTGAACCCAGCGAGAACCGATGGGACGATCCAGACCATCTTTGAAGTCCTCACCCGATTCCCGAAGCAGACAGCGGAGAAGCGAGTACCGGGCGGGCTCACCCTTGAGGAGTTCCCGAAAATCGGCGTCTGGTGGGCGGGCCTCCGTGGCGACGGGTTTGGTGCGAGGTAGCAGATCGGTTACTTGAGCTTGCAGATCCTTGTCCCCACACGGAGCGAGACGGCGTTCGAGGTTGTAGTCTCGGTACTCCTTGCCATCCACCCTGCCGGTATCCTCGATGCAGGTGCAGCGCCAATGGGTTTGTGTTGTCCCTTCGATTACCACGTCCGGGAGTTCCGGCATATTGCCAACACGCGCGTTAGCGCGACACCACGACTCCGCCCGCCCGAAGTATGTCATCCGGCCGAGGACCAACTTGAGGTCCGCGAGTGATTGCGGATCGAGGTTAACATCAGGCCAGTGGAAAACGAGTGGTTGGTCCTTTCGCACCGTCACGAAGGTGTCGAAAACCGTAGAGCCGGAATTCCTGACGATGCCGCCTTCGTGAATTGGAAAGTATTGCCTCGTGTGACCACCGGCGACTTTGGGAAGCCAGATGGTCGTCGTTGTAGATAGTGCGTGAAGTAGGGTCGAAAGGCGCGAGAGTGGAATCTCGTCTGCTTCGATATCTGCAAGAGCGCGTGGGGGTACGGCTGCAATTAGGTTACGTAACTGCTCCAGCGCCCTCGCGAACGCATCGCCGGGGTTCGCGGCCTTCCAAGCGTCAACCTCCGCATCGGTCAGTGGCTCGTTCAGTCTCAACGTTTGCTTCGCCTTCGAGAATGACAACTTTTTCTTCGCTTCCGGTGGAACGCCGCGTTCCCTCGGTTTCGCCATTCCTGGGACGGTAACGACGGGCTCCGGCTTCGGCGGTGGACCTTCATCTGGATAGGGCAGGGTCGTGAGCCCCCGCCCGGTGACGGCGACCAGGGCGCGGAGCAACCGCCAATGTGAAGGCGGCCACTCGACTCGGCCTTCGTTGTGGTGCGTCTGCCACGGGTGCAAGTGCGCTCGGCCAGTCAGGAAATGAAAGGAGATTGCGAGGCTCATTCTTGGTCCTCGGCTTCTTCGGCGCCAGCCGTTTTCTTCTGTACCTTCTTCCACGCGTCGTTCCACTTCTTCAGGGCTTTCTTGATGACATCATGGGCGGGGTTGTCAACCTCTTCACCCTCGTTGTTATCCTTCTTCACCGGGTTCTTGTCCAATAGAGCCTGTTGGTCCTCTTCGGGCCATTCACCCGTGATGACCAGCGCCTGGAACGTCTTCCTGTTGTTTCCTTTGCCTTCAATGAGCTGCTTCACCTCGGCTCGATCTGTGAAGCCTTCCAGAACAAAGTTCTCGGCGGAAAGCCCCTCGGTCAATGCCTCCTTGCCGACGATGTCCAATGCATATGTAACGACCACAACCCGCCGCCGGGCCCATTCGTCACCTTCGTTGTGACGGGGGAAACACCTGTCTCGGGCAGCAGAGAACGCATTCAGGATGTCTGGCGAGCATGGCCATTTGCCATTGCCGTCGCCAAGGTCCTGAGACTGGCCTTCTGGGCCGTCAAGCGTAACCTTCATGCCCAGGACTTGGAACTCGCAAGCCGTCCTCAGCCGAAGATGCTGGTGAAGGAACCGGTCGATCTTGTACAAAGCCCACGCCTGCAGGAACCGACTCTTATGGTCGTCAAGGCCGTACCCTTTCAGCGTTGACAGGTGGAGGATGAACGATGCGGTGATGCTCGACGATGTGAACTCTTGCCGGGGATAGGGGATATTGTCCTTCGCTGTCACCTCGCCCCGATACACGCCGCCGGAGTTTGCCTGGTTGGGCGAGCATGCTTCGATGTATGCCGAGACGAGCCGAGGTAGTCGAATGCGACCATCGATCTCTTCCAGGAAAACGCCGTGCAACACGCAGCCAGGATCGCGATCAAAGATGGTTGGGACCATGCGCCAAATGTGAACTGGGCGCTGCTTGTTGGACCCGAGTGCTGTCTTCAGTTCTTCGCGATACACAGCACCGTCTCGCTTGGCGGCCAGAACGTACGGGGAAGCCAAGCGATGCGGCTCGCGCACGGACGATGTGAGGAATGTGTTGCCATTATGGCCGTCAAGGACGCGCACATACGGGACACCCAGGCAATCAGGGTTATAGTCCTCGCCTTGAAGGCAGACGTCCTCCAAGCGGTTGGCCATCGACTGAACGGATTCGACGAGCAGCATATCCACGGTTTCCGTAACCGGGGGCTGGTCACCGTTCGGAGCGGCGCGAACTCCTTTGTAGAGTGCCGGGCCGAGGTCCGGGAAGCCCGTCGGCTGGAAGCGGCCACCGCCGCCGGTGGCGACCTTGAGTTCGGCTTCGACGAGCAGCCGCGAGGCGGTATCGAGCGGGGTGAAATCAATCGGCATGGGCAGTCCTCCAGTTATGCAGTGATGGATTCGGGTCTGATGGCCAGTGCAGCCGAAACGCCGGGGTGTTCAACAGGAATCAGCATCATGGAAGCCAGACGCCGGCAATCAAGCCGCATGGGGAGCAATGCAATGTCCATATGGCGGAGAATTGCTGGGTAACCCTTCGCTCGGAGTCGGCGACCGGCCAATTGAGCGGCGTCAGCCAGCCGCTCGGCCTCCAGCAACGACAGAATGTCCAGGCAGTCTGGCGGGAAGGGCTCCTTGCCGGTTCTTCGTGCGCTTTCGCCTTCGACCGGCCGACGAGGTAACTTGCTGCCAACGAAACAGAGCTTCATCAGATGGTACACCCGCGGAAGTTCGCAAGCCGCATCGAAGTCAGATTCCAACCACTGTGGAACTCGCAGTTTCCCCTTCGGGATGTCGTCGACGAAGTAGATTTGGGACGTGTCGATATCCGGTGTTTCGCATCGTTCCGGCTGCTTTTGTTGCCAGTCATCGACACGATCCTGATCCCATGGCCCGGGGTCGAGGAGCGCGAGGCCGTGAATCAGCTCCCCGAGTCGCCCCTCGTCAACCTTTCCGTTCCAGTACGCGACAAGGTCGGAGAATGGTGCCCCATGCTGGCTCCAGAGCGGCAAGCCTTCGCCCTTTCCACGTTGCGCGTCGATGAGCCGGCGACGAAGTACGCTGGTCAGGTTGGCGCTCAGCGATGCTCCTCGCGACCACACGGCGCCGCGGTTGGTCTCGTCCCACTTCCAGGCTCGGCCACGGCGCCGCACCGGCAGCAGGTTCGACCGGATGGCCTCAACGGCGGGCCGATTTGGCTCGGACGACTCGCCCCAGGCCGCGATGCCCGCAATGGCCCGTGCAACTCGGAAATGAATGGCTTCGGAATCGGACAAGCTATCCAATCGGCTTGGAGCAGCGCTTCGGCACCAGCCGGGATCGAGTGAGGGAACAGTCGGAATCACCCGCTCGACCGTGTTTTCGCCTTGCTTGAGTTTGACGATGCCGGGCTTGGCAGAGTTGGCGCCAAGTTCGGACATCAGGCGGCCTGCGGTCACCAGGAGTTCCAGCAACGCGGCACGACAGTCGCTTCGCTGTGATGTCGCCCCGTACCACGCCCGCTCGAAAGCGATTCGAGCATTGAGGAGACGACGAGGTTGCTGTCCGTTGTCGCATAGGTAGTTTGTTACCTCTTCAGCGAACGACCGCAGCTCGGCGACGAGGTGTAGCACTGGCTCGTTCTCAGGAACAAATTTGCCGCTCGGCACCGCGAGCAACGTTGTTTGCCTTCCCGAGCCACTGCGCTCGAGAAGGGAGTACCGAAAGAACGCTCGGATTCCCCTATCAATGCCGAGGCCGCGCATCGCCAGAGCGAAATCGAGTGAGCGAGTAGCAGGCCGGTCGCTGACTTGAATCCTGCCCTCACCAAAGATCCGCTCGATTTCCGCCAGAGTGCATGGGCCATCCCAAATCGGGCACCACAGTTCCCCGTTTGCGATAGATTTTTCCGCGCCTTCCACCTCCTTTGGCCCGATCGTTGGTGATCCGCCGAACGACCCCCGGCAGTAGAACGGGAACGACGCGCGTTCCTTCGTTACGCCGTTGCGTTTCGTCGCCGCCAGGGACCAGACCAGGGTGCCTTCGAGAAGGAGGATGAAATCCCACGGATTGACGAATCGCTGGCCGTCCGGGAGAAAGTTTTGAGACGAGTTCCAATTCTTGACATATGCCGGGTAGTACATTGCCGACAGAACACCGATCTGCAAGGCTCCGGCTCGATTCTCCGCGAAGAGGCTTGCTTCCAACTGCCTCTTGCTCTGGTCCTGGTCATCGAGAAGCGCAGACTTCAGCCGCTGCTGATGGTTCACGATGTATTGCCCGCTCGCCTCCCCACCACCGCTGGCAAGGATCGGGAACCACTTGGGAACGTCGTCGGTCGTCGAACGCGAGGCCGACAGGCCCACCGCGTCAAGCCATTTCAAGCCGACGGCTGAAGTCATTCGGTTCCGCAGGATGCGCAGAAGGTGGGCGTCGGAAAGATCGGTACGTGCGGTCTGCATCTGATCCGGCCACTTGCTCGCATCCTCGCCAAGGCCAATCCCGAGCGCAGCGGCGAAACAGCGAAACACGTCACGGAAGTACTCGGTGCCATTGTGTGTCGCGCCGAGCAACTCCCGGAGGGCAACGCCACCGGCCACCCGCTTGCCGATCGGCAGGTAACCCGTCCCCTTCTGCCAAGGAGCGATCAACGGCGTAAATCGGCATGCCTTCAACAGCCAGCAAGCGAGTTCCACATTCGCAGACGTTTTGTCCAGCCACTTGTGTTGAAGGATGTGGAGCACCCCATTCTTCCACCAGGCTCGCGCTAGGGGGTCGGCTTGTTCGGCGATCAGCCGGAAAACGCCCAGGCCTTTGAGATAGTTGCCGAGTGGTTCTGGGGTGCAGCCGCGGAGTTCGAGGGTGTGCACGACCATCAGTTGACCTCCTTTCCGCGCTCATCTTCCTCGGCGCTGGCCCTACAGTCTGCAGCCCGAAGCAAGGCTTCGAGATAGCTCAACTGGAACGGACCGAGGCGTTCAAGGAGCAGTTGAGTCCGTTCTCGCCACGACGCACCGTACCGGGGCGACAACCCAAGTTCCATCGGGTCGAGCGAGATCGCCACCGCTGGCGTCTCGCCGTTCGGGATCTTGCACGCCGGCACCTCGTCACCATCCCGGACGCCGCGAGCTTGGCGTTTGCCGCTCGGGCAGGGATCGGGCACGTCGTCGCGGTCGTCATCCTGTGAACTCCGCAGCGACATTCGCACCTTGCCGTGGTGCGCCGCGACGAGGTAGACGAGCAAGTCGAAGTCGTCGGCGCTGAGCGCGATGACTTCCTTCATCAGCGGGTCGTCGGCCAAGGCGGGTACCGGTGCGTTATTCGGCACCTCGCGAAAGTCGCCTTTGTCGAGGCTATCGGGCCACGCGAACGCATCGTGATCGAGCTTGGCTCGGTAAAGGGCTTCCAGGATGGCCAGAGCGCTCGCCAACTCGTGGCGGAAACCGGGGCGTCGTCGGTCGCGATCGGCTTCGGGTGTGCCACGGGGTTGATGCCGGATCTTGTCCGTTCGCCAGGCAGGATCAGGAGCCTTGGCCGCCGGTTGCCCCGCCAGTTTCGACGCCACCTGCGGATCGTGGAGCCGTTCTGCATCCAACTTCGCGGCGAATGCAGCGTGAGCCTTTCCCCAGTCGTGAAGCCTGGCGGCGAGTCGGAGGATCTTTACGTAGCCCTTGATCTCCACGGAACAATCGTCTTGTGCCCATCCGAGATGCTTGAGAAGTGCTTCCAACTTGGCGCACACGTCGCGGGTGTGTTCTTCAACCGTCAGCCAAGCGTTGATCTGGGAAAGGTCGTCCGCGTCTTCTTCGTCGTCCTGAGCTGTCGCCTTTGTTGGATCGGTCGGAGGGAGCAGGTCGAAATTGCGATCGGTGGCAACCCCAGTCCAGCCAAGGTTGCGATTGTAACCGCCGCACGACTTCTCCAGCATGAAGACCTGACCGGGATAGACCTGCTCGCTGTCGCGCTGGTCGATGAGTTCCCAGCCCCGCCGGTAACTCCGCCGCCAGATGCTACCGGCCTTCCGGAGTGCCGGCAGCAGTTCGCGGAAGCGGTGAAACGGGACCGGACAGAGTTCGCGCCGGTGCGGGCGATCCTTCTTCAGTGGCGTCACGCCGCTTGGCGACTCGCGCCAGAAAACGTGAACGTCGAGTTCCTCGCCGTCGCGGATGAACCGCGAGATGTCCACATCGGCACCGGTGAGGTCCGGCGTGGTGTCAAACAAGTCGAAGAGATCCTTGTCGTGTGGCACGAACCGCGGCTCGTAGGGGAACAGCGTCGTGGACTTCTCGTCGATCTCAGAACGCCGATTCTTTAGAGCTTGTAGGCCAACGCCATCGTTGGCCATCACTTCGAGTTGTTCCTTCGCAGCTTTCAACTCTTCAACCGAGTAGGGCAATGCCGCTCGCTCGTTCGCGGCAATATCCATCCAATAGACGCGGCCGTGTTCGTTGATGACCTTGCCTTGGTCATCGAACGCGATGAACCGGGCGCATCGACCAAATCGCTGGACGAGCGATGCCCAAGGGGCAAGTTCGGTGAAGAGGACTTTGGCCGACAGATCGACGCCGGCCTCGACGACCTGGGTTGACACGACGATTCGTGGCTTATCGTCCTTCTGGTTGAGGAACGCCGACCAGCGCTCTCGCTCCATCGGTCGAAACCGCGAGTGAATCAGGAAGACCTCCGTGTCGTTCGCTTTTTTCTTCAGTTGGCGGTAGATTCCCACAGCTCGATCAACGGTGTTCACGATGACGAGGGTCAGCGCGTCAGCGGCCTTATGCTGCGAAATCTGCGGAACTAGCCTGTCGAGATAGCCGGTCACGTCCGGCTTGCTGTCCTTCCCTTTGGGTACGGTCAGCGTAGCAACGGGATTCTTCTCCAACGCTTTCTTGTTGGCGAACAGGCCCCGCACCCGTTCTGAATCGTCATCGGAAACGGTGTGCCCGCCTGGCAGTTGGTGCAGGCCGAGCTGAACTCTATGGGACCATGCGTCCGTGACACAAGGAGACCAGTCCACTGCGCGTTCCAGCCAATGTTTCGCCATCGTGGCGCTCATCCATAGCGACTGGCAGGGCTTCGGAAGGTGATTCTCGTTATCTGTTGGAAATGCATCGCGGCTCGGTCGAAGCCGCAGGCTCTGCCTCCAGGCATCCAACTGCAAGCTGGTCGCGAGACTGGTGTCCATGATCTGGATTTCGTCAAACACCCAGAGGCAGTCAGTATTTAGCAGCCCAAACTCCAACGGCCAGCGTGCGCGACCAGCTGCGTAGCCACGGTTGAGCGCACGCGAAATCAGCATGTCCTGGGTGCCGATTAGTATGGCGTCCCGTTCGGGCCACAATGCCCAGTCGGAGTTTTCTTCGCCACCCAATAGAAGGTGAACGGCGATTGGGTACTGTCCGAGATCGCCGTTGGTTGCCGCCCAGCCGTTCTTTTCGTATGCCGCAGCTGGTTCGGGCAGGTAACCTCGAAGGTGCCCGTTTGCGCTGCGCTGAAGCTGCGCCCGTTTGATTGGTAGGCCGTCTGGTCCCCGTTCCGTCCACTCGGCTGATCCTGCCAGCAAGCTGAGTCGATCCAGCCATTTCACCGCTTCGGTGAAGGTCTGCTCGACGAGCACTCGCATGGGCAGACAGTAAACAAGGCGGCGAGGCGTATCTTTATGAGCGAACCGGCGTCGCCATAACCAAGCCAAGATCGCCGCGGCCGTTTTACCAAGACCGGTCGGGACATCGAGCAGCGTGGGATAGGGATCGACGATGGCGAGCCGTTCCTGGTACGGGAGGGACTTCGGCGTCTCAGTCGCACGTTGAAACAGGTTGTCGAAAGTTAGATTCATCAGGTCACAATCACCACATCCTTAGCATCGTGCTTCTCCACCGGCCGGCCCAAGGCCTCAATTCCTTCAGCGCAGCGGTTGCACAGCGGGATGAACAGAACCTGGTCTTCCTGAAGGTTGATAATGTCATACAGCCGGCTCTTGAGTCGCACAAGGTCCGTTGTAGACAGGCGGCACAGGAACACCGAATACTGGCGACGAAAGCCGAAGTCTTCGCAAGTGCGGGCGACCTTGCGAAGACGCTTCGGATGGCAGATGTCGTAGGCCACCAAGTAGGTGTCCATTGCGTTCGCCGGGAATCGTCGCGGCGCCTCCAGGTCACCGCACGGTGAAGCCAGTGTACTCCGGGATGTCACCACGTACGTGTGCAGCCAGCATACGGGCCTGGACTTCGAGCATGCGGCCGTAGCTCATCTTGTATCCAAAGACCGGGTGCGTTACCACGGTGGACTTCCGTTGTTCATATCCCTCGAAGAACCGCTTACGACCTTCCTCGGTCAACTGGCACGATTCACGCCAGATCATGAAGTCCTTGGCCGTAAGCGTCTCGTTGTTGATCAAGGTCAGCACCACGGAATCGGCGATGATCGCGCGGAATTCCTCCATCAGATCCAGCGCGAGCGACGGCTTGCCGTGCCGGCCGACGTGAAAAAAGCCGTGATACGGATCGAAGCCGACCGTGCAGAGCGCCGAGAAACAATCCTTCAGCAAGATGGCGTAGGCGAATGAGAGCAGCGCGTTGACAGGATCCTTCGGGGGGCGTCGGTTGCGCGTCTTGAAGTCGAAACCGCGCCCGGGTGCGGCCGCCTTCAGCATGCGGCTGAATTGGCTGAAGTAGAGTGCCGCCGCCTGGCCTTCGGTGCCGAGAAGGACGGCAGGATCGCAGATGCGATCGACGCGGCTCAACAATTCGGCCATTTCTCGCGCCGCCGGCTCATCACTGCCACGACCGTTTTCACTGCCGTTGGTTGATTCATCTGGCGAACGGGACCGCAGGCTTCGCATCAACAAGGTGCGCTGGTTGCTGATCTTGGCCTTGACGACGGCTTTGGCCAGAGTGAGCGCCCGTTGGGGGTCTGCGAATAGCTTGAACTGGTTGACGCGCAAGAGCACGTTCTTGGCGATCGTGGGCGTCGTTGCCGCGACGAATCGCCCGTACATGGTCAAGAAAATCAAGGGAACGCCGAGGGTTGCCAGTGTGCCGAGAGCCTGCGTCGAAATCTGCACGTTACCGAAGATGACGACTTGCTGGACGCCGACAATCGGCACGCGTTGAATCTCCTCGCCATGCTTCCTGACGATGAGGTGTTCGCTCCGTTTGCTGACGTAGGCGCCTTGTTCCTGAAGGTAAAGGACGGCCCCTTCACTTCCTTGCGGTAACACACGAGTGATGCCGGCAGTGGATTCCTCAGCCGGCGTCAAGTTGCGTCGTTCGAGGCAATAGAGCGTTTCTTCCGGCTGACAGATGGTGGCAAGGGAACAACCGAAGCAGCGATGTCGCAAATCAGCCGGCAACGGCTCCGGCGGAGCGTCGAGAAGTGAAAGCTCACGGATCGACCGAATGGCTTGCAGAGTCTTGGCCCGCAGCTCGTCGTTAAGCGGCACTTCGACGCGGCGTTTGCTGCCAATATAGTAGAGCACGCCGAAGGGAATCGCAATGCCCCGTTCGTCTTCGAGCAGCATCGCCTGGGCGCAAACCTGCACTGCGTCGTTGTCCCAGAAGTCAGGCCGGCCGTTGTCGCCGCCGGGGCCGTCGCCGCGTTTGTATTCGACAGGGTAGATGCTGCCATCTTTTTCTTCCACGAGGTCGAGCTTGCCCGTGAGCCCGAGGCGCTCAGAGCTGAGCTGGACGCTCCGCGTCTGGATCGTGTCGCCGTCTTTCCGTGGCCGATTCTGCAAATCAGGATCATCGACGCGGCGGTGCTGGAAGATTCCGTCCTCGACATGTTCGTTGATCGGCATCACCGATTCCACGTATTCGAGGTAGTAGAGGCGCGGGCAATACGTTACCTGGTTGAGGGCACGGACAGGGATAAGGTCTTGTTGCTCGGACATTTGAGGTTCCTTTCGATGATGAGGTCGAATCCAGATCGTGTTCAGTTCCACGGCGCTTTCTCGACGACGGTCTCTTCGGCATCGAAGGGGATGTGCGTCAGTTCAAGGCAGCCGATTTGGGGCAGACTCGTACCGAGAATGCTGGTCAGGTCACCGTACAGGCCCGACGTGTTGATCATGGCGCGATCGATCTGCTTTTCACGTTTGGCCCACAAACGCTGGATCGCCCGACGTTCGGAATCCAGGTCCTCCTTCATCGTGGCGAACGCCTCGATGATTCCTTCGACGCGCTGCTGGAATTCCGGCCCTACCAGGAACTGGTAGAGAAACTCCATTTTCGTTTGCTGGCCCTGCATGGACCGACGCGCTCGGGCAACTTCGAGCAAGCCCGATCGGAGCGCGATGGCCAGACCAACAACGTATTCGCGCTTCGTGACCCAGACGCCGTCGATGCAACCGAAAGCGGCAAGCCCCTTCGGCATTTCCTCGGTCACCAAGATCGCAACGTGCGCCTTGGCCGCACGCTGATCGTCGCGCAGCTTCGGCAACCATGCGTCGCTCCAGGCTTTGGTGCGTTTGGATTCCCAGAGGATCTTGCCGCACTCTTCGCCGGTCGCGTCGAAGGTGCAGTGAATGAGATCACCGCCATGCACGCCAACCGGAACCTCCTCGATGCCATCCAGAGGGAAGTACTGCCGGAGCAGATCCTCTAGGAGCACCTCCATGACCTCGCCCTGGGCCTGCTGGGAACCTTGTTCGGATTTGCGTTTCAGCTCGTCAATCTGATGCCGCAGGTCGCCAATCAGTTTTTCCTTGTCAGCGTCTTTCAATCGATGAGCCTCGTCCGCCTCATTCTTCGCGTCGCCCCGGATTCTGGCCCGTTCCTCATCGAGAGTGCGACTGACGGTCAATTCCAGCGTCTGTTTTTCGTCCTCCAGTTGCCGCCGTTCCTTGCGGAGTTGCAGTTCCGTTCTCCGAACATCCGTGAGTTGTGTCCGCGTGGTCGCGAGTTGTTCTTGCAAATCGCGAAACTCTGTGGCGATCGATTCCTGCGCCCTGGACTTTGCCTCTTGCATGAGGCGATCTTGCTCTTGCGCGACCCGGCCGGCGACCTCCTTCTCGATTGCCGCGCGTGATTCTTCCAGGGCCTTTTCGCGATGCCGGATTTCGTCCAGGCGTTTTGCGAGTTCACCGTCCTTTCGCCGAACTTCTGCGTCAAACTCCTGACGCAAATGTTGGCGAATCTGTGCGGTCAGCGTCTCCGATACCGTGATTTCGCAACCGCAACTCGGGCAATGAATGATGTCTTGCATACGGATCCTCGCATTCTGGGGGTTGAAGATGGAACAAGTGTTTGGTTTCCCGAATAATCCCGCGCGGCGCGGCAATCAGCAGCCTCGCGTGCTGCTAGCGGTTGGAATTCCAATCGATACTGGTTATGCCACTTCGATCGTTGCTCACGCCTTCACTCTAATAAGCCAGGGAAAACAAAAAGTGGGCGCGCAATGGATCAAGTTTTCCGACGGGATCGAGTTTCAGGGACGCCAGGGCATGACTTCAAGAATGGAATCGAAAGCAACCGTTTTCTGCGCTACTGGTTGACCGAAAAAATAGATGACGCCAAGCTGTTCACGCGGGTATTGCGGTCAAGGAGGGCCGAGCTGGTGGATAATGCGCACACTTTTTCTGCAATTCGTGGGGTTCAAGGTGGCCGCGACTATTACGTTGCCATGGTCCCGCTGAAAGTCGTCCCAAAGCTCTTCCTTTTCGACGACGCCGAGCTGCCGCCTGATCTACGCGCGCAACGAACGCTGAACCGCGCGCGTGTGCCGGACATTGCCCGTTACTTGATCGACAATCCGAAGAACTACACGTTCTCTTCGTTGACGGCGTCGGTGGACGGTCGAGTTCATTTCGAGCCCTCCGGGGACGCCGGGTATGCCGGGAGCATCGGCCGTTTACTGGTGCCCATGACCGCGAGATTCCTCATCAACGATGGCCAGCACCGCCGGGCGGCCATTGAGGAGGCGCTGAGGGAACGGCCCGAACTGGGAGAAGAAACCCTTTCGGTCATTTTTTTCATCGACGCCGGCCTGAAACGCAGCCAGCAGATGTTTGCTGACCTGAACCGGCATGTAGTACGGCCGCCGCAATCGCTCGGTGTTCTGTATGACCACCGCGATCCGTTTGCCCAACTCGTCTGCCGACTCGTTGGTCGCGTGAGCGTCTTCAAGAATCTGACCGAGATGGAGAAGACTTCGGTCCCCACCCAGGCGAACAAGCTCTTTTCCTTGAGCGGGGTGCATCAAGCGACCCGAACACTCCTCGCGCTGGGTAAGAAGCGGCGGGTCACGCAAGAGCAGGAAGACCTTGCCTGGGATTACTGGCAGGAAGTCGGACGGTGTATCCCTGACTGGCAGCTGGCGGCAGAGAAAAAAGTCAGCTGCGTTGAGTTGCGGCGGGATTATGTTCATGCCCACGGTGTAACATTGCTCGCCTTCGGGTTCCTCGGATCTTCCCTTCTGGCCAAAGAGCCTACGACCTGGAAAGGGACGCTCAAGCCACTTCGGAAGCTGGATTGGGCACGCTCCAATGCCGAGACCTGGGAGGGACGAGCCCTCGTGGGAGGCCGCATCAGCAAGGCACACATCAACGTCTTGTTGACCACGAACCTGCTGAAACAGTGCGTGGGCGTTCCTCTCTCCGACACGGAACGCCAGGTCGAAACGGATTTTGTGCACCGGCGGACTGCTCGAAACGCAGGTTAATCCACCCGAGATATCGAAGGAAACGCCGGCGGGCCGTGGCATCGCTTTTGTCATCGCGCCAATCCAGTTGTAGAATCAGCCTTGTTGGGCCGGTGCCCGAAGGGGACCGGCGTCGGTGCCACGTACTCGAGGATAGGGACAATGGCAGTGTCATTGCCGCTAGTTGAGCGAAAGGAGCCTTCCGCCTTCGAGCGAAAGTCCGTTAAGGCTTTTCAAGAGGAGGTGCAAGGGATCTACCTTGCCGACAATCGTCCGTGGGTTGTGGGCTATAGCGGCGGGAAGGACTCGACCGCGACGCTGCAGCTCGTCTGGTATGCGGTGGCTGGACTTCCTCCCGAGCAGCGAAAAAAGCCGGTCTACGTGATCGCCTCTGATACCTTCGTCGAGACCCCGGTCATTGTTGACTACATCGACGACAACCTCGAAGCGATCAACCGCGCCGCCAAGGAACAGGGCATGCCCTTCGAGGCGCACAAGGTAACGCCCGAGATCAAGGATACCTTCTGGGTGAACCTGATCGGCCGAGGCTACCCGCCACCTTCGACCAAGTTCCGATGGTGCACCGACCGCATGAAGATCCAGCCGGCGAACAAGTTCATCCTTGATCGCGTGGCCGAGTTCGGCGAGGTCATCATGGTCCTTGGCTCTCGCCAGGGCGAGAGCGCCAGTCGCGACCAGGTGCTCAAGGCCCATGCGATCAAAGGTTCCCGCCTTCGACGCCACAGCACACTCGCGAACGCGTTCGTCCTGGCACCCATTGAAGAGTTCACGACCGATGACGTTTGGACTTACATCCTTCAAGTCAAGTGTCCCTGGGGCACCAACAACAACCGCCTCGTGACCATGTACCGCAACGCGGGGGCCGGCGAATGCCCCCTTGTGGTGGACACGAGCACGCCATCGTGCGGCAACAGCCGGTTCGGCTGCTGGGTCTGCACCGTCGTCGAACAAGACCACTCCATGGAATCGATGGTGGACAGCGGCGAAGAGTGGATGGAGGCGCTGCTCGATTTCCGCAACCTGCTCAAGTCCCACCACGATCCGGAAGTGAAACGCAAAGTGCGCCGACTGAAGCGCCGCGATGGCAAGATCAGGCTCAAGAAAGACGGCACGCCGTCCCCTGGTCCGTACGAGCTTGAAGAACGCAAGAAACTGCTGCGAACCCTTCTCGAAGTTCAACAGCAGGTAAGGCGAGAAGGTCCCGATCCTGACAACCGGCTCATCTCGGCCGGGGAACTGCATGAAATCCGCAGCATCTGGCGAACCGAGGAGTCGGATTGGGAAGATTCTGTTCCCGTCATCTACCGGCAGGTCGTGGGAGAGGATCTGGATTGGGTGCATGACGACGTAACCGCTCTCACCGCGAAGGACCAAGTAATCCTGAAGGACGTTTGCAAGAAGCACGGCACGCCCGCCGAACTGGTTGCCAGGCTGATCGACGTGGAACGCCAGACCCAAGGCATGAGCCGGCGTGCGGGTATCTACGACCGTATTGAAGCGCTATTCCGCCAGGACTGGCCGGACGAGGCAGCCAGAGAGGCTTTTCGCTTGGGGCCGGACAAAACAGGGGAGGAAGACAACTGACATGTTACTCCACCGCCTCGTTGTCCAGGACTTCGGGCTCTTTCGTGGCCGCAATGAATTAGATTTGGCCCCGCGCATCCGCTACCGACAGCGGCGTCCGGTCGTTCTGATCGGCGGGAAAAATGGCTCCGGAAAGACAACATTGCTCGATGCCGTCCGTCTCTGCCTTTACGGTCCTCTGGCCCTGGGACCGAGGGTGAGCGTTCGGGAATACGAAGCCTACCTCAACGACCGCATCCACCGGGCCAATGGGCGACTCATTTCGCCGGAAGGGGCCTCGGTGGGGGTGGAATTCCTTTATGCCCAGGCCGGCGTCCAACACACCTATTCGGTTGAACGCCGCTGGGAGCGGCGCGGCAGCGGCAGCGTCCGGACGGAAACAACAGTTCTCTGCGATGGGAAGCCTCTCGGCGAGCTTGAGCGCACGCAGGCGGATGAATTCCTGCGCGACCTAATCCCGCCTGGCGTGTCGCAGTTGTTTTTCTTCGACGGGGAGAAAATCCAGCAGCTCGCAGAAACGGCCCATGACCAGACCGCACTGGCGGAAGCCGTGCGTGGCCTCACCGGGCTTGAATTGCTGGAGCGTCTTCAGGCGGACCTGCGCACCTACGCCGCGAAAAACCGTGACGCAGCCGAGGAGCAACCGCTACGACGGCAACAAGTGGCGCTCGTGGAGGAGCGGCGGCAGCTCGACGAGCGACTCCGAGTTGCCACCCGAGATGTCGACGAAGCTCAGAGTGCGGAAGATGGATGTAGGCAAGAGATCGAACGCGAGAAACAGCGCTTGGCGCGCATGGGCGGGAGTTTTGCAGCAAAGCGCGAATCCTACGAAGCAGAACGGGCCCACCTGAAACAGGCCATCATTGAAGTTGAAGCCGAACTCCGTGAATCGTGCGAGGGGCTACTTCCATTCGTGCTTTGCTCCGCCCAGTGTCGCTCGCTCGGCCAACAGTTAGCGGAGGAAGACAAGGTTCAACAGTGGGTGGCGCACGAGGCGGCAATCAAGGGCCGGCTTGCCGACCTGAAGCAAGGTGCCAAGGACGCGCTTTTTCCGGCCAACGATTCACTGGATGTTTCTGCACGCGTCCGCAAGACGCTCGTTCAACGTGTTGGTCTTTTACTAGACCGTTTGGCGGAGCCTCCAGAGGATCTGCCGACTGTGACCACACTCCACAAGGTGTCGGAAGATGACCGCCAGCGGTTGCTCAGCGCGATCGACCGGATCTCGCACGACATGCCAAAACTGCTGAGCAAACTTCAGAAACGACTCGAACGGTCTACGCGCCGGCTGCAGGAGGTGGAGGTGGCGCTGGAGAAGATCCCCGCCGACGAGATTATTCAGCCGGTCGTTGAGCGTTTGCAGACACTTTATCAAGAACTGGGCAGCGCCGAGGCAGCAACCAAACGAGCCGACCTGAGCAAGCGCGAGGTCGAGCTGCACCTTGAGGACCTGGGACGCCGCGAGCGCAAACTCGCCGAACGGCTCGCAGACCTCGGCCGAATGGCGGATCGGCGTGTGCAGCTGGGCAAGGTCCAGATCGTGGTGGACGAGTTCACCGAAGCGCTAACCACAGCCAAGATTCAAGAACTTCGTGACGCGGTCGTTCGCTGTTTTGGGCAGCTGTGGCGGAAGGGCGACCTGATCCGGCGAATCGAAATCGATCCCAAGACTTTCCAGGTCACGCTCTTTGACGCGCATGACCGGCCGGCGCCGAAGGATCAATTGTCGGCTGGCGAGAAACAAATCTTCGCCATTTCGATGCTTTGGGCGCTCGCGCAGCTCTCCGGGCGGCCCTTGCCGATCGTTATCGACACGCCTTTGGGCAGGCTTGACAGCGACCACCGCGGCTACCTTGTGGACCGGTATTTTCCCAACGCCAGCCACCAGGTAATCGTGCTCTCCACGGACACCGAAATCGACCAGGCGTCCTTCAAGGCGCTGAGTCCTTCGGTGAGCCACGCCTACCACCTGCGTTATGATGAGCTGGAGCAATGCTGCATGGTGGAGCCGGGTTATTTTTGGGGCAGAACCGAAACGGAGACGCTCGATGCAGCTAAATAAAATCCGTCTCTCGAACGAGGCGTCTGAGCGCCTCAAACACCTGAAGGCTCGGACGGGCATGACGCCCAACATCCTCAGCCGGCTCGGGTTTTGCCTTTCTCTGTCGGACCCGGCGATACCGAACTCGGAGAGCTACCCGGAAGAAGACCGTGAGTTCAACCGCTACACGCTGCTCGGCGAGTGGGACGACCTGTTCGTGGCGCTCTTGCGTCAACGCCTGGCCCAAGACAACCTCTCCGAGGATCTCCTGGAAGCCCAGTTCCGCGCGCATCTGAACAGGGGCGTGCTGTCCCTATTCGGGCTCGTCAAGAGTATGTCTGACCTGGCCGTCCTCTGCGAACGAGCCGCAAGCCGACATGAATAGACTTCAACGTGTCCATCGCTCAACACCTTTCATTCCGGTCGGTTCGCCGGGGTACTCCTTGGTGGAGATCCGCATGTCTTTGAGCGGCCGTGCCGAGGAATCCTTACCATGTCCCGCAGAAGCAAAAGCAAAAAGAAAACTGGTTGGGAAGGAAAGGTCGTCAAGGAGCTGAGGTTCCTGAGCGAAGCCGAACTCGCCTGCGAGGCATGGCAAGGTTCTCAGAAGGTAGCCGCCGTGGAGTTCACCGACGGCTCGCTGGTGTATGCGGCATGTGACCCAGAAGGAAATGGTCCTGGAGCACTCTTTGGCGTAACGTCTGACGGTCAAACCGTGTGGGTGAATCCAGCGTGACCCCGCCGCCCGCGCCGCAGAACATTCAAAACGACTGGCGATGCCATCGCGCCTCCTGTCAGTGTTTTCACGCTCGTGCGACCTGCCGGATTACAATGCCAGGAGACGGGATACCAATTGCCGCACTTGCCAAACCGGTGCGAGTAATAGAGTAGGCCCGCAGCTACCCTTGCCCGTCTTGGTCCTGAGAATCATCATCAAGTTTCTCGTGTTCCAAAGGATGAATGGCGCGTTGCCAATTACCTTTGTCATCCTCCGGCAGGTCGTCCCAGCAGCGGGTGCAAACTGCCGGATAAGGGTGGCTCTCCGCGAACGGTAGATGACACATCGCGCAGATTTCGCCGTTGACAACGCCATCAGTCAATTCGCCCATTTTGTCCTCATTTTCTATTAGGATAGAAAAGCGAGGCAGTCATTGCCGACAATAAATGAGGTGCCTGTCCTGAAGGGCACCTGCCACAACTGGGCCAAACATGGCGGCAATCGTGTACATCGAGCCAACGTCAGTTGTTTTGAGTGAGCTGCTGACCTTCGGCGTATGCATCCGGTGGAGCTACCTCGGGCCTGATACGATAGCTGCTAATCAGCAGTCCCTCAATGCGGACGACCACTTCCCTCTCCGGGTCATAATCAGTACACATGCGCCGTTCATCCTCGCCTTCAGGCCCAGCGGGGAGTGATGCGACCGGCCAATACTCCACTCGAGGCGTGTCCGTACCGTCCTTCCAGATTACAAGAACACCGCGACCAACCAATCGGAAGTTCTGCCAAGCCGTAGCAGCGATCGACAGTTCTTGTTCGCCGAGCCACGCCTTTTCTGTGCAACGATTTCGTCGCGTGTTCCAGCCCGCGGGGCTTTCCTCGGCACGCCCGTCTGGGGCACTCCGCACAATTCAGCCCTTGGGGACGGCGAACTCTTGGGCCTCATGCAACAACTGCTTGAACTTCTTGCCACTGCCACATGGGCATGGTGCATTCCGGTTGATTTTGCCCATAATCGCTCCCTTCCGCTGGTGGCCGCACCTCTAGTGCTCGTTCACCGGTAAACGATACGATTGGCGACCTTCTGGCAAGTCCGACAGAATCCCTTGCCGCAAAAGTAGTTACGTGACGACCTGCGCAGCCGAACCGAATCGGACGGCCCGGTCATATGACACCCTGGCAGAATGCGGAACCCGTTCTACGTTCACCTTCCCGGTGCTGGACGGCTGAACGTTAGCACGGCCCGAATGCGGGGTTTTTCAGGCAAGGTCAAATGCCTCCATAGTCGTGGCGACCTTTGAGCATCGTGATGAGTCCTGCGAGCCTTTCAAGATCGTCGGTCTCCTGATCCATCTCGACGCGCAGAACGTTGGCTGACTCCTCCATGCCCGTTCTCGCAATTCGCGCCAGAACCTCCTTGCCGTACATCAAGAATTCGTGGCCGTCCTCGCGGCTGACGCCAAGGATAACGTCGGCCGAGTTGATAAGATCGGTAGGGTCAAAATCCGCATCCCGGTTGCATCCAGTTCCGGACTCGTCAAATAGTGCGTCAATGGGAACTCGATTCGGTCCCGGAAGCTCTTCTCCTTGGATCAGCTTTCGGAGCCCCTCCCGTCGTGCGTTTTTCCCTCGCGCGCGTTCGTCCGCGAACATCCACTTTGCGATTTCACGAATTCGGCCGCTGCTCAACGTCCTCAAGCCATCGACCGTAGCACGGCCTTTCCGAATGGCATCAAGGTTGTCTGCGGGAGTACGACTCAAAAGCAACACGAGACTTGCTACGTCTTTTCGCTTTTCATGGGTAGCAGAGTCCGTGCCGGTGAGATGTGTGGTGAACCGTTCGACGGTATCGGCCCACCACTCCCAAATAGCGATTTCTCCCCAAGGTCGCCTGTCATACCTGAAGCCGTCTTCCCATTCCTCAACAGTCCGCGGGTACACCTGGTCAAAAACCCGTTCAAACCGACGAAAGATCTCGCGAACTTCTGGCGGAAATTCTGGATGAACGTATTCGTCGCGCTGCTTGATCGTCTTCAGCATTTCGGGCGACGCATAAAACTCGCCGTGATCCCTAATGTGGAGTGGCAGGTAACCTGCCGGCACCTTTGTCGCCAGGACTGTGTAGAACTCGATCTCCGGCTTAAGCCTGACAAGAATCCGCACTTGTTCAGATGACATTGCTAGGCACCTCCCGATTCCTCGCGGTAACCTTCGCTTATGCCCGTGGCATCCCGAATTCCCTGCCAGAATGTACTGTTCGATCAATATCCACCGGTGTTTCCGGCTTGTCAAATGGCCCAAGACAAGCCATGAACCCTCGCTGGACACGTCGTCCCGGCATGGCTCTTCCCAATCATGATTCTGCCTGCGGAGTGATTATACCGCGGTGCCTGCAAACTGGCCTGGCGCCGATGGGCCGTTTCCGGACAATCCGTGTCCGGTAGCGGCTGATTCAGTGCTTCCGGGGCGGCTTGCTTACGCGTGTTGTGTGAAATTATGCCCGCATGTCCTGCACATGCTGTTGGGGCCGGACACGTACCCGCCGCAACCGGGTTTCCGGCCTTCCCTTTGGCAGGCATGGCACCGCCCGTACCCAGCCACAATTTCATCGTCGTCGTCCCAAGCGATCGATGCTGGCACTTCATCCACGAGGTTCCCTTGTTGCGTCTGACCGCGGAATCCCACGGCTTCAAGAACGGCATTGTTGAGACTTGCCATTGAAACCCTGCCGGTTGCCTTGGCGATTACTCTTGGCTGCTGGGTCTGAAGATTGATCCCACAACACGACACGGAAGATAAATGCCGGCGAATACTACGATTACCAGCACTGCAAACTGGGCCAAGGCCAACCTAGCCGCATTCGGATCCCCAATTGTATGGGCAAGGACGAAACCGATGATGCCAAGGATGGGCGGCCCTGCATAGAAAAGGCACCCGGCCAAGCAGCCATTTTCGGATGCGTCTCTCGGGCAGGGCTAACGCCTCACTGGCTCCCCAGATTCGCCGAACCTCGGATGACTTCTTCGAGAAACTCCGTATTCCAGGCAGCCTGGAGACGTTTGCAGGTGATGCTCTCCTTGTCAGGGTGATGCTTCAACAGGGTCACGGCGAGGCGGCGTAGCAGAGCCAGGTTTTGTGCCGCCGTGCGTTCCTTGGTGCGGTTGTAGTCTTCGCCGAAGTTGACGTCCAACTGCCAATGCAAGTTGTTTTCAATACTCCAATGACGCCGCAATGCTTTGCCGTAATACCGGGCACTCGCCTTTTTGCTGCCGATGAAGAATCGGACCTCCGTGCTGGTTTCGCCTTTCACAGTTCGCTCGCTGCCGCACATGCCAATGACGCACAGATCCTGCCAGGCATCGTGATTGCGAATGCCACGTGGATTACGAATGATGGTATAACAACGCACTTCCTCACGCCCGTGACCTTTTTCCTCAGTTGTATAAGTATCGTGGTCGAGACCCACAAAATCCGTTTCGCACGCTTGCTCGAAGCAGTTCTGAATATCGGTCAGCAACCGTTCCTGATTGGCCTTGACCGTCAGGACATAGTGGCCGCCTTTGGCCCGGATCTTGGCGGCGATCTGCTTTTGGCAGCCGATGGCATCAATGCTCACGAGGGCGCCGTGGAGGTCGAGCAGTTCCAGGAGCTTGGGAATGGCCGCGATTTCGTTGGATTTTTCGTCCACGGCGACCTGGCCCAAGCTGAGATGGTTCTTGGTGGCCCAGGCGCTGACCAAGTGCAACGGACCCAGATCAGCGGTCCCGGAACGACGGACCGTCTTGCCGTCGATGGCAATCTGTTCGATGCCGACACTTCCAGCAAGGGCCAGCATCCAATCCCGGAAGGTAACCGTTCACACGGAGTAATCGCTGGGCGCGCACAGATGACGTGCAACGGTCGAGCGATGTGCATTTTATTGAATGGGTTGCAGGCAGAGAACGATCACGTCGGCTTGGGCAACAGGTCTGGAGGACGTTGGTCGGCAAAGTAGGCGGACAGGGAGTCGTGCAGAAACGTGAAGACGCTGCGGCCCGTTTGGGCACACGTTGCCATCACGGTCCAGATGCGTTCGAGCCAGCGTTGGCCTGTTTCGCTGCGGGTGCCTTGCGTCACTTTGCGATCGATGACGACAAACCGAATCGCTTGCTCGGCAAGATTGTTCGTCGGTTCGATGCCGGGGGTCGTGATGAAACGCAGGTAGCTGTCGCCGTGTTGGCGGAAACGTTCCGCCAGATTGTCGGCTTCTTTGGTGTCCGGCACCTTCCATTGGACCTCGGTGCGAACCTTGTCGCCGGCCTGTTGCAACGCGGTTTGAAAATCGTCCGGCGTGTAGAGGTCGCGATTGTGGATGACGGCGAACATCGCACGCAGATACCGCAAGACGCGTCGACCATAGACTTGGTTTTGCCGATCCGGATGCTCGACGAGAAAGCGGACATCGCGCAGAAAATGCGCCAGGCAAAACTGCACCAGGACGCCGCAGTCTTTCATGTACTTGCGGTACGCGGAGAAGTAGTCGCAACCCAGGACGCCGTTGAATTCGGTGCCGAGCGTTTCGACCAAGACGTCGGAGCCACGCGATTGGTCGATCTTGAACAAGGTGAAGAGCGAAGCGCGAAAGCACCAGGCCCACATCGGTTCCTTGTTGTTCTTGTGGCCGGTCTCATCGACGTTGAGTATCGGTTCGCCGGGCAGCCGCTCCGCGAGGGCATCGTAAGCGTCCTGCAAACTGGTGCTGGCCTTGGCGATGAGCTTGGCGAGATACCCGCGGCTGATCTTGATGCCCAGGATATCGCGGATGAATTTGCGAATGGTGGAATAGGAGCAATGGCAGCCGCCTTTGAGGTAGGCGATCAGGGCGGTGAGCCGCGGCCCGATCAGACCGGCGCGGCGTTGGGCCTCGCCGATGGGCGCGTAGTGGACCTGTTTGCATTTGCGGCACCAGCACGCCTGGCTGCGAAACTCGACGACGCGAATCAGCTCGCTGGGTTCGAGCAGATTAACTTGCTGGATGACCTTGGGCGGCAACTTGCTGGGCACGACGGGGCCGTGACAATCGGGGCATTCGGTGTGATGATACTCGACGCACTCATCGACATGCTCGGCGGGAAACTCGGGCCGTTGGTGCTTGGGATGCCCCGGTTGGCCGCCGCGTTTTCGCTTGCTGGTGGCTTTGGGTTTGGCCTTCTTGACGATGTCGCTGGAAGGCGGCTTGGAAGAGTTGGCCGAGTCTTTTTTGGCGGCGGCGAGTTCGGCCCGCAACTGCGCAACCTGGACCTGGAGTTCCTCGAAGTGTTGTTCCAAAGTGGCGCATCGTGCGCACGCTTGCGTCCCTGCGATCGTCATAACGCGACAGGATACTCAATCGCGAGGACCGCGACAAGCGAGATCAGCGGAATGGGCGTGAACGGTTACCCCGGAAGCAACTCTGGAAGACCACCGGATCGAGGCGTTCAAAGAGTCGCTCAAAGGTATCGTGACACGGGATGCCATTGGGCAATGTGAGAAATCGTTTGAGCCAGTCATGCCGCTTGCGGCCAAAGGCAGCGATCTGCGTCCAACTGTTGCAGCCGGAGACGACGCCGCAAATGGCGATGACCAGGATGTCCAGGAAAAGGTGTTGGCGGCGGTGTCTGCGTCGAGGATCTTTGAGTTTGCGGAAGTGCTTCTTGATAGAAAGGGAAGCCTTGGCCATACAGTTCCTCCAGGATAGGTTACATCCCCGGAGAATCGTAAGGGCCGGTCCTTGACGAAATCAAGCGGCCGCCAATAATTCGGGCGGAGTTTGATGCGTCCGCCCTGGTCTCTCGGGCTGGCACCGCTCCACACACCACGAATTGCGGTCCAGAGTGCAAGGAAAAGAGCAACCTGTTCCGCCGACATGAGTCCCGCGTAACCTACTGACACGAGCAGACCACCCAGCCCAGCGATGTAAAAGAGGTCTTGAATCATGCCCACCTTCCTCCGGCGCTTTCAGCCCTTGCCCGTCACCTCAAATGGGAATGTACCGGAGGCGCTTCATCGCCCGCCCGAGTACGAGTGGCGTTCGCTCGATCCTGTCGATTCCTCCTTGGCATGTGCAAGTGGAAGCGTAAGACGAAAAACCAGAAAAACAACGATGATCACGGCAAGAATCGCTGCCACGTAGAAAAACACCCGTTTGAACGGCGCCTCCAATGTGACGGTGCAGCGTTGACGTGAGCCGATCAGCGCTATCGACGAACGCTCTGGTAGTACCTCGATGTCTTCTTCGATGGTCGTATCGACAAAGAACGAGGCTTCCGTCGCTGGCAACGTCAGTTGAAGCGCAATGGGGGCGTCAAGTGGAGCCGGTCCTGAACCCTGATTGCCGAGTAAGGGTCCCGTCCGAACGACAGCATTGATGCCGCCAATCTTGTGAGGCTGCCCCTGGCTCAGCAGGACTGGTGTGCCGGTTAGAACCACAGGAGCTGTGGGATCATGGACTATCACTTTCGGGTTCTCGCCGGTGTTGCCCATTAGAGCGACCTGCAACGCCGCTGGGGCTGTGGCTTGTAGCTTGAGCGGTGGTGGCACGGTAAAGCGAACTGCACCCACCGTCGCCGGCGATTGGATCTTGATCTCGAACAATGTAGTTTTGGACGCCGCCGCGAACTGGGCATGCATCGTGATCCGTACGCTCTGCACGCCAGTAAGAAGCGTTGCTGGCTCGACATCCACCTTTTTCACTTGTGGCGGACATAGGAGCGTGAGCTGGGTACCGGGCGGGATCGGCCCGGCAACATCAAAAGTCACATCGGCGTAGAAGCTGGCAACTCCTTGAAGGAGATCGCTCCAGATTGCCTCGGAGACCGATTGCACTTGGGCGCCAATCTTTGTCTCTACAGTCGGTGGAAGCGGGCTGTCGTTCGTGAGAGTCAAGTCTGGCGGGTCTACTTTGAATCCGGGAGGAGGCTCGGGCTTGACGAGAACCCCAACGGAGAAGGTAGAAGCTCCAGCGGGGGGTGCATCGGCCTCCAGACTAACAGGCAACGTGAGCGTGCCGGCGCCGTTGAAGCTGACCACATCCTTGCCGGCCAAGAGCCGGCAGCCCTGCGGCTTGATGCGAAGATTGAGTGGCTGCGGCCAAGGCAGATTGGGCAGCCCCTTGGCGGTGCATGTTAACGTCAGGTGTTGAACGGGCTTGCCAAGCAGTGGATCGGACCAGGTCGAGGGTTTAGCCGTCGTCAGTGTCCCCGAAAGCTGCACGTCGATGGCCAGCGGTGGGAGATCGACCGCGATGGCCAGTTGATGGGTCGTGAATTGCGCAAGCGCAATGCCGTTTTTCAACGGCAGGCTTGCTGTGTCACTGACCTTGAAGTGCAGAGTGGCTTTGCCGGCCGTCACCGCGGTGGGAGGAATTGGCATCGTCATCGTGAAAACCGCTGGCTTTGGATCACCAGGACGGAGAACGACCGCTTTCAATACGACTCCGGGGTCCGTGCATTGAAGCGTGAGGCTGGGGAACGATGGGTCGTAAGGAACCCCAGAAATCTCGATCTGAGCTTGAGCTTCAAGTTCGAGGGTAAGGGGTTTGGTCTTGTCCCAGGTTGCGCGCTGAATTTTTATCGCTGGCGTCAATGTCACCGGCACGACCTTGAGTTCTCCCGCATCGATGACCTTGGCGTTACCACTCTTGGCGAGGTTGGCAAGGAGCTGGGCGTTGGCATTCTCCCAGCGTTTGCAGAAGACGAGGGATTGGAGCCCCTGTTTGCGCCGGATCGCGAACAGCGAATCGAGCTTCTTCTCTGCCGCGGCAATACCCGCATCGTCCGAGTCCTCGCCATCGGAATAGAGTAGGAAACAGAGATGGCTCGATTTGTCATACCGTTTCAGTTCTTCCAAGGCGCGGTTCAGTCCAGACGCGATCGAGGTACCACCGCCTGCGTCAATTCTCCGAAGGTGCGCTTCGAATGAAGGCAAGTCAATAAACGTGGCAACACTATGCGACACTGAATGAAACGGGACCAGAATGATAGGCCGATCCTTGGATGGCGGAAGTTGCTTGGCCACGGCCAGGATTTCGGCCTTCGCGGTGTTAATGCGTTTGCCTGCCATGCTGCCGCTGGTGTCGAGCACGATGACTCGCGGCGCTGTCTGGGCTGATGCAATTCCTGTTGCCACGAAAAACGCGGCCGCAGCAAATAGATGTCGAATCACGGTAGTCTCCTTGTTTGCAGTCGTTTCCCACCAGCATCACTACAGGTCGCGGTGTATCGACGGGCGCGCGGCGTTTCAGGAGGGTTGTGGCTGTCCGTTGGGGGACGGCTCTGTTTGCACCGGCGTCGGTCGCGTGTTCATCATGGCACGCTCCGGGGTATCGTGGCCGAGGTAGTGGCCGAAGATTGCGAGCACGTCGGCAGTATCTACGGTCCGGGGCTTGATGTAGCTCGACCAGTGCTTCTCGAATTGGTAGACTGACGTGCCAAGAACTTTGGCCACGTCACGTTCAGAATCAAGGACGGCGCCGCCTGCGTTCGAGAGCCCCTGGTGATAGATGTTCTTGAAACGGCCCTTCCTTTCCAGGTACTCGGACTCGATGCGAAACGCCATCGCGTTTCCGAGGATCCTGGCTGGGTGGATCGCATCTTCGGAATGGACGAAGCTACGGAAGAACGGCTCCACCATGAATGCGGTTGGTGTGTTCATCTGCCCATCCGTGAGCCCCTGAAACACGCGACTCCGGAAGGCGGTGTCCTGAAGAGCCTGTGCCAACAGGATCACAAAAGAACTTCCAGTGCCGCCGCCAGAGCTGCCGGTAAACACCGGCACGATCTCATCGGTGCCCTCGCGATGCTGAAAATCGCGGATGCACTGGTTCAGACGTGATGCGATGAGATCGCGGTGAACCTCGAAGGCGAGCTGGGCGAGGCACCTGGTAGTCCTGGCGCCGTTGCGGAAGTCCTCCTCGTCGAGGTAATCCCACATCTCGCGAACGATGGCTTCGACGGTCCGCCCGAAGGTGGCGTGGCTGCCCTTGACGGCACGGATCTCGTGGTGCGTAAGACCCACGGGGATACAGGCATCAATGATTCCTTCATCGATGAGGCGCTCCTCGGGCATGTCGGTGTCAAGCACGACGGAATAGACCGGCAGCCGGCGGTGATCTGCTTCCCAAAGTTCATGGAAAGGGCCGGCACCAAGTAGGCCGGTACCCCCGCACAGCACGTTGAGGAAGCCCGTCTTATGCGTGATTTTTTTCGGCATGGTTCTCCTCCTTTTCGGGGTAGGTGGTGATGGAATCGAGCGATTTATAGCCCTCCACTATTTTGCCATCTGTCGATTCCGGCACGATGTAGAAGAGATGCGGGCGGTGGCCAAAATCATGGCAGCGGCGATAGTTTTCGAGCAGGTTGTGATTCTGTCCCTCGATGCCGATCGGCCAACCGACGACGAGCCTGACGACGGTGATCGTGCGGTCGGAAACGGGGGCATCGCTGAAGGCGCAGTTAGGCTCGATTTTCTCGAAGGCAGCTCGAACCTTGTCGCGGATTTGGTAGTCTTTGGGGCCGACCGGCTGCGGAAGGGTAATGATGGTGAGACGGGTCGGCGAGACGCCGAAGCGTGCCATGTCCCTGCCCGACAAATGAATGGTGGGTTCACTGCGGCGGAAGAGGAAGTCCACGCATTCATCGATCCCGTCCTTCTCCAGCAGCTCGTAGAAACTCTGTCCGGCCCCCTGTGCCTGTTCCACGATGGTGCGGAATTCCGCTGCGTGAGTCTCGGGCGGGATGCCGCGTAGGAGTTCGGGCAAACACTCATCTTTCTTGATCCAGGCGCACACCTGCGGACAGATCTCGCGGAGGCGACTTTCAAATTGGTCAAGAAGGGCGCGAGCCAGGGCGGCCTCATCCGTGACGTGGACTTGGCCGAGCATTCCGGCGATCACCTGATCTTCCGTTGGGCCAGGCACGTGTTTGACGACGCTTGCCCTGCTGGTCCTTTGATCAGCAGCGACGGCGTTGCGGATGTGGTCGAGAGAGGTCTTGATATTAGCGAGTGCGTGGGTAACTTCAGCGGCTCGCTTGGCGATGGTGTCGAGGAACTCGCTCAATTCTGCTTTTGCGGTCAGCCAGGCCGCGACGATTTTCTCGGTTGCGAGGGCGCGGAGCACCTGATCGTACAGCCGCCGGGTCTCGCCGGTGAGCGCTTCTTGAAGCGTTCGGATGGTGGAGCTAGGAAGGATGCCGCGACGCTGCCGGATTTTGTCGGCGACGCATTTTAGCTCCTGCCAGCGGATGAGCGACTTCCAGTTGGGTTCCGGCAGGCGAAGGCGATCGAGATCGGTGCGAAGGCTTGAGGCGATATCGCGAACCGCGCCAGGTGCGGCGGCATAAGCCGCTTGCATCGCTTCGCGCAAACGGTTCATTGGGTCGCCCACCACGGCGCCGGCCTTGGCGACGATTTCCCGCGCGAGGTCCGTGGTGACGCCGGCACGCAGGCCGAGGAAAGTACCGAGGCGGTTGTCCTGGTCTTCCTGTACCAGGCCGGGATCGCTTAAGGCGGGGATGGCCGACAACTGGGCGTGAAACTTCTCACAAAGAAGCTTCGGATTGACGGAGTCCAATCCGGGAAGCGTACCTTGCTCGATGGCGCGATCAAGAAACTGAGTGATGACCTTGGGCAAGAGTCGGCAGGCGGCATCAAGTACGGCGGCATTCGCGACCTGGCAATAGGCCGCATTGATGCCGCCGCGGCGGAGCTTCTGTTTGTCGATGTCCAGCATCGCCAGGCAGTTGGGGATTCTGTTACGCATGAGGGGCCTCCTTTTCATGGAACCGGTGATGACGAAGGGGTCGGATTAGCCGCACCGCTCCCCGACGGCGCGGGGAGTGGCTGAAATTTGGCGGGCAGTTGGGGACTCAAGACAGGCTGCGAGCCTGTGAGTTGGCTGTAGAGAAGCGCATCGACGGCGACCACGGCCAGAATGATCCCCACCAGGGCGGACAGCGCAACCAGCCGACCCTTGCGATTGTGGGCAGAGACTTCGACGGCGAGCTCCTTCTCTCCCCATTTCTTCACGTCGTCAGCGTCCCACAGCCAGGGCGTGTCGCTGCCCGTGATGGAAAGAATGCCGGTCCGCGCGCGGGCGAAATCTTCAATGCAGTGATCGATATCGTTGCCACCGAAGACCTCCTCGACAAGCTTGATGTCCAACGCTTTGGACCGGCTAACCATTTCATGCATTTGCTGATCCGTAGAAACTTTCGCGGCTTGGCAAAGCGCTGACGTACGATGGTGAATGACCAGGATGGCCACGATGGCGATGCCGCAGCCAGCAAGCGTGATGACGGCCATGGTAAGCATGACAGGATCTCCTCCAAAAAAAATGCTTGTCCTATCTCCGATTCCGATGACACGACCACGATCAAACGATTGGTTCAGCGGTGGCGCCGGGCGTAACCTTGTTGGACTTACCAACCAGCGACCAGATTGCGCGGCACCAGCGCTTCAGACCGGCTGTCCATGGGTTGCTCTCCAGCTGTTCCTGCCGGGACTTCAGCTCCGCCAAGGCGCATGTGGTGGTGTCATGCTGCGCCGCCAGGGCGGCCAGGTCAGCGCGGACCTGAGTCAACATCGCCCGCATTTGGGCGAGCTGAGCCGCCAGTTCCTTGGCTGCAGCGCCGGTGCATTCTTGAAGCTGGCGAAGCTCGCCGATTTCTCCGACGAGGGCATCGAGGCGTTGTCCCTGCGATTCCACCCCGGCTTCCGCCACGTTGAGCCGCTCCCTCAAGACACCGACTACTGCAAACTTGTCGTCCACGGCCCCGATCCGATGAGCCTGTTCCTGGACCGCACTGGTCATCTGCTCGCCTTGCCGTTTCGCCTCCGCCCGGATGGATTCACCGAGCTTGGCCAGTTCATCAGCCTGACGGGCTTCCTCGACCTTGCTCTGCTCCATCGTCCGAGCCAGTTCCCCAAGGCGGCTAGCCAGCTTGGTGACGGTGTCGGCGTGACCTTGGAGTTTGTCGCGCAGCTCGTTGATCGGGTCGCTGAGCAGTTTGTACATGGTGTCCAGCTGTTCGGTCGCGGAATCATCAACTAGGCCCTTCAATGCGAGTTCCATGTGCTCGCGCCAACCGCCCCGATAGCCATTAGGGGCCGCAACAGCGGGGGGCTGTTTCGTCTTCATCGTTGAGACGACCGCATTGTTCTTCATGATGAGGCTCTCCTTGATGGGAAGTGGATTTACAGGGGTTAGGACTCCATTAAAATGATCCGCGAAATGGTCCGCATCGGGATGAGTTCCAACGTGGCATACGCAAAACTGGCCATCCTCCGTGCGGCAACAGCTGATACGAAGGCCATCACCTACCTTTACTCGCCAAATACTCCGATTTTTGGTCATGCGCTCGCACCGGTTGAGCTGCACTGGTTGCTCCAATCGCCGCTTGACCTTGATCCTGTCGCGCGGATGCATCTGCTCAAACTGGCGTTCGACTTCTGGCTCGATCAAGTCGAACCGAAGGGCTCTGGACTCCGTCATCACGCTCATTCGTCTCTCCTGTGAAACACACCTGGCCGGCTTCTTCCACAAACAAGGGCCAGAATAACAACGTCCCATTGCGGACCTCGGACATTGTCTGACAAGCGAAATGGCGCTGAACTGGTGACCCGACCGCCGGGGATGAAGTTCCTACGATGTTTGGGAGCCCGCTTGGCATCAGGGCGTTGGAACATGAAGCGGGGAGCGTCACCGTTGGCCGGACATCAGATATCAACCGATATCTATCTTCACGAAGTCCTTGCCGCATCCACCCGGGTTGGTGCATCGCAGGTGAATCTCATCCTTGCCTGTCCAGATGTTCTGGCAATCGCATGACCACTTCTTCAGCGTGGAGCCGCAGGCCCGGCGCTCGGCCCGCGAGGCCCGGTGGGTTGGAATAGCCTCGTCCGCTACTTTCACTGCTACCCCGTGCTGCTGCAGCAAGTCGGTGAAGGGACTGCTCGCCAGGTATCGCGTGTGACCTCGGCGGTCCACCTCCAGCCCGAGCGCCAACGCCTTCTGTTGAAACTGACGGTTGTGGTAGTTGCCCTTGCCTGGCTTGCCGCACGCCTGCTGCCAGTTGTGCAGGAGTTCGTGGAGAAGGGTTCCGAGCACCTGCCAGTACGGGCGATTCTTCAGGTACAGAAGATTCAGGGCTGTTTCGCCCCTCAAGCCGAAGCCGTTGCATTCCTGGCGAAAGTGTCCGTAGCGGCTCCTGGGTAAGTAGTCCAGGCACAGGGAAATCTCAGGGATTTCCAGTTTAAAGTGGAAAGTGAAGAGCCCCACCCAATCCTGGAGCTTGGCCATCCATTCTCTCAGCTCGTCAGCGTCGGTATCTTTACTGCCCGGCATCTTGAGCGGCGTTTTGCGCTGGTGCTCGGCCAGGGCCTCGTACACCGCCCCATGGAAACTACCCATGTTTGCCTTCTTTCGGCTTTTGGAAAGGTCTTGTCGCTTGGACCTACAGCATAGACAGTGCTTGCCGAGTTACGCTGACCGCGGCTGACAGCAAGGCCTTCCGTCCCGGTTGTTGTCAACCGTTGTCAGAAGCCTCACCGAGCTGCACGTTATCCTTAATGCAAGTTGAGTTCCGAGCGCGCGTGTGTTCGCTGGATGCGCCCGAAACAGAATGTGAAGGGTGATTTACAGGTTAAGACCATGAAACTGGGCAAACGAACTCTTGCTGTCAAGAAGCGGACGACCAATCGTCTGGCTGACGATGTGCTGACAGGCCAGCTGGTAAGGCTCTCCAGCAAGGCCATCGGCAAGAGCCTCGAGCGGCGTGGATGGACGGCACGCAAGCCGAGCTTGGGCGCGACGATTGATGGGGGCGGCTGGACCTTCGCGGCAACGATCAGCTTCGTTCGCCAGACTTCTCGGGACTTTCCGGAATCCAGCCTCGAAAAGCACTTCGCGGATATACAGCGTAAGTTTGCATCCCGAGCTCGCCGGCTTGGGTGGTTCATCGACGGCGACAAGCCTAACGGTGAGATACCGGTTGCGAAAACTAACGGCCTCGCCCCGTCGTTTGAGGGGGCGGAAGCCATCGCTGTCCCAGATGACTCGCCGCGATTTTTCGCCCACATTTACGATAGGGATGACCAGATACGCGAGGTAATGGAAAGCATCCGAACGGCCCGAGACACAAAGATGGAAGTCCGCAACCACCTGCTCCTTTTCGGGCCGCCCGGGTGTGGCAAGACGGAAGTCGGCCTGGCTGTATACAACATGCTTGGCCCGAGGGCGGTTAAGCGGCTTGACGCGACCGCGACCACCAAGGCAGGGGCGGAGAACCTGCTGTTGGAAATGGATACTATTCCCCCCATCCTCATCGTCGAGGAACTGGAGAAGTGCAACGAGGCCAACCTTCCCTGGTTGCTGGGCATCCTCGACGATCGGGGCGAGATCATCAAGACGAACGCCCGGGTCGGCAGCGTCAGCCGGAAGGCGCCGTGCCTAGTCATCAGCACGGTGAACAACATCAAGAAGTTCGAGGAATTCCAAGAGGGCGCGCTCTGCGACCGATTCAACGTGCCGTTGTATTTCAGCATGCCCGACCGGGACCTGCTTCGAAGGATACTCTTACGGGAAGTGAATAAAATTCCGGGAGGCAAGGAGGAGTGGGTGGAACCGGCGCTCGACTTTGCCCTCAACGTGGAACGGACGTACAAGGCGCGCCGGATCAAGGCTATCATGACGAACGGCCGCGACCGACTGCTCGACGGCAGCTATCAAGCCGCGCGTTGCCGCATGATGGAACGGCGCACTCGGGACCAGGAGCGGTTGGTCGAATTTGGCGTCCCGGGCTCCGCCTGAGCCACACCCCCAGGGCTGGTTGTGACCAGCCCCATTGCGCCGCGGGTGTCCAAAGACCGTTGGGTTTCCAGCGGGGTCTGCCATACCGCCACCTTGCGCAACTATCAGCCCGATGCCACGATGCGATCTCGGCGTGCCATATCAAGTAAAACCGCTGCGCACGCGGGATATTGCAAGCCAGGATACGGTGTGACAAAATGTGGCGGATTGCTGCGCATTCGCGCGAGGCGCATGGCTTCGAGCTGGAGTAGTAGAATCAAAAAATCCACCAAGTCCTGATGACCAATATGTTTATGCATGAACATACTGCGACCTGTTCATTTCAACAGGTAGGCAGAACGCACAATGAACAAGCTTTGTCAGATCTTGTCAGTTCACTCTCAACGGGGTTGATTAAACTCGTCTTATCCTCGGCCGGTGACCCGTCCTGATAGGGACCAATTGCTGGTGTTTCAACGCTGGTCGATTAGGGGACGAGTCCCGAAAATGGCGTTTCTGCTTCAGCCTGTGGCATAGTAAAGCAGAGCCCGCAATCGTTACTGCCGTCAGGGCTTGGAGAAGGAGCAGCCGTTGAACACGTCCGCAGAGTCGTTCCCCCGTGAGATTGATATCACGGATAAGAGATACGACAGCACCGTCGGGCTGTACGAAGACGTGGCCGGAGTTTCCGCGAGATGGCAGGGGAAGCTTACCATCATGGCCGGACATTACATGCTGATCTACGACCGGAACAGAAAAAAGTTGATCCCCTTCTTGGCCTCTGAGTTGAAGGGGGAGACAGGCTTCTCCGGGTCGGAACCGGCTACCTTCAAGGAAGATGTCGGAGATTTCCCGGAGGCGTCTTTTGAACTGGGGTTGAAGTTGGTCGCCAACCGCCCAAGCCAGGAAAGTCGGATCGCACTTCTTGTCAACGATCACCAATTCCAGACATTTCAGGAACATCTACCTAAAGGTGCAGCCCTCGCCCAGCTGAAGCAGCGGTATTACCGTGAACATCCTGGGTTACCGGAATCTCTCCGTCAACTCGCAGAACCTTATGGACCACAAGATGCCTTACTTGAGCCGAACCATTCCAAACGGTCAAAAGATACTTTGCCCTCAAGGACCTTCTTCTTCTCAGAGAATTCCCTTCAGAACCGGTTTAAAGACCATCGAAGGCCGTCGCTCATCAATCTACCGGGCTTCCGATACGTAAGATCGCCCGCATACGGCCCCGCGCCTCGGCTGCTTTTCCAGCTATCCACCAGGGCCGATCCTCTTTGCCTGGTGGATGAAAGGGAGGGTTGCGCATGCTCGGGCATTATGTTAGAGTTGCTCCTTATTCTGGCGGAGCGAGGCACACGGCATGTCATCTTGTTCATTCCGTACGTCTGCAAATACCCGGTACGGTCCTCCATCGAAGCGATGATGAGCAGTTCCCTGACCCCTTTCGCGAATGTTATCGCGGCTTGGGGTGATCAACCAGACGAGTCCGGCAAGGTCCGATTCCTCACGACCACTAGCTACGCGTTAAGGGGGGCGGCCGGACCAGTACGGACCAACTGATTGCAACGAGGCTCGACTTCATGAGCGTAATTGACCTCGACGCGAACGCTTCCACAAGGCCAGAGCCTCACGTGGCTGCCCGAGTGCTACAGGTGCTCCAGGAAGAGTGGGCAAACCCTTCGAGTAACACGCGGGCGGGCGAGCAAGCGTTTGCCATCATCGAAGAATCGCGGCGGTCAGTTGCCCGCCTCATCAGAGCCCAGGCTGAAGAGATCCTCTTCACCTCCGGAGCGACGGAATCGATCAACTTGGCTCTGCAAGGGGTGGTACGCGCCCGCCAAGGCTCTCCCCTCCACCTGATCACGTCAACGGCCGAGCACCCAGCCGTGCTACACACAGTCGAGTACCTCGCCGAAAGTGGCGTTGCGGTAACTGCCTTGCCGACAGACCGATGGGGAAGGGTGGACCCACAGCACGTCCATTCAGCTCTTCGAGATGAGACAGCACTGGTGTGTCTGATCCACGGAAACAATGAAATCGGTACCCTCAACCCGATTCGGGAAGTCGGTCGCCTCCTGAAAGGTCACCCGGCGCTCCTCTTCGTTGACGCTGCCCAGACGCTCGCGTATTGCCCCCCTTGCGTGGAGGAGGACGGAATTGCACTGATGGCCATGTCCGCCCACAAGATGTACGGGCCCAAGGGGGTCGGTGCTCTTTATGTCCGCCGTGGAACCCGACTAAGCCCCCTGATGCTCGGCGGTGGTCAAGAGCGCGGCTACCGATCAGGCACCATGAACACGCCCGCGATCGCGGGATTTGGCGTAGCCGCTGACTTGGCCTTCCAGGATGTTGAGCAGCGCACCGCCAAGTTGACCGCCCTGCGGGAGCGGATGGTAGCGCTTCTCTCAGCGACTGTCCCTCAGCTTAGAATAAATGGTCACCCGACTGAGCGGTTGCCAGGTCACCTCAGCATCACAATCCCGTACGTGCTGGCCCGTGTCCTTCAAAAGCAACTTCGGGACCGGCTAGCATTTACGCTAGGTAGTGCCTGCTCTGAGGGGTCAGGGCAATTCAGTCACGTACTTCGGGCCATAGGACTTTCCAATGACGAGATTCTCTGGACATTCCGCTTGGGTTTAAGTCGTTGGACCACCGAGCAGGAAATCGAAGAGGCCAGCGAGATCCTGGCCCAGGCTATTCGGAAAATGCAGTCGCACTAACCCCTACGCGGGGAGACTCATTCAGGACGGAAGGGCTAACCGAGGTAACCGGCGTTCTCATGCAAGAACTGTTGCAGCTGCTGTGTTGTTCCCGCATGTCGCAATCGGCCTCCGATCAGGATATAGCCTCGGCTCGCGACTCGTAGAACCGCCCTCGCGTTCTGTTCCACCACGAGTACCGCCACCCTCCGCTCCGCGATCGCTGGTAGCGTTTGCATGAGCGCCCCAACTACCTTCGGGGCTAATCCCAGCGTCGGCTCGTCCAGCAGCAACACGTCGGGGCGGGCGATCACGCTGCGTGCGATGGCCACCATCTGCTGCTCCCCTCCGGATAGCGTCCCGGCTTTCTGGTGCCAGCGTTGCCTCAACACTGGGAACAAGCTCGTCAAGAAGTCTAGATCTTGATGAAAGTGTCGGAAAGAAATGCCGAGACGGGCTGCTCCCAGGTGGAGGTTCTCTTCGACAGTTAACTGAGTAAATAGCCGCCGCCCCTCCGGGCATTGGATGACTCCCGCACGCGCGACTTCAATGGCGGACGTGCAATGCAGCATGAGGTCTTTGTAGGCTATGACTCCCCGGTGGATAGCCACCTGGCCCGAGATGGCACGGAGCAACGTGCTCTTGCCTGCGCTGTTAGGACCAAGGACGCACACGAGTTCGCCGAGAGCGACGTTCAGTGAGACGTCATCGAGGGCCTGAACCGGGCCGTACGAAACCGTAAGGTTGTTGACGGACAGCATGGCTCTACTAACCCTCCTCGCCGAGATAGGCGGCGATAACATGGGGTGCTGCCAGCACCGCAGCAGTGAGGCCGTCTTCGAGCAACTCGCCGTGATTAAGGACCACTAACCGGTCGCAAAGCGCGCGGATAAAGGAAACCCGATGATCGATGACGATCAACGTTAGGCCTGTGTCCCGAGCGGTGCCGTGGAGGAGTCGAATCAAGGCGTTGCTTTCCTCATCACTGAGGCCCGCCGTCGGCTCATCGAGCAGCAAGAGGCTGGGGCTGGACACAAGGCAACGGGAGACCTCCAGCAGGCGTCGCTCGCCATAAGGAAGTGTGGCGGGATTACGATCCTCGTGCATCCCCAGCCTGCAGGCCGAAATTGCACCCCGGGCCGCGGACGCGTATCGATGCCAAGGAATCCAGAGTTGGCGCAGCAGGTTAAGCAAGGTAGGAGTCTTGTAAGGAGCGTCCACACCGATGACGGCGTTTTCTAACACACTGAGGCCGGTGAACAAGCGCGGGCTTTGAAATGTGCGTGCGATCCCCAGCCGGGCGATGGTGTGCCGACTGAGGCCGGAGAGGTCTTGGCCCTGGAAGAGAATGCGTCCGGCTGAAACAGCATAGATACCCGTAATGACGTTGAAAAGGGTGCTCTTGCCAGATCCGTTAGATCCGACGAGACCGACGACTTCGCCCTTTCGGACCCGGAACGTGATGTCGCTCAAGGCGTGCAGCCCCCCGAAGCGCCGGGATACGCCTACCAAATCAAGGAGGACATCTGCCCCAGCCTGCCCCACAGCCGAAGCAGGCTCGCTAACTAGGCCGTTCACGACGACGCCTCCCTTCTAGGGCACCGTAACTTCTGGAGTAGGGCGGGCAGGAGCCCGGCGGCGATCAGCACGGAGGCCAGCAGCACCTCTTTCCACTCGGCGGCGGCCCTCCCCAGTTCAAGCCCGAGCAGGCCGAAAAACTGAAGTTTCATTATCTCGTAGGCGGTGTAGAGGCCCAGAGCCGCGGCCACGCAGCGCGCCGGTCCGAGGTTACCGAGAACGACGTACAAGATGATCGGCAAGCCGTTGATCAAGCTGAAATCGCCCGGGACGATCAGGCTCGTGAAGTGCAGAAACAGAGCACCGGCTGCACCGGCAACTGCCGTTGCCAGGAGGAAGACGGTGCGCTGCAACGTCCACACGTCCACGCCGCACAGTTCGGCTGCTAGCTCGTCGTCCCTGCTCGCCGTTATGTATAGACCGTAGGTGGATTGGTCCAGCCGTCTGATGCCTAAGTAGAGCAGCAGGTTCAAGGCCACTCCGAGACTGGCATAGAAGCCCACGTACCAGAGCCGCTCCGCACCCGCGTTGCGCACCGCCAGATAAGGCGCCTCGAACCCGAGCGCTCCGCCGACGTAGGTGCAGTTAGCAGCCACGTTCTGCACGATTTCCGCGAAGACGAGAGTGGCTACCGCGAAATGGTCCTCGCGCAGACGCACGAAGAGACGGATCGTTACATAGCCCACGAACCCGGTGACTACGGCCGCGCTACCGATGCAGCCTAACAACAGGCCTGCTCCGCTTAGGCGATCGATCCAAGTGTCTAGCGCCCACTTGCCGTCGGGAACGGAGAAACGTGTAAAGACCACGCCAGCGTATGCGCCTATCCCGAAATAACCGTGGTGCCCCAGCGAGAAGCGATTAACTCGCCACACTAGGTTGAGGGACTGAGTGAGCAGTACGGCGATCCCAGCGAAGGCAGCATGATAAAGAAAGAACTCGACGGTCATCGTTTTAGACCTTAGGTGGCTCGCCGCTGCCGAAGACTCCGGCGGGCTTCCAAATGAGTACGCCCAAGAGCAGGGTGAAGACGAGCGACTCACGGTAACCCGATAGCTCCGCAGGCAGATACCCCGCGAATAGAGCCTCGATCACGCCAAGGGCGATCCCCACCAAGAAAGTGCCCTTAAGGTGACCGACGCCTCCGACGACGGCAATGATGAAAGCCTTTAGGCCCGGGTAGAAGCCCATCTGCGGGTGGACCGTACCATAGACCAGTCCCCACGTGATACCAGCGACTCCGGCAAAAAGTCCGCCGACGAAGAAGGCCACCACCACATACCGGGCAGGGTTCAAGCCCATCAGTTCGACCGTTTCGGGGTCCTCTGCCACCGCACGCATCCGGGTGCCTGCGTCTGTCCGGTATATGAGCCAGTCCAAGACGGCGTAAGAAAAAAGCAGCACCAACACTGCGAACAGTCGAGGCGGCACAGGCAGATCGACCCGAGGGAAGCCCCGCGTGTGCGCTGAAAGCCAATGGATGCTAAGGTTCTGCAGCAGTATCGAAATCCCGATTGCTGTCAACAGAGCTGTCACCTTGGGCTGGCCGCGCAGGGCGCGATACGCCAGACGCTCGATGAGCACTGCCAGCAGCGCGGCCCCAAGCCCGGCCAAACCCAGCGCGGCGACGGTGACAAGTAAGGGCCATCCAGGAAGGAGCGGAAGCAACCCAAGCAGGGAAAAGTACGCCACGAAGGTCCCCACCATGAAGACTTCAGAGTGAGCAAAGTTCAGAAACCTCAGTACCCCATAGACCATTGCGAACCCGAGCCCGATCAGGGCATAAATACCCCCCAGAGACAAGCCGTTGATAAGTTGGTCGCCTAAGTAGCTCATGACATAAACCGCTTCAAAACTCCCCAGAGCGAACAGAGGGGCTCTCGGCCCCGCCGTCCCGCATGACCTCAGGGTCGGACCCGCTCCTGGAAGGCGATCCGATCAGGAAAGATCCTTACGATGACAGCCTCCTTAGAGGGATTGCGATGTTTGTCGAACGTTAGGGTGCCGGTCACGAGCGAAACGTCTTTGCTGCCATTGATGGCGTCCCGAAGATCTGGCCCGGAAAACGACTTCGCCCGCTTGGCCGCGTCCCAGATTAGCATCATCGCGTCGTAGCCCAAGGCGGCGAAGGGGCTCGGTTCTTGGCCGTACTTTTCACGGTAGGCCTTCTGAAAGTCACGCACGCGAGGGTCAGGGTCTTCCGGCGCGTAGTGCGATACGGCGTAAGCATCCTTGATGTTGCCCGCCGCCAGTTCCAACAGCCGCGGGGTCGGCCAGCCGTCTCCGCCGAGTAGGATGAAACGGTCCCACTTCTTCCCCGCCTGTTTCAGCATCGGGCCGACGTTCTCATCCCAACCGGGGATGAATAGAAGGTCCACGTCAAACGTCGCCACTTTGTCGATAAGTGCCGAATAGTCACTGTCTTTGATGGAGTAGTTTTCCTCGTGCCGAACGGTGCCCCCTAGTCGTGTGAATTCGTCCCGAAAGGTTTTCGACAGCCCAATGCTGTAAGAAAGTGTCTTGTCGTAAATGACAGCAGCAGTCTTCTTCTTGAGGGAACTGGTTGCAAACTTCGCCAACACGGCACCCTGGTATGAGTCGTTGAAGCAGACGCGGGCTACATAGGTGCGGTCGTACTGGTCGGATGCGGTGACCTCATCCTGCGTCGCCGATGTGGCCACCACGGGGATCTCCCGCTCCTCAGCGAATTTGCCGACACTGAGCGCGCTGGGACTTATAGCAGGTCCGAGGATCACCTGAACCTTGTTCGCCTCGACGAGAGTGCGGGCAACTTTGACCGCTTCAGTCTTGTCGCTCTTGTCATCGAGCGAGACGTACTCGATGCGAATCGGGCCACCATTGGCTGTGATGTGTTCTGCGGCGAGTGCCGCCCCCTTGTCGGCGTCGCCGCCATACGCGGCAGCTCCGCCCGTCTTGGAGAGCACACCGCCAACGACCAAGGTTTTGCCTGAGTTCTGAGAACGGTTGCAGCCCGTGGACGCTAAGCACAACAGAAGGCCGACCAGAAGTCGGCGAGAAAAGCAGAACATCTCGTTCCTCCTCGCGTTTGATAAGTCGGAAATGCGCCTCCCAGGAAACACAGCAGGGCTCCTGGCCATGCCTGGGGTCCCACCAAGGAGGCGCTCCAGGTACTCTCGCATGCCCAGCACGGCCTACCGGTCTACCACCGAGAGCTTATTTCACGTCGAGCCCGCGGCGAAGCCAGGCAGGCCAGCTCCCCTCGTGGTGCCAGCGCCGGTGTTCGCGGGCGTAATGCCGTAGGATCTCCATGACCCAGAGCGGTCCGTGGCCGTTCCGGAGGTCGTCGCGGAACTGTCGGCCGACGTTCTCATCCCCGCGTGCCGGGGTAAAAGCCGTAGCGAGCCGCCGGGCGATTTCGCGAGCGTTGATGCCCTTGGGCCCGTTCTCCCCGTAGCCTAGGGAGTTGTCCAGGAACTTGAACAGGTCCGGATTCTTCCACGGAAACCCCTTGGGGAGATCCGCGGGGGCGGGGATATTGTTGGCATCGAAGTGCCGTCCGGAATGCACCCGGTACACCTCCACCCCCTGGTCGTCCAAGCCGCGCTCCAGATATCCTGCGTCGACCAGCAGGTCAAAGTGGTACTTGACCCAGGGGCTGTCCGAGGGTTCTTTACCCCTTGCCCAGGAACTGCGACCGGTGTCCTCATCGTCGGCCCGGGGGCGGTAGCTGAAGCCGAATGTGATCGATGGGAACGGCCAATTCCGATCCTCCAATACGTCAGCACGGAACAGCCAGGGTGTCTCGTCCCCCTCTTCGGCCTCTCTTTGCGAGGCTTCCAGGCAGAACTCGGCAAGCCGCTTCAAAGTGTCACGCAGTGTGAGACCTCCCGGCTTGTTCGAGGTTTCGCCCGGACCCGCCAGGCTCATCGCGTGAGGCTGCCAATTGTCCTCGTCGAGACCTTCCTTCCAAACTTTGTACTTGCGGTGCTCCCACCGAACGATTTGGAACAGAATTGCCAAGCCCACGACCAGTTCTTCATGCGCCAGCCCGGCGGCCGCATCGCCGAGGTTCGAGGCAACGGAGTCCGCCTTGTCGATTTCATCCGGGAAGCGTTTGATGAGTTCGGAGGTGTCACAGGTCACTGGCTCCAGGTAGGTGAGGATTTTCAGGAAGTCTGCAATCCGGGGCCGGCGGTGGCTGTCGAGCGCCCAAGCTTCGAGCGCTCCATGCCCCTCGCTCTCTGGGCGGCTGGGGACAAAGCACGTGGCCGGCAGGGTAGTTTCCGCGATGCCTTCCACGTCCGCGAACAGCGAAGCGAGCCGGATGCAGTCCCGGCTGCCGTTGGCATAGACCAACGGCACCCCGATTTCCGTGCCGATCGGCTTGGGATCCCTCGCCTGAGAGGCGAGCCACGCCCCGAGTTCCTGCCAGGCCTCGGGCGGAATTAGAGCAGAAACGATACCCCGATTGGGCCGGGCGGACTGCGCTAGCCGGCGGCGGTATTGCCGCAGGGCGATCGGGAACGTAGACTTCAGGTCGGAGTCGTGTCGCTTGGACAGCCACTCCCAGCAGCGCTGCACAAGCTCATCTTGCGGCGCCTGCCACGGCTCCGGCCCCAGGATCAAGTCCCCCTCTTCCAGCAGAGCCGCCACCAAGCCGATCTCGGTGGCGGCCAGCGACCCCATTAAGTGGCGAGCCTGGTAGGCCTTTTCCCAAACTCGCCAGTCCGCGGTGTGAATCGCGAAGCCGATCGGATTGCCCCAACCCCCGGCCACGCCGACAAATTGCCGGAAATAAGTCAGACCCAGCGGGATCGGCCGGGGGTACGTCTCGAACGGGGCGACCTCGCCAAGAGGCGCGGTGTTGTCCTTATCGAAGAGAATGTCTGCCGTCACCGTATCGGGCCTGCGACCGACAGGGGCGCTGAGCAACTTGCCCGTGAGACTCAGGGCCGAAATCCAGTCGCAGACGACGATGTCGCAACAAAGATCGATATGGGGCGGGAGTTGTGCTCTAGCCCACTCAGGTTTGTAGAGCCCGTCATCAATGACCAGGTGGACAAGGTTACGCGGAGGCAGTCGCTTAGCACCCACGACTTTTCTTCCCTTGACCGTAGTCCTTACCTTGTCCGTAGCCATGGTTGACCTCACTCAAAAGGATCGTTGCCTTTTTCTCCGGAGGGTTGCTGCCTTTCGGCTCGTTCGCTCCCCGGTTCATGCCCTGTAGACTAACGAGTTCCTCAAGCTCTCCATGACACGGACTGACAATCGCTCGGTCGTAATTACTTCTTGGTGGCCAAGATCTTCTTCGCCAGACGATGGGGGTGGAGTTGCATGCCGATCCAGTAGACCTTGCCGCGCGGTGCGTGCTCAAAAACCGGCCCCATTTCTGGAGGGATCTCCTGGATGGTGGCGATTTCCGTCCAGCTGAACAGGGTCTGAGCCTGGACCACCCCCGGAGGGAGTCGTTCAGGTGGCCTGCTTGTCTCGTTTCCAAAACAGACAAGCAAGTAATTGGGCATATGGCTGCTGGACACGTGAACGTACAAACCCTCGGCCCTTTTCTCCTTGTACAATTGTTCATGAGCATTTTTCACAGGTTCAATAAGGGTGGCCAGAAGCGCAGTGTAAGCATCCTTCTCCAGGACGAATGGCGGGAGGAGGTCGCTAAACCAATCTTTTACTGACCGTCGCGGGAGCTTATCGGTAGGAACCCAGCGCTCTTGACGCGGTATTCCGTGAGCCGACGCCTCGATTGCGAACCAGAACCCCTTCAGATTCAATTGCTCGCTATCATCGTGGCTGTTGAGACCGTAACAGACGGCGGCAACGAAATCCTCGATGCACCGTTCGTAGCGCTTCAACACCTCGGCAGGTTGCGTCATCCACATCTGCAAGACTGAATCGTCGGTCCACCGTTGGATCTTGTCGAATTCTCCTTTTAGGCAAAGGCCGACCACCCTCCACAACTGGCCCAGGCCCTCTGAAATAAGGAAGGAAGCAAGGCTGCGGATTGCCTTGGACACAGCAAGCGGATGAGGTTCAGGTAATTGGCGAAGACCGTTCAGAGCAGCTTGCCAATTCGTTACGAGAACCGCATTCTTAAAGGTATGTCCGACAGCTCCCATCGCCGCGCCCTGAGTCCTCAATCGGAGATGAGAGTGGGCGATAATGACAGATGCAATTTGATCGGCTATGCGCGGTCCGTATACTGGCACATCGATTTCCTCGTCAAGCAAGTCGACCAGGAATCGCACTGAATCGAATTGCAGCCTCTCCCGGATAGTACCTTTTTCGAGGCGAGCGGGGCCGTCTGGTCCCGCAACTTCAAGTATCGTCAAGTCCAGTTGGATCCACTCCCTGCGCCGTCCGGGGCAGGGTGTTCGAGTCAGAAAGTTCGATACCTTATTATGGGCAACAACCGACACCGAAGTACCCGCTGCATTCAATAGACCGGGCCCACCGTCCCGTACCGCACAGTACACGCATTGATTTGAGTCAAAAAGTGCAATCTCGCGAGACCACCATAATGTTGCAAATACTTCACTCAGGAGCTTGTACTTATCCAGGGGGCTGGTGAGGGTTTCCATTTCGATCAGCGTTTGGGCCAATTTCGTGCCAAAGGCGCTAATCATCGACTGGGAGCAATGTTCGTTTAGCGATGCGACTAAGATATGCGGGAATTTGGGCGTTCCCGTATGTTGCATACCCAGCCAGCAGAGAGCGGTGCGCCATTGCCCAATTCCAGCAAGCGGAACGAAATAATGGCAAAGGTCGGATGGGAGATAGTCCAGCGAGAGTTGGCCACCTGTCGAAAAAAGGTACTCCGCAAGGAATGCAAGGACAGTGTCTGTACTGACCAATTGCTCAATGCTCATGTACCTGCGAACTTCGACGACAGTTGCCGTCTTGGTTTCTTCGTCAAAGGCCCGCACGCCCAACATGGGGCCCTCTCGCGCTCTGGCCTTCATGAAATCTTGGGAAGAGAATCGGAACACGTACGCAAAATCGAGGGTGTGCTGGAACCACAGGAATCGCTTCTTTTCGCATCGGTCGAGGTTCCAGTGTTCTGTTTGCCTGGGGGCTCCCGCGGGGTAGGAAGGCGTAGAACAACCCAAAATAACCGACTGCTTCGACATGATAGCGACCGCCCCGCCCAGGAATCGCTCGGCCGTGAGTTGATTGTTTTGCCCAGCAAGGTCGCGAACGAATTGGTCCAGGTTGTCAATATCCCAGGGCTTATTGACCTGACTGGGGTAGGCAGCCACGAGAGATTCGAGTTGGAGGGCCGCGTCGGCATCCGGCAAGGCCTCTAGTCCGTAGTACCTCACGGCCCATTGGAGCGGATGAAGTGCAAGAAAGAAGACGGGGGGCAGAGCCATCTGTTTAAATAGACGACCGATTGACTGGAACGCGCCGTTTAGGACCACATCGGTTTGGTTTGCGGCTTCATTCATGCTGGCCCCCGCTGGCGAGTACTTCGACGAAGCAGTTTAAGGATCCCGGTGTATGCGATGCGACTGGTCTTCCCTATTCGTGGACCAAGGCGGTCGGTTGGAGCCTCCTATATCTTGCGACGGACTTGCAGCTGCTGTAATGTCGGTCAATACCTTGAACTCACCGGCCGTCAGGTAGCGGCCGAAAGCAGCGAGCAGCGTTTGGCCACTCTTGACCCCAGAAGGATAAGATCTCGGGTCGAGGCGACCTGACTTCAACTGACAACGCTGTGGATACCCAGGTCGTTGGAGGTGATGCGACGTGAGGCAGCGGACCGTCGCCGGCCGACGCCGATCACCATCCTGGCCCTTTTTGCCTCGCCACAACTACGTTAGTCTCGTTAGTTTAGTAAAACCGGAAGCCGGAAGCTGTGGAGATGTCACGCCCCGCCGCTGCCGAAGGAACAATCGGCTTCCTATCTGCTCGGGGGCCTGTGTTCAGCTGATGCCCTTGACGAAACCACCGTCGATGGGGATAGCCGTTCCCGTGATGTATCCTGCGTGTTCGCTCGCCAGGAACAGAACCAGCCGTGCGATTTCGTCGGGAGCTGCGAGGCGGTCAGCTGGGATGGACCGCTGCCACTCTCCGTACACCTCCTCCACACTGCACTGTCGGCCGGCCGCCAGCGCTGTCGCCAACTCCGCAACATGCTCTGTCTTGGTGAAGCCAGGGAGCACGCTATTCACACTTATACCTTCGGAAGCCATCTCGCTCGCCAAACTGCGGATAAGGCCAAGCAACCCGGCGCGTAGTGCGCTGGAAATGGTGAGCCGATCAATCGGCTGACGGGCCGCGACCGACGAAATGTGGATGATCCTACCCCAGCGTCGGCTTTTCATGTACGGGATCGCGAGGCGCGCGAGCCGGACCAGCGCAAGGAAGTTCCGCTCGAAGCCCTCCTGCCACATTGAGTCGGTACATTCCATGAACCAGCCCTCTGGGGGCCCACCGGCATTACTCACCACGATGTCGATGCCGCCAAACCGCTCAAGCATCGAATCGACAATCCGCTGAAGACTGTCTGCCAATGCGACATTCCCGGGTACGGCAAAGACCTCCGTTGCGCCCAGATTCGACAACGACGCGCGCAGTTGCTCCAACGGCTCGACGTTCCGCGCAACGACACACAGGCGTGCCCCCTCCCGGGCAAACCCTTCGGCAACCGCGCGCCCTATCCCCCTGCTCGCGCCGGTCACCAGCACCGCCTTCCCCTGAAGGCCCAGTTCCATGATTTCCCCCCCTTCCCGGTGAGTCCGGGCCTTCCGCCCCTGCCATTGCCCTGCGGCCTACTATATGCCGCCGAAATGAGAGCGCCCACTCCCCGGTTCAGGGGGGCCTGCGCGTTGTTTTCTTCTGGCCCTTGCTCGCCGCGCGCCGGTCTACTTGCACAACGTAAAGCTCGGGCTTGTTGCATCGGCGATCACCATAGGCCCAACGTCGGCTCCCCCCTCGCGGAGCAAACCAGCCAACTCTGAAAGCGCGGCGTTCATTGCCTCCTGTTGGACTGCCGTGACAGCTTCGGCAAAGAACACTGCGTCCCGCGTGTCCGCCGTGAGACAGGTGTCCTGGCTATCTCGGTGGTTGAACGCCCAGCAAACTACTACCGAGCCGCTGGCGTAGACGACGACTTCGGGGGTGATGGGCATGTCGTCGGCCCGGCCGCCCAGGGGATGAAACGCGTCCGACCCCGGCCGGCCCATGCGCAGGGCCAACTGAGGGTTGGGGAAACGGTCCAAGTCGTAGCCTGCCATCGGCGCCAAGTGCCGGCTCGACACGGCGCAGTAGGCATTGACGACTGGCAAGGGTGTGCTAATCGTATCTCCCTTGAGGTAACGCCGGCCGAGTTGCTCGGGGCTGGACTTGTAGGTCGAGGCCTTCAGCCCGCAGGTCGCGATCGCCTGGCGCCAACCCGCGACCCGCACGTCCACGGCGAGATTCTGGATGGAAATGCCCTTCGCAACGAGTTCGTTGCGGACCTGTTCCGCCACCTTGGCGGCGTCGTGAAGGGCCGCCGCCGCCTGCTCCAGGCCTGTCACCACGAAACTTCCGACGCTGACCCTCGGAAAGCGCTGGATGACGTCCGTCTCGATCTCGAATGTAAACGGTTTCATATTTCTCACCTTTCCTGTGCCAAATGAAAGTGCCAAGCCTATCGTGAGCTCTGCACCTTCAGCCTTTAGTCAAGGGCGCTACCCTGCGCCCGACGGTTCGCGCACACTATGAACACTGGTCGACCTTGCCCGTCCATAGATACCGGACGACCTTGCCGAAAAAGGTCAGGTAGGACTCTTCGACGTACTTGAAGCTGTGGCTGGAAGCCAGCCACTCCTCGAACGCTTCGAGCTTGTCCATCGGCACGTGCATATCGTAGTGGTGGGCGAGGTGGGCATCGTTGCTGTTGGTAAGCAACTGGGCGAATCGGCCCGCACGGATGCTGCGGGTGTTGACGAAGACATTGCCGGTCGGCGTGTCGCACTGCCAGTGCTCGCCGAACTCGATAAGGGCGTGTGCCGGGCCCCACCCGATCAGCACGGGGATCAACCACACCATGAGTAGTAAGGTCGTCTGCAACGCGATCGACACGCCAAGGCCAGCAATCAGGACTGCCGCCATAATTCGATACTCGCACTGGATCTTTCGGGCCGACGACTCCGACATTTCGGGCCGCCTAACCAGCAACACGGCCGCGAGGCGCCCAGTAATCGCCAGCCACATCCTGTGCAGCATGGAGACGTAGTGCGCAACCATTGACACATGCAGGATGAAGCCCAGGATGCGCGTGGTTCGCGACTCGGATTTGAGTAACGAATAAAGGTAATCGAAGCTCTCGCTGTCTTTCTCCGTCCCGTTGTACTTGTGATGCCAGAGATGGTGCCACTGATAGAAGCGGAACGAGATCCCTGTCAGCCCGCACAACACGGCACCGATGGGATGGTCCCAAACGGCCTTCCCCACGCCCGTCCGGTGCAGAGCCTGATGTGCGAGCTCTGTCCCCCCAGCGAGGACGACCCCAAGGCCGATTTGGCATAGAACCTTGAGGACGGGCGCGCCGGCCGCGAGTGCGGTACTCAAGACGACGAGCGGCACAACGGTAAGGAGCGTCAGCTTCCTGACGGTCATGGCGACGCCTTCGGTGCCGGTCAGGATCTCCCAGGCCATGAGCAACGGCGGGATGCCGAGGATCAAGCTGATCATGACCGTCACGGTCGAATCGTCCGACAGGATGCCGTAGCCGAAAAGCAGGAGTAGAGCGGCGAAGATTGCCAACTTGGCGATGAAGATAACAGGGTCGATTCGACGGTACAGTTTTTGGTCAATCGGTTTGTACAGCTGGCCTCGCTTGCCGGCCGAGGCGTCAATTAGGGGCCACAATGCTGTGGCCCCGCGTTTCAACTTATTCACGCGGACCTCGCTTTCCTCAAGTTCACCTTGAGTAAGGCAGAGGCTCGCGTGGACCCCGTTTGTGCCATCCGCTAAGATGGCATTGGCTTGGTGGTAGAGGCTTTCGCGAGCACTCTGCTGCCAGGAACTCGGATGCCTGGGCTGTTCGCGCAGCCCAGGTATCTCTCCAACAGCCGCCTCCGCAGCGGCTTTCAACGATTCCACATTAATCACCGAGGCGGTGGGCTGTCGGACAGAGACTGACAACCCCTTCGGGGAGCGGCCCCGTCGGAGGCGGACCACTATACACCTTCGGCTAGTCCCGTTTGCTCAATAGAGCCACCCCCAACCCGTCCCAACGCGACGCTAGGAGACGTTGCAACGGTTGGCGGTCAAGGTGACGTCGGGTAGCACGATCCGCGTGCTGGACACCATGCACAAGTTGCTCAACGAAATCAAACGCCAGTCTTTTGAGAAGAAAACAGGGATTGACGCAGGCAACTGGCGACGACGGTATGTTCGCGCGGGTACTCCGTTGCAGGCTGCTTTCTTTCCTTTCTCGGAGTACCCAAGATGGCCCATGACCTTGCGACAACGAACGGCAAAACGGCGATGGCGTTTTTTGGCGACGTTCCCTGGCACCGGCTAGGCACCAAGCTCGACCGACCAGCGACTGCCCGTGAAGCCATTGAGGCTGCCGGCCTCAACTATCTGGTCGAACTCAAAGCGCTCAAGACCGGCGACGGCTACGAAGTCCCAACGAAGAAGGCGACCGTTCGGACCGACACGAACGCGGTTCTCGGTGTTGTCGGGAACGGATACGTCCCGGTGCAAAACCATCAAGCGTTCGGGTATTTGGATGCTATCGTCGCTGACGGCGGACTCCGCTACCACACGGCAGGAGCCCTTGGACGCGGCGAAAAGATCTGGATGCTTGCCAAGCTTCCGGGCCACATCCAGGTCAAGAATTCTGCGGACATCGTGGACAAGTACCTTCTGCTCTCGAACGCCCACGACGGCTCGGCCGCTCTGCGGGTGTATTTCACGCCGATTCGGGTTGTTTGTGCTAATACACTCGCCTTGGCCGATCGTCGCAGCCAAGGGCAAGGCGTCAGCATCCTTCACAAGGGCGACCTTGAAGCGAAGATCAAGGAGGCACAGCAGGTTCTCGGTTTTGCGGCCCGCTTCTACGATGACGCCGCCGAGCAGATCAATCGGCTGGCGTCGCACTACCCGAGCCAGGCCCAGGTCTCGGCCTACTTCCGCGAGATTTACCCCGACCCCGACGAAGGGAAGGACAATGCACGGGCGGTAAACATCCGCCAGGAGCTTCATCGGCTGTTCGAGGAAGGCATCGGGCACGACGAGCCGTCGATCAAGTCTTCCACCTGGACGGCCTTCAATGCCGTGACCGAGTTCGTCGATCACGTCCGCCCGAGTCGCGGAGCCGATGACGCCGAACGGACCAGCCGCCGGCTCGACTCGATCTGGTTTGGCTCCGGAGCCCGCTTGAAGCAGAAGGCGTGGAATCTCGCTGTGGAGATGGGCAGCAGCAACTGACAACGAGGTTGCTGCGGCTCCTCCGGTTGCTCTCAGCATTCTCTTGCGAGCGACAACTCCCACCTTGCGGTGGGAGTTGTCGTTTCCAATTCTAGAGGAAGACCATGCGGTTAGCGGCACAGGTCAAGGGTGGGTTCTATCCTGCCCACGAAGAAGCTGTTGCCCATGCAGCCTCATACTTGCAGTCACCGGCTGGGGAACCCTTCACCATCCTCGATCCGTGTGCCGGAGAAGGGGCGGCGTTTCGTCAACTTTCGAAGCTGCTCTCCTGCCACTCGGCGATGACCTATGCCATCGAGTTGGACGACAGCCGCGCAGCCGCGCTTCAAGAGGTCCTGCCTGGTGCCCACGTGCTGGCCCCGGCCGACTTCTTCGCTTGCCGGGCCAGCTTTGGCAGTTTCTCCTTCGTCTGGCTCAACCCGCCTTTCGACGATTGCTATGGAGGCCGCAGGGTGGAGGAGCAGTTTCTGTGGAGGGCGACCGAGTGGCTCATGCCAGGTGGCGTCATGGCCCTGGTCTGTCCAGAAGATGTCGTCGAAGAATACTCACACGCCCGTCAATACCTCGCGAGGCACTACGAGCACATCAGCGTCGTGCCGTTCCCGGAAGCAGTCCGGCCATTCAAAGAAATAATCGTGTTCGGCCACAAACGTCTCCGACCCGAAGCAGAGCGAGCCGGCGGTCGGGATGCCTGGGAAGTCGTCCAGGCCCCAGAGGGCTTCCGATATCATATCCCGCCCGGCGCTGGTCCTCGGCGATTCGAGAAGACCGCTCCCACGGAGCCGGAGTTGCAGTGCATGCTGGCCAGTTCGCCGCTGCGATCACACCTGGCTTCTCCTCCAGAATCATCCGTTCCTTCTCCTCCGCTTCCCTTGGGTATTGGGCATGTCGCCCTGCTTTTGGCGAGTGGTCACCTGGACGGGGTAGTCCAACCGGAGGGGAAGCTGCCTCATGTTGTTCGTGGCACGTCAAGAAAGCACTCCTTCATCAGTGACGTGACCGACACCGAAAACGACGATGGCAGCACAACTACCAGGACGACAATCTCAGAGCGGATCGACCTGGTCATCCGGACGGTGGATTGCTCCGGTCGCATCCGCACGTTCTCCGAGGCCGACGCCAAGGACGAGTAGCACCCGCCATTTCGGGGCGGGACAAGTTGCTCCGGCCCTTGGCGAGTTCTATTCCCTGGCGAGGTCAACCATGCAGGACGGACAGGAGCCGGTCCAATCGGCTGTCGGTTCTTTCGACATCGAAGTGTTCAGCTCCGGGCGGGGACGCCGCTCCACCTGCTCCCGGTTCAAGGTCCATTGCGACGCCATCGCCCTTCACGAGAAGGAAATCCTGCTGCTATCCGTGGCCGGTTCGGAAACGGCTGTGAAGGCCCTCACGGCCGGACTCCGCTCATCAACCAAGGACCAGAAGCGGATCGACTACACCGCTCACGTCGGCAGCGTCAATGAAAGCCTTCTGTCGAAATGTCCGGACGGTTACCGGGTCTATCGGACGAAATTCGACTACGGCCTCTGGCACGTTCTCTGCCTGGGCCAGCGCGAAGGTTTCATGCCCGTCGTGACCGACGAAACACTCTGGCAACTCCTCCAGAGTCCTCATTTCACGACGCCGCTCTTGCGAGAATGGGTCCCCTGGCTGCATGGGGAGATGCGGAAGAAGGGGATCATCGTTCCACTGACGCAACGTGGCTGTGACGCGGGACTGGTGCTGGCCAACAACGACACGCTGGACGAACTGGTCCGGTTCGGCCTCAGGCACCGCCACCTGACGATCAACGGCCAGCCTCATGGACATAGCAAGATTAACGGCACGGCCTGGTCCAGTGAGGTCAAGAATCTCGAAGAGTATCTGCTCGCCTATGGCCCGCTCCTCGGCAAGCAAGCCGAACTGGCACTGGAACCTTTGCACGTGCCCGGCCAGCATGCGTTGCCCGCCCTGAATCTGCTGCGACCTCCATTCGAGGCTCAGTCACATGTAATCGAGGCGGCCCGGAAGGCACTTCGACGGCAGAAGTGCGTCATGCTCATTGGAGAAATGGGCACCGGCAAGACCATCATGGGCCTGTCGGCCGTTCACTCTCACGCCAGCGGCCGACCCTATCGGGCTTTGGTCTTTTGTCCCGGGCAGCTCGTCAACAAGTGGGAACGCGAAATCCAGGAAACAATCCCGGGAGCGGAAATCATCCAGATCGAAAGCTGGAAGAACCTGCTCCATCTGAACCGGAGCAGTAAGCCGACCGGTGTCGAGTGGTACATAATCGCCCGAGACCGGGCCAAGTTGGGAGCAAAGTGGAAGCCAGCCTGCCAGGTCCGCACGAAAGTGATCGACGGCTTCCTTCGCTGCCCGCAGTGTGGCCGGCGGCTGGTCGATGACAAACGCGAACCGCTCATTGTCGGCCAGCCTGGGAAGAACGGCCAGGCGGGAACCGGGTTGTGGAAACGGCGGACTCGCTGCGAGTGGGTCTTTTCAGACCACCGTCCCGAACCCGACAATGACGCAAACGAAGCCGACCGGTTAGTGAATGGTTGCGGGTCACCCCTCTGGCAGATGACTGGTGAGCTGCGCCGCTACGAACCCGCCTTGCTCATCAAGCGGCGGCTGAAGAACTTCTTCAAGTATTTGATTCTCGATGAGCTCCATGAAGAGAAAGGGGCTGACACCGCCCAGGGCCATGCGGCGGCTGCCCTGGCTGCTGCTTGCCGTAAGGTCATTGCCTTGACCGGCACGTTGATCGGCGGATACGCGGAGCATCTCCGTCCATTACTTTTTCGGCTCTCGCCGCAGTCGCTGGTCCAAGAGGGACTCGGCTGGTCCGATACCACCGCGTTCAACGAACGCTACGGTCGGATCGAAACCAGGATTACGGAGCGTTCGGGTGGAAGAAGTGACGACAATCGAATGTCACGCGGGAGCAAGACCACCACCAAAATGGTCCGTCCTGGCATCATGCCGCCACTCTTCGGACGGCATCTGATTGACAAATGCGTTTTTTTGAGCCTCAATGAGGTTTCCGACCGCCTGCCGCCGTTGACCGAAGAGTGTGTCCCCGTTCGCATGGACCAGGAGCTGGCCGCGGCATACCGCGATGAGGTCCAGGAACCGCTCGTCGAAGCCATCAAGGAAATGATGAAGCGGCGAGACCGGCGGCTGCTCGGCGCAATGGTGCAGACCTTGCTCGCATACCCGGACTACTGCCCTGTCCAGACTAAATTTTGGGATAGAGCCGCTTCAATTTACGTCGCGCTTTGTCGATGGTGAATTGCCAATCGACGGCTCGTTGCTTCTGGTTAACACGGGTTGACCAGGCGGCAATTTCGGTTTGCAGTATCTCGA